>JADFLR010000006.1 GCA_022564295.1 Bacteroidota bacterium | reverse complement strand
AACATCATTTTTAAACCATTGATAAGTAAGTTCCAACCCACTTGTGTCTATTGCATTTACCATAAAATCAATCTCCCCATTCTTCTGAATTGTTGTATCGCCCAATGGAAAGAAGGACTGTATTATAGGGGTTCCCGGTATTACAACTTTAAAGGAAAAGAAATCAGGAGGTGGTGTACTGCCAGGAGGATTTATACCGGAACCCCCTGCCGGTAAAGTAGAAACATTTTCATTATTATCTACCGCAGCAAGATAGTATTCAATTGTTGTTAAATGCTCCTGCCCCGGTATTTCAAATTCATATAAGTTATTCGTCGGTCCATTGAGATCGTTGATTAGAAACCAGTCGCTTGTGTTGCCATCAAAAGTAGTTCGATAGTGCAAATTGGCATCAACAACCTGGTCGTCATCTATTATGTTAGCACTAATTGTCACCGGGTCATTGTTAAGTACATCATCAATCGGTGTATGACTAATCAATGGAGCAACATTGCCCGGTACAAACTGAAATACATATAATCCATTACTCATATCAGAACCAATTGTTATTCCTGAAGGAAGATATGGATAGCATCCCCATAGAGCTGATGTTGAATACTCGCCAACCAAAAAAGGTATTTCCGGATTTGAAATATCAAGTACAACGTAACCATCGGAATAATATGAGATGTGTGCGTAATCTCCCAGGATAAATAAATTATGCACTGTTGCACCAGAATTTGTTTCCCAGGAAGGAACAACCAAATCCCATGATGTTCTATCCTGAAGATCCCAAACAGTTATATCAACCTCGTTAAATTCTTCGGTACCAAAAAAGTATCTTTTATCCTCTGTCATCCATCCACTGTGAGCATAGATTCCAGGTATCGACGGACTGGCGCTAATTAATTGCGGATTTGATTTATCACTTACATCTACAAGATGGTACTCTCCTGAAGATCCGGTACAGGCAACTACGGTATCACTCCAAACATATAAGTCATGAATATAACCGCTGGCTGTGTAGTATGCAGTTTCCGTAGGATTAACCGGATCGGATAGATCCAATATATGCATTCCACCACCCCCTTCAGTTGCTACAACATAAAGAAATCCGTTATCTATAAATATATCGTGTGATCTTTCGAAAAAAGCTGTAGTTTGATTTACTAATGTTGCAGTATTTGGAAGCTGTGAGAGATCGATTATTTGTAATCCGTCATTAGTCTGATCTGAAACTACATAAGCATACTCACCATGAACCTTAATATCCCGCCATACTGTATTAGTAGCGGGGATAAAAGCAATTTCAAATGGATTAGCCGGGTCGGCGAGACTGATAATAGAAGTTCCGTTTCTTACAGCAAGCAGTGCATATTCATTACCCACCGGGTCAACATATCCCCAAATATCAGCATATCCTGCAGAATGTTCATCCAAATTACTTATCAGTTCAATATTAGTTTGAGCTAAGATTGATGTTCCAAAAAAGAACAGAAAAAGAAGTGTTTTCCTAATCATTATTTCCTCTTAATTAATTATTATTTAAGTTATTTTAATAAACTCATTTTGATTGTTTGAATATTATTTCCGGTTGATAACTTTGCGATATATATACCGGATGTGAGATTAACAGCAGAAAAATTTATCTCATAAAATCCAGCTTCTTTAAATTCGTTTATCAATTCGGCAACTACCTCGCCTATTATGCTGTAAACTTTAAGTGTAACCAATCCTGGCTCCGGAATCGAAAAACTGATGTTTGTTGATGGATTAAATGGATTGGGATAATTTTGTTTAAGTTCAAAATTGGCTGGATTGAAAAATTCAACTTCAATCTCTTGTGAAAATTCTATTGTTCCGTCGAAATCAATTTGCTTTAATCTGTAATGATATAAACCTGTTTCAGGATTTATGTCTGCGAATGAATAATTCTGTATTTCTGTTGTAGTGCCGTAACCATCCACTAAACCAATTGTTCTATAATCACCATCTGATTTTCTTTGAACTTCAAATCCAAGATTGTTTGTTTCGGTTGCAGTTGACCAGTTTAAGATAATATTCCTTTCACTAATCACGGCTGTGAATGATGTTAGTTCTACTGGAATAGGCAAATCGAACATGAACACATAAAGACCATTATTCATATCAGAACAAATTGTTATTCCTGAAGGAAGATATGGATAACATCCCCACAAAGATGAGGTCGAATATTCTCCGGCTAAAATCGGTGCTTCAGGGTCGGAAATATTAAGAACAACATATCCATCAGAATAATATGAGATATGTGCATAATTTCCCAGGATAAATAAATTATGTACTGTCGCACCTGAATTTGTTTCCCATGAAGAAACAACCAAATCCCATGATGTTCTATCCTGTAAATCCCAGACAGTTATATCTACCTGGTTACCCTCTTCTGTGCCAAAAAAATACCTTTTATCTTCAGTCATCCATCCACTGTGAGGATAACCCGGGCTGGATGGACTGGCGCTAACTAATTGCGGATTATTTTTATTACTCGCATCAACAAGCTCAAAGGTATTTCCAGTACAGACTACTACCGTATCATTCCACACATATGCATCGTGGATATAACCGCTAGCTGTGTAGTATGCAGTTTCTGTTGGATTTACCGGATTGGAAAGATCAAGTATATGCATTCCTCCTCCTCCTTCGGTACCAATTACATATGCAAATCCACCATCAATAAAAATGTTGTGAGCTTTTTCGAAAAAAGCTGTAGTTTGATTTACTAATACAGCAGTGTTTGGAAGCTGTGATAGATCGATTATCTGCAATCCGTCAGATGTACCATCTGAAACTACGTATGCATATTGATCGTGAACCTTAATATCCCGCCATATTGTGTTAGTGCCGGGGATAAAAGCAATTTCAAATGGATTAGCCGGATCGGCGAGACTGATAATAGAAGTTCCGTTTCTTACAGCAAGCAGTGCATATTCATTACCCATCGGGTCAACATATCCCCAAATATCAGCATATCCGGCGGGATGTTCATCCAAATTACTTATCAGTTCAATATTAGTTTGAGCTAATAGAGATGCTCCAAAAAAGAGCAGAAAGAGCAGAATTTTTTTCATGATTATTCCATCTTAATTAATTACTATTTAAGTTATTTTAATAAACTCATTTTGATTGTTTGAAAATTATTTCCGGTTGATAACTTCGCGATATAAATTCCGGTTGGGAGGTTAGCAGCAAAAAAGTTTATCTCATAATTTCCAGCTTCTTTAAATTCATTTAGTAATTCAGCAACTTCCTCACCTAAAATGCTGTAAACTCTAAGTGTAACCAATCCCGGTTCCGGAATCGAAAAACTGATATTTGTTGATGGATTAAACGGATTGGGATAATTTTGGTTTAGTGAAAAAGATATTGGTAACTCTTCATCTACAACTGCAGTTGGCATCCCAAACTTAAGGACGTACAATCCTGTTGATATATCTGATATTATTACGTGACCTGAAGGCAGGTAAGGATAGCAGCCCCACGCACCATCAAAATTACCACCACTGCCTGGAAACGTATCATATTGACCTGCAAATTTTGGATCCGTCGGATCGGAAATATCCAGCACAACATACCCGTCTTTGTAATAGGAGATATGAGCATAATTACCTAAAACAAAAATATTGTGAATAAGGGAGTTCCCGCTCATTTGCCAGCCTGGAACAACCACATCCCAGGTAGACCGGTCCTGCAGATCATATACTATTAAATCTCGAACGTTGGATTCTTCAGCGGCGATAAAATACCGTTTATCCTCTGTCATCCATCCACTATGAGCATATATACCGGGTATGAGAGAACTTACTGAAATTAATTGCGGATTATTTTTATTACTAACATCAACAAGGTCATAAGAATCTCCGGCACATGCAACAACTGTATCATCCCATACATATAAATCGTGGATATAGTCACTGGCTGTGTAGTGTGCAGTTTCTATTGGATCAACCGGATTGGATAGATCCAATATATGCATTCCGCCACCTCCTTCAGTTCCTACAACATAAAGAAATCCGTTATCTATAAATATATTGTGTGAACTTTCGAAAAAAGCTGTAGTTTGATTTACTAATGTTGCAGTGTTTGGAAGCTGTGAGAGATCGATTATTTGTAATCCATCATTGGTATTATCCGAAACAACATAAGCATATTGCTCATGTGTTTTAATATCTCTCCAGATTGAATTTGTTCCAGGAATAAATGCAACTTCTACAGGATTTGCAGGATCAGAAAGATCGATAATTGATGTTCCGTTTCTTACACCAAGCAGTGCATATTCATTACCCATTTCGTCAACATATCCCCAGATATCATTATATCCAGAGGAATGATGTTCATCTAAATTACTTATCAGTTCAATATTAGTTTGAGCTAATAGATATGCTCCAATAAAGAACAGAGAAAGAAGAATTTTCTTTATCATTATTCCATCTAAATTAATTACTATTTAAGTTATTTTAATAAACTCATTTTGATTGTTTGAATATTATTTCCTGTTGATAACTTTGCAATATAAATTCCGGTTGTGAGGTTATCAGCAGAAAAGTTTATCTCATAAATTCCAGCCTTTTTAAACTCGTTTATCAATTCGGCAACTTCCTCACCTAAAATGCTGTAAACTTTAAGTGTAACCAATCCCGGTTCCGGAATCAAAAAACTGATATTTGTTGATGGATTAAATGGATTGGGATAATTTTGTTTAAGTTCAAATTTGGATGGATTGAAAAATTCAACTTCAATCTCTTGTGAAAATTCTATTGTTCCGTCGAAATCAATTTGCTTTAATCTGTAATTATATAAACCTGTTTCCGGGTTTATGTCTGCGAATGAGTAATTCTGTATTTCTGTCGTAGTTCCGTGACCATCTACAAAACCAATTGTTCTATAATCATCATCTGATCTTCTTTGAATTTCAAATCCAAGATTATTTATTTCAGTTGCAGTAGTCCAATTTAAGATAATATTTCTCCCATCAATACTAGCAGTAAAAGAGGTCAGTTCAACCGGCACACCGGAATCAAAACTTAAAATATATAATCCTGTTGACATATCTGATATTATTATGTGACCCGAAGGCAGGTAAGGATAGCATCCCCACGCGCCATCATAAGTACCACCACTGCCTGGAAAGGTATCATACTGACCTGCAATTGTTGGAGCCGTCGGATCGGAAATATCCAGCACAACATACCCGTCTTTGTAATATGAGATATGAGCGTAATTACCTAAAACAAAAATATTGTGAATCGGTGAATTCCCGCTCATTTGCCAGCTTGGAAGAACCACATCCCAGGTAGAACGATCCAGCAGATCATATACTATTAAATCTCTAACGTTGAATTCTTCAGCGGCAATAAAATACCGTTTATCTTCAGTCATCCACCCGCTGTGCGCATAAATACCGGAGATGGGAGTACTTGCACTTATAAATTGCGGATTATTTTTATTACTAACATCAACAAGGTCGTAAGTATTTCCAGCACATACAACAGCAGTATCATTCCACACATATAAATCGTGGATATAGCCGCTGGTTGTATAGTATGCAGTTTCAGTTGGATTGACCGGATCAGAAAGATCGAGTATATGCATTCCACCACCACCGTTGGTACCTACTACATAAGCGTAGCCATTATCGATAAAAATATCATGAGCATGACTGAACCATGTATCAATAGTATTAACAAGAGAAGCAGAAGTTGGAAGATTTGCAAGATCGATTATCTGTAATCCTTGTCCCGAACCCGTTCCTTCGGTTACAACATAAGCGTAATTTAAATGAGTTTTAATATCCCGCCACTCATACGGCGGAGCTGTGGGTCCTGCAATAAAATCCACTTCTACCGGATTGGCAGGATCGGTAACATCAATTATTGATGTACCGCCTGTAACACCCATTAGTGCATATTCTCTTCCATTGGCAGCATATCCCCAAATATCTGCATAGTCAAGATTTGGATATGGGTTAAGCTGTCCAAGTAATTCAACATCATTTTGTGCTGATAAATAATTAACAGGTACCAAACAAATGGTTATAAAAATGTAGATAAGTTTTATCATAATAAATCCATATAATAGTTGTAATTTGTTATTTAATAAAAGAAAGATTGAGTGATACTACATGTGTTTCAGATTGCAATACAACAATATAGCTTCCTGAAGCGAGGTGTTGATTTGAATCATTCTGTCCATCCCAATTAAATAAGTGCCTACCTTTATTTAAATCATTGTCGAACATTGTTTTTACTTTTTCACCGGGTATGTTCAAGATAGCTCTTTTTATCCTACTCTTTGATTCCAAATAAATAGTTATAGAAACATTCGGATTAAACGGATTTGGATGAGCCGTAACTTGAAAGGTAGAAGGTGGCTCAATTATCCCATTTTCAACATGACTAATAGTTATATTATCTTAAATATATAAACCACCATTCACATTTCCAAGGAACAAATCCTTATCACTATCATTATCGATATCAATAAAAAATATAACAATCTATTATTTAACGGGTTTACTTTCTCCTTTTATAAAGAGTAAAGAAACTAAATTATTAGAAAAATATGAGTACTATCAATTTTCTATTTTGTATAAGCAAGTATCACCTATAATCTTAAATGGTTCAACATTAAAATTAACTATATCTTCTTCTTTAGTTTGTATCGATCTTTCTATTATCATAAACGATGCCGGGTTAAGAAATTCATTCGTTTTCATATTTTCAACAACCGAAAAAATATCATATTTAAAAAATGGCGGATCAGCAATTATCAGGTCATATTTATTTTTCCGCATCCTTTGAGAAAATTTTATAGAAGGCATTTTAAATATTGTACATTGAGATTCAACATTTAACGATTTTATATTTTCAAAAAGGTTTTTGCAGATGACAAAATTTTTCTCGACAAAATGAATTTCTTTAGCACCCCTGCTAAGACATTCTAACCCGAGAGAACCTGAACCGGCGTAAAAATCCAATACTTTTATTCCGTTAAAGTCAATCATATTGTTCAGTAAATTAAAAAGTGTTTCTCTCACCCTGTCTGTTGTAAGTCGAATCAAATTTGATTTAGGTACATTTATAAATCGCCCTTTAAATTCGCCGGAAATTATTCTCATTCTCATAATTTTTAAAAATAATAATATTCAGGACTGACCGTCAGGCAATTCTGTATGCAATTCCTGCCGCCGAAGAAAATGAATTGAACTTTTGACTGTAGAGAAGACTTTCCAGGATTTTTGGTGTTGTTGTTAATTTATCGAATGGATTGAAAGAAATAAAAGTTATCCCTGTTTTTTCAGTCAATTTTTTTGCTAATGCATCAGTAACAATTTCGCCTGTTATGTATGCTGCTTGTACCAACCCCTTCATAATATTTTTTGATTGAGTGGGAGAAATTTCATGCTCTATAATTTGTCGAATTTCATTTTGGCTTTCGAGCTTATGAACTTTTTGTGAGATTGTTTTGCCGTCTAAGGAGAGAATGATTGATAAATGTTCTTTTGAAACATAAACACTTAATCTTAATCCCTGATTTATGAATGAATCGCTCAAAGCGAGTGCTCTTTCGGATGCGAGATGCGCATTATCAATATATCCTAAATTTGAACCGTTTTGCACACAGAATTTTTTTAACATCTTTAAATACTTTCTTTCAATCGCATAAACTATAGCCGTATTTTTTGTAAAGATCATATTCTTTTCAACTTCAAGATATTGAAGAATTAATTCTTCAGGGTTTAAGAAAGGATAGATTACAGAAAATTCCCATTTGAACTCTTCCATAATGTCTCTATGCAGCAACGTGTTATCGAACGGTAGCTGTGAAATGTAAAATATTTCCAGGGGTAGGGAAAATGATAATTTTTTGCTTTTAACCGGTTTCTTTAATCGGAATTCATCGAATGCTGCCTGAAGCTGGGTGAGGATTTTCGTTTCATTATCAGATTTATAATCAATTGGCTCTGCAAAAACAACTTCGTTCAGATTATCTAAACGTACACCATCGGGTGAACCCAATACTTCTACTAATTGTAATTTTGTACCCGATACATTCAGTCCGGCATGAATAAATAATCCGGCCATTAAATAACATTACTCCCAGGAAGCTGTATTCTTAAGAGCATCAGTATCCAGGCTGCCAATTGTACCGTAACCGTCTACGTCTTCAAGATAGTAGCGTGTACCAAAAATAATTGTAGTATCTACACGTGTAATTTTTCCTCTTCTATTAATCACAGTATCAATTGTAACAGAAGTATCAATTTGCAAAACATAAACAGTGTGTGATTTTGGTGTCCATTTTAAGCTATCCGGAACAAACTCTCCGCTTATAAGAGGTTTGAATGGATTTGCAATTTTCATTATCAATGAATCGAATGTGTTTACAACACTATCAACATAAGGATCGGATTTAATAAATTCGATAAGAGCATCTAAGTTCCCGGTGTAGTTGCCGTTTTTTCTTTGCCAAAGGATTTGAGCTTCCTTGAGATTAGTCATTCTAAGACGCGATTCTTTCTTATTATATTTTTCAGTTTCCACATATTCGTGCGGGTCTATTATAGCTACCTTTACAAGAAAAACCGTTAGTATTGCAATAACCAGGTATAATCCTGCGTGAATATACCAGGGATCAGTTTTAATGTCCATTTTTCCTCCGGACTAATAAAAAATTCAGAATGACTATTTAATATATAAAAACTTTTTAATTTTATTAAACTTCACCGCACCGATACCTTTTACTTCCATTAATTCTTCCAGGTTTTCAAATTTTGTTTTTTTACTTCGCAGATCAATTATTTTTTTTGCGGTTATTTGTCCGATTCCTGGTAATCTAATCAGGGTTTCTAAGTCAGCCTCATTTAAATTTATACTTTTTTCTTCCGGCGGAAGTAAAGATTTCTTTTTATAAAAATTTCTCGAGCTAAAATCTAAAACTTCTTCTTTAGAATCAACTATTTTATCTTCTTTACTATTTTTTTTATCATTCAGGTTTTTTTCTGACCTGCTATTGTAATAATTAAAAAGACTGTCTTCCTTACTGTAGTCATAAGATTTATATTCAGGTTTAGAGTTATCGTTATAAATTTTAATTCCAAACCCAATTAAAAAACCTACTGCCAAAAAAAGTATAACTTTTATTTCGGTTTCAGTAAATCCAATTTTTCTTGAAATCTTTTTTAACATAATTATTACAATTTAATTAATTCCAATCATTAATTAGGAAATATTAAAATAAAAATCATTATTTTTGAAAAGCTACTTATATAGAACATTTATTAAGGGTTTAAAATGAAACGAATTCCCCTTTTTATAGTCTTCCTCGTAATAACTCAAAATCTTTATTCACAAGTGTACCCAGAATTGGATTGGTTCAGGATATATAATGGTCCCATCAATTACTATGATTTTTTACACAGTATGAAAATGGATAATTCAGGTATTTATCTCGCAGGCGGCAGTTATATGAGTGATAGTACTGCAGATGCTTTTCTCATTAAATATTCACTTGAAGGTGATTCACTTTTTTCTATTGTTTATGCACACCAACCTGATGTTCGCGATGAATTTAATTCATTGGTTGTGGATGATAATTCTGATTTATATTTAACCGGGGTTACAACTATTAATGATTACAATAGAAAAATGATCTTTCAAAAATATTCTTCTTCCGGTCAGATAACCTGGTTAAAAGAATTTAATTTCAAAGCACGAGGATTAATTTTAATTCTGGATAATAATAACTTGCCCGTTCTTGCTTATGATAATTGGGAAGGACCTAATTACGCTCACTTAGTTATTAACAGCTTTAGTTCCTCCGGTGATTCACTTTGGTCGGTTATTTTCCGTGATGATACAAGTGCATACGGAATTGCTTGTATTATTAGAGATAACGAAAACTTTTTTTATACGGGGATTCTACAATTACAGGTAATAAATGGTCAAAATATTTACCATTCGCATATTGCTTGTATTAAGGATGGAAATTTAATATGGTATAGACCAATTGGAGGTAGCCACATCAGGAAAATCGTTCTTGATAGCGATAATAACTTAGTTGCTTTTACTAAGTATGATTCAAGAATTTATAAGATTAATTCTGCAACAGGTGAAACCATTTGGGAAAAAAATATCAATAATTCTATATATCATATCTCCAACTTGTATGATATGGGTGTAGACAAGTTGAATAATGTTATTGTAACCGGAAATAATTCCGATATGAATGCAAATATTCAAATAAAAAAACTTTCTTCATCCGGAGAGGAATTATGGCTAAAGGAATATGATAGCCAGGGAAATTTACAGGATATTCCGGATGCGCTTGCTCTGGACAAAGATGACAATATATATATTACCGGGAAATCAGTAGATTCAGTTTCAAAAAGTTATGTGTTAAAAATATCAACAGAAGGGGAATTAAAATGGGAATACTATCTGGATGAGGTAACATTTGAGCAGTCATTCCTTCATCAAATCATTGTGAATGACAGCAGTCTATTTATTGGCGGTACGTTGTACGATTTCCTAACAAAGAGTAATATTTTTATTATGAAATTAGACCAGAAATTAAGTACGGGAATTAATGGAACAAATCTTATCTCCAGTTCTTATAAATTAAATCAAAACTATCCCAATCCATTTAATCCATCTACAATAATTCGTTTCTCAATACCTGAGGAGTCTTTTGTTACATTAAAGGTATACAATACTCTTGGTGAAGAAATAACAACACTAATAAAAGAAAATATTATTGCTGGAAATTATGAAGTTGAATTTAATGGAACAGCATTACCAAGTGGAATATACATTTACAGGCTCCAAGCAGGTGATCCTTCGACAAGCTCAGGACAGAGTTTTGTTGAGACACAGAAGATGGTGTTGATCAAATAACTAGTTCAAAAAATGAAAATTCAACAGAATTGATTGAGTATAAAACAAAAATTATATTGCTGCATAATTTTACTTATTGTTTCTAATTATCACTTAATTGCTCAAGGTGATGATTACTCACATATTAATTATATCTCGCCCGTACCAAATTCTCAGTACGTTTCACCCTGGAGTACCATAATTATAAGATCAGTTGTTAATATTGGGCGATCTGTATTAACTGAGAAAGATATAATTGAAGTAACAGGTACAATAAGTGGGTTGCACAGAGGTGAATTAATCTTATTAGAAGATAGCAAGACTATTATATTTAAACCCGAATTACCATTTACTGAAGGTGAGAAAATAATGGTGTTATTTAAAGAAAATAAGCTTGGCGCCTCAGAAAATAAAATAGCCGATCTTAATTTTGAATTTACAATCTCTAATTCCTGGAAAAAAAACATTAGATATTCAACTTCCCATCCTTTAGCGAATGAATTAAATTCATCAATCAGTTTTGAAAGTGTAAGAGAATTAAAAAATAAATGTAATCCTCGTTCTTCCAGTACATTTGATACACTACCACCTGATTTTCCTGAATATTACATCCCGGTTTTTAATAATCCCTCCGATGGCTATATTTTTATAGCACCTTATCGACATCCATGGCCCGGATTTGCACCAGGTTATTTGTTAATTATAGATAACTATGGAGTTCCTATCTTTTATAGAAGATTTCCCAAGAGATGTATGGATTTCAAATTAAACAGAAATGGATTACTAACATATTATAATAGCTCTGCCAGAAAGTTTTATGCATTAGATAGTTCTTATGCGGCGGTAGACAGCTTCGCATGTGGGAATGGTTATCCAACTGACGAACACGAATTACAAATATTAGCTAACGGACATTCATTATTGATGAGCTATGACTTCCAAACTGTAAGAATGGATATAATAGTTCCGGGAGGTGATACAGCAGCAACTGTTATTGGACTCATTATTCAAGAACTAGATGAAACTAAAAATGTTGTTTTTCAGTGGAGAAGTTGGGATCATTTTTTAATAACTGATGCTTCTGATAGAATTGATCTAACGGCTCATACAATTGATTATGTTCACGGTAACTCTGTTGAGTTGGATATTAATGGAAACCTCATCATTTCGTGCAGACATTTGGATGAGATAACTAAAATTAACAGAACTTCGGGGGAAATAATATGGCGACTAGGTGGAAAGAATAACCAATTTCAATTTGTAAATGATCTTCGTGGATTTTCACATCAGCATGATGCAAGGTATATATCTAACGGAAATATAACGTTATTCGATAATGGGAATATACTTTCTCCAAGATACTCAAGTTCGTTAGAATATCATTTGGATGAAACCAATAAAATTGCAACTCTTGTTTGGAATTATTCTAATAACCCTCCTTACTCGCACGCAATGGGTAATTCAACACGGTTAAATAATGGTAGAACATTTATTGGCTGGGGTACCAGCTTTAATCCTGCAGCAACTGAAGTGAAATATGATGGGACAAAAACATTTGAGTTAGTTTTTGATTCTGCACAGAGCTATCGTGCCTTTCGAATTCCCTGGCGAACAAATTTATTAGTTGCAGATAATTATAGGATTGATTTTGAGTACGTTCCTTTATATACTATTGATACAAAAGAAATAGATATTACAAATAACTCCGATGAAGAATTACAACTAACAAGTTATTATGCCAGATCATCAATATTTTCTATAGTTGATAGTTTTCCTATTACTCTTCAACCTTATCAGAATAAGATATTACAAATTCAATTTTTTCCTGATTCACTTGGGGTTTTCTCAGATGATATTCATTTGCGAATGCAAAAAGAAAATGAAATGATTGCGCAGGTAATAAATGTCCTGGGTTATTCCATCCCTCTAGATAGTGTAGAACTTGATAAAAATTATCCAAACAAATTTTCTCTCTCCCAAAACTACCCAAACCCTTTTAATCCAACTACCAGTATCCGGTATACAATAAGCAGTAGGCAATTTGTTACAATAAAGGTTTATGATGTTTTAGGGAATGAGATAGTAACCTTAGTTGATGAAGAAAAACCAGCAGGTAGTTATGAAGTTGAGTTTTCCGCCAAAGGCGGATCCGCCTCCGGCGGAGATGCTCATATTCTACCAAGTGGTATTTACTTTTATAGGCTGCAAGCAGGAAGTTACATTGAGACTAAGAAGATGGTTCTCCTTCGATAAATCTACGGCGGATAAATGTTGATGAAATAGATTAGTTTTAATTTTTTGCCTTTAAAATAAAAACCCGGCAACGGGGAGCCACCGGGTTCCTGATTCTATTTCGTGCAAGGGCTGGGGGAGACCCTTACACAGAATCATTGACAATATGTAAACCATCCGGCAGCTGCCGGACTACGCTAATATATGTAAAGTTTAATAATTATTGCATCACTGTATAAAATGTATTAATTTAATTAGCATATTTATCAAATTATTATCTGCGTGGGGAATAGGCATATAATTATATGATTCTTCCAATGCTTAGTAATTTCCCACCATATTAACATGAGTAATATTAAATAAAAAATTATTAATAAATGTGGCATTGCAGTTCTGGGCTTCGGCTTACTCACAACACCGTTAGGCACTTTTAGAAAGGAGTACAAAATGAAAAATGTTTCTATAAGACATAGATTCGGTATCTTGTTCTTTTGCATGGCTCTATTTCTCCCTTCTCCTGGGATTTCACAGCCGTATCCAGATATTCCGGACGATAATCTGTCATATCCAGTCCTATTAGTGAGCAAGACTGGGAGGACTGGAAGTGGATTTTTCTATAACAAGGAGAACGCCTCTTACCTTATTACAGCAAGACACAATCTGTTCAAAGAAACCACCTTACGTGTTCCAGAACAATTTGTAGTTCCAAAACCATTAGAACACAAATTCTTTTGTATAGAAGACACAGCAAATAAGGAATTTATCCTTAACTTCTTTGGTGTCATGTCGAAGGACGACAGAGACGAACTTATAAAGGCAGCTCCAACTGGTCACTACAACTTCAAAGGAGCTATTGAGAAGCTTTATAAAGAATCTAAAAACCTTAAGCTTCATGACGACGAAATAACATTGTTTTCGAATGTACCCAAAATTTTTGGTGGCAAAGGAATAAATGAAATCCAACTACAGTTGGTAAAACTATATGAAAGTGGACAGATCAAATACCATCCATCACATGATGTTGCCTATATAAAAATTGGGATTTCCAAAAAAGTAGCAGAAGAAGTGAGGATATACTCTCTTGAAGGGGTAACCTTTAAACAAGGAGCAGGTTTCATTAGTGTAGATAAAGACAACTTTAAGGTCTTAAAGGATGTTGTTGTGGGCAACACAGTCTTTGTTTTTGGCTACCCCACTTCTATAACGAAAATCGACCCCTGGTTGGACATTAGGTTACCTTTGCTCAGAAAGGGCGTTGTTGCTGGGAAGAATGATGTGCTCAAGGCCATTATTTTGGATTGTCCTGTCTTTTACGGAAATAGCGGTGGTCTTGTGATAGAGGTTGAAAGAATGTCCTTAGGAGAAAGCAGATATATAGCAATTGGTTTGATTACCAATCTTGTATTCTACCAAAAGTTATGGCTTCAGAATTCGGGCTATTCAATTGTTGTTCCTATGGATTTTGTTGAGGAATTGATTGCACTTGATGAATAGGGCTTAGCCTTTAATAGGAAAACAACAGATGAAAGAATCAACACCTTGCCAAACGAGGCAATCCAGTCGACCTCGTACCTCGGCGGTTGATTTCATTGTTATATTAATTTTAAAATTATGCGAGTGATCTGGGAAAAGTATTTATAGAAAATGTTACTATAGTGTTATTATAATTTTGGTAAATATAATTAGATCAATACGTTACAAAGTTTATGAATAATATAAAATAAAATTACCGTGATTAAAATTGTTGTTGGAATAATAATTACTACAACCCAAACCTTTTGAAAAAACTTTTTTCTTCAGCTTTGGAGGATTCTTTTATGTTCGGCATATCGGCAAGCTGTTTAAGTATTTCTTTTTCTTTAGAATTAACTTTATGTGGAATTGCAACATTAACTTTCACTATCTGATCGCCAACTGCATGAGAGTTGAGATGCTTTATACCTTTCCCTCTCATTTTTAATAATTTGCCCGGCTGCGTACCTGAACCTACTTTTAATAATGCTTTACCATTCAGAGTTGGAACTTCAACTTCATCACCAAGCACTGCCTGCGGATAGGTAATAAAAAGATTGTAAATTATATCATTATCTTCGCGAATAAAATGTTTGTGCTGCAATTCTTCAAACACAACTACTATCGAACCTGGTTCTCCGCCTCGTTTGCCAGCATTTCCTTTTCCCGTCATCGTCATATAACTTCCTTCGTGTACACCTGCAGGCACTTCAATTTCCAATAATTCATCACCCTGATATCTTCCGTCGCCTAAGCATCTTCTGCAGGGAGTATCGATTACGTTTCCTTCTCCGTTACAATTATGGCAGGTTGTTATATTTACAAACTGACCGAACACGGAACGGGAAATGGTTTTGAGTTCCCCTGTTCCGCTGCAAACCGTACAAGGCTTTAATGAAGATGCTTTTTCTGCACCGGTACCGTTACATTGATTACATCTAACTTGTTTTCGGATATTGATTTTTTTTGTAGTGCCGGCTGCAATTTCTTCCAATGTTAATTTCAAAGTTACACGAAGGTCTGAACCCGGAGTTCCCTGACCCCTTCTTCGTCTTCCTCTTTGCGTTCCGCCTCCAAAGAAATCATCGAAAATTGATGAGCCGCCAAAAATATCTGAAAAATGAGAAAAGATATCATTAATATCTGTAAAACCTGAAGAGCCGAATCCATTACTCCTAACACCTTGATGACCAAAACGATCGTACCTTGCTTTCTTTTCATCGTGACTTAATATTTCGTATGCCTCTGCGGCTTCTTTAAATTTGTCCTCAGCTTCATCATTCCCGGGGTTTCTATCGGGATGATATTCCATTGCAAGTTTGCGATAAGCTTTTTTTAGTTCTTCCTTTGATGCATTCCTGCTGACACCAAGTATTTCATAGTAATCTCGTTTAGCCATTAAATCTTTTTTCTTTCTTATTTTTAAATGGTTGGGCTATTCTTTTGGTTCACTGCTTTTTTCTTCACTTACAATTACTTTAGCATGTCTTATAACTTTGTCTTTATAAGTGTAACCTTTTTCCATCTCATCTAATACGGTGTGTGGTTCAACGGAATCATCGGGGCGCTGCATAAGTGCTTCGTGATAATCCACATCAAAAGGATTTCCAACCGATTCAATTTTCTTTACACCCTGTTCGTCAAGAACTTTCATTAGTTTATCATAAATAAGTTTTAATCCCTGCTTAATCGCGGTAATATCCTGTGCCTCTTCAACGTGTCCTAAAGAGCGTTCAAAATCATCAATTACTGGAAGAAGTTTTTGTATAAATGATTCAGCGGCAAAAGTTAGTAAATTTAACTGGTCGTTTTCGGTTCTTCTTTTATAATTTTCAAACTCCGCGGCTTTTCTTAACAGCTTATCTTTAAATTCAACAACTTCCTGTTCAAGCTGCGTTATTTTTTCTTCCAAATTAGTTTCGTTTGTTTCTTCTATTGATTCTTCATCGGTTATTTCAACTTCCTTCATTTTTTTTTCTTTCACTTTCTTCTCTTTACTCATAAATAATTTTCTCCTTTTATTAATTTGGCTTCTTTAAAAACTCTGATAGCATTTTAGCAATATAATCGACTATTGCTACAACTTTTGAATATTCCATTCTTTTTGGTCCGACAATTCCCAGCGTTCCGATGGTTCCGCCAAACTTATATTCTTTACTTATAAAACTATAATCACGCATTTTTATATCATCATTTTCACTGCCTATCGAGATAAAAACGCTACCCTGATCTGCTTCACTGGATTTCTCTATAATATGAATAATGATATCCTTGTCTTCCATAAGTTCAATTATACCTTCAAACTTTTCAGGGTTTTCAAATTCGGGTTGTTTGATAATATTACGTGCGCCAGTAAGAATAAGATTTTCAGTCTTCCTGTCATCTTTAAATATTTTATCAACGGAATCGATGAACAACCTTATTACTGGCTTTTGTTTGACATCTACGTCTTTAAAACGATCTTTAAATGTATTACGTATTTCGCTGAATTTTAATCCTGATAATCTTTCATTCAGTAATCTTTGAACTGACTCCAACTGGTTATGTTTAATTGTACTTTTTATCTCCAAAGTAATCGTTTTTACCAAACCCGATTTTATGCTGATAACCATCATCAATCTTGTAGAGGTTAAACTAATGATTTGCAATTTCTCAAAAATTCCAGATTCAATATCAGGATAAGTTACACATGCCAACTGGTTAGTTATTGTACTAAGCAATTTAGATGTAATTTTAAATATCTCATCAGTTTCGGTAATCTCAGCTTTTAAGGATTTGGTGATTAACCCTTTATCGGAACTTTTTAAACTTTTAAGTTCCATCAACGAATCTACATAATACCTATAGCCTTTATCAGTTGGAACTCTGCCAGCCGAAGTATGTGGATGGTTTATGTAACCGGATTCCTCAAGATCAGCCATAATGTTTCTTACAGTTGCCGGCGAAATTCCTATCTCATATTTTTTTGTAATGTAGCGGGAACCAACCGGTGAGGCGGTTATAATAAACTGCTGAACTACAGAGCGCAGGATACTCTTTTCTCTGTCGTTTAATTCTTCTATGTTATGCTTATTGTGCATCTTCATTTTAATTATTATTAAGAATGCAAATATATTAAAATCAGTTCACAAAATTTGTGCAAACTTTATGCCCATGAGTTTATATCGCTGATTTTTAGTATTTGGAATATGATGAAAAATGAACAAATGAGATTCAAAAAAAACTTTTTCTTCTAATCTACCATATATATATTTTTGATTAAGATTATAATTAGTGGTAAATTTTGTTGAAAATTTGAAAAAGTAAAAAGGTTTTTGATAATCTATTGAGCGAAACTTATAAATCATCAGGCGTTGATTTAGTAGCTGGCGAAAATACAGTTAGCAGAATTAAAGATTACGTTAGATCTACTTTCAATTCTAATGTTTTAACTGATATCGGTCATTTCGGAGGGATGTTCAAGTTTGATTCGGATAAATATAAAGAGCCGGTTCTTGTATCGAGTGTGGATGGAGTAGGAACGAAACTTAAAGTTGCAATTGAACTTGGAAAACATAACACGATAGGACAGGACCTGGTGAATCATTGTGTGAACGATATTGCGGTTTGCGGTGCCGAACCATTGTTCTTCCTCGACTATTTGGCATTCGGCAAACTAGATGAAGATACAGCTTCGGAAATTGTTAAGGGTTTTTCAATTGCCTGCAAAGAAAATGATTGTGCATTAATCGGCGGAGAAACTGCAGAGATGCCGGGGATTTATATGGAAAGTGATTACGACCTTTCGGGAACTATTGTAGGTGTTGTTGATAAAGAAAATATATTAGACGGCAGAAACATACAATCCGGTGATCTCTTAATCGGCTTTCTTTCGAACGGTCTTCATACAAATGGTTACTCTTTGGCAAGGAAAGTTTTATTGGAAAAGTATAATCTTAACGATCATGTTGAACTGATAAATAAAACTGTAGGCGAGGAATTATTAAGGATTCATAAATCATATCTAAAGTTGATTCGCGAATTAAAATCAAATGTAAATGTGAAGGGATTATCACATATTACCGGCGGAGGAATAATCGGTAATACTTCAAGAATAATTCCCGAAGGTTTGAATCTAAAAATTCATTGGGGTAATTGGGATACTCCTCCTGTTTTTAAATTAATACAACATACGGGAAACATTAGCAACGATGAAATGCGCAAAGTTTTTAACCAAGGGATTGGTCTGATGGTAGTTGTACCGCAAGAGCAGGAAGAGATGACTTTACAAGTGGCTATTACCCAAAAAGAGCATGCAATTGTAGTTGGGGAAGTGGAATAATTTTTTCTTTTCATTGAATTAAATCAGCAAGCCATGTTTATCGATACTCATTCACATTTATTTTATCCTAATTTTGAAGATGATCTCGACGAGGTTATTCAAAGAGCTAAGGATTCCGGAGTTGATTTTATATTAGTTCCGGCAACGGATTTAGCTACAGCAAAAGAAGTAATAATCCTGACTGAAAAATATGATATGATATACGGTGCTGTTGGCATTCATCCGCACGATTCAAAGGATTGGGACCCTTCGTTATTAAACGAAATAGAGAGTTTAGCATCACATAAAAAAATAGTTGCGATAGGGGAAATAGGATTGGATTATTTCTACGATTATTCTCCTAAAGAAAAACAAATAGAAGCGTTCAAATCTCAGATTGATCTGGCATTGAAACTTAACCTGCCGGTTATTGTTCACAACAGGGATTCGGATAAAGATATGATGGAGATAATCAACAGCTATTGCGGCAGTGGTTTGAAAGCCCAATTCCATTGTTTTAACGGTTCATTGAATGATGCAAAAGAATTAACGCATATGGGGTATATGATCTCTTTTACAGGAAACATAACATTTAAAAAAGCAGATGAGCTTAGAGAAGTATTAAAAAACATTAGGATAGATCAACTTCTTTTGGAAACCGACTCACCGTTTTTAACTCCCGTTCCGTTTAGAGGCAAGAGGAATGAACCTGCATATGTTAATTATATAGCTGAGCAAGTTGCCGAGGCACACGCGCTTAGCATGGAAGAAGTCGGGCGGATCACTTCATTCAATGCTTTCAGAATTTTTGGTATTGGAAGTAGGATAAAAACTTCTTTTACTTATAAAATTGGCAATTCACTTTATGTAAATATCACAAACAGATGTAATTCACATTGTTCATTTTGCAGAAGAAAAACCGATCCTGTTTTAAAAGGTTACAATCTTGGTATGAAAAGAAGCGAAGAACCGGATGCTGAGTTTTATATTGAAGAAATTGGTGACCCAACGAAATATGAAGAAATAGTTTTTTGCGGTTACGGCGAACCGACAATAAGATGGGATGTAGTAAAAGAAATAGCAAAATCTGTAAAAGAAAAAGGCGGTCGTACACGGCTGAATACAAACGGGCATGGCAGTCATATCAATAAGAGAAATATTACACCGGAATGCAGCGGATTGATTGACGAAGTATCCATCAGTTTGAATACATTTAACCCCAAACAGTACGCTGAACTTATGGGAATTGAATCCAGGATGTTCAATGAAATGATAATCTTTGCCAAACAGGTAAAAGATTACGTTAATAAAGTATCGATGACAATTGTATCAATTGATAAATTGGATATCGAAAGAGCAAGAAAAACTGTGGAAGAAAAAATTGGTGCAGAGTTTAGAGTAAGACCTTATTTTTAAACAGTAATTACTCAAGTTGAGTGCTAATTTTGGAAACCGTTAAAATGGTTATTACACTTGATCTTTTTGTATTAACCCACGACTTAAGTCGTGGGTTAATATACAAAACCTTATTTTTTTTAACCGTTTCAACGGTTTTTTATATATCAGTTTTAAACAGTCAACTTGAGTAAATATTAATTAATTAAATAGAATTATAAATTTTGTAAAAGCAATTCTGCCTGTTAATACTACTTCGAAAAATGAAAAATTAAATAAAAAAACTTTATCCATGATCTATAAATCAATCCTAATATTAATATTTTTCTCTTTTAATTTTCTTGCTCAATCCGGATTAAACAAACTAAAAAATGATTTGAATAAAATTGTTAATGATAAGTTCTTTGAGCAATCACAAATTGCAATTGAAATATTTGATCTCACAGAAGGTAAATCATTATTCAGCCATAATAATAAATTGCTTCTCCATCCAGCATCAAACATGAAACTGCTTACATCGGCAGCAGGATTGGTTTTTCTCGGTCCCGAATATGAATTCACAACAACTTTATATTATAACGGGGTTGCCGAAGGGGTAACATTATACGGTGATCTTTACATTGTCGGTGGTCTCGATCCGGATTTAACTTTGAACGATTTGGATTCTTTGGTGCAAGCATTAAAATCATTGGAAATAAGATTCATCACTGAAAATATTTATGCTGATATTTCAATCAAGGATTCGATTTATTGGGGTCGCGGATGGATGTGGGATGATAACCCTGACCCGGGCGCACCGATGCTAAGTGCTTTAAACATAAATAATAATGCGATAGAAGTATTTGTTACAGGAAATAAAGTTGGTTTGCCCGGTATTGTTTCACTTAAACCCGAAACCCAATTTGTTAAGATTGAAAACCACTCTGTAACCGTTCCATCAACCGTTCCGGGTAATTTAAATATCACAAGGGATTGGCTTAACGGCAAGAATACTCTTTTTATAGAAGGTCAGGTACGACTTGGTGAAGTTATTGATACTTCTGCACACAGCAACAAATTAAATTTACTAAAACCAGAAAAATATTTCTTAACGTTGTTTAAAGAACATTTGGAAAAGGAAAAGATATATTCGTACGGTGAACTTGATATAAAGACTTTACCTAGCGGATCTATTTATCTTGCTGAAATTAATCGTTCCTTAGCAAAAGTACTAATTAACTTGAACAAAGAAAGTGATAATTTAAGCGCAGAAATGCTGTTGTATGCACTTGCATTAAAGGATTCCGCTGCACCCGCAGTTGCAAAGAATGGAATTGGAATTATTAAAAGCCTAATTGATTCAGTCGGTCTCGATCCGAATGATTATTCATTAGCTGATGGTTCCGGTGTTTCACGTTACAATCTTGTTAGTACAGAATTGCTGATCGAATTATTAAAATATATGTACAAGCATTCTGAATTTTACCCTTATTATAATTCGCTTTCTATTGCAGGAGTTGATGGCACGCTCAAAAAACGAATGAAGAATACGAATGCTGAAAATAATGTTCACGCTAAAACAGGTACTTTGGCAGGAGTTAGTTCTCTTTCAGGTTATGTATCTGCAAAGAACGGTAATTTAATTACCTTCGCTTTAATGATACAAAATTTTGTAGAAAAAAATTCTGTTGCCCGCAGATTCCAGGATAAAATTTGTAAATTATTGGCAAACTTCCACTGACCGTGAATTGAAAAGCTATAAAGTATATAAAATTTCATCTAAACCATTTCTTCCAGATATATTATCCGGTCTTCTTTGGGAACTTGAAATTACAGGTGTTACCGGGAATGATGATATAGTTATAGCTTTTGCAGCGGAAGATTCATCTGTTGATGAGGCGATGATTTTGGTAGTACTAATGGCACACGGATAACACAGATTGAACGGATAATCACTGATTTAAATCTGTGCAAATCAGTTGCATCAGTTTTATCAGCGTTCTATTCCTCCTTATCATAAACAACTTTCCCATCAAAAATCGTCATCTCAACTTTTACATCCCAAATTTTTATTGGATCAATTGTTAGAATATCATCACTTAACACAACCATATCCGCAAGCTTTCCGACTTCAATACTTCCTTTAATATTTTCTTCAAAACTTGCGTAAGCCGCATCAAGCGTATAGGCTTTTATTGCTTCTTCAATTGTAATTTTTTGTTCAGGAATCCAACCGTCAGGATTTTTACCATCAACGGTTCTGCGTGTTACTGCAGCATACAATCCGTACAAGGGATTTATAGGTGCAACGGGCCAATCGGTTCCGAATGCTAATACAACATTATTATCCAAATACGATTTATACATGTGCGTTAACATCTCTCTTTCCTTACCAATTCGATTTCTTACCCAAACTCCGTCATCAATTGCATGATAGGGCTGTACTGAAGCAATCACTCCAATTTCAGAAAAACGATTTACATCTCCGGGAATTAAGTGCTGTGCATGCTCAATCCTAAATCGTCTGTCCCATTTTGAATTATCTTTTTCAATCGCTTCAAATAAATTTAGGATTTGGTTATTTGCTTTATTCCCTATAGCATGAATACAGATTTGCAAACGATTTTTATCAGCATCAAATGCCCAGTCACTTAGTTCACCGTTTAAAATAATATCCATCGGAAGTCCGTACGTAGTATCATTCTCGTATGGTTCAAAAAACCATGCAGTTTTTGCTCCGAGCGAACCGTCAGCATAACCTTTTAGTCCTCCTCTTCTAATGTATTCATCTCCCGAATGTACTTTTATGTTATTATTTACCAATTCCATGTATTTATTAATTGGCAAGATTGAATAAATCCTGCAAGTAAAATTCCCATCCATTTTAATCCTTTCGTAAGCTTCCAATTCTCCCGGTTCAGTCATTTCCAGAACACTGGTGATGCCAAACTTTCTCGCTTCTTTGAATGAATGGTTGGCAGCTTCAATATTATCTTCGAGAGATTTTTCCGGAATAATATCAAACACAAGATCCATTGCATTGTCTTTTAATATTCCCGTCGGTTCTCCCGTATCAGGATCCTTCATTATAAGACCGCCAGCAGGATTCGGTGTATCCTTTGTAATTCCGGCAAGTTCAAGAGCTTTAGAGTTCGCTAAACCCATATGTCCGTCTATTCTGTTAACAAATACAGGAGTGTTTGACGTAAAATCATCAATCAATTCTTTGGTTGGAACTTTTTTAACTTTCCAGGATTCGTGATCCCATCTTCCTCCAGTAACCCATCTGCCAAGCTCCGGCGAAGTCCGGTTAGTACCGGGCGAAGACAAGCCTTCCCGTTGTATTATATAATCTTTTAGTATGCTAATAAACTCCTCTTTCGATTTTGCTTTTCTTAGATTTATTCCGAGAAGAAAATATCCACCGGAAGTAAAATGAAGATGGCTGTCGTTAAAACCGGGCAGCATCAGTTTACCGTTTAAATCAATTACTTTTGTTGAAGCATCAATAAATTTTTCTGTTTCTTTGTTTGAACCGACAAACGCAATTTTATTATTTACAACAACAACTGCTTCAGCTAACGGCTGCTGTTGATCTACGGTATATATTTTACCATTTATAAATGCTGTTTTCATTTTATTTTCCGAACAACTTATTAGTGCAAAAAATGAAATGAATATTATAAGGTATTTGATTGAGTGCATCATTCCCTCTGAATAAAAATATTTTTAGGTGTTTATTTTTCATTCTATAATTAGAATATTTAATTACTCTAATTTAACTTTTTAATATAATTTTACAAGGATCAAGATATGAACCGAATTAAATTTGTTGTGTCTACAATATTCTTACTTTCATTCTTGTTATCTGCGCAACAATCAAACAATAAACGCGGGGTGAACTATGGTGCCTTTTCATTCACAATGGAAGTAACATTACCGGGATCTCCGGGAGTTATATTCGATGCAGCCACGGGAGATATTAGTGGCTGGTGGGATCATTCTGTTTCTAAGAATCCAGTTGAATTTTACATTGAGCCAATACCCGGTGGTGGGTTCTGGGAGTTTTTTGATGATGAAGGTAACGGTGTTCTGCACGCAACAGTTATAGCTGCAGACAGGGGAAAATTATTACGATTTGACGGACCGCTTGGTTTAGCGGGTATGGCAATTCATTTGGTAACAACTTATACTTTTGAACCAGCAGGAAGTGATTCAACTTTAATGAAAATTTCTGTACACGGTGCCGGTGAAGTTGAGGATGACACACCGGCAATTGTTGAGGAGGTATGGGAGCATTTTATATTTGAAAGATTTCAACCATATGTAGAATCGGGTGGGCACTTGAAGAATTAAATGACCGACCCGATTACAAACCAAGGAGGGCTTGAATCTTTTTGATACAATATAGTTCGATCAGTTGATGCTACTTTATCAACACCATCTTCTTAGTCTCAACAAAAGAGCCTACCTGGAGTATATAGAAATATATTCCACTTGTTAATCCTTTTCCATTAAACTCAACTTCATAACTTCCAACAGGTTTTTCTTCGTTAACAAGTGTTGCTATTTCGTTTCCTAATACATCATAAACCTTAAGTGTAACAAATTGCCTACTGCTTACTGCATACTGAACAATGGTTGTAGGGTTAAATGGATTAGGAAAGTTTTGGGTCAAATAAAATTCTTTTGGATTATTTAATTCTTCTTCTATTGTAGTAGCAGCACCTGAAAATACAAAATCCTTTATAAATATGTTGTACTCTTGTTCTGCCGCATCATATTCAATACTGTAATTAGTTGGATAGTATCCTTCTTTCTGATATGACTGAGGTTGTTTAACCTTCAGCGTTACATTGGGATTTGTTTGGAAATAATCCACAGTAATCATTGGTTCAACAAAAACCATATCCCCCTGATAAAAACCATATATTACCGTTTCTGTAAATGTTTCGCCCTGCCATTCTGATGAAAGTGAATCAATCCAATGAACACCCATTCCCGAAACAGAGAAAGGAGGATCATCAATAGATCTATAATCCTGCGGTATGTATTCGGCTGCCACTGTAAATGTATCAACACCCTGTGGAATAGCTGTACGTTCTTCCTCAGTTATTATAAAAAAATGAAAATCGAAATGAGGTAAACCATAAATATTATTTGGTGGATGCCCTTGAGGATTCCAATCAAATAATATGTGAATAAATAAAGAATCCGAAGCAACGTCTGGCAGATCAAGAGAAAACTGACCTGCTCCGGAAGGTAAATTAGAAAATACGGTCTCTGTCAGCGTAACACCGATAGCTTCAGGAACTCCTTGCCCATCAATTTGCACCCATGTATATACTGTACCGTCACCGAGAGATAACGAATCCCCTTGAAATATCCCCTGGGCCTGAATACTATTCGACAATAAAAATAATGTTAAAATAAACAGGTAATTGCAACTTCTAATTTGTAGTTTTGACAGCATAATGCCTCCTTGGATAATAAATATTTATAAATACAAATTGCAAATAAGAAACAATAAAGTCAAGAAAAATAAACTTAACGATTAGAAGTAATGGAATTTAAAAATATGTTGTAGAATGTATACGCCCTTTACACTAACAACCCCCACCCTTCATTTTAGGGGTATATGGGGTCAATCAGGTTGAAAAAATCTAAAAAAAACCCCCACTTAAAAGCATTGGTTGGAGGCCAGTTGATAATTTATTAAGCAGGGATAGTCAATCATATTAACAATACGACAATACTAAAATAATATTTAATAGCAATCCTCTTACTTCATCAACACCATCTTCTTAGTCTCAACAAAAGATCCTGCTCTCAACTGATAGAAATATATTCCACTTGGTAAATTTGTTGCATCAAACTCTACCTCATATCTTCCTTCAGTTTTATATCCTCCGATAAGTGTTTTAACCTCTTTGCCCAACACATCAAATACCTTCAGTGTAACAAAGCCCTCTAAAGGCAGTTCATAATAAATAGTTGTTGTGGGATTGAAGGGGTTTGGAAAGTTCTGATCAAGTTCATAACTCTCGGGTATTTGCAAAGTTTGAGTAAGATTGTTTTCTTCATCGTTTATCTTTTCCAATCTTCCACAGGAATCATTTACAGTATAAGATACGCCGTCATCAACTGCAGAAGAGCCTGTACCCGTGTTGGGCGGTATTGTTACCTGGCAGGTTGTTGTTCCTGTATTACCGCTTTCATCATCTGCAGCAAGTGTAATAGTGTATACTCTTCCGTTACCGCCACCCTGTCTTTGTTTACGAAGCTGAACTGATTTACAATCCGGTCCGACGATTACTATATCAGGCGGATCACTGCCATCTGCTTCATCACTGCTTACTGAGGGAATGTAAACATCATCTACTGAAAGAGCAGAACAGTTATCTGATACAGAAACAAATAAATCGCTTACATCAATGGTCTTTAATTGACTGTTTGGAGGATCGTCTGGAGGACGGAGTTCTAATGGAACGGAATTACAAACAAGAACAGGCGCAGTATTATCAACAACAGTTATTATTGCCGTGCAAGTGCTGGATTCCGATCCGTTGCTTACAGTCAGGGTTACTACTGTTTCGCCTAAAGGATATGGTGCTAGCGGTAAAAGGCTAAGACTAATCGCACCACCACCGGGATCGAATGAACCATCATCTACCTGAGCTGCGGTTACATTTGCCTGGCAGTTTGCATCTGCTGATATTGTTACATCCTGGCAAAGTGCAACAAGTGGCTGGCACGGTGGAAACAGTTGCACCCACTGAAACGTGACAAGTGTGTCTTCCTCGCTAACAAACCCGAGTTTGAAATAGTTGTCTGAGGTCGTTTTAAGGATAGCGGTTAGATTGAATTCCTGGGCGGGGATGGGGGGGAAAGTCAGAAATTCTACGTCACAGAATTGTAAATCTTCTTATGAGAGGTTGCTGTAAGCGAGTCCAACATCCTCCATAGTATTCTGAACAATTACAGCATGAGGCGTAGAAGAGGCATCGAAATTAAATTGAAAATCTGCGGCGGCGGTTTGTTCAATTATCGTCCCGGTTTCCAAATCAAACCATTGATCTTCATAGACCATTGAACTAGTTTGCGTTTGAGCTTGTGTAATGCCAGTAAAAATCATTATACCGAAGATGCACCCTAGAAAGGTAAAAGCTGAATTTCTCATATTTCCTCCTAAAAAATTATTGAGAGATAAATTTTCATTAAAGGGAATCAGGAAGCACAGCAATTATTCCCTTTAATGGGTTATGCTATACCCCACACCTTGGGGGAAATAATAGAAAGGAATAATCTCGCAATAAACAGTAATGCACTCTACAACATCACCCAAAGGTGCAGAATTAAATACTGGTTATTAACTTGAGATAATATTTGATTAAAGTCAAGAAAAAGAAAGTTGATGATTAGTTACTATTTTTAATTGGCAAGTAATAATAAAAAACCCCGAAATCATTCGGGGCTTATAAAAGCTTCTCTCACAGAAGTAATATCGGGATAATTCCGAATTTCGCTAGATTATTTACTATTACGACATTTTTTGCCTGATAATTTTTATAGATGAATAAAGTTAGATAGTAATAATTAGGGGATCATCTTAGTTGAATTTTTGATTTTAATGTCTTCTTTCAAATCGAATTCATCAATAATGCTGTTTTTTAGAGTATCAATTTGAATGTTCTGATACTGAATCTCAATTCTTGTCTCGTTGATTGGCTCAACCACTTTTTGTTCAAAAACATTTTGAGCGAAGTATAATCCTATAAAGCTGATAACTGCTGCGATTACTGGCGTTGTTATCCACCCTGAAGAAACTTTTCCGAGTACCTTCATGTTGATGCCTCTACCTCCCTTTGCGAGAACAATTCCTATAATTGCTCCTATCACTGCCTGAGAACTGGAAACCGGTACTAACGGAATAGTTGGCAGCCCATAACTTGCTAACAATTGCTCTAATCCCTTTGATGCAAACATAAAAAGAACCAGCGATTCTGAAAGTACAACAACTAAAGCTGCAACAGGTGTAAGTTTAAAAAGATCATTACCCACTGTTATCATCACTCTATAAGAATAAGTGAATACACCGACACCTATAGCAATAGCACCAAGTAAAAATAATTGTTGCGTTCCGCTTAAAGTAAAAAGAGTACTGAAAGAAAGATCTGTAAAAGGATTTGCCGGAACAAAAACACCCATTACGTTTGCAATATTGTTAGCCCCCAAACTATATGCACCGAACGCACCTACAAGGAGCAAACCTACCCTGTTATAAGAATCCTGCTGAAGCAAATGGACTCTGGATCTTGGCAGAACAGCCATTGTAAATTTATAAATAACGAACGCGAACGCTGCTGCTAATAACGGACATATAACCCATGTAGTTACAATTTTGACTAAAGTATTTATGTCGGTAGGAGAACCGGTGAAAAAATTCCAGCCAATTATTGCACCAACAATTGCCTGTGAAGTTGAAACAGGAAGTTTCAATTTAGTCATCCACGCAACAGTTACAGCAGCCGCCAAAGCTACTGTAAATGATCCGGCAATTGCATTAACTGCCCCGAGTTTTCCAAGTGTGTGTGTAGCTCCTTCGCCGCTGATAACTGCACCAAGAACAACAAAAATTGCTGTCACAATCGCCGCAGTACGAAACCTTATCATCCGTGTGCCTACGGCAGTTCCGAATATATTAGCTGTGTCATTGGCACCTAATGACCAGCCAAGAAAAATTCCGCTAAGTAAAAAAAACCATATCATCAATAACTAAATTTTCCTGATTGTTATATAAATCGTTTGACGGCAGCTATTGATAACCGGTCGCATACGTCTTCAGCTTCATCGGCTATGCTTTCAATGTGAAGTGCAAAATATCTCATATGCATTTTCTGGCTCAAATGAATATTCGATCTGAAAACAATACGTTTAATTTTTTCCGCAATTTTATCCGATTCCGATTCATATAATTGAACCTTGTTTATATGATCTCTTACGTGGATAATATCGGTAAAGTATGAACGAACGGCAGCAACCATTTCTTCTAATGCCGATACTGATATATCAGTTAACTCAAGATAATAGTTTTTGACTTCCGGGAGTATGAATGGAAGCTCAACCGAAAACTGATGAAGCGTTTCTGCGGTTTTGTTTAAAACTTTATCGCACGCTTCCAATAATCCGAGAACATCGCCGCGCGATTCAGGAATAAGTGTTTCCGTATATAGCCGTCTTTCTATTTTTCTTCTCAGGTTATCAGCGTCACTTTCGGTTGTATCAATGTTTATTAATCGCGATTCAAACTCTTCTGTTTGTTCTTCTAAAAAGTATTTGATTCCCTGTTTGAAAAGGAATCCGCCTTTAACAACCATGTCCAGGTAGTTATCAATCTGTGCCTCCAGGTTTTTTATCTTTTTAAATAAAACTGCCATTTATCAGTTCCTCAATTATTTTACCAATGCTGCAAATATAAGAAATTATATGTTTGCTTATGTTTCAAAAATGTAAGACGTAAAAGCAATACAACTCAGCAAGGTGTGAAAAGAATTTAAATAAGTAATGGTTGTTGTTGATTAAATTCCCCCAATAAACTAAGTTGCAAAAGCAATGAAGAAACACCCCGATATTATTTTATTAATTCAGCGAAGAATATATATTGTACAACTACCAAAAAACTAATCGCTACTTTGCTCAAGCTGCAGATGATATAAAAGATATCGCAGAAGAAGAACTCCTTTCATTTGGTGCGCAGAAGACTTCGCAGGCGTATCGTGGGATATATTTTAGTGCAAATACAAAGGAGCTTTACACAATTAATTTTCATTCATGTCTAATCAACCGTGTCCTGGCACCCTTGATATCATTTGATTGTCCTTCGGATGAGTTGTTGTATAAAAGGGCCTTGCAAGTTAATTGGGAAGATTTCCTCCATCCTTCCAAAACATTTGCTGTATTTGCATCAGTAACTAATAGTTCTATAAATCATTCCAAGTTTGCCTCTCTACGATTAAAAGATGCGATAGTTGATTACTTCAGGAACCGTACGGGCAAACGTCCTTCAATCGATACAAGAGAACCGGATGTATGGTTTAATCTTCATATTGAAAATAATGAAGCCACAATCAGTTTGGATACATCAGGTGGTTCTCTTCATCGCCGTGGTTACCGTAAACAAAGTATTCAGGCGCCAATGGTTGAGACTTTAGCCGCCGCAATCATTAATTATTCCGGATGGGATGGCAAATCATCATTGTATGATCCTTTTTGCGGTTCGGGCACTTTGCTTTGTGAAGCATATATGTTTGCATCTAAAACTCCTGCATCTATCTTTCGTAAAAAGTTTGGTTTTGAAAGACTTCCTGATTTTAATATTTCTCTTTGGAAGAAGATTAAAGAAGATGCAGTAGAAAAGATAAAACCGGTTAAAAAAGGTACCATCACTGGAAGTGATATTTCTCCGGATGCAGTAAAAGCATCAATTACAAATTGTAAAGTAATTGAGAAGGATAATGTAATAGAGATTGAAAACAAAGATGTTTTTGATATTGATAAAATTGATGGGAGTACTATTATATGCAATCCGCCTTATGGAATAAGGATAGGAAAAACCGATAACCTTGGTGACTTCTATAAAAGATTTGGTGATTTCCTTAAACAGAGATGTAAAAACTCGACAGCATTTATATACTTTGGTGATAGAAAGTTTATTAAAAACATCGGGTTAAAACCATCCTGGAAAAAGCCGCTTTCAAACGGTGGGCTCGATGGACGTCTTGTAAAATATGAGTTGTATTGAATTTTAATGATATTATTTTTTTATTCAATCAGGTATTACAGCAATTTCTAAATAATCATAAATTACTCGAACATAATTTCATTTTTAGATTAATAGAAAGCCACGCCAGAGGTGTGTAAAAAAGAGATTCTTTAAGTCTTTAATAGAATTTAAAAAATTTCAATTAATCAGAATAAAAACAAAAGAAGTCTATAAAACGAACGATAAGAAAAATTAATTTTTTAAGCTATTGAATTGCAATAATTATTTATTATATTGTCTTAATACCTATTAAAAATAGCGTCGTAACATTGTTTCATAATATTCACTAATTATTTTTACGACAATTTTTTTTGTATCAAATTTAGATTTTTTAAACATTTATAGTTGATTAAAAGTGATATTATTACATTTTAATTTTGTATAATTATTGGAAATATAATCGATTTCTTGGGTAGGATCTAATCTAAAAGTGTCAATCAAATGAGCTCATTTGCTCACTCTTTTTGTGCTAATTATAATTTTATCATATAAGTATTGTAGATTATTTAATTATTAATTTTTATTGAAGGAGGATCTAAGTATGGATACTAATTACAGGTATCTGCTTTTAACACTTGCATTTATTTGCGGATTTTACATTACTTCCTATTCACAGCAACATTCGGCTGATATCGAAAATTTATCAAAGGGAGCGGATGTTGTTCTCACTGGCAGGGTCGTACATCAAAATTCTAGCTGGAACGAGGATAGATTAAAAATTTATACAAATGCAACTATTCAAGTGGAAGAGTACTTGAAGGGCAATACTACTGAAGGCTCAATAGTTGTGACATATTTGGGCGGCGAAGTTGGTGATGTCGGTGAGTTATATACCCATATGCCAAAATTTGAGGATGATGAAGAAATCTTAGTTTTTCTTAAAAGGGATCAAAGGACTTCAAATTATAAGGTCTTTAATGGAGAAGAGGGAAAATTAAGTATAGTTTACGATAAAAATACTGGGGAAAAAGTTACAACTTCAAATGTGCTGATCAATTCTCTCAAAGCACAAATTAGAAACTCAATAAAAGAACAATAATTATTTTGGCTGGCAAATTCCAACTTTTTCAAAAACCAGTTTTTGAATTTAAAAACGGTAGGAAAAAACATGAGAACTTTTAATAATTTTACTTTTTGTATAGCATTCTCTCTAATAATGTTAATCGCATGCAGTATCACTTTTACTCAACAATCCAATAACAACGCCTTTGTTTTTAACGGAGAATCAAGCAGGGTATTCATCGAGGATGGATTAGCCGTAAATCAAGGGGAAGCTAATCAGAATGCCTTTCAATATTTTAATAAAGAGAATTCTGAAAACAATAATATATCAGTTCAGGCCTGGGTATATCTTATAGGAGAAAGTTCCGGCAAAACAATGCCGATTATTTCTAGATCAACTGTTGATGGCGGAGAATCATTCTCTCTATCCGTAGAAGATAGATTTGCTAAGTTCTCAATAGGTGGAGCGGGCGGAAAAACTTTAAGTACCGGTCCTATTCCTGCTTTCACCTGGGTCCAATTGACAGGAACATATGATGGCGAGATGATGAAACTTTACTTTGGAAAAGATTTAGTGGATAGTGATTCACATACATTGTTGGATCAGCATCGATATACTGACGGAATAGGTTTATTTATTGGGAAATCTGATGAAGGTTCTTTTAAGGGTTTAATTGATGAAATTAGACTCTGGAATATTGCATTAGCTGAGAATAATATTAATGGTTCGGGTGGTAATGGAAATCCTGCCGAACCATTTCCCAATTCGTTAGCACCATATTTAGCCGGACAATGGTCTTTTAATGAAATTACTGATTACCTTAATTCAGGAGTTGACATCTTAGAAGATTTTTCTGATTCTCTTAATCATTTAAGAGTGGATAATATTAATGAAATAATTAAAAGTAAACATCCCCCACTTTTTGTTGTTAATTCTACCGGAGATGCTCCTGATACAAATCCCGGTGACGGAATAGCAGATGCTGGCAACGGTGATATTACCCTGAGAGCTGCAATTCAGGAAGCTAATGCTTATCAAGGACCACAGACAATTTATTTTTATATCCAGGGAACTGGACCTTTTATAATTCAACCCACTTCGGCTTTACCAGCCTTAAATGAGATAGTGACAATAGATGCAACCACTCAAAGTGGTTATGCTGGTTCGCCTGTAATTGAATTGGATGGGTCTGGTACAGTAGCAAACGGTTTAACAATTTCCGGAGGTGGAAGCACTGTTAAGGGACTCGTAATAAATAACTTTTCTAGCTATGGTCTAACGCTTTCTTTGTTAGATGGAAATAATATTGAAGCTAATCGCATATCAGGAATATTGATAAGCTCCTCGGGAAATAATATCAATGATAATACTATTACTAATTCAAATGGTGATGGAATTTCTATTAACGCAGGTGCAGAAAATAATCAGATTGGCGTTTCGTCGAGTAATGATATTTACGAAAATGCTGGTTACGGAATATCTATTGCTAGTGCGAACGGAAATCAAATAACAAACAATAATATAGACGCGAATAGCTCAGGAGGTATTTCCATATCTAACAGTACAGGAAGTATAATAGGAAATAATATTACTGAGAATATGGGAGATGGAATATCGATTGCTGGTGCTAATAATAATACGGTAGAAGGAAATACTCTTACTTCAAATGTAAATGGAATATCTGTGGATGGCGGATATAACAACACAATATCAAACAATAACATCCAGACTAATTCCAAAGACGGAATTTCTATATCCAACAGTTCCGGGAGCCTAACAGGAAATACTATTACTGGAAACTCAGGTTTAGGAATATCTGTAAATGGCAGTACTGGAAATCTAATAATGGATAATACTGTTGGAACAAATAGCTTAGGTGGCATTTCAATATTAAATAGTACAGCAAGTCTCACCGGAAACACAATTACAGAAAATTTAAACTTCGGAATATCCTTAAATGCTTCCGATGGTAATGCGATTTACGGAAATGAAGTCTCCGGAAATTCAAGCCATGGTATAGTTATCAACGGTAGTGGTAATTCTATAGATACTAATACAATTTTCAATAATGGAACCTCGGGAACGGGGGTAGGAGTTTTTGTAGAATCTGGAAATAATAATTCAATACTGAATAATTCAATTTATGGAAACCATTCCTTAGGAATTGAATTAGGTGCTTCTGCTAACGATTCACAAGAATACCCTACACTCAATACACTTTATACCTGGCAAGATGAAGATCCTTCTAAAGGTGGGACTTCGATTCAAGGGACTCTTAATAATAGTACACCCCTAAAAAATTATAAGATTCAATTTTTTGCTAATTCTAATTCGAGTAATCAGAGAGAAGGTAAACGCTATCTTGGTGAATTTGTAGTTACTACTGATTTTATTGGTGAAGTGGATTTTCTTGCTAATCTAAAGGATGTTGTTCTTCCAGCTGCAGATGGAGAAGAAGTAAGTGCTACTGCAACAAAATTAGATATTGATAGTATTCCCTTAAGTACTTCTGAATTCTCTATATCCATTGAGAGAGAAACAGATGAAGGGCTCCATTACATTGCAAATACTACTCTCGCTGGAATACCCCTTCACTGGAAAGATGGTGATGGTGATTATCAAATTGCTGGTTCAGTAGCAACTCTGGATTATGATGATGATGTTGAAAATGGATTTGATACCTGGAGTGAACTGGTGCAGTTAACATATTCTCATCCGTTTTCTAATTTTACCGAACAATGGGGAGGTAACCCGGATGGAATAAACAATGTGGTATGGATTCCAACCACCGGTGAGTGGGAAAGTCTAACCGAAGCTCCTACAAATGTAATTGCTGTAACCAGAGTAAGATACAATGCTTTAAATGGTGAAATGACTGACGTAGATATTGCATTTAATGGTGACCCGATTTCACTAACGGGTCTAGGTCATTTTGAATGGGCAACAGATGGATCTTCTGATAAGCTGGATGTTAAAAACGTTGCTACACATGAAATAGGACATTACTCAGGATTGGCTGATCTCTATAATCCGGGTGATTTCAATTATACATTAGAAATGAAGAATTTTAACCAAAGTGCTACAATGTATGGTCGCATTGATAATGGAGAAATCTACAAACGTGATTTGCATCCTGACCCAACTGATCCTGAATGGCACTCGACTCAATCAGATATAATAAAATATGATATTGGAGGTATAAATTTTATTTACGATAATCTTGATTTTGTGTATTACGATATAGCCTTAGTATTCGACGGATCCACAAACTTTACATCCTCCGATGTTCTTAACGGTTTTGAACCTTCCAAAAATGCTGCGATTGAACTTGTTACTAAATTAAGAATTGGTGATAAAATAGGATGGGTAAATGGAAGTAATATAGAGCAGATTGGGGATAATTTTAATCAGAAATTATCTTCCCTCAGTCTACTGCAACCTAATGAAACTGGAAACCTTGCGGAGCGAATAGTAGATGCAGAACAATTGTTATTATCCGAACCCCCAAATAATAATAAAGTAGTAATATTATTCAGTGCCGGTGAAATATCCCCACTTTCATTAATTACAGAATTGGATATTAATTCTGAAATAAAAATTTATACGATGGGATTTGCTGGGATAAATGAAGGACAGGATTTGATGAGCTGGTTAGCAAACGAAACCGGCGGCGAGTATTATGAAATGGCAAATTCTACTGAAATTCCCACTGCAGTAAATATTATCTGGCTGCGATTACTTGGTTTGCAAATATCTTATTTATCGGAAGAAATTAGCAGCGAACTCATTGGAAGTGGATTATCGTGGCAGGGTGGATTATCGTGGCAGGGTGGATTATCGTGGCAGGGTGGATTATCGTGGCAGGGTGGACTCTCCTGGCAAGGTGGACTATCCTGGCAAGGTGGGCTCTCCTGGCAGGGTGGATTATCCTGGCAAGGTGGACTATCCTGGCAGGGTGGAACTCTTGAAATGGGACTCTCCTGGCAGGGGAGTGAATACTCTCTCGTATTACTTCCTCCTGGAATATTTGTAAATGACCCCCCTAATCTTCCAGAAGGTGCTATAACTCAGGAGAATTATCAAAATTCAGCATTTGATATTGATTTTATTAATGGCTTTGAATCATCTGGTAAGCCGTATAAATTTTTTCAGGTTAATAATCCTGGAATCGGCGCGTGGACTTATGCAATAATAGAAAATGAATCGCCCCCTGCTGATTCTACAGAACCCATTAGAGTATATAGTGCTAATGAAATGGACCTAATACTAGAATTTAAATCTGATCGAGAACGTTATTTCTTACAATTTGATCAGGATGGCAACGCAATACCGATACTTGTAAATTTAGAAGCAAAATTATTTGAGGGTGGTGAATCTGCTGGTTTTAGTGGCCACACGATAACTGGTGGTGAACCGGTTGATGATGCTTTAGTTAGTGTCAAGATAGACGCTCCCGATGGTCAAACGGTTTTAGGCAGATTAATATCATCCGGAGGCGGCATTTATACTATATCACTCGAAACAATATTATTAGGAAATTATGATATTTCTGTAATTGCTTCTGATAATGTGATCAGTGATACCCTATATAATAGCCAGTATCTGATTACAACCGAGCACTCGTTTTTCGTATCACTTTTTGAAGAACCGCAAGAAATTACCGGTGAATTATATATTCAATGGGCGCTGGATATTCTTAAACAAATAATGCTAGACTTTTGTCCGAATCCTCCACAAAATTGTAGTTTAACCAATAAGGATAAAAGAGATATAAACAATGCCATTGGATACATTGAAACGGCACTTGGGTATTTTGAGGATGATGGAAATCATTTAAAAACTAATAAAGGCCTTAAGTATTATGATAAAATTACTCGCGCAGTTAATAAAATATACGCTTTAATCAGCAATACTGAATTTGGTGATAAGATTGAGAACGCAATATTTTATCTCAAAGAAGGTTCATTTAAAATAGCAGTTATTGCCAGAGATGAGGCAGAAGAAGAAGGCGCTTGTGTGGTTTCAAATTGTGAAGAATTGCTGAAGAATGCCAACAAAGAACTTGGTAAGGCATTACGCGAATACGAGAAGGAAAATTATGTAAATACATTTAACCATCTGACTAACGCATGGAAACATGCCCAGAATATGATAGGTTCTAATTTAAGAAAAGAGACTGCAGGAAATAATAACTCTTTACCGACAGAGTATGGCTTAGATCAGAATTATCCAAACCCATTTAATCCAAGCACCGAAATAAGGTATCAGTTACCTGAAAATAGCCGCGTTAAATTACAGGTTTTTGACATACTTGGTAATCTAGTTACTACCCTTGTAGATCAACAGATGCAAGCGGGCTATCATAGTGTGGTTTGGAACGCAAATCGGTTTGCAAGTGGTGTCTATTTCTATACATTAAGGAGTGGCCCGTATGTATCAACTAAAAAATTAATGTTATTGAAGTAACGCTTTACAATCCTTGACCTCATTTCTGGGGTCAAGGATTATTTTATCATTTCACCAGATCGATAATATTATTGCTGTTTAATATTAATAATCAATTTATTGTATATTGTTATAGCGTCATAATTATTAAGGTGTTGTTAGGAGTGGATAAATGAGTAAAGTATTTCTAGTGTTATCTATGTTTACTTTTTCATTGATTGTAAACACCGGAGCACAGGATCATATTCGTTTTAATCACCTTACAATAGAGGACGGACTCTCCCAAAGTGCAGTTACTTGCATATTTCAAGATAAAAATGGATTTATGTGGTTTGGCACTCAAGACGGGCTTAATAGATATGATGGATATAATTTTAAAGTATTTAAAAATGATCCTGAAAACCCGAATAGTCTTACCGATAACTTTATCTTCTCTATTTATGAAGATGACTCGGGAACAATTTATATAGGTACACAGTCGGGTAACCTTCATGAATACGATCCAAAAAAAGAATCTTTTACTGTAGTATCTTCAGATAGTATCGATTTATCTAAAACAGTTATGAGTTCGGTATTAGCAGTTTATTATGATAAATCAAATATTAAATGGATCGGAGGGCTATCGCAAGAAACCGGTTTAAAAATGGAGAATAAAGAAACTGGGGAAGTTAAAACTTTCATACATGATCCAAATAACAAATCCAGCTTGAGTAATAATAAAGTTTATTCCATTTTGCGGGACAGCAAAGGCTCATTATGGATTGGAACATTTGACGGACTTAATAAACTGGAGGAAAAAACAGGCAGATTTTTACATTATAAATATGACCCTGCTGATCCAAACAGTATTAGTGATAATTTTGTTTGGCCAATTTACGAGGATTCCAGAGGAATATTATGGGTCGGGACAGTTAGAGGCGGACTATGTAAATTTGATCCTCAAAGCAATTCTTTTGTTAATTATAAAAATGATCCAGCCGATCCTACAAGCTTAAATGATAATTATATATTCTCGATTTACGAAGATCGTAGCGGCGTGATTTGGATTGGTACTAATACTGGAGGATTAAATTATTTCCATCCTTCTTCGCAAGTATTTGAACATTATGTTAATAATGTGGAAAATAAAAATAGTCTTAGTGACAATGATGTAATTGCCATGAATGTAGATGCAAATGGAGTTTATTGGATTGGAACACGGAACGCCGGTTTGGATAAGTTCGACCATATACGAAAGGAATTTAAAAATTATTCCCACGATCCTGCAATCTCCAATAGTCTTGTCAGTAATTCTGTGCAATCAATTTATGAAGATAAATCAGGCATTTTATGGTTAGGTACCTTTAGCAATGGACTGGATGCCTTCGATCCTAGGAGTGAAACTTTCACACATTACATACATAATCCATCAGACCCTCACACTCTTACCGATAACCGTATATATGCGTTGATTGAAGACAATGATAATAATATCTGGATAGGAACATACGGGGGTGGGCTTAATAAACTGGATCGAAAAACTGGAAAGATCTCTAACTTTCAATCTGATGAAAATGATACTACCTCAATAAGTTCAAATGCAACCTGGTCAATAGCTAAAGATCAATCAGGCAATCTCTGGATCGGAACGTTTGGTGGTGGAGTAAATATTTTTGATCATGAAAATCAAACATTCGCCCATTTAAAAAATAATCCGGATGATTCGACGAGTATAAGTGATAATAACATTATTAGGGTATTTAAAGATAGCAAGGGTACTATGTGGTTTGGCACGACTAAAGGCTTAAGTAGATATTCTAACGAAACTAATAATTTTAAAAATTATAATGAGACAGATGGATTGTCGAATAATTTTGTTTATGGAATAGCAGAGGACGGAAATGGGAACCTTTGGTTAAGTACTAATAATGGGCTCTCGAAATTTAATCCTATCGATCAAACTTTTAAGAATTATTATTACGAAGATGGATTACAGGGGAACGAATTTAACCAGAATGCTTATGCGAGAGATCATAAAACAGGTCGCTTATTATTTGGTGGTCTGAATGGGTTTAACGTTTTCCATCCAGATAGTGTTACCGAGAATAATTATGTGCCGCCAATTGTTTTCACGGATTATATAAGATATAATACTGATGATGAGGAAGGTAAACCAATATTTGAAAAGGGTATTTCAGAACGCGACAGCATATTATTGACATATAAAGATAATATTGTAAGTCTTGAATTTGCAGCATTAAGCTACTACAATAATCTTATGAATCAATACCGGTATAAGCTGGAGGGCTTTAATGAAAATTGGATTCAACTTGGATATAATCATACAGTTACATTCACGAACTTATCACCGGGAGACTATAATCTTCGAGTTATTGGATCGAATAGCGATGGGTTGTGGAATGAAAAAGGTGCGTCACTATTTATTGAAGTCACCCCTCCATGGTGGAGAACTAATATTGCTTATACCATTTATGGAATAATATTTATAGGAATATTATTAGGAATTAGAAAATTTGAAAATGATAGACGTGAGCAGAAAGCTAAAATGCGAGAAACCGAATTGCGAATGAAAGCCACAGAGGCAGAAAAACGAGCAATAGAAATAGAGAGTGAGCGAAAGACTAAAGAACTTGAAGAAGCTAGACAACTTCAACTTTCGATGCTCCCAAAGGAATTGCCTGAACTCCCTAATTTAGAAATTGCTGCATTTATGAGAACAGCGACTGAAGTTGGAGGGGATTACTATGATTTCATTGTTCAGGAGAATGGTATCCTAAATGTTGCTTTTGGAGATGCAACCGGACACGGGCTTCAAGCCGGAACAATGGTTACGTTAATGAAAGGATTCTTTACTTCGGATTCATCTAAACTCGGCATTAAAGAATTTATGAACCATTGCAGTAAAATGATAAAAGAAATTAAACTGGGGAGGATATTAATGTCATTCAGCTATTTAAAATTTGAAAACAGTAAGCTTTACATTACCAGTGCAGGAATGCCTCCGATTTATTATTACAACAAAAGTGCTGAGGTTATAGAAGAAATTGTAATGAAAGGAATGCCCCTCGGTGCTATGGCAAATTTTCCATATAAAATACATGAAAAAGTAGTGAAAAGTGGTGATATAATATTGTTGCTTACTGATGGAATCCCGGAGCAAATGAATGAAAATGAAGAAATGTATGATTACCCTCGAGTGAAAGATCAATTTGTTAAAGTAGCGGAAAAAGCTCCTTCTGAAATAATTGATCATTTTATTAAGTCTTGCGATAACTGGATGGGAAGCGCTATCCAGGCTGATGATATTACCATTATGGTAATTCGTATTAAATAGATCGTTAAGAATTTTAATCCACCCTTTATTTAATAAATCTAATATATTTCTACTAATGTTGGTAATTCTGCAAAGTTTAATATATTGGTTACAACAACCGGTTTATTAATCAGGACGGAAGAAGAATAACAGGTAGAAAATTATTATCAGAAAACAGTTACTGATATTGAAAATGTATAAGTATTATAAAAATCTATAAAGGAAAAGTTATGGATCAAATTAATGAATATCGTTATCGTGGTGCGGGTGTGCTGGTTTTTTTACAGGAAAAGCATATGCGTTCCTTCCTGCCTGTTTGGAAGCAAGCAAAGGAATTAAATGTAAAACTGCCTGAGACAACTGATCCGGACTACCGATCAATTGAGACTCTTCTCTTTCATGTTTTTCGTGCCTCAAGGGGATATATAAAATGGATTTGTAAAAAATTAGATTTGCCGGATCCGGGAATTGATTCTCCTCCAGCTTTGGATGAGATAGAAAAGAAAGCAGACAGCTATCTCGAATATCTTCTGGAAAAATGGAGAGACCCGTTAAAAGAATTGGATGAAAAAGTTTTTTACGATAAAGCTTATCTTGCAAGATGGGGAGTTGAATATTGTATAGATGCAATGCTTGAGCACGCGGTGGTGCACCCGGTACGCCACGAATTCCAGTTGTCAAATTTAATCGCGTCATCCTGAATTTATTTCAGGATCTTATTTTTTTAATGAGATTCTGATCCTAACAAGTCGGGACCGAATGACATCAACCTTATACTCTTATAAACTAAGTCTAGGACAATATTGAATTTCTTATTGCTTCTATATACTAAATGAATTATGTTTCATTTGCAACGATGAGACACCTCGCAAATTCCTAATTTTACACGGCGAGGGAAAATTGATACAGTTGGCGGGAACTGATAGTATTGATTAGCCAACCCCAAAAAATGTTACCAGTTAATACTTTATTTAAAGAGTTAAATAAAAGTTCAAAGTAATAACAAAACTGAATCCAATATTTCTGCAGGATAACAGGAAAAATTAAGTAGCAATCTTGTAGTTTAATAATATGTTAGGTGCTAGCTAATCTTCCGCTTATATAAAATTGTAGAACTTAAGGATTTGTGAAATGTCAAAGAAAACATTCTTGTTAATTTTATTCACGTTGCTTTAGCATAACAAGGGAAAAAATTTCATTTGAACGATCTTTAATGTATATAAATAAATAATTATTTGGTGTGTCGGGTAAGCTCTTTGAGCTGCCGGTTAGCGGCCACATCGTTATGCGCCAAAAAAAGAAAGAATAATTCAATTATAGAATATCAGTACATCAATGAAAAAATCTAAAGAACATTCTGACAATTCTACTAAGCCAGCAAAGACAGAACTAGAATCCAAAAGATCGATACCCAACACTGAAAATGGAACGCAAACTAAACATTCGATAATGTCACGCATTATAGATTGGGGGAAAAAATGGGGCGGTATAGTCGGAATTATTGTCATAAGTATTTCTGCAGGCATTGGCATCGAAAATTTAAGAATTACTCTAGATGACAGAATTGATAGTCTTAAACAACAAATTGAGAATCTAAATAAAGAAAAGGAGAACTTGAGCAACGAACGGAATGTCTTATCCGATCATATGGGTATCTTAGAACAGAAACTTCAACATTCCAATCATATCATTGATAGCCTAAAGCAAAATAACAATACCTTGATTCAAGATCTTCAAAACGTTACTAATGAATTTAACAACCTAACAGAAGAAAACAATAGACTTAACAAAAAGATTGACAGTTTATCACGGGTGCCTCCCAAAACTGTTGAAACATTTGAGGTCACTATTCTTTTTCATGGCTTTTCATTTCAAACACTTAAGTTCAAAATATTTCTAAATGGCAAGTTAAAAGGTGTAACAACAGAAGATAATTATACGCTGAGTGAAGAAGAAGGTGTTTACAATTTAAAAATACAATATAAAGATAACGCAAATAGAATATGGGAATATAGTGATAGTATAATTTTCAACGGGACAACATCCGAATTACCTATCAATAAATCCAAGTTTAATTTAAAACATTAAAGTAAAAGAAAAAAAATGAAAGCAATAACTAATATACTCCTATTTGTTTGCTTGAGCAGTTTGGGATCGAAAACGGTTGTTGCACAATGCTTAAACAGTTCTAATTCGCCAATCGTAATGCTTCCATCAGCAGACATTGCACAAGGAATTGCTGAAGGTGTAAAGAATAGCTTAGAAAAGTATTACCACAAAAATTATCCGGAAAAATTTCCGGAAGATATGCAGCTTGAATTGATGAACAATTCTGATTTGACATTTTTTCCTAATTCAGACTTGACAGGAATTTCGAATGTAATTAGTTATGATAACGACCCATCAACAATGGTCTACTCGATTGAAAATTATATATCCAGTCAGGTTAGGACAATCATAATAACTGAAATCGATTCAAAGGGAAATGACATAATTGTACTTAAATCAAAAGCTATTAATGTATTAAGCAATTTACTTATTATTGAGAAGGACATAAACATTCCCATAACCGAAATAGATAATGTAGGTGAAAAAATTCACCAATTGGCAAAAGAGATGTTATGCAAAAACGAAATCATAAGAGTTGGCTTTGGATTTGGGTATCAAAAAGGTGATCAAGTAAGTTTCGGTAATATTCCAAGTAATATAAGAACTGTCCCTCCACACCCGGATGATGTGAAGTATCGACCAGATGATATTCTAGATCCAAATAATCCAGATAATTATCTTATTATTGAAAATACAGTAAATGTTGCCCTAAAACATAGAATTAGTATTGATATTCATTTACGTTTTTGGGGAATCTTGAATATTGCCATCCAAACGTCTGCAATAAAAGGTTCGGAAATAATAGAAGGCGAAAATCTTTATAGAAAGAGTTATATAAAGGAAGGTGCTCCTGGAGGAGATGCATTATTTTATTATTTAGTAAGGTCTAAGAACCGATCTTTCTTCGATGGAAATAGTTTTAGCCTGCCGATATATATTACGTATCCGGTTTTCTATTTTGGCAAAAACGAGGAAGTTATTCTCTATCTTTTGGGAGGGACAAATTTATTGCTACCTGATAAAATTTCTTTAGAAGCGGAAAAAGGATGGCATCGATTTAACGAGAGGCAAAAGGAGGAATCATTCGATTTAGGAGAGTTAAAGGAAACGGAATTTTTTGCCGGTATAGAGATTGAAGGAGCTCCTACTAATTCAATTAGATTTGGTATACAATTCTTATTGGTTTATAGGGAATATCAGGATAATTTTAATATTCCTCTGTTCTCTCTCCAACAATCGAATAATGTACTCCCATCATTAAGATTGAATTTATCCATGTTGTTCGGCTCTAAATAGAATCTTGTACTTATACAAAAAAAGGAAAATAAGCAATGGGAAAGATATTTAATACCAGACCTTTACTAGCTTTAGTAATTATTTTTTTTGTTATTCTCTCACTTACAATGCTTGAGTGCTCTGAGTCACCAGTGAAAATTGACAATGGGTTTCCACCAGCAGACTCGAATGATAAGTTTGTAGGGTTATGTTATGGACCACATCGAGACAATGAAGACCCTAATTTTGGTATACAACCTACTATCAGTGAGCTTTCCGAAGATCTTGCGTTTATTAAGAATTTGACATTGAAAATTCGTACGTATGGAGTTGCTGATAATTTGGAGCAAATACCTGTTCTATGTGAACAGTATGGAATAGATTGCTATCCCGGAGCATGGATTTCAAGATATGAATGTGAAAATGAAATACAAATAAATAATTTGATAAATATAGCGAATCAGAATTTAAGTCATGTGAAAGGTTTGATTGTTGGTAATGAAGTTTTGTTAAGAAAGAATGTTTCTGAACAACAACTAATCGATTTTATTTTAGAAGTAAAAAGCGCAACAAGCCTGCCCGTCGCCACAGCTGAAATATGGAAGGATTGGCTTGACCACCCTCAATTAGCACAAACTGTAGATATTCTATTAGTTCATATATATCCTTATTGGGATGGCATAGCAGTTGAGGAAGGAGCCAGTTACGTATTAGAGAAATGGAATGAATTAAAAGCAAAATATCCAAATAAAACTGTGGTCATTGGTGAAACTGGTTGGCCCTCACAAGGAGGAGTGCGTGGCAATGCAATTCCAAGTGAAGAGAATCAAAAGTCTTATCTTTCAGATTTTATCTGTATGGCTAAAACCAATAATATTGATTACTTTTATTTTGAGATATTTGATGAAAAATGGAAAAGCAAATTGGAAGGGGAGGCAGGGAGTCATTGGGGAATATATTTTTCATATGGATCACCAAAACCACACTTAATAGATTTGATCCCTGAATCTGCACAAAATGGAATAAACAGACCACCCAGAGTAGTAAATCCTACAGAAGCGACTCTACCATTGTATGTTTATAAGGATGGATGTGATCCCCTGAATAGCTTTTTATCAAGTGGATGGATGGGTGAACTTGCTACTTTAATAGGTAATGATACAACCTTTGCAAGCCCTACCGACATAATAGATGAATTATATACTAATAATCCTTATTCTGGGGAAAGCTGTATTCGAATTTCATACACACCTTCTGCTGGTCAGTGGGGCGGAATTTATTGGCAGTCTCCAGTTAATAACTGGGGCCTTTACCCTGGTTATGATCTTTCTAATTCATTAGCTGGATATGATACAGTAAAATTAAGTTTTTGGGTGAAGGGAAAAGAAGGAGGAGAAAAAGCAGAGTTTAAAACAGGTGGAATTAATGATCCTACACTTAACTATTCAGATTCTTACGGACCTATATCAACTGGAGTACTTACATTGACAAATGATTGGAAAGAATACTCGCTTGATTTGACAGGAGAAGATCTTAATATGGTTATAGGTGGATTCTGCTGGGTTACCAATTACAATCAAAATCCCAATGGATGTACAATTTATCTTGATGAGATTGTATTCATGGGTATAACTGCAGGAATTGGAAACAGAGGGAACGTGATACCAGTTAAATTCTCTTTAAGTCAAAATATCCGAAAAGGAGAAAAATGATGATACGAGGAAACTTAATTTTTTTAGCAATTGTGTGCCTGACAAGCCAAATCTTAATCGTTAACCCTATGCCAGGACAATCACAATGTGAATCTTGTGTGGACAGCGCGTTGCAGTTTCTACGAGTTACTCATGACAAATTCCACACTGCATTTGATGTTTATACCGATCAGGACGCCGCTGGAAATCACTTTGTACCCTCAGGTTGGATGCCCGGTCCTTTCCCGCAAAACAAATTGGACTTTTATGGTGATTGGCTTCAGATGCCATATTCCGGAAGTACCTGTATCAGGGTCACCACGACATTTCAAACAGGTGGCGGATCCTGGGCAGGCATTTACTGGCAATATCCTGAGGGAAACTGGGGAACAATACCAAATGCAGGCTATGATTTGACTGGTGCGGACAGTCTTGTATTTTGGGCTAAGGGTGAGAATGGCGGAGAAATTGTAGAATTCTTTGCTTTTGGTATCACGGGACCCTATGGAGATTCAGAATCAAGATGGCCGCCTTCAGGTTCTAGAGACACGCTGAATTCCATGTGGGAAAGATATTCTATTAATTTAGCGGAAAAAGATTTAAGTTATGTGATCGGCGGCTTTGCTTTTGTTGTTGTAAAGGACGATAACGGCGGTAATGATATTACATTTTACATGGATGATATCCAGTATTTTTTAAATGACAGCACTCGCCAGACTCGTCTGGAAGAACCCCGTTTCCTGTTGAGTTATGAAGCAAGTTCCGATACTGCTGATTACGATGAGGACTTTGCCATTCGTAACGCTGCGTTTACTGAATATAGTGCTCTGGCAATGATGGCATTAATGGCGGATGCATCGGATCTTAACTCGGAAGATTGGCAACGAGCTATGCGGATTGGCGATGCTTTTGTAACCGCCCAGGACAGCGATCGCTATTTTAACGTCGTTAATGGATTATATGATGGTCGTTTACGAAATGGTTACATGGCTGGCGATCTTCTAGATCATCTCACCGGATATTCGAAAATTCCAGGCTGGTGGGATCCCGACTCTGCCAAATTTTTTGAGGGTGAATTCGCTGCCGGCACCTTCACCGGTTCAATGGCATGGGTTATCACTTCCTGGCTTCAATACAACTATTGGAAGCCGCAACAAACGTATGTGGATGCAGCAATTGAGTTGGGAAATTGGATACGCGGTAGATATGATAATGATGGATACCGAGCCGGATTTCAAGGATTCGACTCCATGCAAAATGAACTGAGTTCAAAGTCCGTTGAGCACAATATTCTGGTTTATGCTGCTTTCACCATGTTGGGAGAAGCCACAGGCAACGCCGCATGGTTTAATTGGGCAGAAGATGCCAGAGTTTGGGTTGAAGGACAATGGGATAATCAAAATGGTCGGTTTCCTGTGCCTCTTACCAATATTCACGCGCTTGCCTTTCTATACCTGGGAGATTTTTACGCTCCTGGATTGGACTGGGTTGAAAACAATACCCTAGTTGATCCCTGCCCGGTGGGAGATCCCTTCAGTGGATTTGACTTCAATGACGATGTGGATGGAGTCTGGTTTGAGGGAACAGCACAAATGGCACTAGCATTCTGGAAACACGGAGAAATTTCCAACGCACATATGTATTTGGGGGAAATTGAAGATGCCCAGGTTAATGCTCAAAATGCCAACGAACGGGGCATCGTGGAAACCTGTCACGACTCGGTTACCACCGGCTTCTTTGGTCCTGGTGGAAATGAGCTATTCAAAATAAATCGTTTACATACTGGCAGCACATCATGGTACATATTGGCCAGTTCAGGGGATATTTATACTGCATTAGAACCAGACAAAAACTCAAGATTGCCAGGCTCTTATAGCCTTGAATCCAACTATCCAAATCCATTTAATCCAACTACAAAAATAAAATACTCAATACCCAACGAAGGTGTGGTAATTATAAAAGTTTATGATATACTTGGCAATGAGGTTACAACATTGGTTAATGAAGAACAACCAATTGGCAATTATGAGATTGATTTTTTTGGAAGTAATCTTTCGAGTGGGGTTTATTTCTACCGAATGCAAGCTGGAACCTTTAGTGATACAAAGAAATTAATATTGATTAAGTAAAAAGTAGAAACAGTAATCTTGTGGATTAATAATATTTTATGTGTATAGTGTGGATAAGTACAGTGTGTTTTTCCCGCTAATATAGAGTAATAAGAACAATGAATTTATACATTAGTTGAACGCAATGTGAACAACAATCTCAAAATAATTAAATGTATTTATCTAAACTTTTAATAAAACATTATAGAGGAATTGAAAAAGTCGAAATTGACTTTGAACCGAAAATCAATATCATAATTGGTGAAAATGGAAGCTGTAAATCCGCAGTAATTGATGCCATTAGATTGTTATATAACCTCGGTGAACCGATAAGAGAAATATCCGTTTCTTTCGATGATTTCCATGAAAAGGTAACAACCGAAAATGATGTACAAACGATTGATAAAGCAACATTAATTGAAATTGCATACGAATTTCGAGGGTTGTCAACAGCCCAAAAAGGAGCCTTTTATGAATACATGGTAATTGACCCTGACAACTCAGAGAATGACTATGCAAAAATTACAATTAGCTATGAAGATAAAGGTGGGAAATATCCGCAGTTTACATACAACACAGGTGATATTGACGGCCAAAAGGCTGAGTATAAAACGTTTGAATTGTTCCAGCATTATTACTTAGGTGCTCTACGAGATAGTACACGTGACTTACTAAACACACGAGGAAACATTTTAGGGCGAGTTATCAAGAGGTACATAGAACGAAATGAAACAGAGGTAGAGATTGAACAAATAATGCGTACTGCTAATGATCAGCTCTTAGAAAGGAATGAAGTAAAAGAAACAAGGAAGGGCGTCAACGAAAACCTTTCCGGTATTTTCAAAAAATTTCCGGAGAACAAAATTGGATTGCAAATTGAGCAGTCGAAAACAGAATACATTGTCAATGCTATAAAACCCTTCCTTCCTCATAATCGGCAAACCTTGAAAGACGAAGGCTTTCATCTATGGCAAAATAGTTTGGGATTCAATAACCTAATCTATATCGCAACGGTACTTGGAGACATAAAAGAGCAGATTGTAGACAACAGCACACCGCATTATGCGCTCCTAATCGAAGAACCTGAGGCCCATCTGCATCCGCAATTGCAGCTGAGTCTTTACAATTTTCTGAAACAAGCAATCACATCAGAGAACAGCCAACTTTTCATTACTACACATTCACCAACGTTGACTTCTAAGGTACCATTGGAAAACCTTGTTCTGTTGGATGACAATGGGGCATACAGGTTAAGCAATCAGTTCAAGGATCGAATTGGCGAAAATTTGATTGAGGATACCGCTCAAAATGTTACTTTGACCAAAGCAGATCTTGAGTTCCGACAAAAAAAGCTGGAGCGATATATTGATGTAACCAAATCGCAGCTTTTCTACGCAAAAGCAGGATTGTATGTAGAAGGAATCTCCGAAGAACTATTGATTTCTGCTTTTACTGCATTGGAAGATTACCGGTTGGAAGATTATAGAATAGAATTAGTCAACGTGCGTGGAACATCTTTTTATCCCTTTATGTACCTATTCAATTCCTCCAATCCACGTAAGAGGATTAATAAGCAGATAACTATTTTGACCGATGATGATCGCTTTCCCGAATCCAAAGGAAAGGATTATGCTTTTGATAGGCTATTAGAAGACAATTATACAAAGCTTAATGAGCTTGATACAAATATTCAAACCGGCGCATCCGTAACTCGCGTTGCCAACTTGACTTCTGTGGCAAATAATGTTACCAACATCAATATCCAAACAGCATTTAAAACCTTTGAATATGAGCTTGCACTGCACAACATTAATAACGACCGAACACACCTCAAAGACAATTTTCTGTTCGCTTTTATGGATACCAATTACTCAGCTAAGACGGAAAGAATCATTGAGTACACGCAGACTTTTGCAAATGACCAAATGACTGGTGAGGAGAAACGAAAAGTAGCGATTCTACTATGGAAAGCGCTGCCAGCAAAGGCTGAGTTTGCACAAGACTTTTCCATTCACATTCTTAGCAATCTTGAACAAGCGAAAACCTCCTTTACTGTACCCCCATACATATTACAAGGATTAACACATCTAAAGTAGTTGCGATGGAATTTAAAATGAACAAACAGCGTGAAGCGTTCCTGGCCGCAAAAGGAAAAGTTGTTTTGAATGCATGCCCTGGCAGCGGAAAAACAATAGCAATAGCAAAAAAGCTAATTAAGCTCCAAAAAGAATACGATTCGCTGTATGGTAAATATTCTGGTGTGGCATGTTTATCATTCACAAATACCGCGAAAGACGAGATAAATGAAAAATATAAACAGCTTAGCGGAAATATCTTACGATTTCCTCATAAGATTTCTACCATTGATAGTTTTATCAATCAGTATATAACACTGCAGTTCTACTACTTGATGAACAAAAACTTTAAACGTCCTAAGATTCTTGATGACAACAGCTTTATTGATGATGCATGGAAGCCCAAGTATCGTTTCAAAGGTCTGGACGGAAAGCCATTTTGTTTTGCCTATCCTCCAAGCAGTATTCGCTTTGAAAGTGATGGTACATTCTCTTCGAATGGATATAGACCGGCTGAAGACAAAGTAAAACCGGAAGTGTTTGATGACTACTGCAAGCAGATCAAATCATGGCAAATTAAAAATGGTCTGATTACAACTGGCGATTCCGCATACATCGCTTTGCACCTACTTACAGAATATCCTAAAATTGGTAATTGGTTAGCATTACGGTTTCCGCATTTAATTGTAGATGAAGCCCAAGACAATTCAGAAGTACAATACGCGCTATTTGAAAAATTGGTGGAAGATGGTCTAAAAAACATTGAATTTGTTGGCGATCCATATCAAAGTCTATATGAATGGAGAGATGCAGATCCACAACTTTTCTTAGAAAAATATGCCGATACTGAAAATTGGCAGGGCTTGGATTTATCAGATGACCACAGATCACCACAACGAATCATCGAGTGCTTTTCTTTGATTAGAAAAGAAACGGATCCAAAAATTGATTCCGCTTGCGAGGAAGACAGAGAAATTCCAATTGTAGTGTACAAGTATACCGACACGAACTCGGCTATAATCGTTCAACATTTTGACAAACAATGCCAGAATTATGGATTGACAAACAATCAAATTGTGGTCAGAGGTAACGCTTTGAAAAATCAAATGCTGGGTAAGGAGGCTGAGCAAAAGCCGTGGAAAAGTTGGATTCCTTATCTTATAATTGAAGTCAAGAATCAATATTTGGGAAATGAAATTAAAGCTGCAATTAAGACGATTCGGACAATAACAGTAAAACTGAAATATCCTGACGCAGGATTTCATGAATCAAAGGAATTGGAGAATAGTTTAAAGGATGACCATTTGTTCAATGCCCTGCTGTTGGAAACCTTACATGATTTACCAAAATTCGACCTATCTATAACAGATTGGACGAGCCAAACGCAAGCTTTCCTGAAAAACAAACTTGATATTAAAAATGAAGTAGATTTTGATTTAAAGAATCGAAATTCCAAGTATTTTGATAAAGCGATTCTTGTGGAGCCTGTTGAAAATCATTTTAAAAAACCTTATTCTGAAAGTAAAATCCCGATTACCACTGTTCATCAGGTCAAAGGTAAATCACTAGAAGCTATTTTGATATTTTTTAATGCTAATAAGCACAAGGATAATATCACTTTTGAGGATATTATAAACAATCATGATGCTTTTCCTTCAGAGAAACAAAGGATAATATATGTTGCCATGTCAAGACCAAAACACCTATTGGCAATGGCTTTTCCCGAAGACCTTTCTGATGATGAATTCAGAGAAAAGTTTGGCGAGGATATAAAAATTGTGACAGAACAAGAATTGAATGAATAAGCACGTGCGGCCAATAAAAAATAAACGCAATTAATCGGGTGTTTATTAAGAACGTTATAGAAAGAATGAAAATTAAAAAACACCTAACAAATCGCGCACCTGACTTTTTCCGCTGCGATCTAAATTACTGGAGAACTTAATCGTTAGTACCTAAATAAAACTATTTGGAGGAACATAAAATGAAAAAGTTATTAGTCATTCTTGCCATTCTCTTTTCTATTGTTTTTAATGTTATTGCGCAGGAAAACATAAGAAAAATTGCTACCTGGAATATGAAATGGTTAGGTACAAATTCCTATAACCAGTTAGACGCAATTGAGAATGTTAATCTGTATGCTGATTATATTTTAAGGACTGAAGCAACCCTGTTTGCTTTGCAGGAAATCGGCGCCACTCATTCCATATCAGATGAGCCAAAATGTTTTTACTTAGATCAAATTGTTGATACACTTAATAAATCTATTTCAAATGAAGCGGATAAATGGGAATATGTACTTGACGGCAGGAATAAAAATCAACGGCTTGCTTTTCTTTATAAGAAAGATATGTGGGATGTTACAAACCCGCATACAATAAATCCCGGATCGTCTTATAGACATATAAGAAAACCGTTTTTAATAACAGTGCAAGCCAAAGGAACAAATGCTGATTTGAAATTTGATTTTATAAACGTTCATTTAAAAGCTTTTAGTGGCGCTGACTCAAGGGACAAAAGAGAAAATAATTTTGAAGATTTATCTGCGTGGTTAGAAACAAACACGTTGGACAGCGACGTTTTAATATCGGGCGACACCAATGTTTACTTTGGTGAATCGTATGTTTACCAGTCGCTTAAGGATATCGATTACAAATATCTTTATGATGCAGAAAAAACTGCTATTTACGAAGATATTCTCGGTCAGAGATTCGACAGGTTTTACTCATCGCCTGGGCTTTTAGCTGAGATCCAATCGGCAAAACAATTGGTGGGCAGCAAAGAGTACATCGATGTTATAAAAGATAATGATCCTGACGAAATAGTATTCTTCGATCAAAACATATCTGACCACTATGCAGTTGTGTTAAGTATTGATGTTTCAAGAGAGCGATAAGGTAAGAACTCATAATTGAAAAAACTTATGGGTTAGCTTTGGTAAACTTAGATTTGATTTCAGGAATAAAAGTTTATCAAAATAGTTAATAAAGAGGTTGTCTCAAAAGCGAGAAGATGTCATGCTGAATTTATTTCAGCATCTCCTTGAAAAAATAAGATCCCGAATCAAGTTCAGGATAACACCATGAAATTTGGACACTGACGGAATATTTTATCATTTGAGAAGGATCATTTTCTTCACATCAATGAAACTCTGTCCTGAGCCTGTCGAAGGATCTCCCGCTTGAAGCCGGTAAAAATAAATCCCACTCGTTAATCCATTACCATCAAACTCGACTTCGTACACTCCCGCGGATTTTTCTTCGTTAACCAAGGATGTAACTTCATTAGCTAAAATATCATAAACTTTTAGTGTAACCAAACCACTTTCAGTAATTGTAAACCTGATAGTTGTTGATGGATTAAATGGGTTTGGATAATTTTGTGAGAGTTGAAATTGAGATGGTAGAATTTCATTCTCAACTGTTACAGGAATATCTATAACGCTTACAGGAAAATTCGCACCGAAATTCCATTGATCATTAAACGGGATGCCATCTCCGTTAACACTATTCGCCACAGAGTAAATTGTATCAACAACAGAACTATCCGGTGCCGTATATTTAAATTTCCAGAACACGGTATCATTTATAAAAGCGTTCGGCATTGTGTGTGTTAATTCCAGCGGAAAATCTTCTGAGAATAACTTTCGATGACTTAATGTATCGACTGAATCTATGGCACCGTATCTAATTGCAATGTTAAAACCTCCGGTTACTGCGGGTCCGCCGGTCATTAAAATTTTATACTCAACCGTATCGCTTACAAATAAACTGTCCGGTCCTTCTATCCAAACATGTACAGAGTCAGTAAATTTTACCCCATGGCATTGGCAGCCTTCGCCATTTAAACGGGTAAGTCCTACATGCCCGGTTTCAAAATTTATATTAGCGAAAATAATTACAGATAAAAAAGTAGTAATAAGTAGTAAATTTATTTTCATTTTATTGCCCTTAAATTTAAAATAAAAAAAGCACGGTGAACTAATTTAGTTTAACCGTGCTTAAAGAGAAAGTATTATACTATTTCATCAACACTTGTCCGCCGTAGTCCAGCCAGAGATGGGCAAGTCTAACGGAGGAGGATCATTTTCCTGGTATCTGTAAAAGTACTGCCGTTATTTCCAATTGCCTCTAGAACATAAAAATAAGTTCCGCTTGATAAGCTGCTTGCATTAAAATCAACGTGATGAATTCCTGCAGCAATTTCCGAATTTAATAATTCAGCTACTTCCTGCCCGAGTATATTAAATAATTTCAATTTTACATTTGAATCAACCGGGATAGAGAATTTGATTGATGTAGAAGGGTTGAACGGATTCGGATAATTCTGTTCAAGAATGAATGATATGGGACCAATGACATCAACTTCAATTTCGTCAGAGTATTCATACATGCCGCCAAAATCGATTTGTTTTAATCTATAGAAAAATGTTCCTGTTAAAGATAAATTATCTATAAAAGTATATTCCCGGGGTTCGGTTGTTGTACCATAACCATCTATATATCCTATAGTTATATATTGACTTTCAGCGCTTCTTCTCTCAATTTCAAAGCCCTGGTTATTTAACTCGGTTGCTGTCGTCCAATTTAAAACGATTTCGTTTTCTGAAGCTTCAGCAGAAAAAGAAGTTAACTCAACAGGAATAAATAAATCGGAATATAATTTATAAAAACCGTTACCTTGTGCAGCAAATTGTGTCATAGAATCAACTGAAACAACTTGATAGCCTTGAGAAGGTATGTTAATTGCTGTCCAGGTTAAACCCGCATCTATTGATCTCCAACTACCTGGCGCCGTGCTATAACTATTAACAATAATTATATTCCCGTCAGTTGGCTGAATATGAACACCCCACATATTTATTCCAGTAAAACCAGGCTGTAGAGCCCAGGTTTCTCCATAATCAGTTGATTTTAATAATCCACCACCGCCACTCCATTTAGTTGCCCAGGCAACACCAGGATTTGTAATACTAACTGATATTGTAGGGATTTCACCAGATGTATTATATTTAGCTGCCCAGGTAAGCCCTTTGTCAGTACTTTTATAAATGCCTGTAAAGTTATCACCAATTAGAATGACATCCGAATTGGGGAAAACTTCAATATCACAAGGTGGTCCCTGAGGTCCAAAATTACTAGCGATTGTTGTCCATGTATCTCCAAAATCAGTTGAATGTTTAAAGTTGGTATTTACCATAGTGTAAATAGAATTTGGATTGCTCGGGTCTGGAGTCATAGGAATTCCGAAAAATGACATCTGACCTTCATTAAGAGTTAACACCCAGGATTGTCCATCATCTGTAGTTTTATAAATTTTATCGTTTGGGGAAGATTCAATTGCTACTAAAAACGTACCCGGATTAAAATCATCTAAAATAATGTTTTTAATTTCTGAAGAACCAGGGACATTAATTCCGGTCTGTGAGAATGTTTCTCCACGGTCAACACTTTTATATATTTTATTGTCTGATCCATAATAAACTATATCTGTATTATTTGTCATGTAATCAATAGGGCCTCCTAAACTACTACCCGATTGATTTCGCACCCACCAATATTCTTGGCTGAAAATTGTAATGGTTAGCAAACAAACCATAAAAATTGTACATATTATATACTTCATTAAAACAAACTCCTAATATTTATTAAGAAAAAGTTAAACTTCTGTTGTATTTACTTTAAAATAAGTATTATGATAATAAAATAAAAATATTTTTTTTCAAAAGTTACTGAATTATTTCTTCAAACAATTATTTCAAAACGGTATTGAATTTTTGCGTAACTACTTAAAAACATACTATTTTCGCAAAATTATCTAAAATATATAAGGCGAATATTAAATGACTATTGATGTATTGGTTTTTGCTGCACATCCTGACGATGCTGAATTATCGATGGGCGGTACGATTGCCAGGTTTACAGATGATGGGATTAGTCTTGGAATTATTGACTTAACACGGGGGGAGATGGGTACAAGAGGAAATGCGGAGATAAGACAGAAAGAAGCTTTAGAAGCTGCCAAAATACTTAAAACATCAGTAAGAGAAAACCTTCTTATTCCGGATGGTGATATCGAAATATCGAATGGTAATATCAGAAAAGTTGTTATACTGATGAGAAGATATAGACCTAAGATAGTATTTGCACCTTATTTTAACGACAGGCACCCTGATCATATTAGTGTAAGTAAGTTAATAAAACGTGCAATGTTTGTTTCGGGATTAGAAAAAATCAAAACTTCTGAAAAAAAAATTGACCAACGTGCATATCGCCCTGCAAAACTTTTTTATTACATGCAGACATACACTTTTGAACCCTCATTTATAGTGGACATCAGCAACTTTTTTGAAACTAAAATGAAATCGGTTTGGGCTTACTCAACGCAGTTTCACAATCCGGAGAGTAATGAACCGGAAACATTTATAAGCAGTCCTGAATTTATTGATTATGTGGCTGCAAGAGCAAAATTTTATGGCTTTCAGATTGGTAAGAAATTTGGCGAACCGTTTTATTGCGAAGAGAAAATAGAACTGAATTTAAATGGTATGCTGAATCATTAAATTTACATTTTTACCAAAGGCAGGGAAACGATTACTTCAGTATACTCTCCATACTTACTATTTATTTTTAGCGTCCCGCCATAAATTTCTGCCGTCTTCATTGATATTGTCAGCCCGAGACCCATTCCCTGCTGTTCATACTTATCTCTTTCAAATTGAAGATACGCACTGATGTTTGCTAATTGTTCTTCTGTCATTCCTCTTCCTTTATCGATGATAATTAACTGGTAATATTCATCCTTTTTATTACCGGAAAGCGTAACTTTTGTATCCGTTTTAGAAAATTTAAAAGCATTATCTAAGAGTTCTTCAATTAATATTATAAAATAAGTCACCGGAACACTGATTACAGATTTTTCTGCACTTATATCTATATCATCTTTTCTGTTAAATCTGTCAGCAACTTTATACGAAGTATCAATAACCAAATCAGGTGTTATCTCAGTAACTCCTTTTAAATGTGCTATTGATTGTGAATCATTACTCATCAGTTGTAACTTTTCATAAAAGATAAAATTCCTTATAAGCCGGTTTAACCTTACACCTGCCTGGTGAATCGCTTCGGAAAATTCCCATGCTTCATCATCAGAGCTTTCTTTGAATTTTTCGGAAAGCATTTCTGCATAACCCATAATAGTAACTAAAGGTGTCTGCAGTTCGTGGGGAAGAGCATGAGCTATGGAATCTCTTAACGTTTCCATTCGTTTTTTAATTACCGAATGTTTTTCAAGCCGGGTCTTAATAGAGTTAAGTAAATCTTCCGGCTGGAATGGTTTTGTAAGATAGTCATCCGCACCGAGTATCATACCCTTTCGCAGATCACTTTTATCCACCAACGCACTTAAAAATATAAATGGTATAGTTGAGGTACGTGGATTAGCTCTTAAGTCTTGAAGCACTTCGTGACCGCTAAAACCGGGCATTTTAATATCACAGACTATTAAATCGGGTGTTTCATCTATTGCTTTCTGAATCCCTTCTTCTCCGTTAATAGCTGTAGTGCATTCATATCCTTCAAGCTGAAGGTACTCAGCTATAGCTTCGAGGATAAGATGTTCATCTTCAATTATTAATATATTTTCCAAAAGGATCTATGTTTTAGTCGTGTATAATTTTTTTTATTCACTAATATAACTTACCGTTATAAGAAATATAATAAAATTATATAAAAATTAACCAGTGTAGATTAAGTATGTTACAATAAGTTGATCCAATAAATAAAAATGTAATTTAAAGAAGAATGAAAATTAATTCAAAATATCTAAAAAATACTTAAATTTAATCTTTCAAATTATTACTTTTAATAAATACTAAAACATTATCTGTGTTCAATATATTATCAAAAGAAAAACTGTAATGAACTTTATTATTAAAAAACAAGTGAGCAAATATGCCTACTATCGACTTATCAAAATATGGTATTTTAAATATTAAGAAAGTTATTCGTAATCCATCATACGATGAGATTTATGATTTTGAGACTAACGAAAGCTTGGAAGGTTTTGAAAAATCCTATCAAACTGAATTAGGCGCTTTGAATGTTTTGACCGGGGAATATACGGGGCGTTCACCCAAAGATAAATATATAGTTATGGATGATGCTACCAGGGATACAATATGGTGGACTTCGGAGAAAGCTAAAAACGATAACAAGCCTATTACCCAGGAGGTTTGGAACGATCTTAAAGCAATAGTTCAAAAACAATTATCAGGAAAGGAACTTTTTGTCGTTGATACTTATTGCGGCGCAAATGAAGATTCACGTTTAAAAGTAAGATTTATTACTGAAGTTGCCTGGCAGGCACACTTTGTTGCCAATATGTTTTTAAGACCTGCTAAAGAGGAACTTGAAAATTATGGGGAGCCCGATTTCGTTGTTTTAAATGGTTCTAAAACCAGTAATCCAAAATGGAAAGAACATGGTATGAACTCTGAAGTTTTTACCGTGTTTAATCTAACTGAAAAAATGCAGGTTATTGGAGGAACGTGGTACGGTGGAGAGATGAAAAAAGGAATTTTTGCAATGATGAACTATTACCTGCCGTTAAAGAGTATTGCATCAATGCATTGCTCCGCTAACCAGGGTAAAGATGGAGATGTAGCAATTTTCTTCGGATTAAGTGGTACCGGCAAAACAACTCTTTCAACCGATCCTAAAAGAGCATTGATAGGGGATGACGAACATGGCTGGGACGATGATGGTATATTTAATTTTGAAGGTGGATGCTACGCTAAAACTATTAACCTCGATAAAGATTCTGAACCGGATATTTATGATGCAATTAAAAGAAATGCTTTGCTGGAAAATGTTACTGTCGATGAAAACGGTAAAATAGATTTTACTGACGGCTCGGTTACTCAGAACACACGTGTTTCATATCCTATATATCATATTGAAAATATCGTTAAACCAGTTTCAAAAGGTGGTCATGCGAATAAAGTAATTTTTTTAACTGCTGATGCATTTGGTGTAATGCCGCCAGTTTCCAAGCTATCACCCGATCAAACAAAGTATCATTTTTTATCAGGATTTACAGCCAAGTTAGCAGGTACCGAGCGGGGAGTAACATCACCGCAGCCAACTTTTTCTGCTTGCTTTGGTAAAGCTTTCCTTTCTCTTCATCCAACAAAATATGGCGATGAACTGGTTAAGAAAATGAATGCTCATAAAACTAAAGCGTATTTAGTAAATACAGGTTGGAACGGAACAGGAAAGAGAATATCGATTAAAGATACACGCTGCATTATAGATGCAATCCTGGATGGTTCGATTGACACTGCTGAAACTAAAACCATACCTATATTCAACCTGGAAACACCAACTGCACTCCCGGGTGTTGACCCTGTAATCCTGGATCCCCGCGATACTTATGAAGATCCTTCTGAATGGTATAAGAAAGCTAAAGAACTTGCTGAATTGTTTATCAAGAATTTTGAACAGTATACAGATAACGATGAAGGTAAAGCGTTAGTTGCAGCCGGACCAAAAGCTAATTAATTTGATGTTATTAAACTGGAAAATTATTATCGGGAAATAATTTGTAGAGAAATATTTATCATTTCTCAAACTTGATTATCGGTTTTACAACTCTTAACTTCATACGCAAATCTATTTATCCTTTTTTCAGAAAAAATAAAAATAAATAAGATGAGTTTGTTATTAATAATTGGAGAAATTAAATGTCTAATAAAAAACTTTCCGGCGATGTTTACCATCCTACCGAAGAAGTAATAAATAATGCTAATGCAAAATGCGATGAGCTTTACAATTTTGCTGAAAGAGACTATGAAGGATTTTGGGCAAAAGAAGCAGAAGAATTGCATTGGTTCCAGAAATGGAATAAAGTATTAGATGATTCAAATAAACCGTTCTTTAAATGGTTTACTGATGGTAAAACAAATATTTGTTACAACTGTCTCGATGTTCATCTTGATTCAGCAAGACGTAACAAGCTCGCATTAATTTGGGAAGGTGAAGACGGAGAGTTTAAATCATTTTCATATTTTGCATTGCACAGGGATGTAAACAAGTTTGCCAATGTTTTAAAAAGTCTCGGTGTACATAAAGGAGATAGAGTTACAATCTATATGGGAAGAGTGCCGGAACTTGCTATTGCTATGCTTGCTTGCGCGCGTATCGGAGCAGTTCACTCGGTAGTTTACGGCGGTTTTTCCGTTGAAGCACTACATGAAAGAATTGATGACAGTGAATCAAAAGTATTGATTACATGTGACGGTGCATACCAGCGTGGAAAGATTATTGAACTTAAACAAATTTCAGACGAGGCATTACAGCGTGCTGCAACAGTTTCGAGCGTTGTGGTTATTAAAAGAACAGGACACGATATAAATATGGAACCGGGAAGAGATATGTGGTATCACGATCTTATGTCGCTGCCGATTGCAAGTAACGATGAAAATGTGGAAATGATGGATGCCGAAGATCCGTTATTTCTTCTTTACACTTCAGGAACAACGGGTAAGCCAAAAGCAATACTGCATGTGCACGGCGGTTATATGGTTGGAACTTATACAACGCTTAAATATGTTTTTGATATTCACGAAGAAGATAGATTTTGGTGTGCTGCCGATCCGGGATGGATTACGGGGCACAGTTACATTGTTTATGGTCCTTTGTTAAACGGGGTAACTTCTTTTATGTACGAAGGTGCTCCAACATATCCTTATCCAAGCCGATGGTGGCAGATGATTGAAAAATATGGTATAAACATTCTATACACAGCACCAACAGCAATAAGAGGATTAATGCGTTTTGGTGAAGCATGGCCAAAACGTCACGATCTGTCTACGTTAAGATTATTAGGTACAGTTGGCGAACCGATAAATCCTGAAGCATGGAAATGGTATTATAAGGTTATAGGAAATGAAAAATGCCCGATAATGGATACATGGTGGCAGACTGAAACCGGAATGTTTATGATAACTCCAATGCCTTGTACTCCTTTGAAACCTGGTTCAGGTACACTGCCATTTCCCGGATTACAAATGGATATTTTAGATGAGGAAGGAAATCCGGTAAAAGCAAATGAAGAAGGTTTTCTCGTAATTAAAAATCCCTGGCCTGCTATGCTTAGAACAATTTGGAATGACCCTGACAGATATGTAGAACAGTACTGGAGTAAATATGATGGAATGTATTTAACCGGCGATTCTGCAAAAAGAGATGAGGACGGTTATTATTGGATTATCGGAAGGGTTGATGATGTAATAAAAGTATCCGGTTATCGCTTAGGCAGTGCAGAGATTGAAAGTGCGTTGGTTAGCCATCCTGCTGTGGTAGAAGCTGCGGCAATTGCATTACCTCACGAAATAAAGGGAAATGCAATACATGCTTATGTTATTTTGCGTTCCGGCTACAAACGAACTGATACTCTTGTTGAAGAGTTAAGAAAACATGTCGGACACGAAATGGGTCCCATAGCAAAACCGGAACATATTGAAGTAGTTGATTCGCTTCCTAAAACAAGAAGCGGTAAGATTATGAGAAGAGTGTTAAAAGCAAAAGCACTTGGTGTGGATCCTGGTAATATATCAACGTTGGCTGAATAATTTATGTGGAGCCCACCTTAGAGGTGGACTCCACATTGATTACCTGAAAAACAGAATCAATCACAGTACCATCAACCCACTTTACAATAGCTATCACTTTATTCTTATTAATCTTCGGTTTTGCAGGCTGCCCTCCGCATATATCATCCACTTCATTTTTGATTTCTTCAATCTTGCGGATCGGCAAACCGGATTTTTTTACTGCTTTCATTAAATCTTTTCTTTTCGGATTAATAGCAATTCCTCTTTCAGTAATTATAACATCAATCAATTCACCAGGACCAACAAGAGTTGTAACTTCATCAACTATGACCGGTATTCTATCTCTAAAAGATGGAATAGCAAGTATTGTACATTTTGAATAAAGACAGTTCTGCCATCCGCCAATACCGTGAAGCAGATAACCATCAGAGTGTGTAACAACGTTGCCGTTAAAATTCACATCAACTTCCGTTGCACCTAAAACTGCAACATCAACCATTGAAGCGAAATTTCCTTTGCCGTGAAAATTATAGCTGGTAAATGGTGAAGTGTTTACATGATTTGGATTTTCGCGCATACTTCTTACACCTTCAAGGTCAAAAGTTTGTCCGTCAAGAATAAAATCTGTTAAACCTTCTTCAAGCATCTCAACAAGGTACTTCGTGCTGCCGCCGCGCATAAATCTGGCTTTCACTCCTTTTGCTTTCATCTTTTCTTTTAAGAAAACTGCAAAGGCAAGATTAGTTCCGCCTGCTCCGGCTTGAAGTGAAAAACCGTCTTTCATTATTCCCGCTGCTTCAATAAAATCTGCAACGTACTCTGCAATCAATAATCTATCAGGTGATTTTGTAACCTGCGTGGTACCCGAAACAATTTTTGATGAATCGCCAAGTGAATCTATTTCAACAACGTAATCTACATTGTTGCCTTGTATTTGCCATGGGACGCAGGGAAACTGAACAAGACTATCTGTAACCACTATAACTCTTTCAGCGTATAATGAATCGGCTAAAGCAAAACCGAGCAATCCACATGCTGCAGGACCATCCAATCCGTTTGCATTTCCAAATGGATCAGCTTGCGGTGCAGCAATAATTGCGATATCAATATGTATCTCGCCATCCTGAACTGCCTGGTATCTTCCGCCGTGCGAACGAAGCACTCCTGTACCTTTCATCTTACCTAGTGAAGCAAATTTGCCCAAAGGTCCGTTCATACTTCCTTCAATGTGATGAATAGTTCCGTCTTCTAGGTATTTTATTAAATGTGAATGAACCGGAAATGAAGCGGATGGATACCACATTATGTTTTTCACACCCATCTTTTTAATTGTATCGAAAAGAAGATTGGTTAAAGCATCGCCGTTCCGCAGATGATGATGAGTGGAAATTGTCATTCCGTTTTTCAGCCCGGCTTTTTTTAATGCTTCCCTCAAATTTTTCTGTACTTTGTTCCCATCCCATGGATAATCAATACAACTGCGTATAGTCGGTACGGTTTTGCTGCCTAGGGGTTTATATTTATTAACACCTCTAAAAGGAATTTGTTTTTTCCCATTCACTAATGTTGGGACTAATCTGCCTGCTGCGTTTTTAATTAAATTCATAGTGTATAATCTTTCTTACAGTCATTCCGAACTTGGTTCGGAATCTTCATTATATATTAGATGCTGAAACAAGTTCAGCATGACCACTTAATTTAGCTAACTTTAAAGTGTTTTGTGCTCTTTTAACAACCGGAAGATCGATCATTTTACTGCCGATGGATACTACACCCAAACCTTTATCCCCGGCTTCTTTAAATGCCGCAACAATTTTTTTTGCTTTGTCAATTTCCTGTTCGGTGGGTGCAAAAGCTTTGTGAACAACTTCAATCTGCCTTGGATGAATACAACCTTTCCCTTCAAATCCGAGTGATTTAGCTTCGATTACACTCTCTCTCAATCCTTCCATATTTGTTACATCAGAATAAACCGTATCTATAGGCTGAATACCTGCTGCACGTGCTGCATTAACAACCATGTTCCTTGCAAACAAACTTTCTCTGCCTTCCTCTGTCCGCTGCGTACCGATGTCTGCTGTATAATCTTCCAAACCTATAGCAAGTGAGCAATTATTAATTGATGCAGAGGCAATCTTGTAAGCATTGATAACTCCTAACGCACTTTCAATAATAGGCATAAAGAAAATATCGTTTTTAATATTCTTTTCCTTTTTAATCTTTAAAACTAATTCCCCCACCTGTTTTATCTGTTCAGCGTACTCCACTTTAGGGATTATGATAATATGGATGTTGTGCGGGACAATAAATTTTAAATCTTCCAATCCGGAAGGCAATTGATTAATTCTCACCATTCTTTCGCAACTAGAAAAATCCACACTTCGTAAAGCATTGCGGACTAAAAATTTTGCATCGTGTTTTGAAGCAGGAGCCACACTATCTTCGAGATCAAGAATTACTCCATCCGGTTTGTGCAATCCAGCATTAATAAAATACTTTGGCTCGTTGCCGGGGAGATATAACCTGCTCCTGCGTAAACGATCTTTTGTAGTTTTGTAAAGTGATTTATTATTGAACGGTAGTAAAAATTCTTTTTCCGTTTCAGGAAAAATATTTTTGATTGCAGATTCAACTCTTGCAGCAATTGTAAACGGAAGCGCACCGTAATCTTCAACAAAAACAGAAGCGTTACGGATCTTAAAAGTTTTGAAGATATCCTTTATCAGCAAACGAATAGACTCGCCGTACATAGATTTAACTTTGCTCTTCAGGTTGATTTTTATTCCGCCCGAAGTTTTCAACTCGAGTTCTACATAACAATCGGAGCGGATTTTATCACCTCTATTGCCAGCTGATGATTTTTTATTACTCATATTTTTCTCAAATGTAAACTATTAGTCATTGCGAGGAGTAAAGAGACGAAGCAATCTTAATTGAATGGATTGCCTCTCCCGACTAAAGTCAGGATCGCAATGACGGAATGAATTAAACAATTAATTTATTCATAAAATCTTTTATTGTCATGTTCTCACAACTGAATATCATCTCTTTAATTTCTTTTTGTCTCCTATCTGTTAACAGTTTGGCTGATAATGAATTGAACTTATTCTCAAGATCTTCCATCGTCATCGGTTCTCTTGGATCACCCTTCGGATATTCAAGATATTCTGAATATTCTTTTCCATCTTTGGTTTTTACAACAACTTTTGATGGCTGCTTTGCCGGGAACATCTTTTCAAATTCTTCGGACGGCTCGCCTTTTATTTTATCAATCACTTCCCAGATTCGCGGGTCTTTTAATTTCTCATCACTGAATGACTGTGTGGTAATTTTATGATCAACCAAAGCTACGGCAATACAATAGGGGAGTGAGTGATCTGCTGTCTCACGGGATTCTGGTCTGTATTTGTGCGGATCGAAAAGGATATCATAAGCTTGTGCCAACGTAGTTAATGTAACGGATTCTATCTGATCATAACTGATGTTGTTTGTTGTTACAACATTTAATGTTGCCGATAGATGAGTGTGAGTTAATGCTTCTGTAGGAAATGTTTTCATACTGCATTCCATAATTTTATAACTTTCACCCAATCCACTAACTAAAGCATCAATATTCCAACCCCATTTGCTTAATCCATCTCTGCCTTCAATCTGCACAGAATTCACTTCTTGATTCTTTGCATTCCAGCCTAGAAAAGTATCCATAAATCCTTCTTTCCCTTCAAAGACTGCTTCCGTTCCGCTATAACCTTTTTGAGCCATCAACGCTGCAAACACTCCGCTCTGTACTGCCATTGGATCAACGGTGTTTTTCATCATAGTTAATTTACCTGCTGTGGGGCATCCGATTGTATGATTATGGCTTCCGTTTATTCCAATTGCATTTACCATTTGATCTTCATTTAAACCTAAGAGTTTTCCTGCAACAATCGGAGAAACAAACTGTGTTAATGTGGCGTGATGCCATTTGCGTTCACGCACACCCGGAGTTGCGAACAAACATAATCTTTGTTCAAATTCGTAAGCAAGAACAATTGCTGTAATTACCTCTTTCATTGATGCGTCAACCATTTCACCAACTGAAAATGCAGCGGGAATTATATCAGATGGATGGGATGGATCTTCTTTCCAGTAGATATCATTGAAATCCAAAGCGCGTATCATTAATGAATTAACAAGAGTTGCGTTTACAGCAGGAATTTTATCACCGAACCCGATGAGGGTTGCTTCTTCTTTTCCCGCCATATCTTTGTAGATATCTCTTAAAATGTTAACATCCTTTGTGTGATAACCGCCGTAGGCACATCCGATTGAATCGTAAAGATATCTTTTTACTTCATTAATTACTTCTGAAGGTAGGTCCTCATATTTAAGTTTGATTGCGAATTCTGCTATTTGTCTTGAGATTGATTTTTGCATAATATTTTATTGTCGAATTGTTTTTTTATTTAAAATATTTTTCTCTTGTTTGGACATCACAGTTTGTGATTTCCAATTTTTGATGGTATCACGTTTTGTGATAGCAGTTTTTAAATCATTTATGCTGCAATTTATTATAATTAATCAATACTAAAACCTATTTTCTTTTTGGGAGAAGCAGGCGGCGTAATTAGTTGATTTATTACTTGAATTATCTGAACAATTTGATCATCGTGTTCTTTTAGTTTGCTTTCAATTTCTTTAAGCTTTTCCTCAACTTTTTTATGTGTTGAAATAATTTCTCGAAGTTTTACAAAAGCCCGCATTATTAGAATATTGACTTCAATAGCTCTTTCACTTTTCAGAACAGAAGAAAGCATTGCAACACTTTGTTCGGTAAATGCCATTGGATTTGCACCACCAAGGTAACTTTTAGATGGTATCACATTTTGTGATACCAATAGATCAATTTCCTTTTTGAATAGAACAAACATAAAATCAGGTGGAAATCTTTTAATATTCCTTTTAACAGCTTGTTTCAATGCGCGTGTTTCAACTTTATATAGCAATGCCAGGTCTCTATCAAGAATCACTTTTTGATTTCTGATGATAAGGATTTTATTTATTGCATTTTCTGTTGGTATTACTGATTTTGCTTTCATAAAGAATTTGTAATTACGTGAATAACTTCTTCAGGTAGGTCTTCGTACTTAAGTTTGATTGCGAATTCTGCTATTTGGCGTGAGATTGATTTTTGCATATTTAATCCTATATGAGAACACAATGCAACGCTGATTGTTATGATTGATTATGATCTGCACTGATCATAAATAATCTGTGTCATCTGCGTTCTATTGATGTTTTACAAATTATTCAATTAAGTTTTTTAGGATACCATTTATTAAAATCAAAAGTCACATTGGTTTCATCTATTTCTAAAAGATTTTTTCCAGGGATAATATGAATTATCGGTGATTTACTTGCTTCGGAAACAACATAAACATAATACTTATCTGGATTATTGAACAATGTTGTATATTCACCAGATGTCAAAAAAATATTAGGTTTTGAATCTCTGCTTCCTTTTACTTCTATCAACCTTTTTATTGATCCATTAGTCGATTCTATATCATAACCGGGTTTTTCAGAACCACCAAGCTCACGAGCTATTCTTCCTTCATCTAATTCATATTTTAATACCTTAAGGACTGCTATTCGCTCTGTAAATTTTTTTTCTTTTTTTTGGTCATCTACACCTAAATTTCTAAAAAATTTTCTTAGTTGACTTTTATTAATAGTTTCTGCTTTAGTGATGAAAACAGGAGACAAGAATTCGACTCTTAAATCTAAAAAACCCTCGTCTTTAATTTTTTCTAAATGATGAGTTTCCGGGTCATATTCTGAGGATAGAAAAAGTTCTTTGGGATTTAACCATGTGCCGGATTTGGATGGAAGAGTTAAAAAATTGTAATCATCAAATTTAATTTTATTAAGTAATGAAATTAGAACGAGAATAAATTTAACTTTTTCATCTTCGTTTTTACTAATCCAATCAGCTTCCGTTAATTTTAAGGCTTCGTTCTCTAATAAAGTATTAGTGATCAACTGATGATTTATTTTTTTAAAACATTCTGATTTGTTTTTATGAATAAATCGAGTGTGAATTAAATATTTCTTAAATGCTTCGAAATTAGGGTTAATTAATAAGTTTGTGTTAACCACTTTCAATGTCTTTTTAATTAGAGGAGGAATTTCCAAATTATCTGGATTAGTGTAGGAATTATGGGGTGAGGATAGAGAAAAATCTTCGGTTAGTATAAACTCTTTTTTTGTTGAAGCTAAATCATTCCAGAAAGAATCGTGTTTAACATTATGTTGAGAATATTGATGAAAATAAGATTTGTTATACTTTTTTAACATGTAGGCATAAAAATTATTAAACCAGTCTGAATCTTTTAATGATGCTTTATATTCAAACAATTCTTTACCAAACTTATCATAAGCAAAAGGGTTATATTCAGAAGGATAAATTTTATCTTGATATTCATTTAAATAAGTATTGCAATTTCTATTTAATAATTTTTTATTAGGGAATAGAAAAGAGGTATCATCGTCTGTTAATAAATCTATAAAAGCAGCATCTAACCAAATCACATTGTCTTTTTTCTTATATCCATTTTTCTCTGTAAGAAAAACATCTTCTTCTTCTAAGAAGGCTTTTATTGGCTTAAGTATTTTTTCAATGAACAGAGTATGACCAGTTGAAGGATCAAATGGGTATAAAATATTTGTAAAATTATATTTCCATTTATCATTTGTTTTGAAAATAGGAATACATTTATTGATTATTAAATTAAATATTTGATTTGCAATCCAGTTATTCCATAAACAATCTCTATCAATATCACCTCTGCCAAGATTGGTAATGAAATCTCCCTGAACTAAAAATTTAAGACCGCTTTCAACTTCTCTAAGTGGAATAAAACTAAAAACACCTATATGAGCTGTTGCCTTAAATACAGGAATTATATTATGTAAATCATTAAGCTTAAAAACTGCTGAAAGTTCCCGAACCTTCACCTCTGCTCTTTCCCAATCGATTGTTATTTGATCCTTCTTTACTTCATTTGGCACTATATATTCTTCTTTTATAACCAACCATTTTTCGCATGTTTCACCTTCAGTTATTGACCAAATTGCATAATTATCAGTTTTTTCTATAAGGGATTTGCTAAATTCACGTTTATTACTATTTACATCATCAATAAAAGTTATTGACTTTATATTTTTTAAAAATAATAAAATACGATTATTAATATGAGAGGTTGTTAACTCTTGTTGAATTTGCTTAATGAAAGATTCAGATTTTATTTTGATAAAATAATTTGTTTTGGAATTATCAGGAGTTTCAATGAAATCACCTTCCCAAATTGGGGTGATTTGCCAAGGGAATTTATTTTTAACCCAATGAGACTTAGAAAAACTAAAATTATAAGGATAGGAAGATACTTGGACTAAATCTGAAATTAGAAATACTGACTTGAAGCCCACCCCAAGATACCCGATATAATTATCCAATAATTTATCTGAATCGGCGACTGAACATAGACTTTGAATATTTCTTTCTGAAAATGGATTTCCATCATTAGATATAATGAGAGAGTCATCTTTTAGGTGAACTATAAAACTACTACTATTTTCATCATCTGCATTTTGAAGAAATTCCATTAAAAAACTTTCATACCTTGGAAAAGCTTTCTGCAATCTATCAATTGCACCAGATAAAGATTTTAAGACAATTTCATTAGAATCTTCTATATCTTCTCTAAGTTTATTAATAAATTCTTTGGGTTCTGTCATAGAATTATTACTTAAGTATATATCTTATAAATAATTTCATAAAGCAATTAAACAATCAAGCAATACAACAATTAGAGTTTACCTTTCACCCAACTCTCCAACCCACCGGCAATGATTATCTCCTGTGCTGCTTCACCAACAGGATCAATGGAGTATTGCTTATCATCAAAAGAGATTGAAGAATTTTTAAAATCTATTCTTATTTTTTTATTTGTTTGAACTGTTAATTTTTCAGTTCCGAATTGTTTTTTCAAATCGTTGATGAGTTCCGGGCATTCAATTACCAAAAAACCGTTGTTGATTGCATTCCGTTTATATGTTTCGCTGAATGATCCGGCGATAATACAAGCAATGCCTTTATACTTAAGTGATGTAGCGGCTTGCTCGCGGGAACTGCCGGTTCCAAAATTGAAACCACCGGAAATGATGTCTCCCTTCTTTGCAATCATACTAAATTCAGGATCGTAATTTTCCATAACAACTTCAGCTTGCTGTTCCGGAGTGAAGTCATCTATGTAAGTGTATTTACCGGGGTAAATTCCATCTGTATTCAGATTATCCTGATGACAGAATATCAAATCACCTTCAATCAGTTCAGGAAAACCATCAAGGATTTTTACCTTTGGTTTATCAGCACCAGATTTTGTGTTCACTTTAATTTCACCTTTAATAGATAGAATTTCATTCTGCCAATCATAATCAATCTTACCGGAAACAGCAGATGCGGCAACAACAGCAGGGGAAGCCAAATATGCCTTAGCAGTCGGTGAACCCATTCTTCCTTTGAAGTTTCTGTTTGTTGCAGAAATTCCTACTTCACCATCTTCGAGCAATCCCACACCTAAACCAATACACGGACCGCATCCCGGTGGAAGCGGTTTTGCACCTGCATCAAGAAGAGATTGCCAGTAGCCCAGTCTTTCACATTCTGTTTGTACTTCGCTTGATGCAGCAGCAACGTAAAACTCAACTCCATCAGCTACTTTTTTTCCGCTTATAACTTCCGCGGCTTGTTTTATATCTTCAACTCGGCTGTTTACGCAGGAAACGAGATATGCTTTATCTATTTTTATGTTTTTCTTTTTCAACTCGGAAATTTTTGTCATAACCTTTACCGAGTTTGGTCCTGATACATAAGGTTCAATTGATGAGAGATCAATTATTATTTCTTTCGAATAAAAAGCATCTTCATCTGCTTTGATGATATTATTTTCTGGTGAAGCCATGGATTTCCATAATTCGGAAATACTTTCTTCATTTATTCTTGGATGTTTTCCTTTTCCATCCTCATCAGAAGGAACACCTTCCAAACCTCTTTCTTCAATAAATATCTTTCTTTTGTTCAACCAATCAACAGTAACTTCATCAATAGGATAGACACCTGCGAGTGCACCCCATTCTGTGGTCATATTCGCAATTGTAAGTCTTTCATTAAGCGAAAGATGTTTTATACCCTCACCAATAAATTCAATCGCATGGTTTAAAACTTCATCGTTATTGAAATAACCGCATAAAGCGATAATCACATCTTTGCCGGTTACACCTTTATGCAAGCTGCCCAAAAATTCTACTTTAGCAATCGGCGGGACTTTCCACCACGTTTTGCCCGTTGCCCAGATTGTTGCTGCATCCGTACGCACAATCGGAGTTCCCAAACATCCCAAACCGCCGTACATATTGGAATGACTATCGGATGCAACTACCATAGTACCCGGCCAGGCATAACCTTCTTCGCACATAATCTGGTGACCGATTCCTCTACCGGCAGGATAAAAATCGGCGCCCATTTCTTTTGAAAATGCCTCGATCTTTCTGTACTTTTCTAAATTTTTTTCACTTTTGTTTTGAATGTCGTGATCTAAGGTATGTACGACTTGCCTTGGATTAAAGAGTTGTGTTGCACCGATGGATTTGAACTTTGGAATTACTGCTCCGGTGTTATCATGTGTCATTACATAAGTCGGTCGTATCATAATATAATCCCCTGCATGAACATCGTGATCGGATGATAAACCGACTGCATATTTTTGGGCAATTTTTTCTATTAATGTTTGAGACATCTTATTCTCCGTCAAATGTTATTTATAAAATAGAACGCAGATGACACAGATTTTACTGATCTGCGCTGATCAGCCGGATCAGCGTAATCTGCGTGCTATTGCTTTACGCTTTAAATGGTTCAAATGAAACAAAATCAGCATGATGCACAATAATAGCTTCAACACTACGCTTCGCCAGATCACCTTCCTTTGCGTGATAAGCAATAATGTGCTGTACTTCGTGAGGCAATCCAAATCTATCAGCAATTGCAACACCGCTGAACGGATGCCTTAATAATTTTCCTGCTTTGCTTGTTGTTAATTTACCATCAACTTTATTGTATTCTATAAGTTTACCTACATCAATTAAAATTGCACCGGCGATAAGTAAATCCATATCAATCTGAATTTCATTCCCAAAATTATCCTTCATCTTTTTTGCAATTTCAACAGATAACTGAACGCATGTGCGTTTGTGATTCATAAAAGTAACATTGCAATCTTTTATCAACAGTGAGAATGGAATCACTTCAAGGTCTTCAACAGTTAAAACGCTGTTTTCAATTGCATAGATCCAGCAATCAAGGACTTTGGTTTTTAATTCTTCATCCTTAATCCAGTTTATTTCGGGCCAGATATTTTTTACTTTTTCTTTCATGATTTTTCCTTTCGTCAAATGTAAAAAGTCTAACGTTTGACATTTCACCATTGACGTTTCACCATTGACGTTTCACAAATTCTTAATTACTTCATCCGTGATTTGTTGTGTTGTTGCAGCACCTTTATTTATTGCATCAGCACCACCACGCAGTTTCATCATATCGTAGGATTTAACTTTTCCTTCTTCAATAACTTTTGAAATGGCATTTCTGATCATAGCTGCTCTTTCAGTTTCACCTATATGATCGAGCATCATGCAAGCGCTTAATATCATTGCAATCGGATTCACTATTGAGGGATTTAATTCCGCATACTTTGGAGCTGAACCATGCGTCGGTTCAAACACTCCTACTTCTTCGCCAATGTTTGCACTGCATGCGAATCCCAAACCACCAACCAATCCTGCAAAACCATCACTGATTATATCACCAAACATATTCTCAGAAACAAGTACTCCGTAAATTTCCGGATTTTTAGTCAACCACATCATTTGTGCATCAATATTTGTATCCCAGAATTGAATCTCGGGATAATTTTTAGCAATCTCTTTTGCTTCTTTAAACATCATCCCTGAAGTTTCTCTAAGCACATTTGGTTTTTCACAAACTGTAACATTTGAATAACCAAATTTCTTTGCATATTCAAACGCTGCGGTAATTATTCTGCGGCAACCTTCTCTTGATACAATTCTTGTTGAAATTGCCAGATCTTCACTTGGAACATCTTTAAACTTTTTCATTTTAGGATGGGTCTCAAGAGCATCTCTCACCAACTTTGGCGGATTTGTCCATTCAACTCCTGAATACAAACCCTCAGTATTTTGTCTGAATATTACTGCATTAACCAGAGGTTCCTCAAAGCCACCATCGGCAGTTCTTCTTATAAAATTAAGAGGGTTACCTTTAAATGACCGGCAGGGTCGAATACATTTATCAAGGTTGAAATGCTGCCGTAAGCCAACGATCGGACTGAAATATACAAAACCATTATCTTGCAAAGACGGATCAAGTTCTTTAGCTGCGGCATCTTTGGGTTTACTCGTTATTGCTCCGAAGAGCCCGATTTTATGTTCTTCCAGAAGATCGATTGTTCCTTGCGGCAAAGCATTTCCTTCTTTGCACCAGAATTCCCAACCAATATCTCCGTGAATGTAATCTGCTTCAAAACCAGCAGAATCTAATACTTTTATTGCTTCCGGTAAAACTGTTTTTCCAATTCCGTCGCCGGGTAAGCTAACTATGGCTCTGCTCAATATATTCTCCCGTTTAATAATGTTAATAAATGGAAACGAAAATTAGATAAATGAGTTTAGTGAAGCAAGGAGTTTTTAGTTGCATTTAAATTGGGAGATTATGAGTTTTAAACCATAAAATTCTATAACTGATTTTCATATAATAGGTTGGAAGTATTTATTTTAAAATAAAAGTGTTAAATTATATTCACATAATAATTCATTAAGAAATTTTATATAAACTAACATCAGAGTGACTAACTCAATCGCTGAAAATAGCTTATCAATAAAAGTTGATGAAGTAGAAGAACTTAGAAATCTGCTTGATGAACTAATTAAACAAAATATTCTAAGTGAAAAGTATCAAAACCTTTTAAGTAATTTAAGTGAATCCTTTTTTGAACTTATTCGTGAGAACACAGACCTTAGACAGCTAACCATTTCTTCCCTCGATGTATTATTCAGAATTTCAAAAACAGGTAAGCTGCTGTATATCAGTCCTTCGTGCCAGGACCTTTTTGGTTACAAAGTTGATGAAATTGTTGGTAAATCATTTGCTGAATTTATACCGAAGGAGAAATTATCTTCCGCATTTAAATCAATGGCTAAGCTGCTGCGTGAGAAAGACATAATAGTATTTAATGCCGATATCATTCATAAAAACGGTTCTAGAATTCCTGTTGAAGTAACGGGACGACTTGTTGAGGTATACGGTAAACGAATGGGGCAGGGTACTATACGAGATATTTCGGGAAGACTGATTGCAGAAGAGAAACTTCGTTCATCCGAAAATACATTTAAAACAATTTGGGAAAACTCCTACGACGGAATGCGCCTGACCGATGAAACTGGAATTGTTTACATGTGTAACGAAGCTTATGCAAAAATGATTAGCAAATCACGATTTGAAATTGAGGGACAACCTATTTCATCCATTTATGATGAGGAACACGGAACAAAAATATTAAGTGAGTATTTAAATAAATTCAATTCCGAAAGTTTAGTAACAAAGTATGAAACAACTGCTCATTTATGGAATGGCAACAAGAAAGAATTTGAAGTTTCTAATTCATTTATTCAAAGTATTAGAGGTAAAAAGTATCTGTGCAGTATTTTTAGTGATATAACCACTCGAAAAGGGAATGAAGATTTAATACAGAAAAAAGATAAGCTGCTTCAGGGAATTGCAGATGCAACAAAAGCTTTAATGACTTCTAGAGTGGAGGGCGAAGGATTTAATGAAGCATTAAGTATTCTTGGCAAAGCTGCCGATGTTGAGAGGGTATATATATTTCAGCATCAGGTAAATAAAGATACTGGTGAGATGTATTTTAGTTTGGTATATGAATGGGCGTCGGAAGGAACCGCGTCACAAATTAGAAATCTCGAGTTTTATAAAATTTCATATTCACGTTTTGCTACACTTCAGTTTTATGAAAGCTTCTCTAAAGGCAAAACACTTAAGTATGTTATAAAAGATCTGCCAGATAGTTACAGAGAAAATTTTATTGATAAAAATATTAAATCTATCATACTTGTTCCTATTATGATTGACGGGAATTATTGGGGTTTTATAGGTTTTGATGAAATGGAAACCCACCGAACTTGGAGCGATAACGAAGAATCAATCCTTGTTACAATGGCATCAACAATAGGAGCGGTAATAAAAAGAAATCTTTTCAGAGAAATTCTTCTGCAGAATAATAAAGAACTGGATAAAGCAGTTAAAGAAGCAAGAAATGCTACAAGGGCTAAAAGTGAATTCCTTGCACTTATGAGCCATGAGATAAGAACTCCAATGAACGGAGTGATTGGAATGACCGGCTTGCTATTAGATACTGTGCTTGATGATATACAAAAAGATTTTATTCAGACTATTCGTTTGAGCGGAGAGCAGCTATTAGCAATAATAAATGATATACTTGATTTTTCAAAAATTGAATCTGAAAAACTTGAACTTGAAAATCAACCGTTTGATTTGCGGGAATGTGTTGAGGATTCATTTGAACTGTTAGCATCGAAAGCTGTTGAAAAAAATATTGAACTGATTTATCATTTTAATCGTGGTACGCCTTCTGTAATTAGTGGTGATGTAACGAGGTTAAGACAAATCCTGTTAAACCTAATCGGCAATGCTATTAAGTTTACGGAAAAAGGTGAGGTGTTTGTTTCAGTATCAGCAGAAATGTTAGAACAGAATAGATACAATCTTAGCTTTGCCGTAAAAGATACTGGCATTGGTATTCCTAAAGAAAAGATGGATAGATTATTCATTCCTTTCAGTCAGGTTGATTCATCCACTTCAAGAAATTACGGTGGTACCGGACTTGGGTTGGTGATAAGCAAAAAGCTTGTTGAAAAAATGAGCGGCAGCATGTCAGTCGAAAGTGATGAGGGGAAAGGAACAACATTTTATTTTGATTTAATCGCTGATGCAGTAGAGGATATATCAAATTTTTATCACTATGCCGCTCTTACTGTATTTGAAAATAAAAGAATTATTTTACTGGTTGAAAATCAAACGAGATTAAATATTTTAGAAGAGCAATTTAAAAACTGGGGTATGTTGCCCATAAATTACCCTAATGGTCATGAAGAATTCCTTTCTACAATTAATAAAGAAAGTATTGATTGTGTTCTTATTGATATTCAATATTCAAATGTTAACACCCCCGAATTGATAAAACTACTGAGAGAAAAAGATACGAAACAGATTCCTATACTTTTATTTTCTCAAATGGGGAAACATATTGATGGAATCAATAATCTGGACGACAATTTTGTACAAATACTTACTAAACCGGTAAGAAGAAAATCATTACATCTAACATTAGCAAAACTTTTTGGAGGAGGAATAGAAACCGAACAATTCTATAAAGAAAGGTTTAGTGTAGACGCTTTTGTTTCTCCTCCCAAAGTATCACCGCTAAGTATATTGCTCGTGGAAGATAATATTGTAAATCAGAAAGTAGCATTAAAAATTTTAGAAAAAATAGGGTATAAAGCTGATGTTGTAAACAATGGTCTTGAAGCCGTAGAAAATGCTAAGCTGAAAGATTATGATTTAATATTTATGGATATTTTAATGCCCAAAATGGGTGGTATTGATGCAACAAAAAGGATTCGCGAGGTCTCTGGTGCCAAAATAAATCCTAAGATAATTGCAATGACCGCTGACACTATGAAGAACGACCGGGAAATTTGCTTAAATGCCGGTATGGATGATTATTTAAACAAACCTATAAGTGTTGAAGATTTAAGAGCTCTATTGGATAAATGGCAGAAAATAATATCTGATGAAGTGGAAGTTAAACTTGAAAAAATTAAGGATGAGTTTGTTGAGTCGGAAATTATTAATGAAAGTAATATAACTTTTATAAATGAAATACAAACAAGTGCAGATATTAATTTCCTGATAGAATTATTTGAAATTTATATACGCGATTTACCCATACTTGTTGCGGAGATTGACGAGGCAATTAAAAATAATGATTTTGCAAATTTAAAATTCTATACGCATAAGCTTAAAGGAAGCGCTTTAACACTTGGTTTAGAAGGCATTTCTAATTTTTGTTTCGAATTGGAAATTGCGGCTGCAAACAAAATACTTGATGACAAGGTTCAGGATCTGAATGCAAATCTTCACGACCATATTTATAAAGTAGTAAAAGAGTTAAAGAAATTAAAAGAAAAGTATCACAACATTAAATATTGATATTTGTCCGTTATATTTACCCGCCATTTTTTCGATCTAATAACATTTAATAGATAATAAAGAGTGAAAATTAAAAAATCACTAAATAAAACGCTTACTCTTTCTGATGAAGAGATTGATTTACATAAAAGTAAGTTGATCAGGCTTGATAAAAAAGCAAACATCAAACAGATAAAAAATAAAATCGTTAATCAAAACCTGGAAGAAGCAATTGAATACCTTCCCGATAATTTTGTCGATCTGATGTTTATTGATCCACCTTATAATCTTAATAAAAAATTCAACCTTGTTTCATTTAGAAGTATGGATTTAGAAAAATATGAAAATTGGTTCGAAAGTTGGTTCTCAAAACTTGTGAGAATATTAAAGGACTCTGCTTCAGTTTATATTTGCGGCGATTGGAAATCATCAAATGCAATTTTAAATGTTGGAATGGAATATCTTACGGTAAGAAACAGGATAACCTGGGAAAGAGAAAAAGGAAGAGGTGCCCAAAGCAACTGGAAAAACTGCTCAGAAGATATATGGTATTTTACTATAGGAAAGAACTTTACTTTTAATATTGAAGAAGTAAAATTAAGAAGAAAAGTGCTCGCACCTTACAGAGATGAAAAGGGAACTCCAAAGGATTGGAAAAGCGGAATAATTAATTACCGCGATACATCGCCATCGAATCTATGGACCGATATTTCTGTTCCGTTTTGGTCTATGCCTGAAAACACAAACCATCCCACACAAAAACCGGAAAAACTTTTAGCTAAAATAATTCTTGCAAGCAGTAAAAAAAATGATTTAGTGTTTGACCCGTTTTTAGGTTCGGGAACTACTGCCGTTACGGCAAAAAAACTTGAGCGTAATTTTGTCGGTATTGAAGTGGATGAGTATTATTGCTGTGCCGCAGAAAAAAGATTGCAAATGGCTGGAGTTAATCAAGAAATTCAGGGTTACAACCATGGTGTGTTTTGGCAACGGAATACTTTAAGAGAACAGAAGAAGAAAAAATAAAATTAACTTTAATGCCAGCGCTTGATTTAAATTGGAAAAAATGAAATGTTTGTAAGCCGTTATATAAATATTGGGCGCCGGTTAACATTTGATTACTAAACTCCGTCAGGTCTGGAAAGAAGCAGCGGTAGGTATGATGTTTGTGTAGCCGGTTGCCCTTTTTTTGTTTATAAGGGCGGCAATAAAAATTCTAATATTCCTTTCCCCGGTTTGGGCTTTCCATTGAATGATACTTTTGCAATTGATACCGGAGAGAATTTTAAGTTCAATTGTGAGTTACAAACTAAAGAAGAAATGTGATAACTCATATCCGGCTGATGTCCTACGAAAGCAATGTTATCAGCGTTTAGCGCTTCCGCTAATTGAATTACAGAACGGGTGCTGCTGCCCGGTGATAAAGCGCTGTCTTTAATTAAATCGTTTTTATAATTCATCAATTCAGCAATAATTTCTGCAGTTTGAACGGCTCTTTTAAAAGGAGATGTAACTATAAAATCGAAACTTATTATTCCATTTTTCCAGAACCCGACTGATCGTTTAATTATACTTATGCCTTCTTCTGTAAGTTCTCTGTCAATATCTTTTTTCCCTTGGGATGCGGGTTCAGCTTTACCGTGCCTTATTAGAAAAATATTCATTTCTTTTCTTGATTATAATTTACAGCAATAACTGTTATGTTTTTATGAAAATCCATCAAACTTTTATTTAATTCCTTTCCGGCTTTGCTGTGCATTATCCTATCCATTTCCTCTTTGGAGGATACCGATATCTCACAATAATAAGTAAACTTTTGTTCCAGAAGCAGGTTGCTTTCGACATAGGCAATACCAACATCTTCCCCGATTAATTTCTCTAATTTTTTAACGGTATTATCTTTAAAAAATTGAATAACATCTTCATCATCAGTTTTATGTAAAAAGAAAAGTAGTTTATACATCAACACTCAACAAAAAATGACGTGGCGATTTCTTTATAGATATGTTTATTTTTATTATGAGTGTATTTCGGAGTTTGGAGAAGAAGAATAAAAGTTTTATTTGCACACGAATGCTCGAAAAACTGAATATAATTTTTCCCCGATTCAATTATTTCTGTTGAGCGTACACGGTAATCACCTTTAGTTGGTTTACCAAATTTATATTTTACGAACTGGGAAGCAGTACTTCCTTCCGGTAATTGAATGATGGTAATTGTTGCCCCGATTTTATCGTTAATATAAAGTACTCCTTCCAACCTGCTTATCAAATGATCGGTAACTGCTATACCAATCGGATTGTTCCAATCAAAGTTAAGTGTAACCTGATAACCGTTCAATTCAACAGGAGCGTATTCAATAGTTTGCTCTTTCTTCTTTATCGTTTCTAATTTCAATTCCGGTTTTTCTATAGTCCATTTTGCACTCTTTATTTCATTAAGTACAAAGTTTGTAAATACATCTTTCTCACTTATATACTTATGCTTAGAAGAATTAAAATTAAAAGTATCTTTTTTGTTATCTAATTTCGTTTTTTGATTAGAGGACAATATTGTAACTATGTTATTATCGTCAATGTTCTCAATTGATTGCTGATAAATTTTACCTGCTTTATCTAATTTTGTAAATGAGTGGAATACCAGATAGAATCTCCCATTAATCATCCTGTAAAGTGATAATCTTGAAAGTTTAAGAAGGTCTTTCGATACAAAATTTTCAGATGCGATTAAATAAAGTTTACCGGATATGTTCTTCCATTCAGTTACAATATTTCCGTTGAGAGAACTATCAAGAAGATATAATAAAAGATTTTCATCATAAACAGCTAACGCATTATGAAGCGGGTTGGGATATTCGATAAGAATCGAATAAAATTTTATGCCTTCTTTAGTAACAGCGCTGTCAATTTTAAGCTGGTTATATTCATCAGGCGGAGGAGTATCTGATTTTACAAAACCGGATAACTGGTAGTTGGCTTTTTCGCTGCCCCAAAGAGCATCTTCAACAAGTTTGTTTAATATCTTTCCATTAATCTTTTCCGGCTCTTCTTCCTTTGGTTCTTCAGAACAGGAATAAAGAAAAAGTAGCGCAAATAATATTATTAATAGATTTTTATACATAGCATTTCAGGTTACATCTATGAGGTCACTTAAAAAAACAATTATTTGTAGGAATAAAAAACTTATAAACTGTTGAAACGGTTAATCATTTTGTTAAGTTCTTATTAGCCCACGATTTAAGTCTGTGCTGTACAAGTCTGAATTGTCATTCTGAATGGAGCGTTACGAAATGAAGAATCTCAACCTTAATAAATGTGAGATTCTTCATCCCGATAAACTTGCTTCACGCAGGCAAATCGGGATTCAGATTGACATAAAATAGTTCTGCAACAGACTCTTAAGTCGTGAGTTAGTGAAAACCAAAAAAAGACTTGAACCGTTTTAACGGTTTTCATTAGTTCTGTTAAGTGAACTCATCTATAAAAACAAAAATAATAATTATTTTTGAATTATTTCTGCAAGGAGTTATATTTAATTTAATATGATTTCTAATATATGATTTTTAATCTCATCTGAAAAAAAATTGAAAAAACTTCTCATATTATATTCTGTAATACTTTTTATAAGCAGTTCTTTATTTCCGCAATCAGTTTCGGTTTCTTCAACTGCATTGGAGGGAATTGAATTCTCGTTTGTTGTTTCCGGTATTCCTGACAGCGTATCATCGGTTAATGTTATTATTCAAAATGATTCTTATAAAGATGAAGTTGTGCTTAATGCTTCCGATGGTAAAATTGATACTTCTCTTGTTATTAATGGAACCGGAAATTTTAATATAATATTACCCCAATTCAATGTTAAAAAGGTTTCTGTAAGAGTGTTCCCCGGTTTGTTAAGCATCATTCCTCCCTTGATTGCAATTTTATTCGCATTAATTTTCAGGCAGGTAATTCTTTCATTGATGTTAGGAATTTACGTTGGGGCAGTTTTTATATATGATTATAATCCACTCACTGGTTTATTACGTTTAGTTGATAAATATATCATCAATTCCATATCAGATGTTTCCCATATTCAGATAATAGTATTTACTTTATTTTTTGGCGGTGTGATTGGATTAATATCAAAAAGCGGTGGAACAAGAGGAATAGCAAATGTTATTACAAAATTTGCAAAGAATAGAAAATCAACAATGATTTCTGCCTGGCTTTCGGGTTTGGTTATCTTTTTTGATGATTATGCAAACACGCTAATTGTTGGAAATTTAATGCGACCGGTTACTGATAAGATGAAAATCTCAAGAGAAAAACTAGCCTTTATCGTTGATGCCACTGCAGCACCCGTTGCAAGTATATTTATTATCAGTTCATGGATAGGTTATGAAGTTGGTTTAATACAAGATGGATTAACTATGATTGGCTCAGATGCTAATGCTTATGCAACATTTTTAGCAACAATTCCATACAGATTTTATCCAATTGTAATGCTGTTCTTTGTTTTTCTTATTTCGTACTTACAGCGGGATTTTGGTCCGATGTACAAAGCGGAAAGAAGAGCGTTAGTTGAAGGAAAGTTATTTAACGGTGAGGATAAAGCTAAAACCGATTTAACTCATACATCCGAGATATTTGGAAATGAAGATAAAGCAAAATGGTATAACGGTATTATTCCTATTCTTGTAATAATCTTTGGGACAATAATCGGGCTGATTTATACAGGTATAAATTCTTTACAAGAACAGGGAATTTCGGAATATGGTATTCGCGAAATAATTAGTAATTCCGATTCGTATCTTGCATTATTATGGAGCAGCTTTTTTGCATGCATTGTTGCAGCCGTTATGATCCTCTCTCAAAAAATTATGAGTTTAAGTGAAACCATCGATGCATGGTTTTTCGGTTTACGCTCGATGCTGCTTGCCGTAATAATTTTAACACTCGCGTGGTCAATCGGTGCAATAACCGTTGAGATGAAAACAGCAGACTATATTGTAAGTTTGATTGGTGATAATATCAGTCCGCACTTTTTGCCGGTAATAATTTTTCTTGTAGCAGGATTAACCAGTTTTGCAACAGGAACAAGCTGGGGAACTATGGCTATCCTTATGCCCATCGTAATTCCTTTGTCCCACTCAGTTTCCGGTTTATACGGTTTAGATGCAATTGAAAACACATTAATTCTGCAAGGAGTTATTAGTTCTGTTTTAGCCGGAGCTGTATTCGGCGATCATTGCTCACCTATTTCCGATACAACAATTCTAAGTTCTATGGCTTCCGGCTGCAATCATGTTGATCACGTAAGAACACAATTACCATATGCTATACTAATTGCTGTTGTGTGTATGCTTTTAGGCGATATACCAACAGCATTTGGTTTATCACCGTATTTATCTTTAGGATTGATAGGGCTGGTTATAGTTGCTATTGTGTTTTTAATAGGTAAGAAAATAAATTTGGGTTCGAGCAATAAATAGAATGTACTACTAATTTTTTTCAGAAATTATTTCTATTTAATTAAATTCTTTCATATTTTAACACTGATTGTAAGTGGTAGGCTGAGATACTTACTAGATACACTCCCAAATTTCCACTGATTTACTGGGGGGAGTGCCGAATGCGAGGGTAAGGCGTGTTGAAAAATCTATATATTATTTTTGTTTAAACTTAAAATAAAGTGAGGATTTTTTGTGGATAAATTAGATCTTAACAAAGAACTAAATGAACTGAGGAATCAATTATCCTATTCTAAAAGAATGGGATTTTTTCTTGGTTCAGGTACTTCAAAAGCAATAGGAATTTCAGATATAAAAACATTAACACAAAAAGTAAAAGACAAATTATCTCTAGATGAAAAAACAATCTATGAAAAACTATTAATTGACTTACAAGAATTTGCTAAACCTAATACACCAAATGTAGAACATGTTCTTAATCATTTAAGGTTAATTAGACAGATTACCATTGATAAAGAAGACAAAGAATTTGACTCAATTAAAGGGAGTATTGCCGCAAGTCTAGATAAAAATATTTGTAATAATATTTATGAAATAATTATAGCTGATGAAAAGAAGTCCGATCTTAAAACAACATTAAAATTTTCTTCATGGTTAAATTGGTTAAATAGAGATTTTACTAAAGAAATATTCACTATAAATTATGATCTGGTTTTTGAAAAATCTTTTGAAAAGTTAAAAATACCGTTCTTCGATGGTTTTATTGGGGCTGATGAACCATTCTTTTACCCATCAAGTTTAGAAACCAATAATCATTTAGAGTCTCCGCCAAGAAGTTGGATACGATTATGGAAATTACATGGTTCGTTAGGGTGGTTTTGGATTAAAGAAGGTAAATCTGAAAGAATCATACGGGTTAGCTCGTCGGCTAAAAGTAGTTATCCTGATAATGAATTGGTAATATATCCCTCAAGAGAAAAATATGATTCTTCAAGGAAACAACCTTTTATAGCTTACTTTGATAGACTTAAATATTTTCTTCAAAATGGTGAGGGTTTATTTATAATAAGTGGATACTCATGGTCAGATGAGCACATTAATGAAATTTTTTATAATGGAGCTAAGTTTAATAATAGAATTCATATAATTTGCTTCTTTTATGATGATAAAGACTTACAAAAAATTGTTGATTCGGAAAATATGTACATGAATATAACTGCATACGGACCAAAAAAAGTTATCATCGGTGGCAATCTGTATGAATGGAATGAACCGATGATTGATAAGGACACACCTGATTTGATTAAAAACTTTTGGGATGATTCAAATAAAAAATTAGAACTTGGGGATTTTAATAAATTGGTACAATTTTTTCTTTTTTGTACAGGTCGTAAAGAAATGTTTGATAAAGGAGTCTCAGTTTGAAAACTGATATTACATATCTTGGCAGTGTAATTAATGTAAACAGTAATTCTATTGAAGTTGAAATTTCTAAAGATATACCATCTGCAGCACCAATAATTGAGGGTAAATTATATAAAATTGGGCAGATAGGAACTTTTGTTAAAATACCAATAGGAAATCTAATTCTTTTTGGAATAGTCTCATCTGTCAGTAATACACCGACATCAATTGAGAACGTTACTTATGAACCAAATTATGGATCAAGATTCCTACAAGTTCAACTAATTGGGGAAAAATTAGGTGAGAAAAAATTTGAAAAGGGAATTGGTACTTATCCAACAATTAATGATGAAGTACATTTAGTTACAGAAGAAGATTTAAAAGTAATTTATGGAGAAAAAGAGGATGGAAATATTGAAATAGGTAAACACTCCTCTTCCGAAAATTTATCAATTTATGTTGATTTACACAATTTTGTTTTAAGACATTCGGCAATATTAGGTTCAACAGGTAGTGGAAAATCTAATACGACTGTTTGTGTGATTAAAAGTATTTTGAATGATTATCACGGTGCAAGAATAGTATTAGTTGATACACACGGGGAATATGCTGCGGCTTTCAAAGATAAAGCTAAAGTATTTAAAATAAATGATTCGACAAATCCATTGTTCATTCCTTTTTGGGCTATGAATTTTGACGAACTTTCTTTCTTTCTTGTAGGAAGAAAAGAAGGACAAGAATTATCTCCAGATAAAAGACTTCGAGAAAAAATTGTAGAATTAAAAAAGATAAATCGTGATAAATTATTATCAGGAAAGGTAAAGGAAGAATTCATTACCGCAGACTCTCCGATTCCTTTCGATATTCATCAAATGTGGTATGACTTTAATAGAGAGTTAGTTGCTACATATAGTGAAGGGCAAGAAGATAAACAAACAACTGAAACAGAAATGTTAATCAAAGAAGGATATCCCAAAAAATTAATACCTGCAGAATTTGAACCCTATAAAATGGGAAATGTTGCTCCTTATAAACCTAAAAAAGATACAATGTATTTATACGAAAAGAAGATATTAGCTAGATTCAAAGATAATAGATATGATTTTATGTTTAATCCGGGAGATTATTTTGGAGAAAAGAAAGATTTAGATGAACTAATAAAAAATTGGATTGATAACGAACATCGCTTGACCATTCTTGATCTTAATGAAGTTCCTTTTGAATTAATAGATATTTCTGTCGGATTGATAACAAGAATCATATTTGATTCAATGTATTGGGGAAGATTCGAAAAATATACGGGAAGAAACAGACCTTTGCTCATGGTATTCGAGGAAGCACATTCATATTTACCAAAAAATGAAAGTTCAACTTTTATTTATGGATATTCCCGTAAAGCAGTAGAAAAGATCTATAAAGAAGGAAGAAAGTTTGGTATCGGTGCCATGGTTATTACTCAACGGCCATCGGAAATTTCCGAAACTATTCTGGCACAAGTTGGTACTTTTATAGCTTTACGATTAACTAATAGCAGTGATAAAAATACTGTTCAATCTTCCGCTCCCAATAATATGAACACACTTATAGAGCTACTTCCATCTTTAAGAATTGGCGAAGCAATTAATATCCCTACTCGAGTAAGAATAGAATTAATGGAACCGAGACCAAGCAGTAGTGATCCTAAATTAGTCGAATGCTGGAAAAAGTCATTTGAATTAGAGGGAAATGAATATAAAAAAGTTGTTACAGCATCAAGAGAACAAAAACAGATAAAATATTAAGGAATGCACAATGGAAAGAGAATATGTTGATTCAAAAATGATTACAAGTTACTGGTATGATGAAGAAAATGAAATTTTATATTTGGAATATAGAAGTAATGCTCAGTGCTGGCAGTATTTAGATGTGCCAAAATATATTTTTGAAGATCTGAGAAGTGCTGATTCTAAAGGAAAATTTATTAATGCGAATATTAAAGGGCACTATCGGGAAAGTAGGTGTTAATTTTCTAAGAAATTATTTTTACCCACCGCTAAATCTCCTACTAAGAATGAGAATATTAAAGTGGATGTAACTTTTGAATTGAAGAAACGAATGGTTTATCTTCCGATAAGAATAGGTGGGATTCTTGTACTCTTCACAAACTAAATTATTTTTCAATATATAGAGTACTAACAGTATAACATTTCAGCAATTAAACCATTCAATCATTCAGACATTCAATCACAACCATTCAACAATCAACTTCTATTTTGCTTTTACTATGCCTCTAATTATATTTGTCAATTAAATTTTTGATAAAAATCCGGTATTTAATGCAAATTATTCATATTAGCGACCTCAAAAATTATATAGGGCAGGAGGTAACACTTCGAGGTTGGCTCTTCAATAAAAGATCAGGCGGAAAAGTAAGATTTGTAATACTTAGAGATGGTACCGGCTATCTTCAGTGTGTGTATTTTAAGGGTAACGTAACCGAAGATACTTTTGATGCCGCTGATAGAACTGGACAGGAATCTTCCATAGAAGTCACCGGCAAAGTTAAAGAAGAACCCCGTGCTGCAGGAGGTTATGAGCTTGATGCTAAGGGTTTAACTATAATACAAAACGCAAATAACTATCCCATCACACCAAAAGATCACGGAATAGAATTTCTTCTTGATAACAGACATTTATGGCTGCGTTCTAAAAAGCAAGTTGCTATTTTAAAGATAAGGCATCGAATTGTTAAAGCAATAAGAGATTTCTTTGATGACAGAGGTTTCACTTTAATGGACACGCCCATCCTTACACCAAATGCAGTTGAGGGTACATCAACTCTTTTTGAAACTAAATATTTTGATCTTGGGAGTGCATATCTCACGCAATCGGGACAGCTTTACGCAGAAGCAGGTGCAATGGCTCTCGGCAAAGTTTATACTTTTGGTCCGACATTCAGAGCAGAGAAATCAAAAACAAGAAGACACTTAACCGAATTTTGGATGGTTGAACCTGAAGCTGCTTTTTTTGATTTGAATGATAATATGGATTTAGCTGAATCATTTTTGGAATACATTGTTCAGACTGTTCTGAAGGAAATGAAAAATGAACTTGGTATTTTAGAACGTGATACTTCGAAATTAGAAAATGTTAAAAAACCTTTGCCAAGAATCAGTTACGATGAAGCAATTGAAATCTTAAAGAAAAATAATGTTAAGCTGGAATGGGGAAAAGACATTAGCGGCGCAGATGAAACAATTATTTCGAATCAGTTTGACAGACCTGTAATTGTACATCGTTATCCCGCCGAAATAAAAGCATTTTACATGAAACGCGATCCTGAAAACCCGAAGATAGCACTTGCAATGGATGTACTTGCTCCTGAAGGATACGGTGAAATAATAGGCGGAAGCCAAAGGGAAGATGATCTCGACCAACTATTGGAAAGAATAAAAGAACACAATCTTCCGCAGGAAGCTTTTGAATGGTATTTAGATTTAAGAAGATACGGTACGGTTCCTCATGCTGGTTTTGGATTGGGATTAGAAAGAACTGTTAGCTGGATTTGCGGACTTGATCATCTGAGAGAAGCAATTCCATTTCCAAGAATGATTTACAGAAATACTCCTTAATAAATAATAACTTTTAAACGATGACTTTAGAAATTGTACTTTTTGTAATTTTTGCACTTGTTTGTCTTGTGTCGGGAATCCTGATGGTAACAAGAGTTAATCCGGTTATCTCAGCACTTTTTCTTGTAGTTAATTTTGGTTCACTTGCAGGACTTTATTTAACGCTTAATGCTCAATTCATTGCTGTTGCGCAGGTTATTATTTATGCAGGCGCAATCATGGTTTTCTTCCTGTTTGTAATTATGCTCATCAATCCCGAACACGAAAAAAGATTTTTAGAATACAAACCTCAGTTAAAAATATTTGCTGTGGCTATTGCCGTGCTGGTTTTTCTTCAGATTGCATACATAATTTTGTTCTCCAAACCTTCCGAAGGTGTTAGCAGGGAAGTGGCAGCAAGTGTTAAAGCAGGAACAATCGAACAAATCGGAAGAGAACTTTTTACAAAATATGTACTTCCATTTGAAGCGGTTGGTTATTTACTCTTATCGGCTGCAATAGGGGCATTGGTTTTAGCAAAAAAGAAATTCAAATAAGCTTATGCAAATTCCAATAGAATATTACCTTATTTTAAGCGCTGCACTTTTTATGACAGGTATAGTCGGTGTTTTAATCAGAAGGAATGCCATTATAGTTTTTATGTCTATTGAACTGATGCTTAATTCGGCAAATTTAACTCTAATTACATTTTCATCATATCTCGGTAATTCAATCGGACAGATATTTGTGTTTTTTGTAATGGCTGTGGCTGCTGCGGAAGCTGCTATTGGTCTTGCAATTATTATTGCACTGTTCCGAAACAAACTTACTGTAAACCTGGATGAAATTAATATTTTCAAGTGGTAATAAGTAAAAATTATATTTTTTTATGATTGATCTAATTTATCTTGCTGTATTTCTTCCGTTGTTAGGATTCTTAATAAACGGAATATTTGGTACAAAGATTAAAAATGAAAAGGTAATAGGATTGATCGGCAGCGGGGCAATTGGGATATCTTTTCTTATCGTCGTCGGGGCATTCTTCGAAACACTTTCACTTCCTGCAGATCAGAGAACAAATTTTGTTAATTTATTTACCTGGATGAAAGTTGGTACTTTGGATGTCAGCTTTGCATACCAGGTCGATCAACTTTCTCTAATAATGGCTTTAGTGGTAACAGGTGTTGGTTTTATCATCCACGTATATTCAATTGGTTATATGCATGGCGATAAAGCTTTCTGGAGATTTTTTGCATATCTTAATCTCTTCATCTTCGCTATGATGAATCTCATAATGGCAGATAATTTTGTATTGATGTTTCTCGGTTGGGAAGGCGTTGGTCTCTGCTCATATCTGCTGATAGGGTTTTGGTACGATAAAGATTTTGAAAAAAGTACTACATCCGCAGCAGGATTAAAAGCATTTGTTGTTAACAGGATTGGTGATGTTGGTTTTCTACTCGCAATGTTTCTTATATATCTCTTTTTCGATTCATTAAAATTCTCAGAAGTTTTTTCAAGAGCGGTTTCGTTTGATGTTCCGGAACATATTTTCATGCTTATAACATTACTTTTATTTGTTGGCGCAACGGGAAAATCAGCACAAATTCCTTTATTCGTTTGGCTGCCGGATGCAATGGCAGGTCCGACTCCTGTTTCAGCATTAATTCATGCCGCAACTATGGTTACAGCAGGCGTTTATATGGTTGCGAGGACTTCTGTACTTTATGCAATGGCTCCAACCACAATGATGATAGTCGCAGTGATCGGTGTTTTCACTGCCTTCTTTGCAGCAACAATTGGTTTGGTTCAAAACGATATTAAAAAGGTTCTTGCTTATTCCACCATCAGCCAGTTGGGTTATATGTTTCTGGCAATGGGTGCAGGTGCTTTTTCAGCAGGGATTTTTCATCTTATGACTCATGCCTTTTTCAAAGCATTACTCTTTCTTGGTGCGGGTTCGGTTATTCACGCGATGCACGAACAGCAGAATATACAGCATTACGGCGGATTGAAAAAATATTTGCCAATAACCTATGGAACATTTTTAGTCGCTGCTATGGCTATATCAGGCATTCCTCCTTTCTCAGGGTTTTTCAGTAAGGATGAAATCCTTTGGTTCTCATACACAAATCTTGGTTTTGTTTTCTGGCTGATTGGAGTTATCACGGCTATAATGACTGCTTTCTATATGTTCAGATTATACTTTTTAACTTTCGATGGAAAGCCGCGCTTTGATGAAAAGCAAACTCATCCGCACGAATCACCAAAGTTGATGACTGTACCGTTAATCGTACTCGCAGTTCTCTCCGCAATTGGCGGGTTTATCGGTATCCCCGAAATATTCTCAGGTGCTCATGGAAATGTATTTCATTCCTGGTTATCACCAATCTTCAAATCAGCCAATTTAAAACTCAGTTACTTTGGAGCTCATTCTCACTTTGAAGAATACTTGTTGATGGCAATTTCAGTTGCAGGTGCTCTCGGCGGAATTTCAGCAGCTGCATATATTTATCTCAAACGACCTTCAATAGCAGCCAACACTGTTGAAAGGTTCAAATCAATTTATACCACGTTGTGGAATAAATATTATATTGATGAAGTTTATGATGCTACAGTTATTAATCCAATCGTAAATTCCTCAAGATCATTTTTATGGAAGATATTCGATAACAAAATTATTGATGGATTGGTTAACGGTTTAGCAAAGTCTATTAGTATTGTTTCATCATTAATTAGAAAGATGCAGACAGGGATTGTTCAATCGTATGCTTTGGTAATGATGATAGGCATTCTCTTAGCATTTTTCTGGATTATATTAAGCTTATAAAAATATGGAAAACAGTTTACTACTAACATATTTATTACTCATTCCGTTTATAGGATCGATAGTGCTGCTTTTTATCAAAGCAAAAAAAGAAAATCTTATCAGGTATTTTGGACTTGGTATTTCTGTAATTACTTTTCTTTTATCGCTTGTTATCTATTTTAATTTTGATTCATCTAATTCATCTTTCCAATTCGTACATAAATTTAAGTGGATTGAAAATCTTAATATTCACTATCAAGTTGGAATTGATGGAATGGCACTGCTGCTCCTTGTTCTCACAACCTTTCTTACGCCTTTAACTTTAATTTCAAGCTGGACGAGCATTAACAAAAAAGTAAAAGAGTTTACCTTTTTTATGCTCTTCCTTGAATTAGGAATGCTTGGTGTTTTTGTTTCTTTAGATCTCTTCCTCTTTTATTTCTTCTGGGAAGCAATGCTCATCCCTATGTATTTTATTATAGGAATTTGGGGCGGGCAGGAAAGAATTTATGCAGCAGTTAAGTTTTTTATATATACGATGGCAGGCAGCCTGGTTATGTTGGTTGCAATTATCTGGCTTGCAATACATGCATCAAATTATCTTGGAAAATTCACAACAGACCTGGTTGAGTTATACAGCGTTGCGCCGCTTTTCGATCTATCGATTCAAAATTATTTGTTCATTGCATTTGCACTTAGCTTTGCAATAAAGATACCGTTATTTCCTTTTCACACCTGGCTTCCCGATGCTCACGTTGAGGCGCCAACTGCCGGTAGTGTTATTCTTGCAGGCGTTCTGCTTAAGATGGGTACATATGGTTTATTAAGATACAATCTGCCTTTGTTCCCTGCTGCATCGTTACACTTTGCATCTTTCATGTCAATCCTTGCAGTAATTGGGATTATTTACGGCGCCCTGGTTGCCATGGTTCAAACTGATATGAAAAAACTTGTGGCTTATTCTTCGGTAGCTCACCTTGGATTTGTTGTGCTTGGTATTTTTGCTATGACACAGGAATCCATGCAAGGTGCAATTATCCAAATGATTAACCATGGGTTATCAACAGGCGCACTTTTCTTACTGGTTGGAATGCTTTACGAAAGAACACATACAAGGGAAATATCTTACTATGGAGGAATAGCAAAACTTGTTCCGGTATTCTCGTTCTTTCTTTTAGTAGTTTCACTATCATCAATCGGTTTGCCAGGATTAAATGGGTTTGTTGGTGAATTTTTAATTTTACTCGGTTCATTTAAATCTACGGTTTTGAACAGCTGGTGGTATACTGTGTTTGCATCAACCGGAGTAATTTTTGCGGCTGTGTATTTACTGTGGATGTACAAGCGAGTTGTTTTTGGTAAAGTTATTAATCCCAAACTCGATGATCTTACGGATTTGAATAAAAGAGAAATATTTGTTTTAGTTCCAATAGTAATATTTATAGTTTGGATTGGCATTTATCCCAGTTCCTTCCTGAATGTTTCCGAAAAAACTTCAGATAAAATAATTGAACAAGTTCTTGAACTTCCCAAAGCGGAATTGAAGTAGATACAGGATGAGAAAAAATCAAATCATACTAATAGCATTATCATTTTGCATCATCTTTCTTCTTGGCGAAAATGTTTTTGGCGGGAACAATGATATTGCAATTCAGGATACCGTAACAACAGTTACATTATCTGAAGAGACAGGAGAGGAACATGAATTGCCGGAATTATTTATGGTAATTCCATTTGTAACTCTTCTTTTGATGATTGCAACCGGTCCTATATTTTACCACCACTTTTGGGAACGCCATTATCCAAAGGTTGCAATTGCGCTGGGTACCATCACAGTTATCTATTATTTAGCTGTGTTAAATGATTCGCACAGCTTACTTCACTCTCTCGCTGAATATCTTTCGTTCATTGCCTTATTGGGTTCATTATTTGTTGCAGCGGGTGGGATATTTGTAAGAGTGAATAAAAGGGCAACACCATTTGTTAATGTTTTATTCCTGCTATTCGGTGCTGTAATTTCAAATGTCATCGGTACAACCGGTGCTTCAATGCTTCTGATACGACCATACATTAAAATGAACCGGAACCGTATAAAACCGTATCATATTATATTCTTTATATTTATAGTAAGTAATATTGGCGGAGCTTTAACTCCTATTGGAGATCCGCCTTTGTTTTTAGGATTCTTACGTGGTGTTCCATTCTTCTGGGTGTTTGGAAATGTTTGGTATATATGGCTTCCAACATTACTTTTATTGTTATTTGTTTTTTATGTGTTCGATTCTTTTAATAAAGGAAACAATAATAACGAAGAAGAATTTACGGGCAAGATAGAATTTAAAGGGATGAAGAATGTTGGCTATCTTGTAATAATTATTTTATCGGTATTTATCGATCCCAACGTTTTTAGTTGGGTCCCAAGTTTAGCTCCGTTACCTTTTGGTATTCGTGAGATAATAATGTTTTCAGTGATGTTCTTTGCGTATAAAGGTGCTGATCAGGAAATATTAAAAGCCAACGAATTTGACTTTGAACCGATTAAAGAAGTTGCATATCTTTTTATTGGAATTTTTATAACTATGATTCCGGCATTACAGCTTATTGCTCACGAAGCAAATTTACTCGCTGATAAATTAACCGCGGGAGTTTTTTATTGGGCTACAGGAGCGTTGTCTGGTTTCCTCGATAATGCACCAACTTATCTGAACTTTTTAAGTGCTGCAATGGGAAAATATAATCTCGATATAAATGTAAAAGCAGATGTTTTGGAATTTGTACATCACGATATAATTTATTTAAGAGCTATTTCTGTAGCTGCAGTATTTTTTGGTGCGATGACTTACATAGGTAATGGACCGAATTTTATGGTTAAATCAATTTGTGAACGCGCGGGAATTAAGATGCCGAGTTTCTTCAGCTATATGTTTAAGTATTCTATTCCTATTTTAATTCCTATTTTTATTATTGTTTGGGCAATTTTCTTTAGATAATTATGAGATAAGTATTATGCATTCAATAGAAGAAGTTTTAAGTAAAAAATTATACGGGCTTCATTATTACAACAGAATTATTCTTCCTTTTAAAGCCCATTTTCTTAAAGTAATTGTATCAGATAATATAATTACCGATTTCTCTACAAACTCCAAAGGAATTTTCATCAGGGAAAAAGAAGATTTTACAGATGTCTATTTTCTCGAATATAAAGATATAAAAGATACACTGTCAAAATACGAAGCAGTTAAAATGGTTATAGTTGAAAAAGGGAAAGATATTTTCGATTTCAAAAATCATATTAAATTGTCATTGTATCTTGAAGGAAAACACAAAGTAAATATTGAAGAAAGTGATCACGATATTATCTTTTTAGAGTAATTATGCTAAACAACATACAAGAGTTTTACAACATTTTACCGCTGATAATTATCGGCGGGCTTATTCTCGTTTCACTTATTATCGAAATGTATTCAGAGAGCAGTGAGAAAATTTTACCATGGCTTTCCATTATCGGATTTCTATTTGTCGGTATTTATTCACTCGTGGAAGTTGGAAGAACCTCAATAGTTTTACAGAATATGTTAGCTACCGGCGGAGTGGTTAATATATTCTGGTTGATATTCAATATTACTGCTGCTATTGTTTGTCTACTTTCAATCAACTATATAAAAAAGTATGGTGCTTATTATGGTGAGTATTATATAATTATTCAAACCTCTGTGCTTGGTATGATGTTAATGGCTGGTGCTAAAGATTTGATAGTAATTTTCCTCGGGTTGGAAGTAATGTCAATTTCCTTTTACGTTCTTGCCGGATTTAACAGGAATCGTTCTTCCGCAAATGAAGCATCACTTAAATACTTTTTGCTTGGTGCGTTTGCAACAGGATTTTTAGTTTACGGAATTGCTCTCATTTACGGTAAAGCAACCACAACATCTATTGATGCTATCAGTTTAAACTTCAGTGCACTTAGCGGCAATGTATTATTTCTTACTGGTGTGCTACTTTTTCTAATCGGGTTTTCATTTAAGATCGCTGCATTTCCATTTCATATGTGGGTGCCGGATGTTTATCAAGGTTCTCCCACAACAGTAGCGGGCTTATTTTCAACTGCTGGAAAAGCTGCCGGATTTAGTGCGCTAATAGTTACTTTTGCTGCATTATTTGGCGGTCCACACGGTCATTTATTTACACCTTATCTTTCTGCAATTGCTGTATTTTCAATGCTGTTCGGTAGTATTGTTGCAATAATGCAAACCGATATTAAAAGAATGCTTGCATATTCATCAATTGCACATGCAGGTTATATGCTAATTGGTCTGGCTTCAGGAAATATTGATGGCGTTGCAGGAATTATCTTCTATCTTGCTGCTTACTCCTTTATGAATCTCGCAGCATTCGGAATTGTTTCAATTCTCGAAGGTAAGGAAGAAACAAATCTCGATTTAGATTCGTATGCAGGTCTTGGAACCCGAAGTCCGTTTATTGCAGGTTTATTTGCACTTATTATGTTTGCACTTGCAGGTATTCCACCATTTGCAGGATTTTTCGGAAAGTATTATGTATTCATTGCAGCTATCAAATCCGATTTAACATGGCTCGCAATGGTTGGAATACTTTCAAGTATGATTAGTGTTTATTTTTATCTAAGACTTGTTGTTATCATGTACTTTAAATCCTCTGAAACTGAAGATAAAGTTTCTTATACAGCAAGTGAAATAATTGCAGTTGTAATTGCAGTTGTTTTTGTAATAATTCTTGGATTGGCACCGGGTTCTTTTATAGATTTGGTCACTAAATTTTTATAAAAGAAATTAATTATATTTTCTTAGCAAATAATCGATAATAAATGATACCTCTATATTCCACAAAACAAATACGTAGAATTGATGATTATGCTATCAGCAAGCTTGGCTTGCCGGGTATTGTGTTGATGGAGAATGCTTCAAGAGAGATATTTGAAAAGATAATTTATTCATTTGATAGTAATTCCATTGGATTTGTTTGCGGAAAAGGAAATAACGGCGGGGATGGATTTGCTGCTGCAAGGCATTTTGTAAATGCCGGTTATAAAGTAAAAGTAATCTATCTTGGAAGTCAAAATGAGATGACTCCCGATTGCAGAATAAATTTTTCTGTTTTGAAGAAGATGGAAAAATCACATTCGAATCTCTTAATTACAAAATATAAATCCATAAAAACTTTATCATCACTAAAAAACTACGATTTAGTTTGTGATGCACTTCTTGGCAGTGGGACAAAAGGAAAACTACGCGAACCGTTTTTATCTATCGTTCATTCATTAAACGGGCTGCAGAAATTTAAAGTTGCCATTGATATTCCAACAGGCTTGGATGTAGATAAAGGATACGGTGAAGATATATTTCATTCCGATTTAACTATTACTTTGGGCGGATTTAAGAAAGGATTATTTTTTGGCGATGGTTATTCTTATGCGGGTGAAATTGTAAGGGGAAGTATAGGCATTTCGGATAATTTTCTTGAAACATTAAACACAATGGAATACCTGATTGAACCTGAAGATGCACTTATCGGTTTGCCTAAAAAAGCAAAAAACATTCACAAATACTCAGCGGGTAAAGTATTAAATATTTGCGGTTCTGAAACTTTCCCGGGAGCAGCAGTTCTTACATCAAAAGCTGCACTAAAAATTGGTGCGGGAGCATCTATCCTTGCCTTCCCAAAATCAATACGAAATTTGATACAAAAAAAACTTGGCGAAGTTGTGGTTCAAACTTATGAAGATGATAATAACGGCTTCTTATCAGAGAAAAATGTAGATGAGTTGCTACCGAAAATTAAATGGGCAGATGTTGTAACAATCGGACCCGGAATAAGTAGAAGTGAAAAAATACAAAACGCTGTAATAAAAGTACTTAAGGAAAGAAACTTCAGAAATATTATAATTGATGCAGATGCTGTTTTTGCTCTAAACAAAAACAGGTATAATAATATTAATCTTAAGAATTCAGTATTAACACCGCATATGGGAGAATTTGCAGATCTTATCGGTCTATCTGTTTCCCTTCTTAAGCAAGATGTACTTAAATACGGGCGTAATTTTGTAAACAAAACGGGAGCGTATTTAGTTCTCAAAGGTGCTCCCACAATTATATTTACTCCGAACGGCGATGCATTAATAAACTCATCAGGAAATCCTTCGTTAGCTAAATTTGGAACGGGTGATGTTTTAACAGGAACAATTGCCGGGTTGCTTTCGCAACATGATGATATTGAAAGGGTGGTTGTTTCAGCAGTTTATATTCACAGTCTAACGGCTGATCTGCTTGTTGCCAGCAAAACCGAATATTCATTAATGGCTGGTGAATTGTTAAATTATCTTCCGAACACCATTAATTTTTTAAGGAATTCCATTGTTTGAATATTTAGAGAAGAGGAAAGTATATTTAGTATATATTCCTCTAATTATTTATTGGATTTTTCTATTTACTGCTACATCTTTGCCTGCTGCACATGTACCCTCATTTGCTGTAAGTGATAAAATAAAACATTTTTGTGCCTTTTTTGGATTATCGGTATTATTAAGTTTAACATTACTTTATCAAAACAAGGTTTTATTATTTAAAAAGTATTTTACTGCAGCTGCTGTAATTATTAGCTCATTTTATGGTTTAGTGGATGAAATTCATCAAAGTTTTGTACCCGGCAGAAACAGCGAATTCCTGGATTGGGTTGCAGATTCTTTAGGAGCAGCAGCAGGTGTTTTGCTTGTTTATTACCTGCTTAAAAAGTTCGAATATTTCCCGAAACCGGCAAACAATTTTATTGAGTAATTTTGTTTTTGAATTCGGGAACTATTTAAAATTTTAAATGTAAAATAACCAGAAAATTTATTGACAAAATATTTATCATTTAGTAAGTTGTTATCGATTAAAATCGGAGTCATTCAATGAGATTCAAAAAACCAATGGCAGACCTGAGAGCCACGTATAAAAGGGCGATGAAAATTTCTATTATTATATCTTTAGCGATATTAATTTTCGCATTTAAATTTTTCCCACACCTTGAAGATAAAGGAATGGCATTGGAAGGACCTCAGGAACTTTTTACAGTTGAAGATATTCAACAGACAAAGCAGGAGAACCGACCTCCACCTCCTCCAAAACCACCAATTCCAATTGAAGCCCCTTCTGACGATGTATTGGAGGATATTGAAATAGAAGACACAGAGATTGATTTTGAAGCTGAAATTGAAGCTCCTCCTCCGCCGAAGGAAGAGATAGAAGAAGAACCTACTTATTTTGTTGCAGTTGAAGAAATGCCTGCACCAATTGGAGGAATCAAAGCAATTCAGGAAAAAATTGTTTATCCCGAAATTGCAAAAAGAGCCGGAGTTGAAGGTAAGGTTTATATATTAGCATTTGTTAATGAACAAGGTGAAGTAACAAAAGCACAAGTTATTAAAGGAATTGGTGCTGGTTGCGATGAAGCAGCACTCAATGCCGTATTGAAAACCAGATTTACACCCGGTAAACAAAGAGGAAAACCTGTAAAAGTTCAGGTATCCATTCCAATTGTATTTAAATTGAAGTAATTTTTATAAAGGCGTCATTAAGACGCCTTTCTTTTGATTAATTCACTCAGCCAGCCCTTAATAATCATGAGCGCTGTAATTATTTCCTTAATCGGAGTATTTATTGGACTTATTGTTTACGCTATGCCGTTCGGAATTATTATGACAGGCATAGGTGTAATAAGTTTAGCCGGGGTAGTTGTAAACAATAATATTGTTTTAATTGATTACATAAATGTATTAAGACGCAGAGGAATTGACCGGCGGGAAGCAATTATCAGAGCCGGTTTAAGAAGGTTTCGCCCAGTTACACTTACGGCAATAACCACTATACTTGGATTACTTCCTTTAACATTCGGTGTTGGTTTTGATATATATTCACTCACTTTTAGCGATTCCGGTGAAAGTGCTGAATTCTGGATGTCAATGGGTATTGCAGTAATATTCGGGTTGGCTTTTGCAACGGTATTAACCTTAATTGTCATCCCTACTTTTTATTCTACTCTTGATGATGTTGTTATTTTAAGCAGAAGAGTATGGGAAAATATTTTCAGCAAGGATAAAATATAATTTTTCCCGATAATGGTATTATCTAATTATAACTGTTGATAAATTTTTATTATCTGGAAAATTTGATGTAATTTACAATGGGTTTTAATCACCTCTTTATGCGATTCTTGTGGTAAAGTAAAATAAACTAGTAGTCGTATGCCTGCCTATTGAAGGCAGTTTTAAGTTTGTGGTTTTAACTTTTCGTTTAAACATTGTTTCAATATTCAACATGAAACGAGCATAAAAAATCATTTACAAACAAAGGAATGATTACAATGCGAGTTCCATATGACCTTAATTTATAATTATAACCATATGAAAAAAAATTATCCAATAATATATCCGCTTTTCTTTTCATTTGTGTTGATCTTGCAATTGATATTTTTGTACTACATTAAATATCTAAATCAGGGTTTAACATTAAATGAATTTTCTTTTAAAAATATTGGTAACATTTTTAATCTATTAGTTATACTTTGTTTGATTATCGGAATAATATTTTATTTTAAAAGAAAACAAAATGAGATCACATCTTTAATAATTTTGATTTTTATCTCCACACTAACATTATTCATTACATACTTACTCACTTTAGTTGAAATACCTTCATTCGAACTTTATATGCTTGGACAACCTGGAGATAAAGTAATTGAAGCTGCTTTGTTTACCCTCTATCAGTTTATTATGTTTATTTCTATTTCATTTGTTTGGTTAATAGTTCTACGTTCAAATAGAGTAGTGCTATTGAGATCATTATATAACGCAATTGCAATGATTTTATTTTTTTTAGCAATGACTTTTATTTTTATACAAACAAGAGAGTACTCATCCGATCATTGGTCACTCACAAAAGGTGATAGAAACGTGGCTGTAGTTCTCGGTGCTGCTGTTTGGTCAGATAATCAACCAAGCCCCAGTCTCTCGGGAAGAGTTGATAGAGGAATTGAATTATATACTAATAAATTTGTTGGCGGCATATTACTTACCGGAAGCAACGCTCCCGGCGAAATGAGTGAAGCTGAAGTTGCTCTTGAGTATGCAAGAAAAAAAGGCATGGATATGGAGAAAGTTAGGTATGAATCTCTAACTACTTCAACAAGCGAGCAATTAAAATATATCAAAAAGTATTTAATTGATGAAGAAAATATTAATGATGTTATTGTTGTTTCGGATGCATATCATTTAGTGAGAATCATTGAAATAAGTAAATTTTTTAATATCAACATTAAAGTTGCTGCTTCACCAAGTCATCTGAATTATAAAAAGAAGTTTTACATGCAATTGCGCGAAAGTATTGCACTTATTGTGTTTTGGAGTTTTGCTTTATAACGTTTCTGTAACTAACTTAACTTTAAACTTATTACTAGGATCAAGTAAATAAAAAGTGAAGCAAAAATTTAAAAGAAGGCTAATAAGGGAAAAAGTTCTACAGGTTTTATTCGCCTATGAGATGAATGATGAATCATTGCAGTTTTTAATTGATGAAATATTTAAAGAAAATGAAAGTGAAGTTGACCTGAAATTTGGTAATGAGTTGATAAACAAAATACGTATTCATCAGGATGAGCTGGATGAAATGATAAAAGAGCGCGTTGCCAACTGGGAGATGAGTAGGATTGCATTGATTGATAAAATATTACTACGAATGGGAATCTGTGAAATGCTTTACTTTCCCGATATTCCACCAAAGGTTTCGATAAATGAATCAATTGAAATTGCAAAAGAATACAGTACTGCTGGCAGCGGAAAATTTATTAACGGAATATTGGATGTAATCCTTTCAAATGAAAGAAAATCCGGCAAATTAAAAAAGGAGGGAAGGGGTTTGGTTGAGGAATCAATTACGAAGAAGCCGGATAATAAGTAGTTGATGCAAAACAAAAAGAAGATTTTTATATGGACGTTATTTGATTTTGCCAATACATCATTTTCAATTGTAGTTGTTACTTTTCTTTTCGCCGTTTATTTCAAAAACATAGTAGCCGATGGAAAACCGATTGGTGATTTATATTGGAGTTTTGGTACTTCAATTTCGATGATAGTAACGGCTCTAATCTCTCCTATTTTAGGAGCGATTGCCGACTTTTCTGCAGGTAAAAAAAGATTCCTTTTATTCTTTACAATAATGTGCATTACTGCTACTGCATCCTTGTTCTTTGTGGGTCCGGGGCAAATTGTTTTAGGACTAATTTTATTCATTATAGCAAATATTGGTTTTGAAGCGGGTTTGGTTTTCTACGATGCTTTTCTTCCCGAAGTAACAGTGCCTAAAAATTACGGAAGAGTAAGCGGATACGGTTTTGGAATGGGTTATCTCGGTTCATTGGCTACGCTTGCCATTGTTTATCCTTTCATTCAAAGCGATATGATAAAAGAAACTTTTCCCGTTGCTGCACTTTTCTTTTTGGTTTTCTCTCTTCCGTTTTTCATCTTCATCCGCGATTCAAGAAAAAAAATAGTTAAAACCGAACCATATCATATAATAGGATTGAAAAGAGTATGGTCAACTATCTCGCATCTAAAAAACTATAAAAATCTCGCATTATTTCTATTAGCTTATTTCTTTTATATCGAAGGCGTTAATACAATCATTTTCTTTTCAGGTATTTATGCAAGTACCACTTTAGGTTTTAGCGATTCTGAACTATTGATTTTCTTTTTAACAGTTCAAACAACAGCTATTGCCGGCTCGGTGGTTTTTGGAATAATTGCGGACTCTATTGGGCAGAAAAGAACAATTATGATAACCTTGTTTATGTGGCTGATAACTGTTGCTCTTGCATTTTTTATTTACGATAAATTTGGATTTTATTTTGTTGGTTTACTTGCCGGCGCATCAATGGGTTCAAGTCAATCTACAAGCAGAAGTATGATGACTAAACTTACACCCGAAGATAAAAAAACAGAGTTCTTTGGTTTTTATTCTTTCTTTGGTAAAAGTTCAGCAGTAGTAGGCCCACTGGTATTCGGTTTGGTCAGTTTTCTTTCAGGAAGTCAAAGGATAGCAATTTTATCTGTTGGTGTATTTTTTGTGATTGGAATGCTGATACTAAGCAAAGTGAAAGACCCTGACGCACAGACGGCATCTTAATTATGAATTCTAAAAACAGCATAGCCTGTAAGTTTTTTTACATCCCAATCAAATATTACGGATCGTTTTTCTTCTCTCACAGCACAGTCTTCGTAACTGCAAAATCGGCATAGTTCGGAACGGCAGTAATCAAAATGGATATACTCTCAAATTGTAAAATAACAAATTAAATCCTTGAAAGTATATCAGCTGCTTTCAGTAAAACTTCATCCCGTTTTGCAAAACATATACGGATGATTTTGTTTGTATCTCCTCTATCATAAAACGGAGAGTTTGGAATTGCTGCTATTTTTTTTTCTTTCGCTAAATATTCTGAAAACTTCATATCATTTAATTTTGATACATCTGAGTAATCTAATAACTGAAAATAAGTTCCCGAACAAGGCATCAATTTAAAATTAGAATTTTTAATTCGCGCACGGAATGTATCTCTCTTTTTCCCATAAAAATCACCCAGGGAATTATAGTGCGTTTCATCCTGTAGGTAATCTGCATAGGCATATTGTATTGGTGTATTAGCAGAAAAGACAATAAACTGATGCATCTTTCTGAATTCTTTCATCAGGTTATCCGGTGCAGCGCAGTAACCCATCTTCCATCCTGTGGTGTGAAATGTTTTACCGAAAGAGGAAATTAAAAATGTGCGTTTTGCCAGCTCATCAGATTCTGCAAGACTAATATGCTTTTCTCCATCAAATATAATGTGTTCATAAACTTCATCGCTTATAGTAAAAATATTTGTATTTTTTATTAATGCTTCAAGCTGTTTAATATCATCTTCTGTTATTAAGCTGCCGGTAGGATTATGCGGCGAGTTAATAATTATCAGCTTTGTTTTATCAGAAATACTGTTGCGGATTGCTTCCCAATTATATGAATAATCTTCAGGATTTAGTTTAACATAAATCGGGATGCCGCCTGAAGCTTTCACACCCGGCACATAGGAATCATAAGCCGGTTCTATTATTATTACTTCATCACCCGTTTGAACTACTGTAGTTATTGCAGTATATATTGCCTGGGTTGCTCCTGCAGTAACAGTAATTTCGTTTTCAACATCATATTTCCTTCCGTATAATTTTTTTATCTTTTTTGAAATCTGTTCCCTCAATTTTTGCACTCCGCCCATCGGTGCATATTGATTATAACCCTTTTTCTGATAATGATTCACTAACTCAATCAATTCATCACTGCAATTAAAATCCGGGAAACCTTGGGCTAAATTAATCGCATTGTAATCCACTGCCATCTTAGACATTACAGTAAAAATACTTGTACCGATTCCGGGGAGTTTGGATTGAAGATTTACTTCACGCATGGTTATTCTTATTTAAAAAATAAATAATAACAAATTTAATCTAAACTAAACTCTGTTTCATCAGGACGGATTTCATCATATAGTTTTTGTAATTCGCGGTAGGCGTATCGGCTTCCTCTTTGTGAAGCGACTCTGTAATAATTTACTGTCTCACCTTTCGATGGAGCAGTCCCGATACCGTTTTGATAACAATGCGCTAATCCAACCTGGGCAAGTAAAGAACCATTTTCAGATGCTTTTATTAATTCATCGAATGCTGATTTGGGATTTTCTAATTCCGTATCACCGTATAAAGATGCAGTTATTATTCTTACTTTAGCTTCCGTGCTTCCCATTAATTCAGCATCCTCCCAAAATTGCAATCCTTCCGATTTATCTTCAAGAGTAAATCTTCCCGTATAATAATTCAATCCTAACTCAATCATTGCAGGAATGTAATCATCATACGCAGATTTTTGAAGTAGATTAATTGCGTCATCAATTACAAGCTGGTTATCGTAATTAACCGAGTTGAGACCGTACCATACAAACATTGCTTCTGCATCATTGTTCTTAGCTTTCCTTTGAATCCTAGCTAAAAGAACGGGTGATTTGCTCAATTGCCATAATAGGTATCGTGCCTTAGGTGAATCTATTCGCAGCGCGCGGAAGTAATATGCAGTAGCAGTAATTAGGTTTTTACTAAAATAAATCCCTTCTTCGTACAACTTCCCGATGATTGTTTGCGCTTCGGGACTTCCGCTTTCGGCAAGTTCCAAAAGCTTTTCCACATTTTCAGGTGATACCAAAAATGTTAAAGATGTAATTGAATCTGCATCCATTTTTATCAATAAACTGTCAATACCAATTTTATCTAAATCGCTAATAAGCATGCTATCTGTAATTGAGGTGATAGTATCACCAATAGTATCGAATTCTATAAAGACCAAATCTACAGGTGATGTTAAATTCGATTTGTGTTCGGGATCGATATTCTTCTCTATATCAAAGTCATTTCCTTCCTCAATTACTGCGATGGAATCTACTGTTGATGGTGAGATTTTGGGTTCGATCTGAACGACAACATCTTCGGCGGGTTCATATCCTTCGTCGGCAGATTTTTTTACCCAGTAATAAGCGTAATTTAAATCTCTTTTAACAATAAGGTTATCAGTGTAAAGAATGCCGATAACATATTGTGCTTGTATCATACCAACTTTTGCGGCACCTTTAAAATATTTAAAAGCTCTGAATGGATCCCAATCGACACCCCAGCCGTTGATTAGAAGAATTGCATAGTTGTACATAGCGGAAGGCAGTTTCTTCTCAGCTGCTTTGCTGAGCCAGTAAACTGCTTTTGTAGTATCAGCCGTCATACCTTCCCCGAGCAAATATCTTAGACCGAGTTCGTGCTGTGCAAGCACATCCTCGGAATTGGCTTCCTTTATTAACTTAAATTGCTGCCATATTTGGTATCCCAGGTCTGGTCGGTAAAAATAAGGTGAACGCCTGAAAGGTTTATTGTTTTTAAATGCTAGACTTTGCGTACTATCCTGCGCTACAGATAATCCGGCAAATATTACGGAAAATATTATTATGTAAATAAGTGTGGTAATTCTTCTCATCTGTTTATATTTATAGCCTTACTGTGGCTAAGTATAAATGGATGGCTGTATGCCTGCATGTTATAAATCTTGGATACTTCTTGATAATTTTTGTCAATCATTTTTCATCTATCCATACAATCATTCAACCATACATATTCCGATTTCACAGATATAATCATTCTCTTGCGTGCAAGTAATTTTATGTGCTCTTTTAACAAAGGTAATATCAGGAAGAATTATTTTTTTTGATAAATAAAAATATCAGCGTTGTATTGACAAATGAGTTTTTTCTTACCAGTTAGACTATTTGTTAATTATTAAGGTTTAAATATAATATTTAAAAGTAAAAAGAATGCTGAAACGAGCATGCAAAAATATTTACACACATGGGAAGGATTATAATGCGAGTTTCATTTGACAAAATTGATAAATTATAAATAGGTGGATAAACGGGCAACTGCTTAGTTCATTAATATTTGCACAATATTTTATTTGACGTTGATAAAAAGAATAAAGTGATTTTGATTTTCTTCTGAGCTTGCCGGTTGAATTGGAATTTACCTGCATTATAAATAATAACAGAGAAAGTTACTTCTGCTTTTTAAAATATTTCTTCATTGGTTTGAAGTAATGTTTCTTCCATCCCATCTCATATTCCTTTGCCTGCCCGGTTGGAATTCTAGTATGAATTATTGTAACCCGTGTACCACCATTGACTTTTTCAAAAAGAATTTCCAATCTCGATTCTATTGCACCGGCGGGAAAATCTTTTGTTCTCCACGTTTGTACTATTCTTCCGTACGGCTGCAAAGTAATGTTGCTCCCTTTTATGTAATCATCTCCGGCAGAAAATTTTGAACCAACACTGGGACGAATTTCTACTTTGGCACCTGTAAATTCTGAATGCTCATCACTATTCAGCCATGCATCATACAATCGTTTTGCACTAACAGGAAAAACCTCTGATATTTTAATTGTGTCTTTCATTCATATCTCCTTCATTCAACAATAATAAAAAAGTTGGCGAATGGCAATTGATTATTGAAGAATATTATAATTATCTGGAAAATATTTTAGTGCCTCTGTTTTTTTACTTTTAACGTTCACCGTAAACTTTATTGGAAATTGCAATTCACTCCATCTTGTTCTATATTTAGAAACAAAAAATATTTATGGCTCGCAGAAAAAAAGTAAAGTATATTTTCATTACAGGTGGTGTTGTTTCATCGTTGGGCAAAGGAATCACTGCCTCTTCTCTTGGCTTGCTTCTAAAACAACGCGGATATCGTGTAACGATCCAAAAATTTGATCCTTACATTAATGTCGATCCTGGAACAATGAATCCTTTTCAGCATGGCGAAGTTTATGTTACCGATGACGGAACGGAAGCTGATTTGGATCTTGGGCATTATGAACGCTTCCTTGATGTTAACATGACACGCGCAAACAATTCAACCACAGGACAAATTTATAATGAAGTTATAACCAAGGAAAGAAGAGGGGATTATTTAGGCGCTACGGTTCAGGTAATTCCTCACATCACCGACGAAATTAAAAAACGGCTTGTTAGGTTAAGTGAACTTGGCGATTACGATATTATCATAACTGAAATTGGCGGAACTGTCGGCGATATAGAAGGACTTCCGTTTATTGAAGCGGTGCGCCAGCATATGCTGGATTTTGGCAGATCAAACTCAATAAGTATTCATGTTACTTTAGTACCTTATATAAAATCTGCTGGAGAACTAAAAACCAAACCCACACAACATAGTGTTAAAAATCTCCTCGAGCTTGGAATCCAACCTGATGTATTAATTTGCCGCTCAGAGAAAAAATTATCGAAAGAGCTTCGTGATAAAATTGCTTTGTTCTGCAATGTGAACAGGCAATCCGTAATTTCCGCCCACGATTGTACATCGATTTACGAAGTGCCTTTAGTTCTGTTTAAAGAAAAACTTGACTTAATTATACTTAAGCGGCTTCATCTTCCCGATAAAAAAATTAAACTTGATGAATGGAATAATTTTGTAGATGGAGTGATAAGTCCAGCGAAAACCGTAGAGATTGCACTTGTTGGAAAATATATTCATCATTTGGACGCGTATAAAAGTATTTTGGAATCATTTGTTCATGCCGGTGCCGTAAATAATGCAAGGGTAATTTTGCGGCCTGTTAGTGCAGAAGATTGCGAAACTGGAGATAATTCAAAACTTTTTAATGGAGTTTCAGGTATTTTAGTTCCTGGCGGATTTGGAGAACGAGGAATTGAAGGAAAAGTTCAAGCGGTAAAGTATGCACGTGAAAAAAACATTCCGTTTTTCGGTATATGCCTTGGTTTGCAGTGTGCAGTAATTGAGTTTGCGCGCAACGTATGCGGTATAAAAAACGCAAACAGTTCTGAGTTTAAAAAGAATAAATTCAGTTTAATTGATCTTATGCCCGACCAAAAAAATATAAAAAATATGGGTGCAACCATGAGGTTGGGTGCATATCCTTGCACAATTCAGGATGGTACAAAAGCAAAGGAAGCTTACAGGAGAAATTATATTTCCGAACGGCACAGGCACAGATATGAAGTTAATAATAAATTCAGGAAACAGCTTGTTGATAACGGATTAGTGTTAAGTGGACTCTCACCCGACAGGGAACTAGTGGAAATGATTGAATTGCCTGATCACAATTGGTTTGTTGCCTGTCAGTTTCATCCGGAATTAAAATCGCGTGCTACTAATGCTCATCCGTTGTTCAGGGAATTTGTAAAAGCATCGATAAAGTACTCCGAAGATAAAGATTTGTTTTAACTAATTACTCTAATAATTAATTTCACATACCCTAATAAAGTAATTTCGAATAAATTTGCAAAGATTACCGTATCTTCCTCATTAAAATAATTCTTATAAGATTCTAAATTGTCGAAACTAAAACTTAGTTGGAAATATTTCATTTTTATTTTGTTGATTGTTATCACATTAACAGAAGTAATTTACCCTCAAAATAGCAAACCTTTTCATCAATTTGAAGAACAAGTATTACAAGGACTTGATGCAGCTTTTAAATTTGATTTTGAGAGAAGTGAAAAAATATTTAACAGCATAATTGAACAATATCCTGACTCTCCTACAGGTTATCATTTCAAATCGATTCCTTATTTATGGAAATATTTAGATAATAAAAATGATTCGGATTTTGTTAGTTTTATCAATCTTTCCGACAGCACAATAAAAAAAGTAAATGATTTTTTAGAATCAGATTCTGTTGATACCTTTCTGTATTATATTTTAGGTTCATCATATTCTTACCGTGCAATGGCTTTTACCCGGCAGGAAAGCTACCTGGGTGCTGTTCTTGCAACTAAGAAATCACTTTCTTACATGAACAATCTCGTATTTATTGACAGTACTTATTACGATGCTTACATGGGATTGGGACTTTTTAATTTTATTATTGGGCAAACTCCTCCTAGTTTGAAATGGGCAATGCGGATGACAGGAATTGAAGGAGAAAAAGATAAAGGTATAGAGTATTTAAAACTAGCTGCGGATAAGGGAAAATTTTCCAAAGTTGAAGCACAATTCTATCTTTCACAAATACTTGCAGAGTTTTATGGGGAGTATGAAAAAGCTGAAGAATTACTGAATTCACTAAATAAAAAATACCGGAAGAATCTTCTTTTCAAATATTCATTAGCAAGTTTTTATCTTAGACTTTCAAGATTAGAAAAATCTGAAAACTTATTTAGTAGAATTATCACATCAAAAGATACAAATTTTAGCCAGCTTATTCTCTATTCCAATTTATCAATCGGCGATATTTACTTTTACAGAAATAATTTTGATATGGCAAGTAGTTATTATCAAATTTTTCTTAGCGATGGTTCGGAAGACTATTATCGCGGTATCGCAGCATTAAGGTTAGGATTATGTTATACATTTATTGGTGATAGTTTGAATGCTGCGAAGTATTATAAATTAACAAATGAAGGAAACCCGGATATTGATGATGACAGATATGCAAAAATTATTGGCGAAAGATTTTTGGAAAATCCACCTGATTCTCTTCAACGAAAATTTATTTTTATTAAAAATTTAAGAGAAGCCGGAAAATATAATGAAGCTTTGGATTCACTTTTAAATTTTCCAAAGGCAGGTATTTCAAATTCGCAACTTGCAGAAATTAACTTGTATTTAAGCGATGTTTCGTTTCATTTAGATAGTCTTACACAAGCGTACAGCTATGCGCTTTCGGCAATTGCAAATGATGATGGTGAAAAGTGGATACAACCTTTTGCATATTACTTTGCTGTCCGTGTTAGTTTAAAACTGAATTATCTTGCAGATGCAAAAAAATACATAGAAGAAACCAAAAAATATTCGAATTATTTTTATGAAAATAAATTGGCAAATATGCTTAATGCAGTTGAGTATAAACTTAAAATGCTTGAAGATGCTGTGCCATAGCATTGATTATTCAGTGATGATTAGGTAGCTTTGTTCTATTAAAAAAAGTGCAATTGTGTTAAAAGTTGCTGTATTTGTTTCAGGTAGAGGTTCAAATCTCAGAGCAATATTAAATTCTCCTAAACTTCGTAAGCTTATTAAAGTTCAGGCAGTGATCAGCAATAAAGCTACTTGCCGGGCTTTTAAAATTGCAGAACAATATTCTATAAATCAGTATGTAGTTGGGAATGAGAAAAAATCTATTTCCTATAACAATCTCTCTAAATTTTTAAAATCTCTGGAGATCGATCTGGTTGTATTAGCTGGTTTTTTGAAAATGATTCCCGCTGATATGATCGTAGATTTCCGTAACCGGATTATTAATATTCATCCAGCATTACTGCCATCATTCGGTGGAAAGGAAATGTATGGAATGAATGTTCATAAAGCTGTATATGACTCATCAGCACAGGTTTCCGGTGCAACGGTTCATTTTGTTGATGAAACGTATGATACTGGAAATATAATTGTTCAAAGGTGCGTAGATATTTCTGAGGTTGATTCGCCCGAAGAAATTTTAGAAAAAGTTCTTGCAGTTGAACATGAATTGCTTCCATATGTTATAGAGAAGTTCGCACTCGATAAGATTATTGTCAGTAATGGCAGAGTGAAAGTATTATCCTGACGTTAAAAAAAATATTATTACCGAAAACAAATTGAAGAAGTTAGCGTTAATCAGTGTATTTGATAAATCAAATATAACAGAGCTTTCAAAAGGATTAGCAGATAATGATTATGAAATTATTGCAACAGGCAATACTGCTCAAAGGATTAGGCAAGCTGGAGTTGAAGTAACTGAAATATCGGAAATTACAGGATTCCCGGAGATATTTAGCGGTAGAGTGAAAACACTTCATCCGAAAATATTTGGAGGAATTTTATTCCGAAGAGAAAATGATTCAGATAAGAAGGAAGCGAAGCAAAGCAATATTTACCCGATTGATGTAGTGTGTGTTAATCTTTATCCTTTTATTGAAGTTATAAAAAAAGAAAACGTTGACATAGATACTGCAATTGAAAATATTGATATCGGAGGACCAAGTTTAATAAGAGCGGCGGCAAAGAATTATAAGTACGTATCAATCTTAACTTCCCCCGATCAGTACGATGATTTTTTAGATGAATTGTCATCCGGAAATATTTCAGAAAAAACAAGGAGGAACTTAGCTGTTGATGCATTCTCCAATACAGCGGAGTATGATACTTGTATTGCAAACTATTTCGAGTTTAAATTTGAAACTGAAAATAAATCTCTTAGAATTAATCTTCCTAGAACAAAAACATTAAGATACGGTGAAAACCCACATCAATCTGCACAGTTACATGGAGACTTTTTCAGTTATTTTGAATTTCTGAATGGCAAAGAATTATCTTACAACAATATTTTTGATTTAGTTTCTGCTGTTGAATTAGTTCAGGACCTAGGAACAAACGCTTGCACAATTATTAAGCATAGTAACCCGGCTGGTGCAGCTATAGGCAGTGATATTTATGATGCTTATGAAAAAGCACTACGGTGCGATCCTGTATCGGCTTTTGGGGGTATAGTTGCTTTTACTGATGTGATCGATGAAAAAATAGCCAACAAGTTGAATGATATTTTTCTCGAAGTAATAAGTGCACCTGAATTTACAAATAAAGCTCTTTCAATTTTAAAGAGGAAAAAGAATAGAAGATTATTAAAACAAATTAAGCCAATCGGGAAAGAAAAATTCTATCTGAAAAGCATTCCCGGTGGCATAATACGGCAAGAAACAAATAAACTTGATATTGTAGAAGAAAAAATTTCTTTTCCAACAACCAAAAAACCTGATGAGAAAGAATTAGAAGATTTGTATTTTACATGGAAAGTTGCTAAACATACTAAATCAAACGCTATTGTCTTTGCAAAATCTAAAGCTACGTTAGGAATCGGAGCTGGACAAATGTCGAGATTAGATTCGGTAAAGATAGCCTCTATGAAAGCGAAAGAACAAGGATTAGATCTTAATGGTTCAGTTGCTGCTTCTGATGCTTTTTTCCCTTTTGCAGATGGCTTGATTGAAATAATTAATTGCGGCGCAATATCAGTTATACAACCAGGTGGATCGGTTCGCGATCAAGATGTTATTGATGCTGCAAATGAACATAATGTATCAATGGTATTTACAGGAATAAGACACTTCAAACATTAGAGGTATAATGGGTATTTTCGATTTATTTGCAACCGATATTGCAATAGACCTTGGCACGGCAAACACACTTATATACATAAAGGGGAAAGGTATTGTTCTTAACGAACCATCTATTGTAGCTTTTGATAAAAATACTAAAAGAATTATTGCTCTTGGCAATAAAGCTAAAGAAATGCTGGGAAGAGAACATAAAGAAATTCGGGTTACACGACCCATGCGTGACGGTGTGATTGCAGATTTTGAAATTGCCGAGGGAATGATACGAGCTTTTATTAAAAGGGTGCGTGCTGGTGTGCTTAGCAGCCGCAGGGTTGTTATGGCAGTTCCCAGCGGTGTTACCGAAGTTGAGAAAAGAGCCGTTCGCGATAGTGCCGAACATGCTGGTGCAAAGGAGGTTCATCTTATAGCGGAACCGATGGCTGCTGCAATTGGAATAGGAATTGATGTTGACGCTGCTGTTGGAAATATGATTATAGATATCGGCGGCGGTACAACAGAAATTGCGGTGATAGCTTTATCAGGTATTGTGAATGAAGAATCGATTCGTATTGCGGGAGATGAAATGAACTATGCTATTATGCAATTCTTTAAAAGAAATCATAACATTTTAATCGGTGAAAGAACGGCAGAAGCTATAAAGTGCGAGGTTGGCTCAGCAGTTCCGCTAAAAGAAGAAATTACTATTCAGGTTAAAGGGAGAGATCTTGTAGGAGGAATTCCGAAAACTACTGAAGTAAGTTCTGTTGAAATAAGAGAAGCACTAAATGAATCAGTCGTTCAAATAATTGAAGCAATAAGGCAAACATTGGAAAGAACACCACCCGAATTGTCAGCCGATATTTTAGATCGCGGAGTAATGCTAACCGGTGGCGGAGCTTTACTAAAAGGGTTGGATGAAAGAATTAAAATGGAAACGAACCTTCCCGTGCACGTTGCTGAAGACCCGCTTACTGCCGTTGTTTTGGGAACCGGAAAAGTAATAGATAATCTAAGTGATTATCAGAAAGTTCTTATTCGCAATAGAAGATATTAATGTTTAGGTTTTTATCCAAAGTATGGACCAATTTTAGAGAATACATTGCGCTTGTTTTACTGATTCTATTAAGTCTTATTATTCTGTCCCAAAATAAAAATCCCAATGTTCAAAAAATAAGAGCAATTGCATTCGGTAGTTTTGCAACCATAACTTCAGTTATTTCCGATATTTTTAGCGTTACCAATCTACAAAGAGAAAACGAAGAATTAAGGGAAACAAATGCAAAGTTAATGCTTCAGGTCAGCAGACTTAGAGAGTTCGGAATAGTTAATAAGGAATTAAAAGATTTGTTAGCATTTAAAGATACAACCGGTTTTCCTTTAATCCCTGCAAGTATTGTCTCCCGTTCGCTTTCGATGACACAAAATACAATTACTCTTAATGCGGGTAAAAAAGATAGTGTACTGCCCGGTATGCCCGTTATTAATGATAAAGGATTTATTGGAATTGTTAATTCCGTCGCCGAAGATTTCTCAATTGCACGAACTCTTAAAAATGTTGATTTGAGATTGACGGTGATGGATGAGAGAAGCAGAATAAACGGTATTCTTAAATGGACGGGCGAAGAACTGATTATTATTAATATCCCTAACACATTTGATGTTGAAACAGGTGATAGAATAATTACATCCGATGTTAGTTCAATTGTTCCAATTCCAATTCCTGTTGGTATTGTAGAAGATTTCAGACAAGGTGAAACAGGAGTTTTCAGTTACATTAGAGTAAAACCTTTTGCTGATCTTACATCTGTTGAAAACGTATTCATATTGGCTAAGGTTAAAAGCAAGCAGATCGATAATTTAGAATTAAATTTTTACAGGCGGCAGTAAAATGAAATGGGAACTGATAACACCTTTCATAACTTTTTTTGTTGTTCTGCTCGTTCAAATAACAGTGATACCCTTAATAGCTATTGCCGGCATTATCCCCGATCTTGTTCTCATCTCATTAGTTTATTTTTCAATATCGCGGGACCAGTATTACGGAACTGTATTAGGGGCTTCTTATGGTTTTTTTATCGATTTAATCACAGGAAGTTTGCTTGGAAGTTCAATGCTGTCTAAAACTATTGCAGGATTTACCGCAGGATATTTTTCTACGGAAACAAAAAAAGATATTAATATAAGCACTTACATTTTTTCTTTAATTGTATTTATCTGTGCGTTGATTGACTCGGTCATATTTTCATTCTTTTCTGCATTTGATGTACAAACAAATATAATTAAATTACTTTTCGAACAAGCATTACTGTCATCTTTATACACTGCAATGGTAAGTATATTATTTATATTTTCACCTTTTAGAAGGAGAAAATTTTGAGAAGCGAAAAATTTGCGTCCATACAACGTACAACCATCATTTCCATGATAATTATTATCAGTGCGGCAGTACTCGGATTTCGTCTTTTTCAGATGCAAATCCTCAATCAAACATCCTATCAGGATAAAGCAACTGATAACAGCATTAAATCGATTGAACAAATTCCGTTGAGAGGTGTTTTTTACGATAGAAATTTCAAACTGCTTGTAAATAATGTTCCCGCTTATACTTTGCGAATAACACCAGCAGATTACGATAAAAAATTAAATAGTATCATAGAAACAATTCTTGAAGTTGATTCAGGATATATAAGCAATATATTAGATCAGTATAAAAACTTTTCAAAATATCTTCCTATAAAAATTAAAAGAGGAATTAGTTTTGATGCTGTTGCCTGGATCGAAGAAAATTCACTCAATCTTCCCGGTGTGGATTATGTAGTTGAAATGCACAGGGGTTACCCGGGTGGTATTAATGGCTCACATGTTTTTGGCTATCTAAAAGAAATTTCACAAAAGCAATTAAGCAAAGAAAATGAATATTATAACCAAGGAGATAATATTGGGAATACAGGTGTTGAAAAAACTTATGAAAAACAGTTAAGAGGCACTAAGGGGAATAAATTTGTTATAGTTAATTCCCGAAGAAAAGTAATTGACGCATTTAATAACGGTTCTGAAGATATTCCTGCTGTTAAAGGAAATGATTTAATTCTTACAATTGAAACTAATGCACAAAGAGTCGCTGAAGAAGAGTTTAAAGGGAAAAAAGGAGCACTCGTTGCAATTGATCCTGCTAACGGAGATATACTTGCTCTTGTAAGTGCACCCGAGTTTGATCTGAATGAGTTCTCCTACATTACTTCAAAGGACTATTTAAGATCTTTGTACAACGACCCCGGCAAACCTCTTTTTAACCGGGCGATAACCTCTATTCAATCACCCGGTTCAACTTACAAAGTACTCTCTGCTATTGCAGCACTCGATATGGGAATTATAACTACATCAACCACTTTCTTTTGCAGTGGTGGTGTGACATTCGGGCGATTCTTTAAATGCCATGGTGTACATGGTAATGTAAATGTAATTACCGCAATTGAAAAATCCTGCAACTCGTTTTTTTATCAGTTGATTCTTAAAATTGGTATTGATAATTGGGCTAAGTATAGCAGACTGCTTGGATTTGATTCAATAACCGGAATTGATATCGGAGAAGAAAATGCGGGCTTAATTCCTGATGAGGAATATTATAAGAAAAGGTACGGACCGGAATGGCCAAAAAGCATAATGCTAAGTCTTTCAATAGGTCAGGGTGAAGTTAGTGTTACTCCTTTACAGTTAGCACAATACACAGTGTTAATTGCTAATAAAGGGAAAGGTTATCAACCGCATCTTGTTAAAGGGTTTGTTGACAGAAAAAATAATATAATTATTGATTTTGTCTACACTGAGTTAGATTTAGGTATTGATCAAAAGATATTTGACATCGTAAAAGAAGGAATGTTTTTAGTTGTAAACGGGAAAGGAACAGCAACTCACATTAGGTACGGTGAGTATGAAATTTCAGGGAAAACAGGAACATCTCAAAATCCGCATGGTGCAGATCATGCATTGTTTATAGCGTTTGCACCTTCTGATGATCCGAAGATTGCAATTGCCGTATTGGTGGAAAATGTTGGTTTCGGCGGAACACACGCTGCGCCAATCGCGAAAAAAGTGATTGAAGCTTATCTTAATTCTTTGAAGAAAGATACTCCGATTAAGAATAGATCAATTACAAAATTAGAAAATAAGAATGTGGATTAATGAATTGCGAATTGATTATCATTTAAAAGACAAGTTTGATTTCGGATTAATATTTCCTGTAATAATTCTTTTTATATTTGGATTAACTGCAATTTATAGTTCAACTTTCAGTAATGCTATCGCTCAGGGTAATTTTCAAAAACAATTAATTTGGGGAATAGTAGCTGTAATTGTTTTCTTTATAACTTATTCGATTCCCACAAATACTTTTAAACAGATAACAATCCCTTCATATTTCATAACTATTTTTCTTCTTATTGTTGTACTATTAATCGGTCAAAGAATCTCAGGAGCGAAAAGCTGGCTGGCTATCGGCTCGTTCGGATTTCAACCGTCTGAATTTGCTAAGCTCGCTACTATACTTATGCTTTCAAAATATTTAAGCAGACAGAATGCAAACATCGATTCCTTTAAAGATTTGTCATTCACGTTAGCAATCGGATTTTTCCCTGTAATATTAATTTTATTTGAGCCTGATATGGGTACTGCATTCGTATTTATTGCAATGATATTAACATTAATATTTTGGAAAGGGATAAGCGTATTTGCAATGTTTGTAGTGTTATCACCTGGTTTTGTAGCGGTATCTTCTTTATTTGGTTCATACTACTTTTTTGGAGCATTATTATTTGTTATTGCGATGTTATTTGTTTTCCGAAAGGATTTTTTCTTTAGCGGTTCTATCTTCGCATTTAATTTAGCAAGCGGATTTTTTGCCGATTATGTTTTTAAAGCGCTCAGCACTCATCAACAAAAAAGAATTCAAGCGTTTATCGATCCAATGTCCGATCCGCTTGGTTCCGGATATAACACAATTCAGGCAAAAGTAGCTATTGGTTCAGGCGGATTGTTTGGGAAAGGATTCCTTGAAGGCAACCAAACACAATTACAATTTATCCCTGAACAATGGACAGATTTTATTTACTGCGTAATAGGCGAGGAGTTTGGATTCGTAGGTGCGATAATCACAATTGGATTATTCACATTTTTGTTTTTAAGAATTCTTAAAATTGCATCCGGCTCTAAGGATGAATTTTTAAGTTTATTATCAATCGGCATCCTTTCTGTTTACTTTGCGCATTTTATTATCAATATAGGTATGGTAGTGGGAATAATGCCTGTAATTGGATTACCTCTGCCGTTTATAAGTTATGGGGGAAGTTCACTTGTAGTAAATATGATTATGCTTGGTATCTTAGCCAACATATACAGAACAAGAAAAAATTATGCGTAACATTAATTTATTATGAATGCTTTAGAAAAGTTAGTCAATAAGAATAACGACGATAAGTTTATTTGTGTTGGGCTTGATACTGATTTTGATAAGCTTCCATTGCACATAAAGTCATCAGCCAACCCTGTGTTAAATTTTAACAAAGCTATAATTGATTCTACAAGTGAATATTGTGCTGCCTATAAATTAAATTTTGCATTTTATGAAAAGGATGGGGAAGAGGGATTAAAAATATTATTAGAAACCATCAGTTACATCCCTTCAAACATTTTAATTATTGCGGATGCAAAATACGGCGATATCGGCAACACATCTCGCATGTATGCAAAATCTGTGTTCGAGCATTATAATTGTGATGCGGTCACACTCAATCCTCTGATGGGTAAAGATTCACTGGAACCATTTTTAGATTATAGCGATAAGCTTAATTTTATTCTCGCACTTACATCAAATAAAGGCGCAAATGATTTTGAAAAATTAAAGCTCGATAATGGAAAGTTTCTTTATCAACAAATAATTGAAAAAGTTAAAGAATGGAATTTGAATAATAACTGCGGAATTGTTTTTGGGGCAACAAACGGTGAAGAGTTAAAAGAAAATATTAATTTTTTCGAAACTCTTCCTGTTTTATTACCGGGTATTGGTGCACAGGGCGGCAGTTTGGAAGATGTTGTAAAATCATTTAAAACTGTAAACAGAAAATCTTTTTTAATAAATGTAAGCAGGGGAATAATTTATAAAAGCAGCGGGGAAGATTTTGCTGAGAAAGCCAGGGAGGAAATTCTCAGATTGAATAATGAAATAGATAAAATATTAAACTTATAGAACTGAATTAATCTCTTCTCTCTTCCTGTTTTTTTCCAATTCGATTAACATGGTTATTGGTTACAAATTTATTATTAACTATTTAATTGAAAACTAAAGATAATAACAAGGATAATCGGGTATATAATTTTCTATTTACTTAATATAATATAGGTTTTATGTTAATATTTGTAATGCTGTTAATAGTGTTAATTAGTGGACAAAAGATCAACCGAGGAAGTTGTGTTTAAAGTAGGTAAAGTAGGCGAGAAATTATTATACGAGATTTGGAAATCCGAAAATTTTGAAACACAATTAAAAACTATTGATAATCAAATAATTGAAATAATTCATGCTGGTGAAAACAATAAAGATTATGCCGGTCCCGATTTTTTCAATTCAAGAATTAAGATTGGCAATATTACTTACCTTGGTGATGTTGAAATAGACATCTGGCATTCCGATTGGAAATCACACGGGCATTATCTCGATAAAAAATACAACAAAGTTATTCTTCACATCGTACTTTCTAAGGAAAGATTCCGACCCTATGTTTATACACAAGATGGAAGAAAAATAAATTCTATTTGTTTAATAGATTTTATTAACGATAGCTACCAATCATCTCTCAGAAATGCCATTGAATCCGAAAGGACAAATCGTGGTTTTGTAATGCCTTGTACAGAAATTAACGGAAATATTTTATTACAGGATAAACTAAAACTCTTAACGGATTTAGGGATTGAAAGATTTAAACAGAAAGAGAAGAAAATTTTTGAGCGTCTTAAAGAAATGGTCTACTTAAAAGAAATGAATATAAGGGAACCGATAGTACGCTATGATTTTGGTGAAGAGTTTCAAAATAAAAAATTCACTCCGGATGAATTTAATGACCCATTACTTTGGCAGCAGTTAATTTATGAAATGATTTTTGAAGCGTTGGGATATTCAAAAAACAAGGATAACATGCTTAAACTGGCAAAGGCAGTTAATCTCGATTTTCTTATAAAATTTAAACAAGAAGAAAAATTTCAGGATATAATAGAGTGTGCCCTTTTTAATGTGAGTGGAATTATCTCATTCGATCAACCAAACTCGGATGAGAAATCAACGGAATATTTGAGAGTGTTGATTGAGAAATGGTCTGAAATAAAAGATCAGTATGACGGAGCTTATTTCAAAATGGAGAAATGGAATTTCTTCAAACTAAGACCTCAGAATTTTCCCACGGTAAGAATAGCAGGAGGCAGTACGATAATAAGAAGATTGATCAGGGATGAATTATTAAGAAACATCATAACGTTTTTTACTGAAGACCACAAACAGAAGAAAATTATTTCGATGCTGAGAAATATGATAATAGTAAATGCCGGAGGTTATTGGCGTAATCATTATGTATTTGATAAACCTGCAAAAGAAGTGATAAATTATTTTATCGGATTATCCCGGGCAGACGAAATTATAATTAATGTAATACTCCCGGCATTCGCCGTTTATTTCGAAATATTTGATGATAAAGCAGCAGCCCGCAGGGTAAAAAATTTATATTTAAACTTTCATCAGAAAAGTAACAACCGGATAGTTGATCAAGTGATAGATAGTTTGCACATCACTAATTCGGAAAGCAAAAGCATACACATGCAAGGGATGATAGAGTTATTCAGACATTATTGTGTGAAGGGAAGATGTATGGAATGTGAAATTGGTAAGATAGTATTTAAATAGAGGACGATAAATATTAATTATCGCTTGTCAGTCTTTTTATATCATCTCTTATTATAGCCGCGCGTTCGTACTCTTCCTTCTCGATTGCTTCCCTTAGTTTATCTTGCATTTCAGCTAATTTTGTTTCTTTAGATGCCGGATTCTTACTTTTTTTGCTGTCAGGTGAAATTCCCGGTGATATTTCTTCAATCTCATCTTCTTCTGAAGGGATGAAGGCTGCTGCATCCATTACGGATGCAGCAACATAAATTGGTGCTTCTGCTCTTACTGCTAAAGCAATTGCATCACTCGGTCTTGCATCAATTTCCTGAGTTAATCCCGATACTTCGAGTATTATTTTTGCGAAAAAAGTATTTTCTTTTAATTCATCAATAATAACTTCATTAACTATCGCACCAAGGTTATCGGTAATCTGCTTTAGTAAGTCATGTGTTAAAGGTCTTGGTGGTTTAATCCCTTCCATCTCTAAAGCAATTGCCTGCGCTTCGAAAGCACCAATGATTATTGGTAAACGGCGATGTCCTTCCAATTCTTTTAATAAGATAGCATAAGCTCCTCCGGTGGAAGGGCTGGATGATAAACCTAATATTTCACATTCAATTTTATTCAAAAGAACTCCGATTATCCTTGTTTAACTTTTTTAATTTCTTCAGTAAGTGCAGGTAGAATATCAAAAACATCACCTGCGATTCCATAATCTGCAATATTAAAAATTGGTGCATCTTTATCTTTATTTATTGCAACAATATATTTGGATGAAGACATTCCAGCTAAGTGCTGAATAGCTCCGGAAATTCCGCAAGCAACATATAAAGAAGGGGAAACAGTTTTGCCTGTTTGTCCAACCTGTTCTCCGTGCGGTCTCCAGCCGGCATCAACCACAGCTCTTGAGGCACCAACAGCGGCGCCAAGCGAATCAGCTAATTCTTCAATTAGATAAAAATTTTCAGGTCCTTTCATACCTCTTCCGCCGGAAACTATGATATCGGCTTCAGCAACATCAAGTTTACCTTCTGATTTTTTGAATTCAACAACACGGGTTTTAAGGTTAGGAGAAGATACTTCTTTTACTGTTATATCAACTGAAGAATTATCCGATGGTTGTGCCTTAAAAACATTCGGTCGTATTGTAATTACCCTTTTGCCAGAATTAAACTTTACATCCACTAAAGCTTTACCAGCATAAACAGGACGTGTGGCAGTTAAATCGCCTGATGATGTATCAAGTTTTACACAATCCATTAAACAACCTGCTCCAAGTTTAACTGCCAATCTTGGTGCCAGATCTTTACCCAACGAAGTGTTAGCCAGCATAATGTAATCGGCATCAACTTCATTTGCATAATTAACTATTGCATCTCTATATCCGCTGGAAGAGTAATTAACTAATTCTGCATTTTTCAAATGTGCAACTTTACTTATACCATAATTTCCCACATCATTAATATTTGAAATTTCATTTCCTACAACAACAGCTTCTGCTTCTAAATTTAATTCTGATGCTAATTTATTTGCTACGCTAACTGTTTCGAATGCAGATCTTTTTAATAAACCATCTCTTTGTTCGAGTACTGCTAAAATTTTGTTTGCCATAGTTTGTTTTCCTTATAAAACTTTTGCTTCTTCTCTTAATAATTTAACTAACTCCGGAACGGCAGATTTGTCAGTTCCTAATATTCTGCCAGTTTGTTTCGAAGGAGGCAAATGCATTCTTAATACTTCTGTCAAATTTATTGAATCTACTGCCGGTTTTTCTTCAATGGTTTTTTTCTTTGCAGTCATAATTCCTTTTAGTGATGCATACCTTGGTTCATTCAATCCTTTTTGTGTTGTAATAACCGCAGGCAGTTCGGATTCAACTATTTCTTTGCCGCCTTCTATTTCTCTCTCTGCGGTAAGTTTATTGACGTCAATGGTTAATTCAACAACCACTGTAACACAGGAATAACCAAGCAATTCTGCAATCAACTGTCCTATAATCGAATTATCATAATCAACAGATTGTTTACCGCAAAAAACCAATTCGCAGCCCTGCGATTTAATCTCTTCTGCTAATGCTTTTGCGATACCAAATGAATCTCTTTGATTATCCTCTTTTAGAAGCACTCCCTTATCAGCACCCATTGCAAGTGCTTTTCTTATAGACTCTTTAGAAATATCAGAACCTAAGGTTATTATAATTACTTCAGAATCATCCCCAATTTTTTCTTTGGTTTTCAGCGCTTCTTCTACTGCATATTCATCATACGGATTAATTACATACGTAACACCATTTGGGTCAATTGATTTTCCATCCTCACCGATCTTAACCTTTGTGGCTGTATCGGGCACGTGGCTAACACATACTGCAATCTTCATTTATCCTCCGTTTAATTGCATTTTTTATAACTCAAAATATAAAGACAGACCAATCTAAAATCAATTCATAATATACTATTGAAATTTTATTATGTTTGGATAATTAATATTTAAATTTTAAATATTGATCGATTAAATTTATTATATGGAAACTCCAGGCAAAGAAATACCCGGCATTGAAATTGTCGTAGAAGAAGATGTAAGCATTGGGCTTAAGAGCAAGGTGATTTTGTATAATGACGACTTGCATACATTTGATGAAGTCATATTGCAAATAATTAAGGCAATTAAATGTTCTAATACCGAAGCACGCAAAAAGGCATTTGAAACCCATGTTAAAGGTAATTCCGTTATTTTTTATGGTGAGTTGAAAGAATGCCTTAGTGTATCGTCGGTTTTGGAAGAGATAGCACTGCACACACAAATTGTTACTTAATTAATGAAAATCAATTATACAATCCACTGGTTTTTTAATCGAATAGCCAATCTTTATATTTCATCAGTTAAAATTTGTTTATTATTTTTCTGATGAAACTTCCATTATCGTTATTCTTTTGGCAAATAGCAATTTAGATTAGGGAAGATTTACATCTAAACTTTTTTGATTATTATCAATATCAATTTATAGAATATAGGAGAATTTAAATGGTAAATACTGCTGTTGCTGAACTGGAACCAAAACATTTATGGAAAAGATTTTATGAAATTACTCAAGTTCCCCGACCTTCTAAAAAAGAAGAAAAAATACTAACGCATATTAGAGAACTTCTAAAAAGTCTTAACACAGAATTCAAAGAAGATGCAACTGGAAATATTATTGCCTTTGTTTCAGCCACTCCCGGATACGAAAATACACCTACAATTGTTCTGCAAGGTCATGTTGATATGGTTTGTGAAAAGAATAAAGATAAGCAGCACGATTTTGATAACGATCCAATAAATGTTTCCATTAAAGACGGTTGGGTTGTTGCTGATGGAACAACACTTGGCAGTGATAACGGAATTGGCGTTGCAGCCAGTCTCGCTATTATTACCGATCCTGATGTTGTTCATGGTCCTATTGAAATTTTAATGACTGTTGATGAAGAAACGGGATTAACAGGTGCAAATAATCTTGAGCCGGGATTTATAACAGGAAAGATATTATTAAATATGGATTCGGAAGAAGACGGAGCATTTTATGTTGGATGTGCAGGGGGAGTTGATACAGTTGCAACTTTTGAAATTAAAGCAGAAAAGAAAAATCCTTCCAGTAAGGCTTACGAATTGCATGTTACCGGATTAAAGGGGGGTCATTCAGGTTTGGATATTCAGGAAGGCAGAGGAAATGCAATTAAAATATTGGGAAGAACATTAAAAAAGTTAGAGAACATTGATTACAGACTTGCTGCAATTGAAGGCGGAAGTTTGCGAAATGCTATTCCAAGAGAAGCTGAAGCGATCTTGTTTTTGAATGAAAACAAATTTCCAAATACGGAAGAAGTAATAACTGAATTTCAAAAAACTATTCAGAACGAATACCGTTCAGTGGATAGTGGTGTAAAAGTGTTTATTAAAAAAAAAACTGATTTGGAATTTGAGAATGTTTTTACCGAAGAATTTACAAAGGAGATAATTAATGTTATTCTTGCACTACCTCACGGAGTGATTTCGATGAGCCAGGATATTCCGGGATTGGTTGAAACTTCTACAAACCTTGCAACTATTAATTTAGTTGATGGAAATGTAAGAATGGGAACCAGCCAGAGAAGTTCTGTAGATAGTGCGAAAGAGTATATTGAAAACAGCGTTACGGCAGTTTTCAACCTAACCGATGCTGATGTAGAAGCAGGGGACGGTTATCCCGGATGGAAACCAAATATGGATTCTGAATTATTAAAAGTATCTAAAAGGGTTTTTAAAGAATCATTTGGTAAAGAACCGAAAATTAAAGCAATTCACGCTGGTTTGGAATGTGGAATTCTTGAAGGAAAAAATCCCGGAATGGATATGATATCATTTGGACCAACTATTCAGAATGCACACTCACCCGATGAAAAAGTTAATATTGAAACTGTATCAAAATTTTATGATCTGTTGAAAGGGATATTAAAGGAATACGCAAACAAAAAATAGTTATTTTCTGGAGCCCATTTAATTATGGGCTCTCCGTATCTGCAACACAATAATTACATTCACAATTTTCATAAATATCATCATAACCATAATCTATTGTTAATTCTTCTCCAGCTTTAATTGTACGGTAAGTGATAAGCATCAATCCGCCGCTGTCATTTTCTACAACATCACAATTAAAATCGCACCCGTGATTAATGTACTTTATATTTTCAGTCATCGAAGTATCAATGTAACAGTCGTCACCATTCCAAAAAATGTAAACGTTGTCATCCTCTTCTTCACGCCGTTCGCATTCATCGCCATCGATTACATCTCCTTTTATATCCATTATTTTTTTGCCCTTAGGAACTTTGCTTGAAATAAAAATTCCTTTGCCATGAATATCTGATTCTTTCACGACAACGAATTTTTCATAACTTTTTCCGTTTCTCATTTTTTACCTTTTACCCGATCTTTAAATATATCTTTTATAATTGAATAAAGAGGGGATTCTTCAAGTACCGGGTACGGATATCTTAAAGCGTCAGTCGGAGGCGGGGGAGTATCATAATCGAAACTGTAAAGTTTACTATTCTTAACATCGTAATAGCGGAGTTTCATAATTCCGTATCGAACTGTTGCCAGATTGATCGCATATAAAATTTTTGAACGATAAATATCTCCATCAACACTTTCCGATTTCATTGGCGGAGCATGAACCTTTAAAACCCACACATCAAACTTGTCTCCTTTTAATGTATCCGTAAAAGAAGCATCAAACCATATTTGCTCGCCGGAAATTGTGTCGAGCTTTTTCCATCTATGGGTTTCTTCCTGCGCAAATGTAATTGATTGAATTATTAACATTAATGTTATCAGGAAAAATATTTTCTTCATAATTCTTTATTCATATTTAATAAAAATTTATTTATATAAGATAATAAAATAATTTAACTCAGATTAGCAATAATTTCTGGTTTATGATTTTTTGTGAAACAAGTAAGTAACAATATCTACTTAGTAAAGATGATTATAATGTGAGTTTCCAGACAAGTCGGGACAAAAACAAATAACTATAATCAAATGATATCTATTGCTCATTTTATTTAAAACACTGATAAATTATCCAAACACAACGCTATTAAATTTCTGAAAAACAGGAAAAGGAAAGACTGTTTTCTCCTCAATGAAAAATTCTTAGTGCTGTTATTGATACCTTTCGCAATATTTGATTTGGTTCACTTTTTGTTGATAATTGTGCAAGTACCACTGGAAGGGGAAAAGTAAGGGAATTCTTAAATTAAACTATTATTGCACTTTATGTGTTTAATGGTAAAAATTTAGAGGAGAACTCCACTAATATTATTTTAATATGGTGGAGTTTTTTCCTTTTATTAAATAAAAATATTTATAATTCTCATGTGAATAGCATGATCACTCCGAAGGCGATACCAATGACCAGTCCATTCAATTGCTTCTTAAAAATCTCCGTCACCCCAATCATATCTTGAATAAATCAAATTTGGAATTACTGCGAGCAATTCTCTACCTTGTTCAGATTATTGTGTCATACTGAAACAATCGTCTACATAGTTTCAATTTTTATTGACTCAAAGCTGTTTGGAAGTAAAGATTTACGATTACAATCATGCTAGAAAAAACAGGAACTCAAAGTAGTTGGTGTTGGCAAAATTATTACAATTCCCAAATGATGTTTATTCCTTGACATTCATATTTAAATTGAGTAACTAACATATCGTGTGTTGTAAAATAAACGTGAAAACAAAAAAGATGTTGTAGCCACTTTATTTTATCTTAGTCATTATATTATAGCCAGTTAAAAAATATAACCTGGAAAGTATGCATGAGCGTTAGTCAGATAAATCCAATTTTTAGGATAAATAAACTTTATAATTCTCTTAGTAAATCTGAGAAACGTGTTGCTGAATATATACAAAAGCACATGGCCGATGCAGTTGTCTTAACTCTTCAGGGGCTCGCGAAGAAATGTAGTACTAGTGATGCAACTGTTCTTCGTTTCTGCAGGTCTTTAGGATATATGGGTTTTGCTGACTTTAAAATCTCTTTGGTACCGGAACTACTTCGCAGCGGCAAAAAAGTTTATTTTGAAGCAGACAATAAGGATGGTGCAGCAGATATTAAAGAGGGTTTGAAACAGAATTTTATTAATCAGGTTGAATCAACTTTGAATAATTGTGATATTAATATCGCGAGCTCGCTAGCCTTAAAAATTTCAAAAGCAAACAAGGTAATGATTATTGGCTTAGGCGGGTCTGCTGGCGTGGCACAAATCTTCTGCGATTCTCTTGGTAGCCTCGGTATTTACAGTAGCTTTTTGCAAGATCGATCAATCATTCAGAATGTTGTTCCCATGTTGAAATCAAATGATGTATTAGTGGGTATATCTCACTCGGGGGAAACTGAAGAAGTAATTTCGGCTATAAAAACAGCCCGGGAATATGGAGCGGTAACTATTGGGATAACTAATTTTTTACCCTCAGGATTAGCTGATGCAGCGCAGTATCTACTTCTAACCGTCGTTCCCTCCATATTATTGGGAAGTTATTCCTGCCAGGCAAGAATCTCACAATTAGTTATTCTAGAATTGATACTTTATGAAATTTCAAAGTTGCTCAAATCCGATTACTCAAATTTTAATTCAAGACAAAATAAATCATTAGTTATATCTTAACAATTAAACTTTCCTTAGGCAAAGGAGGTAAAAATAAAGGAAATCAAAGTTAAAAATTTTAATAAACAATTATATACAGGAGTAAAAAAATAATGAGAAAATTTATATTCTTTTTATTATTAGGCACCCTAATTTTATTTGGCACAATCAACATCAAAGCAAATGTTTTTGCATCGGCCATAGGAGCCACATTTAATGGGAATTTCCCTGCTAATATTTCATATGTTCTCAATCAACCTGCTACTATGGTGATAATTACTATTACTGAGGATGGTGGACCTGGTGTAGCGACTATTACAGTAACATCAGGTAATGGTGTAAACGCAGGCTTTAACGATGTAGATTGGGACGGGTCTTTGGATGGGGGCGGAACAGCTACAAGTGGTGTTTGGTCAATTACCATAGATGCAAGTGATAATGTTGGTTCAGACGGGTTTGAATTAGTCAGCTATGATACGGGTCCGGACAGCTGGTATTGGAGTTCAGCCGGGGTAGTTGGCAATAGACGCAACAATAGCGTTAATTTTGGTATGGCTTATGTCACTGAACGTACTGGCGGTACTTCGGGCAATCCAGGTGGCAAGGAAACTATCAAAGGTTTGTATTTACACAATTCTTTTGGACAATATCGTGGTGGGCAGCAGAATATAGCTTATGCAGAAGGAAATTCGCAAATTCCGTGGGCTGATTTTGCAACTGACGAAGGATCTCCATGGGGAGTTACAATTGGTCCGGACGATAGAGTATACTGTTTTGTACTTCCAAGCAACCGTGATGATCCTAAGCAAGGTGGATTAGCTGTTGGCGATGCTTTATGGTCTTCCAGTAGTGTAGAAACTATTTTGGCTTTTGATGACCAGTCGAACCATAATAGTATTTCAGATGCCTTAGTTGTTGGGCTTGGTGCTGACCGGTGGCTTTATACAGTTGAGCAAACAAGTGTAAGAACAGGTTCAGATAATGATAGCGCAACTGATGGAGATGGATTTGACACTTCTCATGTAAAGAGATATGCTCTTGGTGATGCCGGTGGTTTATTCACGGGACCCGGTGAAGTAGTTATCCCTTCATCAATGATGAAAAATTCATTTCGTATAGAAATGGATTCTGATGGCTTCCTTTATGTAGTACAGCAATCTTACGCTGCTTTAGCAATAATGGATAATTTATACGGTCTAAGCAAGTGGGATGTATCATCCTTACCTGCAATTGAAGTATGGCATACAGATTTAAATGATGCTCCTGAACATGCTGATTCGCTTGCAAACGCTGATGCCCGTGCAACAAATTTTAATGGGCTTGGAATGGACGAGGCTGCAGGATATCTTTATGTAAGTCGTAAAAATACAGCACGTCCGTTGCACAATGTTCTTATATACAGCATGAGTGATGGAACGTTTATGAACAGTTTTGCATCTGCAGAATCTGTAGTCGGTGGAGTTATTACAGATCTTCCCGGTGGAGGAGGTAGCAGCATTCGTGATGTAAATGTTGATGCCGCCGGAAATGTAATGGTTGTAAATTCGTCTTTTGAAGCACTCAGAATGTACTCACCACCGGATGGAGCGAATAGTTATACAACTAACAGTCCTGTGCAAATAGATGTGGATAATGGTACAGTGGTTTCAGTCAATCAAATTACAAGCACCGTACCGTCTGAATACAGCTTAGAACAGAATTATCCTAATCCGTTCAACCCATCAACAATTATTAACTTCTCAATTTCCGAAAGCGAATTTGTCACAATGAAAATTTACAATGCTTTAGGAGAAGAAGTTTCTACGGTTGTAAACGAGTTTTTAAATGCAGGAACTTACAATGTAAACTTTAACGCTGAAAACTTAGCAGCCGGTATGTATGTATACAAAATAACAGCAGGTAATTTCACTAGTTCTAAAAAAATGTTGTTGTTGAAGTAAGTGTAATTATAGTTATATGTTCATTTGTTTATGAATGTATAATGATTATTGAGTAAACAAAGGGCAGAGAAAAATACTCTCTGCTCTTGTTTATTCACCTTTTATAGATAATGTAATTATTTATCTATTGTCAATAATTTAATGATAGTGATCACATATTTTTTTTTGAGATAAGAAATATAACATTGTTAAAAATATGCGTATGAATATTTTTTATTCCTTAACCAAGTTTTCTATCCTATTCTTCGTACTAGTGAGTGTTAATTTAGTATTTGCCGGTACAACAGGAAAAGTAAAAGGACATATTTTCGATAAACAAACCGGGGAAGCATTAATTGGCGTAAACGTATGGCTTGACGGAACATCCCTGGGTGCAGCTACCGATGTAGAAGGTTTCTATATAATTTTAAATATCCCGCCTGGAAAATATAATCTAAAAGCTTCTTACATCAGTTATACAACTGAAATAGTAGAAGTTCAGATAAATGTTGACTTAACAACTACTCAGGACTTTAATTTATCTGCGGCAACTATTGGTGTTGAAGAAATTATTATTGTTGCAGATATACCGGTAGTTAAGATGGATCAAACGAATACTTCAGCTAATATGAATGCAGAGCAGATAGACGAATTGCCTGTGCAAGAATTGAAAGACTTGGTTCAATTACAAGCTGGTGTGGTTCTCGATACTCGTGGCGGCGTACATATTCGCGGAGGAAGATCGAGTGAAGTTGCATACTTGGTTGACGGAGTCCCCATAAGCGATCAGTTTTCCACCGAGGGTGGCAGCCTGATTGATCTTGAAAGCGGTAATATACAACAATTACAGGTGATCAGCGGAACATTTAATGCTGAGTACGGTCAGGCTCAATCAGGAGTAATTAATGTAATTACTAAAGAACCGGGAAATTCTTTTTCGGGCTCTATTACAGCTTTTACAGGCGACAGATTAACTAATGATAATAGTGTCTTTTTAGGTACAACTCAATTTCGTCCATTGAATATTAAAAATATCCAAGGATTTTTAAGCGGACCTGTACCAGGTATAAGTAAATTGGGTTTTTATTTTTACGGTAGGTATGCATCAGACGAAGGTTATTTATTTGGAGAGCAGTTAGCAAGACCTGAAGATGCCTGGAATATATTTGCATATGAAACCTGGTTCAGAAGAAGTTTTCCTGATGATCCCAGCGTACAAAGTGATATTATAGAAATACCCGATTCACTTCTAACGGGCGATGGCTCTGCAGTGGCTATGAGTCAGCGGGATCGTACTTTCCTAAATTTTAAACTTAACTATGCAATAACACCATTAATCCGATTGGGGTATAACTTCTTCTTTCAAGATGAGACTGGAAAAGTTTATGATGATGACTATAGGTACACACCGGATGCATTGAAAAACATTGAGACTAAAAGTCAGATTCATATCCTCAATTTTAATCACACATTAAATGCAAGAATTTTTTACGATCTTAGTTTAAGCTACACATCGCAACGTGATAAAATATTCCTTTTTGAAGATATTATTGATCCCCGGCTGCAAACTGTATCACCCACTAAAGATAGATTTCATCTTGGCGGAACTAAAGCAGGTATTGATAATTTAGAAAACGATAAGTTATTGGCAAAGATTAATCTTACCTGGCAGATAGATGATTATAATCTCCTAAAAATTGGAGGTGAAGTAGTTGGATACAAGATAGTTACAAGTAGCATAACACCTGAATTTTCTGATGATCCGCTCGTAGGGTCCAATTTTTTCCCATCTACTCCAAATCTTTCTTTCGCAGAATTTTTGAGTCTATCAAGGCCAGCTGAATTAGTAGCGCCGCAATTAACTGTCACAGGTGAAACAGGATTTAGTGATATCCGGTATGAACACAAACCAATGGAATTTTCAATATTTGCACAAAATACTTTGGAACTTGATCAACTTATAATAAATGCAGGATTAAGGTTTGATTTATTTGATCCCGATCATCAAGCACTTACCGATCCGAGAGTTATTCCTGCTATAGGAAGTGTGAGTCTGCTAAGTGCAACCACTTTAGAACCTGTGGAGATTCAAACTAATATTAGTCCGAGGTTAGGCATTGCTTACCCAATTTCTACAAATGGAGTAGTGCATGTTGCATATGGGCATTTCTTTAAAACACCTCCTTTTGAATTTATTTATGATAATTCTGAATATAAAGTTAATGGTATTGATGGTCCGATTGTTGGCAATGCTTTGCTTAAATCGCAAAAGACAATTGCATATGAAATTGGTTTACAACAGGGGATATTTCAAAGTTTCAGTATTGATGTAACGCTCTTTTATTCTGATTTTAGCAATCTTATTGGTCTCGAAGTTATTCGGCAGATTGGTAACGTAAGCAGCTATTTGCAACGAACCAATATTGATAAAGCATCAAACAGAGGATTTACAGTAGCTTTTGAAAAACGACATGATGGCGGTCTGTTTTCCGGTTCCATTGATTATACATTTCAAACCGGTTCAGGCAGCGAATCCGATCCGGATAATATTGCAATTATTCAAACTGCAGGCGGAGGAGGTAGTGCTGTAAAAGAACCTACAAAAGAGTTTGTCCCACTTGATTGGAATCAAACACATACATTAAATACAACATTAGCAATGAACTTTGATTCATGGACAATAAGTGCAATTGGTCGTCTTCAGAGCGGTCAGCCATATTCTCCAACTGCCCTTCGATTAGATGTACAATCAACGTTTAGAAATAGTGAAAGTAAACCGGTAAAGCATAGTGTCGATCTGTTTGTTAGGAAAGGATTTAATCTTGGAAGTTCAACAGTTGCTTTATTCTTACGCATTTACAATGTATACGATCAGGCTAATGAATTAACTGTTCATTCTGTTACAGGTACTGCAGGCAGAGATCATAGGTTTGCAGTTCAAGAACAATTAGATAGAGAAAGACTCGTAGGGTTATTTACTCTTCAGGATGTTGATACTCATCTGAACTGGTTTTCTGAGCCACGTAAAATTGAGTTGGGTTTAACATTTTCTTTCTGAACTCATAAATTTCATTTTTCTGAAATGGGAATTTTAATTTAATTTTAATACTAAGAAACAATAATAGAATTTGAAAAAAATAGAAGCTGAAAATATTCAAGATAATTGCATGAAAAATATATTTATATCTTTTAAAATAGTTGTCCTAGTATCATTGTTGTTTGTTTCGTACTTACAAGCACAGGAAAAAAGCGATGAGAAAATATTATCCAAGCCAACATTTAGCTTTTTCCTAAACCGAACCGGTATACATACGGGAAATCTTATTCGATCAGCTTATTCAAATTATGGAAACCTTGGAAGCCGTACTCTTCAGGAAGCCAGGATGGAATGGCCGGTGGGTAGTGGAGTAACATACGGATTTGAATTCATATTTTTTGTAGCATCAGAAGTAATAACCGATAACGGCGATACAATTCATATAATAAGTGAGAGGTATAGCGGCAGTGCACGTGATGTACCATCACCAGAGGATCATAATTGGGGATGGGAACCATTGGCAGGTTATTTTAATGATGGAGAGATCATTCGTGGTGTCGATGAAGATCTCAATAATAATGGAGTATTGGATCCGGGAGAGGATTTGAACAACAATGGGGTACTTGATCATGAACTGATAAACAGGGTAGAATTCCCTGCTATGAGCCATCGTCCGGAAACCTGGCCTTTTGATTGGCCGGAAGGTAGTTTCCCGGGCGAACCCGGCACACGCCGTAATAAATGGAATGGATTGTTTGGTGCTTTTGTACGAGCGGATCAGGAAAGTTATTATTTGATGGATGATCGAGCTAATGATGAATTTCCGTATTTTCCATTTCCTGAAAATCCCGAACCGTTTCTTGAAGGCGGCAGAAGGGGTGTCGGACTTGAGGTAGAAGTACGTAATTTTCAATGGAGTAATCCGCTTGCAGAGGACATTTTAATTTCAATTTACCTGATAAAAAATGTCAGTGAAAAGCCCTTAAATAAAAATATAGTAGGTATGTATGTGGATGCTGATATTGGTCAGGGAGATTCGGAAGATGATGCTTCATCATTTGATATTGTAGATGATATAACTTTTCAGTGGGATTTGGATGGTTTAGACTTACAGGGCAGGCAAACAGGATATTTTGGATTCGCCTTTTTACAAAGTCCCGGTCTTATAGATGGCATAGATAACGATGGCGATGGACTGATAGATGAAAGCCAGGAGGATGGAATAGATAATGATAATGATTGGAGAACATTTTCAGATGATAATGGCAATGGGATTTGGGACCCTGGAGAACGGTTGAACGATGATACCGGCTCTGACGGGTTGGTTCCCTTTGATCCCAACTATGTAGGTCCTGACACTGATGGCACTGAAGGAAATGGAATGCATGACCTTGGTGAGCCAAATTTTGAGTTCACAGATAACGATGAGATTGATCAAATTGGTTTGACAAGTTATTTTGGTGGAGGTACTGGTGGAAGCTTCGTAGCTAAAGATGACGAAGACTATTGGCAAACGAAAATTCAACCAGGTATGTTTACTCCAGATGTTTCTGGATTTGATATTGCATTCAGCTATGGCAGCGGATTTTTTGGTATTCCACCCGGTTCATCGGAAAGTTTTGCGATTGCTAATTTGTTCGGTAATGATTTTGATGATATTCTAAGAAACAAAAGAACCATGCAAAGAATTTATGATGCTGATTTCAATTTTGTAAAACCACCGCTTACTCCATTTCTTAAAGCTGTTGCAGGTGATAGAAGAATTTATTTATTGTGGGATGACGCATCTGAAAATTCGCGAGATCCTATTTATGGCAACGATTTTGAAATGTATAAAATATACAGATCTACCGATCCATTTTTTAACTCAATTAAAACTATTACCGATGCATTCGGTAATCCGATATTATGGGAGCCGATAGCGCAATTCGATTTGAAAAATGGACTTTTCGGACCGCATCCAATACCACTTGAAGGATTGGGTGTCAGTTATGATATGGGAACTGATTCAGGGCTTCGGCATTCATATATCGATACGTTACTTGATAATGGACGAACTTACTATTACGCAGTTGTGGGTGTAGATCAGGGATACGATACAGATTTTTTCGTTAGAGGAATATCAGCAATAGATAATTTAGAACCTATCTCTCCTAGTGAAACAAGTAAAACGATAGAGGTTGACATTCTGGGCAATGTGCTTTCACTGGATATAAACGTAACTGCTATAGTTCCAAGAGAACCGGCAGCAGGAAACCAGCCGCCGGTTATAGAAAGTGGAATAGAGCATGTAACAGGAAATGCTACGGGTTCTTTTTTGGCTGTGATAACAGATCCGGAAGAGGTTATAGATAGAGATTATAAAGTATTCTTTGTCGATGATTCAACATTGGAACACCTGACAACAGAATTCAGTATTATTGACCAGGCAACTGGCGAAATATTATTGACAGGCAGTTCTGATCTATTTGGTTCCAGCGAACTTGAAAAACAATTAATAGATGGTTTAAAGTTCAGCTTTGATAATGATGAAGTACCGGATATCAATAGTGTGAAATGGACTGGCAAAAGTAATCTTACTGTAGACATAAATGATTCCCCACAACTTCGTGTACCAATTGATTTTGAAATTCGGTTCTTTGATGAAATTGCTGACACATCGTATGCTCAGTTTGCTAATTTTCGCATACCGGTTAATTTCCAGGTTTGGGATATCACAGAAAATGTAAAGATGGAATTTCAATTTACTGAATCGGATACCAGTCACGAAAATATGATAAGCCCAGGAGACTTACTGACGCTAATCGCAAGACGTCAGGGTTTTAATGTTTCAACAACATGGCGGCTTGAATTCAGTATCACTACCGGGTTAGATCTCATTTTACCGGAAGGTGGGGATATCCTGCTAGTAACAACATACAAACCTTTTTCTTCTGAAGATGTTTATGAATTTTCAACGGTTGGTTGGAACGCTGCTGATGAACAAGACGAGAATTTGCTGGATAATGTATTCGTCGTTCCAGATCCGTACGTAGGTGTGAACTCATTGGAGCGCAAACGATCATCGTCCTTATCCGGAAGAGGAGAACGCCGGGTTGATTTTGTTAACCTTCCAAGGCAATGTACAATTCGAATTTATACAGTAAGTGGAAAATTTGTAGAGGTTATTGATCACAATGCTTCACAGGATAACGGTCGTGAACCCTGGGATTTAACAAGTACAGACGGACTTGAGGTAGCCTATGGTATATACTTCTTTCATATAGATGCACCGGGAATTGGTGAAAAAGTAGGCAGATTTGCTATAATAAAATAAATGAATTCTTTTGAAATTATAAGAAATTTTAGAGATAACCTAAATGCAAATATTGAATAAAAAAGAAAGCACGTTATTATTTCTAAATCGGATACATAAATTATCTGATAATTTTAATTCAAAAATTATAATCCATTTTTTGTCTATTTTGATTTTTATACTACTATTTGCATCAACAAATAAAATTATGGCACAAAAGGATGGATCAGTGAGTGGTTCCGGATCGAGTGGAACAAATGTTGGCACCACGGCTGCGGCTTTCCTGGAAATTGGGGTAGGTGCAAGAGCCCAGGCAATGGGCGGGGCTTTTACTGCTATAACACAAGATGCAACCACAATGTATTGGAACACTGCAGGTATAGGCAGGCTATCCGGGTTTGAAGCAACCTTTTCACACATTGATTGGATACTGGATACGAATTATGACTACTTCGGCATTGCTACATCAATTAATGAAATGTTTTCTGTTGGAGCTAATGTTACGATTTTTGGTGTTGGCGAGCAACCTGTTCGTACAGTGCAGCTTGTAGATGGGACAGGTGAATTTTATACCGCACAGGATGTGGCTATTGGTGTTTCACTTGCTCTAAATCTTACAGACAGATTTTCGTTTGGAATTAATGCAAAATTTATTAACCAAAGAATTTGGCATAGCAGCGCAACTGGTTTTGCAATTGATGTTGGTGCAATATATCTGACACAGTTTAAAGGATTACAATTGGGCTTCAGCATTTCAAATTTTGGTACGGATATGCAGATGTCGGGAAGAGATTTACTTAATGTCGTTGATCCGGATGTTATTAACGAAGGAGTGGATAATATTCCTGTCAATTATGAAACCGGTTCATTTGCACTTCCACTGTTGTTCAGGTTCGGTGTTTCCTATCAGTTGATTCTAAGTTCTATCAGTTCAGATATAACATTTGCTGTCGATTTACTAAAACCAAATAACGATCAGGAGAGTGTAAACCTTGGGATGGAATATTTAATTTTCGATACCTTTGCATTACGTGCTGGTTATCGATCACTTTTTCTTGATGAAAATACCGGGGGTCTCTCTCTTGGTGTTGGTTTAATATTATCTCCTTCGGATTCACAATTTGCAGTGATTGTTGACTATGCCTACATTGATTTAGGATTGTTAAATGCTGTCCACAATTTCGGTCTGAATCTTCGGTTCTAAATTATATAAATGATTCGGTTTTAATAAGGCAATGAATTTTTAAGCATGAGGAAACTAAAAACCACAATCATCAAGTCTATTATAATTTTCTTCATCTTGTTATTAATTTCTAGTGCTTGCAGCAGAAACGAATCAGAATCTAATCCGGATGTTGTTGCTTATGTTGGAGAACGAGAGATATCTGCAAGAGATTTTCAGTTAAATTACGAATTTGGTTTTGCACATTTAAAAGAAACAAATGATAGAAAATATTCTTATCTCAAATATATGATTAATGAAACATTGCTATTTCAAGAGGGGTATCGCCTCGGCTTGGACGAATCGGAAAGAGTTAAAAGCCAGGAAGCTCAACTTTTGGAAGAGTTGCTTGTTGAAGAACTTTTTAGAAAGAAAGTGGATGAGAATATCATAATTGCTGATGACGAGATAAAAGATGCGATTACAAAATCATCTGTAAAATGGAAATTACGATATTGGGTAGAATTAAATTCAGAAGATGCTCTCGATGTTTATAATTCTATGCAAGTAAGTGGTTATACAAAAGTTGTACAAGAAATATTAGCCGGCAATCCGGAGGACAATCGTGATCTGAATGATTTGGAGACCGGATATTTAACTTGGTTGGATATTCCACCGGAATTACTTGAGAAAATAAAAGATCTGGAAATAGGTGAAATTTCAAAACCAATTGAATTACAAGGAGTTTATTTACTTATTCAGATAACGGATATTACCAGAAGCGGAATATCAGACCACGATTATAAAAACACATATAATAGATTTAAACAAATTCTTTTTTATCGTAAACAAAATGTAAGAGCCGCAAGCTTTGTAGCAAATTTTATGAATCCCAAAAATGTTATTACTAAAGGAAATGAATTTAGGATATTAGCGAATGCCTTAATCGAATGGAAACAGCACGGATCTAATTCAGATAGTTTTTTAGAAAGTGTAGAAAAAGCAGGTAAAACAGAACCGGCATTATTGGAATTGAAAAATAATTTGGAAAACACTTTTATCACATTTGTTGATGAAGATTGGACAGTAAAAGAATTTTTAAACAGGTTTGATCCGCATTCTATCAAAGCTAAAGCATTCAATAAACAGTTATTTCGGAAGCAGCTTAAACATCAAATTGCAATTACTATACGCAATTTCTTTTTTGTGAAGGAAGCAATTTACCTGGGATTGGATAGATCAGAAGTAGTTGTAAATCAATTGGATACCTGGCGAAACAAATGGGTTTATGAAGAGGCGCGGCGCTTTTATACAATGGATATAAAAATTGATAACACCGAAGCAAAAAAATATTTTGACGATCATTTATCCCGCTATGTAACTCAAAACGGAAAACAGCCGGAGTTTAGTGAAGTTGTGAGTCAGGTTAAGCGCGATGCATATATAGAACAAGCAAAAAGACTTCTTGAAACAAAGATTGAACAGCTTAAAAAAAATACTTTAGTTAAAATAAACAGAGTGGTACTTGATACTATCACAGTTTCAGATTCGGATAAATCTCGCGCCACAACTGTTTTTTTATTTAAAAGTAGCAGTGGCAGATTGGCTTTTCCCACCGTTGATCCTGCCTGGGGGTTATAGAGTAAAGTTAAATGAATGAAAAGCGTTTTCGAAAATTTTTCGGAAATACTTAATTAAGACACATAGCAATTTTCATCATTATCAGGTTTAAAATTTGACAGATGTAATCAAAGGATTTCAAAAGGATCCCAAATATGAATTTTGGCGGTTGAGGATTTTTGGCATTACCTGGCTCGCTTATGCCGGCTTTTATTTAACCCGGGCATCTTTTTCAGTTGCTAAAATTGGAATCCTTGAAGATCCTAACCTATCATTAACAACTGAAAACATGGGTGTGATTGATGGTCTGTATCTGACTGCATATGCTGTGGGGCAGTTTGTCTGGGGAATGTTGGGTGATAAAGTCGGTACACGCAAGATAGTGCTTCTTGGTCTTATAGGATCTATAATTACTGGTTTTGCAATGGGGGTCTCTTCTATTATGCTTGCTTTTGGTGTGTTTGCTCTGCTTCAGGGATTGAGTCAATCAACGGGTTGGGCACCGCTTGCAAAAAATATTACTAACTGGTTCTCGCTAAGAGAGCGTGGAGTAGTTATGGGATGGTGGGCAACTAATTATACAATTGGTGGATTGATCGGGGCACCCTTCGCAGGTTTAATGGCGGTATATTTTGGTGGTTGGAGATTTGCATTTTTTATTCCGGCAATTGTTCTTGCAGTAATAGTGATTTTATTTTTTCTACTACAAAAGAACAAACCACAGGACATGGGTCTTCCACCTATCGAAGAATATCATAGGGAGGAACCGGCTTCCGAAGAGGTTTCAAATGATGAAATAATTAGTGAACCGGAAGAAGGTTCCTGGAAATCGATCATTGAGGTAATAAAAAATCCGATGGTACTTCGTTTAGGTGCAGTTTATTTTTTTATAAAACCAACACGATATGCAATACTATTCTGGGGCCCATTATATATCAGTGAATTGTTGGGAACCGGGATGGCGGAATCGGCGATTGTAAATGCAGCTTTCTTTTTAGCGGGACCGTTTAGTGTTCTGGCAGCTGGTTACGCTTCAGATATAATATTCCAATCGCGAAGAATGCCATATTGTGTAATCTCAATGTTTGCCTTAGCAATATTGTTATTCTTTTTTAATGACCTTGCTTCAGTACATAGCAGTCTGGTTTCAGCAGGGTTACTGTTTTCTGTTGGCTTCTTGATTTATGGACCTGATTCGCTTGTTAGTGCAACAGCCGCTGTTGATTTTGGAACGCGTAAAGGAGCTTCCACCGCTTCGGGTGTTATTAATGGAATGGGTTCTGTTGGTGCTATTGCCGGTGGGACCATACCCGGATTTTTTAAAGATAGCTGGGGGTGGGATGGTGTATTTATGTTTTTAAGTGTATCCGTTTTGATTGCAGGATTATTGATGATTTCAAAATGGAATGCCCTTCCCGGCAAAACTAAAAAGGATAAGCTTTAGAGGAGAAAATTACAAAATGAGTGTTTCCGGTAAACTGTTCTATCATTGGATGGATAAAGATTTTGATGAATCGTTAAAGTTTATAGATACCGAACAATTGGGAGATATCCCATATGATGTAACGATTATTGGTGCCGGTGTTGTGGGTTGTGCTTTAGCATATAAGCTTTCAATGTATAAACTTCGAGTTCTTTTACTCGATAAAAACTACGATGTTGGGGAGGCAACCAGCAAAGGAAACAGTGCAATCGTACATACCGGGTTTGATGCTGCTGTTGGCACACTCGAATCTGAGTTAGTTACAAAAGCATCGAGGGAATGGCCACAGTTAGCTAAAAAACTTAAAATTCCTTACGAGGAATGTGGAGCACTGTTAATAGCAATTAATAATGAGCAGAATACACAGTTAGATAAGGTTTATGAAAAAGCTCTAAAAAATGGTGTCACAGATGTTCAACAGTTAAGTGCAGAACAAGTACTTGAGTTAGAACCTCAAATTACAAAAAATGTTTTAAGGGGCATCCTCATTCCAAGAGAATCCATTGCTGATCCGTTTTCAACTTCAATAGCTTATGCAGAGATTGCTCTATCCAATGGTGTAGATATTCTATTTGGTATTGAAGTAATAGGAATTGAGAATGTAGATGGGAAAGTTAAAAGTCTTATTACTAATTGCGGTAAAAAATTTGATACTAGGATTATCGTAAATGTTGCTGGTTTGGGCAGCCGAAAATTAGCTGACCTTTACGGGGGCGAACCATTTGATATCAATCCCCGCCGGGGACAGTTTCTGATATTTGATAAATTTAGTAGATCCGCAATCGATCATATTCTGCTTCCAATACCAACAGCAAATACAAAAGGTGTATTGGTTATTCCAACAATATTCGGGAATTTAATTGCGGGACCAACCGCAGAAGATTTTATAATTGATGATAACACAGTTTCAGATACTACTGTTGAGCGGTTGCAGGAATTATTAGATGGAGCCTCGAAACTGTATCCTGGATTATATGAACAGTCTGTGATCACTACCTTTTCAGGTGTTCGCTGCAATTGCAGCCAGGGGAGTTATTGGATACGCTGCAATGACGGTCATCAGGGTATCATTACAGTTTCCGGAATCCGCTCTACCGGATTTACATCTTCACCTGCATTAGCTGAATATTTGATTGGTGAACTGCATGAAAAATTAGGATTAAATCTTAATGTAAACCCTGTAGCTATAGATAGCCGCTCAGAAAGTAGCTGGCCCGGCTGGTGGAAAAGACCATATTCAAATAATGAATTGGTTAAAGAATCTCCGGAGTATGGAAGGGTAGTTTGTTACTGCGAACAGATATCCCTTGGTGAAATTATTCAGCATTTAGATTCTCCGCTAAAACCTCGCACATTGGATGCGATAAAACGTAGAACCCGTGCCCAAATGGGAAGGTGCCAAGGCTTTGATTGTATGGTAAATGTTGCTGAGATTATTTCTAACTATTGTAATATTCCGTTAAATAAGATTACAAAACGCGGACCGGGAAGTGAAATTATTTCTACCAATGCCGAACAATATCAATAAAGGTAGTAAATGAATTCTGTAAAACATTTTAATGTTCTTATCATTGGCGCTGGTCCTGCAGGTGTTGGTGCTGCAGTTGCATTAACCAAACGCGGAATAAAATCAATAGCAATTATAGAACGCAGTGATAAAATTGGTGGAATACCTTCCTTTTACAAAAAGAAAAAAGGCGGAGTACGAACATTTGTTCGGTGGTCGCGAGGCGGCATTCCGGTTTTCGGTGAAGACTATGCACAATGGCTTGAAAAGCAATTAATAAAAACAAAAGTACAAATTGAATTACAAAGCCAGGTCCTCAATATAGATGCGAAAAAAAAGATATTGACTTTAGTAAGTCCTGAAGAAGGTGAGGTAAACTATTCTGCGGATGCAATTGTAATGGCTTGCGGTTCGCGAGAAGAAACACCGGCTGAGAGAGGTTGGATCGCTGGTTCCAGACCGGTAAGGGTATTTTATACAAAACAATTACTTCGCCTGTTAGATGGTAACCATTTATTGCCGATGAATAATCCTCTTATCATTGGTTCCGATGTAATAGGCTATGCGGCAGCGGCAAAGTTAAAAGCGGCGGGTGCATCGGAAGCAGTTATAGTTGATAATTGCAGTAGACCAAAATGTAGTTTCTTTGAACGTCTTTATTTCCGAATATGGAGCAATCCGGATTATCAGGGATTAAGTGCAAAATCAATTGAAGTAACAGGAATCAAAACCGCTTCGGGAGTTAATCTTAATGGCAAAAATATTCCGTGCGATGGCATTGTTATTTGTGGGGAGCTTATTCCCAATAGCGAACTTGCACTAAATGGTGATATAAAAGTAGAACTTCATTCAAGGAAACCTGTTGTGGCAAAAGATTATCAATTGTCTGAGCCAGGTTGGTTTGCTGCTGGAAATATACTTGGCGGATTTCATGGTGCTGAGTGGTGTTACTTCAATGGTCAACGTGTTGCCCGTGCGGTAGCAAATTATCTTTCGTAGACCAAATGGATTCGGAGTTTAAGATTGAAAAAAGATGATGCATTCAGTGAAGATGAAAAAATTGTAGAAGCATTTAACTATAAACAGGAATTGAAACGAAGCTTAAAATCATTCAGTTCTTTTGCTATTGCCTTCTCATTTATTTCAATTACTACTGGTATTTTCACAAATTATAAGTTTGTTATCCAAACCGGTGGGCCGGCAGGAATATGGTCATGGCCAATTACTATTATCGGTCAATTATTGGTTGCATTAGTTTTTGCTGAACTTGTTGGAATTATTCCTATCAGTGGTTATTCTTATCAATGGTTAAAAAGATTATCTACTCCCTTTGTTAGTTGGATGACCGGATGGATATCATTTTGTTTTCTTATTTTGGTTATTCCGACTGTTGATTGGGGGTTCGCTTTAGTTTTTGCAGGATTATTCAATATTGCAGCTTCAGATCTAAACCTCAAGGTTATTGTTATGAGTATAATTGTGCTGCAGGTAACCTTGAATATAATTGGTGTAAAAATAACAACTCTTATCAATAACGGTGCTGTATGGACTGAAATAATCGGAGCAGTGGGTTTAGCAATAATTTTATTCATTGTTGCATTTTTACATGATGCAGACCCTTCCATCCTACTAAGCACTGGAAATGCTGCAAAAGGAACATCATATATTGCTCCTTTCCTTTTAACTATGTTGATGGGTTCTTACACGATTGTGGGATTTGAAGCAGCTGCAAATTTGAGTGAAGAAACTGTAAATGCGAGTAAAACAATCCCCAAAACAATTATCTCCTCAGTTGCATTGTCAGGAATTTTTGGTATGTTATTTTTGATAGCCGCGACATGGGCGATTCCAAATCTTAATGATGTCCTGAATTCGGATAATCCTCTTCCTTATATCATAGTGACAAATCTTGGTGGTGTATTCGGCAAATTATTTTTAGTAATAGTTAGCGTATCAATTTTCGCCTGCGGTTTAGTTATTACTACTTCTGCAGGACGCCTAATATATGCTATGTCACGGGACAATGCATTTATTTTTAGTCAGTCTTTTAAAAAGGTCTCATCAAAAACAAAAGTACCTACGGCAGCTCTTTTTTTAATTCTTATATTATGTTTAATCTCTACCTATTTTGCTGAATCACTGATAGATCTCGTTGCCGCGACAGCCGTATTACCAGCATTAATTTATCTCACTACAATTGTCGCATATGGAATTACCAGAAAAAATGTGAAGTTTAAATCAGGCAGTTTTACGCTTGGCAAATTTTCAAAACCAGTTTTCACCTTTGCTATATTATGGCTCATTCTCGAAATTGGCATCCTCACAATACCGAAAGATTTTCACACTGCAACTATTATTTCCAGCTTCATGTTGATTATTGGTGTGATCTTTTATTTCCTATTTTTTAGAAGTAGGTTAATAAAAAGAAGTAGATTAGTAGAATGACAAAGAAATATTACCTGGGTATCGATCAAGGCACAACCGGGACAACAGCATTAATATTTAACGAAGATTGGAATATTTGTGGAAGAGGTTATTCAGAACACAAACAGTATTACCCTAAACCTGGATGGGTGGAACATGACCCGATAGAAATATGGAATAAAACGAAAGGGTCTGTTGCGGTGGCTTTAGATCAGGCAAGAATAAAAGCTAAAGACTTGAGAGCAATTGGATTAGATAACCAGGGTGAGACCTGTATGGTTTGGGATAAGAACACCGGCAAACCCATATACAATGCTATCGTTTGGCAAGATAGAAGAACAGCAAAAAGTGCTGATGAGTTAAAAGAAAAATGTGGAGATCTTATTACAAAAAAAACGGGCTTAACGGTTGATGCTTATTTCTCTGCCTTGAAAATAAAATGGATATTGGATAATGTAAAAAATGCCTGGAGTAAAGTTGATAAGGGAGAATTATTGGTTGGTACTTTGGATACATGGTTGCTATGGAAAATGACTGAAGCCAAAATTTACATTACGGATTCTTCTACCGCTTCCAGAACAATGTTATTTAATCTTCATAAGAATCAATGGGATGATGAAATCCTAAATATCATAGGAATTCCTAAGTCTATTCTTCCTGAAATAAAAGATAGCGCTGAAATTTATGGTTACACTTCAACCGATTTTATAGATGCAAAAATTCCGATTGCCGGAAGTGTTGTTGATCAGGCAGCGGCACTATTTGGTCAGGCTTGTTTCGATAAAGGTTCTGTAAAAACCACTTATGGTACGGGTTGCTTTATGCTGATGAATACAGGAAACAAAACTATTCATTCTAAAAATGGGTTAATTACAACAGCCGTTTGGAGTATAGATAAAAAAGTTACATTTGCATTGGATGGCGGTGTATATATTGCCGGTGCTGCTATTCAATGGCTTAGGGATGGTCTTAAAATTATTAAGAGTGCTGATGAAACCGAAGCAGTGGCTAAATCAGTTTCAGATTCAGGAGGGGTGTATTTTGTTCCTGCTTTTACAGGATTGGCTGCACCCTATTGGGATCAATATGCAAGAGGTATAATAATAGGAATAACAGCCGGTACTACAAGAGCACACATTGTTAGGGCAACTTTGGAAGCAATAGCTTTTCAGGTTGCAGAGAATTTAGATGTTATGCGAAAAGATTCTGGTATGAATATCGATACAATGCGAGCTGACGGTGGTGCGGTTGTTAATGAATTTCTTATGCAGTTTCAAGCTGATATATTGGGAATTCCTATTGACGTTCCCGAGATAAACGAAACAACCGCTTTAGGTGCTGCATTCTTAGGTGCATTGGGTATAGGGGATTTTAATTCTGTTGAAGACATAAACAATATTTGGAAACCGAATAAAAGATACGTTCCTTCAATTGGTGACGACGAGAGAAAAACATTAATTAAACAGTGGAAGAAGGCAGTGCAACGATCTATGAAATGGATTGATTGATAATAATTAGCGTTTAAATAATAACTATATTTAAAATATCATGTATTTAATAACTGTAATTTTGCTTTTTTCACTATTCTGCCAAAGCATAATATTTGCATTAGGCAGTGACGGATTATTAAGGTCCCCAATAGTGGGAATCATTCAAGATAAACAGGTTCCCATTCTGGTTAAGGGCACAGTGCCTGGGAATGTTCGTATTGAGTATCACGACGTTAATAGTTCAGTATCTAAATTTAGCGAATGGGGAAATTTATCATATGGTGATGATCTCACAACAAACCTGATTCTTGATGAGATAAATTATAATACTGAATATACATACCGCGTTATGTTTACAGATGGCAGCAGTTCGGAATGGTTTACATTTTCAACATTTCCTCAACAGTCCCAACCCGGGAAGTTCAGTTTTGTTTTCTCTGCGTGCCTTAGGGATAAATGGGTACCTCACAATATTTTTGATAATATATCAACATTATCACCAACCTTTGTTGCACTTCTTGGAGATAATATATATGCAGATAAGGACGGAGATATTAATATAGGTCCTCCAAATTCTGTGGTACCAGCATTGCGAGGTAAATATGCACGAAACTTTGATGAACATTTTCAAGCGATGAGCAGTAACATACCAATAGTTGCAATTTGGGATGATCATGATTATGGTCAGGATAATTCTGATAGCACCTATCGTTATAAAGAAGAAACTAAAAAAGTATTTAAAGAAAGTTTTCCAATCTATCCTTTCCAGGTAGAAGATGAAGGCCTCTATTATCAGTTTAAAATTGCAGATGTAGATATTTTTGTTCTGGATACACGTTGGTACAGATCACCAATGGATGAAGATGACAATGAAGATAAAACATTGCTTGGCGAAGAACAATTTGAGTGGTTATTGAATCAATTGAAGCAATCAACGGCTCCATTTAAGATAATTTTTTCAAGTGTCTCAATGAATGACTATGGTGGCGATACTTCCTCTGGCAGGGATGGATTTGATAGCTGGATGGGCTACACATTCGAACGCAATAAAATTTTATCCTTTATAGAAGAGAATCAGATCTATGGTGTTATGGTATTTTCAGGCGACCAACACTATCCCAGCGGACATATTCTAAATTGGAAGGTTCCCCTGAATTATGTATCGCAAACAGATACATCAATCGCTTATTCTTTGTCAGATTTAGATAGAGCTGTTTTTGATTTTTCTTCTTCGCCGTTTCATTACACAAGAGCAACAGGTCATCCTCTCATCCCGGATAATCAGAATAATCCACTTTACTCTTTTGAAGTGTTTAGAGCCGAATGGGGACATCCTGTTGAATCACCATCTGTCGGCGGGTTGACTTCAGTTTATGGTTTAGTTGAAGTTGATACAAGATACTCTACAAAAAGTGTTTCTGTTACATTTTATGAATTGGACTCAGTAAATGAAATAATGATATGGTTATATAATATAACTGTGACAAGAGATAGTTTGACAGCAGTAAATTTTCAGTCAGTAGAAATTCCAGCATCTTTTTTAATAAAACAAAACTTTCCAAACCCATTTAATGGGGAGACAAATATTATTTATTCGCTTCCTGAAAACAGGGACGTTGAGCTTGCTGTTTATGATATTCTTGGAACCGAAGTTATAACTCTTGTGAATGATTTTCAGAGTGCGGGAGAATACAAAGTTACCTGGAACGGTAAAAATTCTTCTGGTGTACAAATGCCAAGTGGAATATACTTTTATAGAATAACTGCTTATTGGGGTGAGAATGGCAACAAATTATGGATGGATGCTAAAGCAATGGTTTATCTTAAATAGTAATTGAAAAAAATACTAAAACAATTTTTTAATGGAGAAGTAAGATGAGCAGAAAAATCACAACAATATTATTATTAATTCTTATTCTGTTTGCTTGCAGCAGAAAAGAGTCTAATGATTTATTACGCCAACCAGTTGTTGGTATCATTCAAAACAACCAGGTTCCCATACTTATAAAAACTATAGCCGAAAGCGAAGTTCGTATAGAATACAAAAGAACTGATGAATCACCCGGCAGATTTACCGAATGGGAAAAACTTTCAGACGAATATTCGAACTCAGCAAACTTAATATTAACTGATCTCAATTCAAATACTAAGTATAATTATCGAGTTGAATTCGGGGATGGCAATTATTCTAAGTGGTTTAGGTTTAAAACCTTTCCGGAACAAGGAATAGCGGGAAAATTTAATTTCATTTTTTCCGCTTGTTTAAGAGAAAAATATATGGGCTATAATATTTTTGAAAAAATTGAGCAATCTTCTCCCTCGTTTGTGGCTTTACTTGGTGATCAAATGTATTCCGATTACGATGGCAATTTAAATGAGCTCGAACTATATCTTAATAATGATAGCATTCGGCAGGCAATGGTTGAGGAAGGTGAAATTATTCTCGATGATAAAACAGTACTGGGGGCATTCAGAAATAAATATAATCGTGTGTTTGATGTAAACTTTCAAAATATGGTAAGCAGTATTCCGCTGATGGCTATATGGGATGATCATGATTATGGCTTGGATAATTCTGATAGGACATATCCATATAAAAAAGAAGCAAGAAAAGTTTTTAAAGAGAATTTTCCTGATTATTCGTTTGTAGTAAAAGATGGCGGGATATATTATAAATTTTCTATTGCGGATGTAGATATTTTTGTGCTTGATACACGTTGGTACCGTTCACCTATGCAAAATGAGGATGGAGAAATGAAAACTATGCTGGGAAGTGAACAATTGGAATGGTTATTAATTGAATTAAAAAATTCGAAAGCCAAATTTAAAATTGTGTTCTCAAGTGTTCCTTCAAACGATTATGGCGGCGATACTTCATCAGGCAGAGATGGATTTGATAGCTGGATGGGCTACACATTTGAACGCAATAAAATTTTATCTTTTATAGAAAAAAATCAGATCTATGGTGTTATGATTTTTTCCGGCGACCAGCATTACCCTAGTTCGCATATTCTTAATTGGAAAAGCCCGTTAAATTATGTTTCCAGAACTGATAGTTCAATCGAATATTCATTTGAAAATTTAGGTACTGCTGTTTTTGATTTTTCGGCTTCACCCCTACATTATAGAAAGACAACCGGGCATCTTCTAATACCGGCAAATCAGGAGGATCCACACTTTTCGTATGAAATATTCAGACCTGAATGGGCGATGCCAGAAAAAGTAGAGTATAATGATGATATTATAATAACATCTGTGTATGGTGTTGCTGAAATAGATACCGAGAGTTCAACGGCAAACGTAACAGTAAAGTTTTATGAATTAAATTCTGAGACTTCTAAAATGGTTGAGATCTATTGTATAAAAGTTACTTATTAAAAAAGAAGTAATTAGTTAAAATTTATTGGATATTATTATTTGATCATTTTTAAAAGAATTTTAGTCAAGAAAAGTTTAATTATTATTATATATAATAATTAATAATGAAGCCTCTCTTATTAGTAGCTTTTTTATAGCGGAGAGGGAAACTCTTGAACCGAATAAATGTAAGGAATCTATCAAACTTCCCAACGCTCTATCGGAACTATATCTCGAGGAACAATGACTATTGGTTTACCAGTATCAAAGAATTTTACTGTAGTATTGTCGTTATCAGGGAGAAACCACCGAAAACCGTATACCCTCCCGTATTGTTTATCTATATGTTGCTTACATTGAGGATAACTATAAATTAAAATTCCGCTTGTGGAAATTAAATAATCTTCTTCGTAAAGATACCATTTAGCATAATCCAGTAGATCCCTTGACATTTCATCACTCTCTGATCAGTTAAGTAAGATTTTTACACCACCAGCTTCATCTTTAAAATCATCTAAGATTGTTTCCTCTGCTTCCGGCCATATGTATAATTGTGGAATGGTTTCGAAGGGATCATCATCTACATTCCATAGTTCGTTAGTGTATGCGTGAAAAGTAATGTAAAATCTCTCATCACTAAAGCATTTATAATTATCTATATCTCCGCTGACAATTGTCCATTTTTCATTGCGATATTTTTTATTATTTGTTTTCATTTTATTTTCCCTATTAATAAAAAAATGCCTGCCACTAAAAGGATAGCAACAGGCTTAAAATTCTGTTATACCTTTTTAGCAGTTTTTATAGTGGTGCAATACGGTGCAATTTCCACTTCCTCTTTAAAATAAAAATCCCTCGCCAATAGGGGGAGGGTGATCGTATTCTCTTCATTGACGCTTTAGCTAATTATTTAATGTCGTGCAAGTTGTCTATTAAATCACGACTGATATTTATTTACATCTTAAAGATATTAATTTTATATAAATAATCAAACTATTCATTTAAATAAAAATGAAAATCAATAATTTCTACTTTATTACAAAAACATAAAATATTTTTGGATGATGTTAGACTAAAATTTGTTTAATAAATTGACAATATTAATTAAATAGATTTTTTACTCCAACCATACCAATCTTCAGAAACCCACATACATCTCCTAAAAAATTCTTTTGTACGAAAGATGCTATACTTTTCCTCATCAAGTTTTTTTCTATAGATTTTTTCTTTTAATACTTCTTTAATAATTGGTAAAATTTTATTCTTACCCAATTTTGTTAAATACTCCTTATAGTCTGCTTCTCTCCTTAAACTATATCCATACCACTCTTTTAACTGCTCTAATTTACCATCGTTAAGGGTTCCCTGAATTAATAACGCAGCAATTACATTTCTCGCTCTATTTAGCCCATAGTATAAATATTCAGGCCCTGCTTCTCTCATTTGTCTTATTACCGGATTTAATAATAATAGTATTTTGTATGATAACAGCAGCTTGGAAAAATCACTTTTTAAGTAAGATGCACGAAAAGTATTTTCATAAAATTTCTGGTTCTCAAAAACATCCGTCAACCTGGATATTTTATCAATTTCTCCCTGAATTGCTAGAAAGGTTTTTGCGAGGGGTTTGATTTCTATATCACGATGATCCTCTACACCCATCTCTTCCAAGTCAGAATCGGTTAAGTTTTCGAAGGCATTCTCTTGGCGGGAGTAGTATATACTCAAATCATACAGAAATTTATCCTGAATATCGCATTGGATTTTATCGTTCGCTCTTAAATGCCAAGGCTCAACTGGATTCTGTCTATTATTGCATATAGTCACCGTAGTAATGAAGTTACTTGTTACTGTATCAACAACAAATTTGGTTAGTACCTTTATTTCTTTGAATATCGATTCGTCAAACTCTGGGTGTTCAGAATTATCTTCCAAAAACTTTCTTACAGATCTGATAGTTTGAGCACCGTTCAGCAAACGTGGTACTTTAACTTCAACTTTATTGTTAGTTGTCTTGATTCTTTCGACTGCCAGTGTAATTCCATTATGATTAAATGGAAAAATATCTGGTGTAATTCCTTTATTTATAGCAATATCTTGTAATGCCTCCCTAATTTTTCTATTTGGTGGATTTTCATCCGACAGGCCAGCCCGAATATTACGATTTAAAAATTTAAGATTTAAAGTTTGATAAATACGATCAAGTTCGTAGATAGGTACAAAGCCAATATACATTTTTTGTTTATTGTCTATTGAATGCTCCACAAAGCTTGAAATACTTAACGTGTGTGTCTCAACCGGTTGAGTACGGGTGGAAGTTTTTTTATCTGAAATGAATTCAAAAATTAAATCAACTTTTTTATCACCAAAATATTTATCAATCAACCATTTTTTATTTTCCAATTCTTCTCTCAGGTAATTAAGACCCGATGAGTTCTCAGCATCTTCTACGTTGCCTTTAAAGATAAACTGGATATAGATTTTATCAATAAGATTCTTATACTCGAATAGTTCATTTTTAAGACTCACTAGTAATTCATTCATACCAGGATCCTGATACGGATCACCAAATATACGTTCTAATCCTGCCTTAGTTAATCTTTCAAGTGATTCTTTAAAAAGATTATGGTTTTCAGACCATTTAAATTGAAATAAATAAAAATTCCTCGTGTCTTTATCAATGTAATATCCATCGATTCCATAATCATTTCCGCCGAAGGCTACTTGCTGGGCTAACAAACCTATACCCTTACCAAATTTTTTCGTCAAATAAAGGAAAGCAAAATAATCTTCCTTCATTCCACCATACTTTGATGAAAATTCAATATAGTATTTATTTAATTCCTTTTTGTCTAGTTGTGTGATTGACATCGCTAACTCTCTTAATTAATATCACAGATGTACATTGTTTATATAATCTTCGGTCAGATATAAAAAAATTTTTATTGGGTATTAACAATATCATCCCATTCTTCTATAATTAATATCTGTTCTTCTACATTTTCTTTTTTTTTGATCAAATTCACCCAAACCATAATTACTCTCTGGTTTTTGGAATATGTCCAATCCTCTCCCCAATGAAATTCTCCATCCATTATCTGACTCAATGTATCTATCGTGCGCTGAATCATCAAATGAATATGAAAACATAATCCCATGGACTAATAAATCCTTCTGTAATTCCTTGAATTTTTGTTCTAGATCTTCTTTCTGATATTTATCTCCAAATTTCGTACTTAGACTAATTGATATGTTACCTTCAGGAGGAGTTAAAATTTCGCAAAAAGCTATGAAATTTTTTATTTGATATTCATTCCTAATGTAAGGATCAATTAGTTTAATATTTTTTGCTTCTTTCAAGTAGGGATAGAATAAGTTCTTATATGAATAACCCTTAGCACCTTCTTTAATTCTCAACACTGTATCTTTTGGTTTACGATTAACTTTTAATGGATCATCAATAAACACATCTACACTATCTTTTTCGGATTTTGGTATGGCTAGTGTATTTTTTTTACCGTCAGTGTCAATATCATAATAAATTGGTAATATATGATTAACTTGAAACGAATCTGGATATTTTGATTTCAAGTTCTTTGGAAAATATTCTCTATCTATTTTGCACAATTCGTCCCTCACTCTTTGTCTTAACTCAAGTGCAGGATTTACACAATACTTATAAAATTCTTCCTCTTTGGGATTTTTATTCGGAAAGATAATCTTGAGCAATCCACTTGTTCCAGCTTCAATAGACTTGTTATCGCGCATATCATCACACTGATCTAGTTCCATATTTGTTTTTACATAGTCTCTGAAACTGACATCACTTCTTAGTGAATGTAATATCTCACCAAATATGTCACCTTTAAATCCATAACTATTAGAAGGAGTATTTTTTGTTATCCTTGGTAATTCCCAACCTGGAAGTAAACCTTGTAATCTATCAATAAAAGCCGTTTCCCTTAAAAAATTCGGAAATGTTCTGAAAAGACCTATCTCATTGTTAACCGGAAGTCTATTTTCATCTATATCAATATTTGCGAGTAAGGCAATTCCTCCTTCTGAAGTTATCGAACCCGCACTTCCTCTTCCAAATTTTCCAGATTCAAGATAAGATTTAAGTAATGCTGTTAATTCTCCACTACTATCCGTTTTTACTTTTTGTGCCTCATCTATAACAACGCAATCATATCTTGTTATTAATCCTGGCGTTTTTCTTGTATCATTGAAAAAAAGTACTGCAGGTGAAATTGATCCGGATCTTACTGCTACATATCTTGACATATTATCAAATACAAATGATTTGCCAGTACCTTTTGGAGCTGGTTCCACCAAATTATATCTCGGCTCAACCATTGGCAAAAGCCTAGAAATGAGAAGAATTTTTTGTCTGTCACTATAAAGATTATGATTAAATCCCATTGAGGATACGATTAATTCAATCCATTCGTCAGTAGAAAATTGACTCCTTGTTTCACAGAAATAGCTAATATCAACATTAGCTAACTGAAAAGGTTTGAATTCTTTCATCCAAATCTGACCCTTAGGATTTTCATCTCCAGGAGGAATGTAGAATAAAGTACCTACACCCCATAATCCACTACTCAATAGCATTTCGTTAGTTTCAACAATCTGAGGAGAAACAAATGCAGAACTTTCATCTAAAAAAGGAATATTTAAAAATCGATCGCCCTTTACTAAGTTCACATAAACAGAAAAATTATCCAAGAGTTTAATCTCATCCTGTTCAAATAATCTATTCTTCAGATTCTCTTTCTCACCCTTTGCAGGAGCATATGCGCTAATAAAATTAGCAATTTTTTCTCGACTAGTTTTATTCAATTCTTGTTTATCTTTTACAAAATTAGATATGATCCATTCACCCACATATGTTGGAATAGCCCTACTCCCAAATCCAGCTTCGTGAATAAGAGACTTTTTTATTACTATTTCTCCAAAGTAATCCAGCGATAACGATTCGAATTTTTCCATTTATTATTCCTTAAAAATCTTCAAAATCAAATTTATTTTCGACAATAGTTTTTAGTTTAATAGGAAATTTTACTATAAACTCATTTGATTCATTTATTATTCTATAACTTAGATTTATTTGTAATTCCTTTAAATCTTTTTCTTCTATACGTATAGGTCTTTCAATGTTCATTTCACCATTAGGTCCAATTTTATCTAATATTATTTGGGTAAATATACCTTCATTCCCTGAGACCTCAATTACAATATCTTCCAATGGTAACTCATTTGGATTAGCAATTCGTAAACGAATATTATCCTTTACTAAGTACCGATAATCCGTTTTTTTCAATTGTATAATAGGTAATTTATGAGCTCCATATTGATATTCAAAATATCCGCCAGGTACAATTACTTCTTCTGGTAATGCTCCGCCGTGAACGTAAAACTCTTCAGAGATATCAATAAATCTATTGTATCCTCTTGCTAAAATGTAATTAGTCCCATCTCCAGATATTTCTTTATCTAAAAAATAGATTCCATCCGAAATATTAACATTTTCCTTAAAATTTTTATATTCCTTCTCATCTAATCTTAAGAATCGGTGACTGGGATCAATTTTATATTCTTTAAAATACTTAATATCGAGTTCGTTTTTAATTTCCTTATTAATTATAACAGATCCGTGATCAGAAATAAAGAATATCCTAATTTTATTCTCCAAACTATTTGCTTTATTAAATTTATCTATAGCTTTTGTAATTCCATTAATTAAAAACCGAATCGTTTCTTGATGTTCAATTGCAGTCTTCTCGAACGATCTATGAAGTTCCTTATCAAGCTCTAAATAATTTACAAGAATAATTTCTTTTCCCGATGCTTCATAATCATTTAGTGATCCAATTTTAGACGTATAAGTAATTTTATGATCTGGGAAATATTCTTTCCAATTTTCCATCAAACTTTTTTCATAGCTTAAACCTTTATTATCCATTTTATCTCTAAATCCGGAGATGATACTGATCTTAGAAATTCCAGTTTCCGTGGGAAGAAGCGTTAAGTATGGATCTTCATTCTTGATTACAAACTGATATTTTTTTAAGGAAGATTTGAGTGCTTGAAAAAATCTGTAGTTAAAATTGTCGAGGACAAGCAATACAACAACGTCAGTTTCTTTGATAATGTCTTTAAGGTTGAAAAGAAAGCGGTGAGCTAAATTGTTATAATGATAACTTATTTTATCATAATTATTATAAATATAATCTGAAAAACCACTGCCATAAGCTAAGATTTCTTCGTCATACTTCTTAGTCCGATCCATCCAGAATTTATATGGCAAGTATTCATTTATAGCCCAATCAATAACTTGATCTATGTTCCAATTAGAGTTGAAAGCGCCAGGTACTGGTGCTGGTATATACTCTTTCAATTCTTCAATATCTTGGCCGTATAGAGATAAAATAGATTTAAATTTACTTCTAATAATTGTAATTATCTCATTGGTGATAAATACGGGTTGATTCCTCAAAATTTCAAGAATGTAGTTAATTTCTTCTTTTATTATTCCGGAAGAATGATTTATTAAATCTTTAACTTCTTCAGTATTTTCAATGAAAATATTATTATAATAAATAGACAATTCTGCAACTACTTTAGACTTGTAATTTTGGGAGTGTTTAATAAATTCAGAAACATCAAGTTTTGCTAAATTTAACTTTTCTTCATCAAAGTACTCTAACCATTCTGTCGTCAAACAATTCAGTTTAATCCGGGTAGAATAACCGGACACAATTTTATAGATGCAAGACATTTCGTAAGCTTCTTGGATGTCTTTACCTAATAACTCAAGGATTTTAATGTTATTATTATTTTGTATGATTATTCTTATACGTTGATCATATACACGTTGAATGATTTCTGGTAATTTATTTTTTTGTTTATCAAATTGTATCAAATCATTTAATAATTCACCAAATTTAACTTTAGAAAATATATCAATTTTTAGATTTGTACTAATAAAATGTTCAAAAATAAAATCAGAAAATTTTAATTTTGACTCTCCTTCAAGCGACATTTCCAAAAGTTTGCTCTCTAGGATATCGGCATCTGAAATATTAATGTCATACTCGATATTCCATTTTTTAGCCAATAATTCTTTGTAATTAATTTCCTCTGACTCTAGTTCCAAGAAATCATATTTTGAAAATCCCTTAAGTAGCCAGTTGTACAAAGAATAATTGTGAACGATTACCCTTAGATCTCTCTTTTCCTTTAGTTTCTTTTTTATGAAGCCAAAGGCCTTAAAGTAATCAGTCTCTTGTTCAAATATATTGGAAGTTGAGTCTGTAATAAGTTTAGTTTTATCCAGAACAACCTTAAGTTTCATTTTTAAGATTATCTGCTATTTCATTTAAAATTTTAATTAAGTCCTCACGATTTAGATTATCACTCTCAATTACTTCATTAAGCAAATCTTTCAAAGCCAATTTAAACTCCTCCAAATTTTTAGGTCTATTTATTTCATACCCAAAAACATTCACACTTACTGTCCCAATAAATCTTTCTTTTAAATTAATCTGTAAAATTTGACTAAAATTACCATCACTATCCACAGAGACTAACCGTATGACCTGATGACTTTTGGAAGGTTTAATATAAGTTGCATTTTTAACTACTTCTTTTTGAACTCCCTTTTCTGTAGGATTAGCGCCCTCGTGACAGATCCACATTTCTTTTGCATTCTCTGGTTTACTCACCTTCAACCTAAACTCAGTTTTACTATCGTATGTCACATACAAATCAAGGTCTGACTTGTAATCTTCAACTCCTTTCTCAACTTCAATAATGGGAATGTCAACTAAAATTTTTGCATTTCCAATCAGTTCAAGTCCATCTTTTACCTTACTCAAATAAGCATCTACATTATCGACACTCCAATCTGAAATCACTCCTAAACCAAAATCATTACTCCCCGGTATCTTTTCATAAATTACTTCCCTTAAATTCTGGGTGTCTTTGAGGAATTTTACTAAAGGTTGAGTATTTTTTGTTTGCCAGTCAGCATTAGTGTCAAGTTGGTTTGCATCAAGACTATTATACCATTCAGAAATGGTCGATTCTAAGTTACCAAAAGTTTTACCCTTGGCACCAAACATTTCGAGGTATCCTCTGAATATTTTGTTTTCCACTTGGTCTTTCTTTGCTGATATCTGTTTTAGTATGGCATCGATTGAATTAAAAATAGTATCCGTCATTTTAGTATCTAATTTATCATCGGGCTCATAACCAAATACAGTTTGAAGTTTTTCGAAAAGGAAAGAATATGGATCGGATATTAGATCTGACTTTACAAACTGTAAAAAACTTTTAACTTTTGTATCCTCATAGAATTGCTCGGCTTTTGATATTTTCGATTGGCTTTCATACCAATTCATTATTATATCAGATAGCTCTTTAGCCCTTGGTGTTATGCCAACAGTTAGAGGATTGTCACTAAATTTCTTATACAATCCTTGAATTAATCCTTTCTGAACGTCATCAAGTATTCTCTTTTCAAAAACAGCGAATGGACCACAATTATTTACAATTTGTTCTATTTGATCATATGATTGAAGAAGAACTTCACCCGGCTGGTTTTGAATTTGTTTATATGCTAATTCATCACCAAAGTACTTTATAACAAACGAAATAAATAATTCGAGAGCCACTTCGCTTAACCCATAGGGAGCATATCTATATTTATTTATAAATTTTAATAAATAAATTGAATTATTATTGTGAATTTCTTCAATCATATCTTTTAGAGCTGGGAACGTATCTTTATATTTTTCAGTATCTTTTTCAACCTCACAATAAATTATAGAGCCATTTAGATCAGTTTTTCTTAACAACTGTTTATTAAACAAAACATTTTTTAGGTATCTTATAAATCCTTTATCATTGCCATAACTTTTGTCGATGCTGATTTTTTGTCCCGCCTCTAGTAAATGGTTAATCGCATCTCGTAGAATTAGCTTCTTACTACTCGATAAGCCTTTATGACTTCTATTGATTTCTTCGTCATTAATATCATTAAACTTATTATAGAGTTCTATTAAAAATCTGTAAGAGGGATCTTGTTCGCTTGAGGGCTTTGAATCAAAAATATTTCCTTTAATTCCATACCAACTGCTTAATTTACCACTAAGATATTTGGTCCTCTGGTCAGTATATTTTTTAACATATCCTTTGTTAATGTCACCTATATAATTTTCATCCAATCTCGATTGATCACCAATAGGTGAATTTTTGTATTCGTCAGAGTCTTTCACCCTAATTGCTGCTAATAATTCAATAAACGAATCTTTAATGGGAATGGGAACCTCTGGTATAACAACCATTATATAACTAGAGTTATTTTTTATTGCGATAGTTTTAGCTTCTGCAATTTCCTCTGCGGTTTCTGTAATAACATATATAACTATACCATCATAACCATCCTTCCATGAGCCTACGTTCAGTAATTGATTTTCGTAATATTGGAAATAGTCAACAGTGCTACCATCATTTGTTTGTTTCAGTTTACCAAAATTCTTTGCCGACTCAAAAACTCTGAGAAGATTTTTATCAGCACTCTTAACACTATTATATTTTTTAGCATCAATGATACTTCCATAATTTGGGTCTTTATAAATATTCAAAAAGTCTTTTGCCAAATCATAATTGCTTGATTTAATTAACAATTCCTTCTCAGTTTGAATAACGCTATCCCAATCAATATCTAAACCTCTTCTATATTCATAAATTTGTGATTGTTTATTAAAAAATATCACTTTCTGTTGTGTTAATAATTTCAATGCATTTTTTAGTGATTTCGCATCAATTAATTGAAGATTCAAACCAAATAGTAAATTGGTTTCGTTACCAGCAATTCCTACAATTTCATAAACTAGCATAAGTTTAAATATTCTAGTAAAAATAGGATTTGATTCATCGAACATTGAATCACTTTTGCTAAGGTTGCTTTTATATTCTTTCAAGGAAGATTGGTAAGCAATTACAGATCTCTTAATTGTTTCTCTTAAGTTGGCATTGTTTATATCAAGTTCTTTTTGGAAGTATTCAACTAGATAATCAGGTGTATAGTAATTCAAGAGTCCATTGCTATCTAATATATCATTAGTATTTATAAAGGATTTATAAGAATACTCGTTATCTTCATCTATTCCCTCACCGCCTAGGAAAGTGAAAAGAGTCCTATTGGATGATCCTATTGTTGTAGATAATTCTAATAGGCAAGCCATCGTTAGCGGGTGAAGAGGATATACGGCATCAATAATTTTTTCTCTTATTTCTTGAGGAGTTAGCCAGTTGAGTAAGTTTAATTGCTGTAAATGGATTACTTTATTATAAACTCCGGGAAGATTAGGAGCAACTTGCTCTTTATACAACGGATGATCTTTCTTTACATTAACTATTGCTGAAGCAATTTCTTCCAAACCATCTTTTTTCATATCTATAGTTTTAAAGCGCTGTTGTACTGTTCTAAAATCTTCGACAGAATAATCATTAGCAAATGAAGATAGTTCTTTATGCAATGAGCCGATGAACATTATGCTATTTGAATTTTTACATAATTCTGCAAATTGTTGAACAACTTCGATTGATACTCTTCTGTTTTTAAGAGTATGGTCAAATTCATCATATAGAAACACTATTCCTTTAAATCTTTCTTTAAACGACTTCGATTTAGTTAAGTCTCTAAGTATATCAACAATATTTGAAGAACTATATCTAAAGCTTGTCCCTATTAAATTATTGTAAATAGTTTTAAAGGTAATTAAAGCCGCGCGCTCGTAATCTTTTAATCCTGCCTTAAGTGTTTTAATTGAATTATAGTAACCCGATTCTTTCCCTAGTTTATCAATAAATGCACTGTATTTTCTTAGAGAATCAATACCGCTATCCTCATCTTTTTGCCATTGGGCAATAGTTCTAATAGCCTCTAAATAAATAGAGTCTATTTTTTCTTCAACACCCTCTCTTTTGAAAGTTTCTTCTAGAGATGATAACAAGTTTTCACTAAAATCTTCAAGAGAGTCATAATCAGGGATGACAATTAAATATCGTCCCTCTCCTCTTAAATTTTTAACTTGTCTACTTAATTCTTTGTCAGCTTTATCAAAATTTTTAAAAAATGTTTTTAACTCCGGCATATCCAAACTATTTGAAAAATAATTTGCTATCATAAGTAGCAAATGAGATTTGCCTGTTCCATACTGGCCAACAAACAGATGTACTTTTTCCTGATTTGGCAAAAACGATTTAGCTATTTTCAGAAAAATTTTTCGATGAGAACTGATAGGTTTATAACCTTGCATTCTTTTTCTGTTCTTTTCAGGATCCAGAAATTCTGCTGAGAGGTTTACAGTATTGGACATACCAGGATATAATTTTATAACTTCTGCAATTTTTGCCATTTTATATTAACTCCTTTAGATTGCCTCTAATTCATTAAACTTTATAATCTTTTTAAGTGTGTTAGAATGTTGGTCAGAATAAAGATTCTCCAATCTCTCATCGCCTTGCAGCACCCAAACAAGTGGAAGCTTAAAGGCAGATTTTTCAACCCTAAGCATCATTTTGATAAATTCTTCTTGTTTCTGATTTGACCAAATATTGTAAAGTGCATCTGAATGATCAATAATTATTGCTTCGTGCTCTATATCAGATTCTACTGAATATTTTTGAATTTGCTCAATGTATGATTTGGGCCTGGTGGTTAGCAAACTTTCCGGATTGTTGTGTCTTTCAAAATAATTCTGCGAATCTATATATAATATTCTTTGATCTTTATTTTGACTGATCACCCTTTTTAAATACCATGTTTTTCCACAGTACGCTGGTCCAAACAAAATCGCCCCAACATATCTTTCCTCAGTTTTAAGTTTCCGGATTAATTTGATAAGATTAATTGCCATTATCAGTTACTATATTTACTCTCAAAATAGCTTTCCAGTGTTTCCAAATAATTCATTGAGGTATTAAACTTAATTTGATCAAGATCAGCAAAAGACTCAATTGAAATGAGTCTTTGGATTCTTAACCTTTCTAATGCCTCTCTAAATTTATATTCATTCATATATGTTAATCTACCAGGTGAATTATCAGCTTTATATAACTCATTAATTTCCAGTGCTACCTGATTACTAAAAAATTTATCTCTGTAAAGAAGTATCACTGCCAATAAAACTTTGTCTGGAATTTGCACTGGTTTTAATCTTATAAACTCATCTTTATTATTAGTACTTAAAAGATTAAGTTTTTTAAACTCAGAATTTATATACGCGTTTGTGCAAACATTGAATTCTTTCTTTAGATGGTGCTTATAAGAGTATTCACTATGAGTCTTTTTTTGATCTTCAAATAATCCCTCTGTATCATAAAGAGTAAAACTTGTGTTTTGGTATAAGTTATTAGTTAATCTATTCCAAATAATTAAACTCGGTTGGGAACTTATGCTGTAATGTAAAAACCATATAGTTCCCAAGTCTTCGAAATAAGGATCTGCTTTTAATATTATTCTTGCCAGCTTAGTGGGCTGTTTAGAGTCATCATCAATTAATCGCATAAAATATAGTATTCTAGTAAAGCCTTGAGTTTTTTCCTTAGAGTAACCAAGTATTTGAGATAAGTGCTCTGTGGAATAAGATTCAAGATTTTCCTCAATTAATTTACTTAGTAGTTGCTGTGCCTTAAGTAAATTTACATCGGCTCCTCTGGCTACTTGCCAAGTTGTCTTTTGCTTATAACTCACTTTTTCTAATTCTTCTTTAACAATGGTGTGTTCTTTTGATGGTTCAGCTTCGTTAAAAAGTAGCAAGTCGCCATTAATATTTTCAATATTATCTGATTTAATTTCTTTTAGGTTTAACTCTTTCTCAAACTCGTCAGCCTTTTTATTAAATCCCTTCCAACGGAGATAATCTATATACTCTTGGAGTTTAGCCTGATACTGAGATTCATTTTTGTCTTTGTGTGCTAAAAAAATATCCTTTAATCTATCTAATTGTTTTCTAGGCATTTCAATCTACTCGAAAAACACTGTCGTAATTAATTAAAATATTCTATCATTTCTTTTGAAAAACCCAATTTTTCTCCAGTGAACTCATCTATTTTATCAAAAATACCCTTACTTTTTCTTGCTCTGAACATTTTATATTTGGTTATGCCTTTTACTTTATTGAATACTACTTCTTCAGCGTTTTTATCTAAATCCTGCTCAATTTGCTTATAAAAGGTTTTATACTCTTCCTTATAATTATTCAGATAACCAAGATCAAGGGGGATACGGTAAATGTCTTTTGGATCAAAGTTATAGCAATCAGAATAAAGGGAGTAAAACCAGTAAAATAAGCTGGTATAAAAAGTTGAGATTAGAATATACTGTGAATATTCAGGTTGAAACTTGATGTATCTTATTGAATCTGAAATAACATCCTGACCATTAACATTGATGTACTGAGGTTTATCAAATGCTAGTTTATAATACCTACCACCCGATCTCCGATAATACAATTTGTTGCAATAACTATCTTCATCTGTTAAGAAATCCTTTATTTTTTTCTCGCTATTAAATAGTATAGTTAAAATATCTTCTTCAATCTTATTAGATAATCGAGGAATTGTGTATCCAAGAATGAATTCTTTATTTTCTAACTTGTGATAAGATATCGTATTAAAAAAATGTTTTCTTTCATTTTTTGAAAATCGTAAATAATTTGTTAAAAATGTTCTATTTGATGAGTCCCTCCTTAACACAAATATATTAACTGAAATATCCGCATCTTGGAATACTTGTGTTGGTCGATCAGATATATTTGTTAGGTACAAACAATGTCTAAGAAAGAGATCTTTGATTGGCTTCATTTTTTTTGCGCTCGTTAACGCCATAGGAGTAATCATACACAAAAATCCATTATCTTGGACTTGGTTATAGTTTATTTCAGTAAAATAACTGTATAAGTTTTTAGTTTTTAATCCAATAAGTGGAATGCCTACATAGTCATTGTCTGAAACTTCAACATAAGGTGGATTACCAATTACAGTATCAAATCTTATTTCCAGCAATTCAATAAATTCCAATTCCCAGTGAAAAACCTTTTTCTTTAACTTAAAGTCTGTTATTGTTTCTACTAATGAATTTCCTAAATATTTATTCCATTCGGAGTTATCTAAATATTTTGATGCATTATCCAAATATTTGTAATATTTTTCAGCATCAGGTAAGTGTAAAGGGACCTCTCCTTTTTTTTGAACTTCAAAATTTATCATTAACCATAGAGTTGCCATATTATTTAAATTATTTAGATATGGATCTTTTTTAATTTCAGAGTATTCTTCTTTTTTATTATAAACATCCTCAACTTTTTCCGAACTAATTGACAATAGATGTATGATTTTTTCTTGTATCTTTTCAATCATTTCCTGATCAATGTGCCCCTCAAATTTCAATTGTTTTTCTTCTACAGTATTGGAAGGATAAGTCATAATGTCCTGGAGCTTAACACCCATAATCGAATCACCACATTTAAGATGATGATTAAGAAATGTTAGAGGTTTGCCATTAGAAGCTGAGGCAATCCATAATGATAATTTTGCAAGTTCAGTTGAGAGTGGATTTATATCAATACCAAAAATACATCTTTCAACTACTTTTCTTCGCCAATCAACAGGATTTAAGTCAATATCATAATTATTGCCAGTGAAAAGTTCCCAATTTATTGTTCGTATTTCTTTATCGTGTTTAATTGGTCCATCACTAATCAAAACTTTTGATTGCAATACCTCAATAATGAAATGAGTAATGGCATTTAAAGAATTAACCAAGAAGTGTCCTGATCCCATTGCCGGATCCATTACCTTGAACGTAAGAATCTTTTCATTAATGAAATAAATTAATTCGTTATCAAACTTTTTTAGAATGCTTTGTTTGGAATCATCATTTAATGCTCTAATAATCTCTTTTTCGTATTTTTGAACTGTTGGCAAAAAATCTATCCATCTTTCTTCAAGCCCCAATCTCACAGAGTTCTGTACCATATAATTAACAACATCCTCAGGGGTATAATAGGAACCGGTATCGTGTCGCTCAAAAGCATCCTGAGAAAAGTATACATTTCCCTTTGGAATAACCTTGTCCTTTTTCTTTATTTTACCGGCTGTATCGGCAGGAATAATTTTTTTGCCTCTGATAACTATTTCTTCATTTGCTATAAATAATTTATACTCAAGAATTCCTTCATATAGACTCCCGATGCTCCTTACGGATAGATCCCGATATTCAATTTTTATTTCACTATTACGCTTCTGATAATACCCAAGATTATATAATACTTTAGTGAAATAAGCATTTGTTAATTTATTCTTTGGGTCTGTCAGAAAAGGTCGTTCACGGTTATCGAATAATCCTCCATCATATTCGGGAATACCCATAGTATTCTCTCCGTGTTCAATGTGAATACACAAATCTCTGAAAACATCCCAAAGTTCAGTTGAGTTGGGAGAGAGCATACCAGAATTTATCCATCCTCTTGCATTACTAAGCAATGCATTCAAACTGTTAGCTTTATATTCCTTCTTTCTAATTGGCAATAATTCCCGGGATTCAGCATAGAATATGAATAATAATCTAAATAATATGTAAACAGCATTATCAAAATAATTTTGTTTTTCTTCTTCACTCAGGAGTTCATTATCCTTACCCGCAAAACTCAGAAAACCGAAGCAGATGTTTTCGAGGATATCATCAATATTATTTTTTATATGGTCTTCAATTACTTTTGCTTCTTTTTCAGACTCTTCAATATATTTTTCTAATGCTTTTCCTCCTTGTTTTGCTGCCTTATTAAAATCATCTATTTTAGCATTATCTGTTCCTGGTTTTGATGTATTATCTATAATAATAAAATTATCACCAAACATTTTTTGGTAATTTTCTATGTGGGGGTCATTATATGAATCAGCCCATGTTTTTAATACAACATACGGAGGTAAACTTTCCTCATCTTTTTCACCTGCC
>JADFLR010000023.1 GCA_022564295.1 Bacteroidota bacterium | reverse complement strand
ATGATAAGCGAGTCTGATTTAAAACTGTTAAACTTTTGTAGCAGTATTGACGAGGTTTTTGATAAGGTTGTTAAGCACTTAGAAAAACATTATGCAAGAGAAAAAGTTCCAACTATTATTGAACCTGTTTTGGATCTTAAATAAAAAAAGCCCCTCGAAAAAAGAGAGACTTAATTTTATTGTGTAAACCTCATGGGGCGATGTGCACGCCTTGCAGCTTTAATTCTTTCCATTCGTTTTTTAACGGATGGTTTAACGAAAAATGTTCTTTTCTTAAATTCTTTAAGAATCCCCGATCTTTCATATTTCTTTTTAAATCTTCTTAGTGCTTTATCAATAGATTCGTTGTCGCCAATATTGATTCCAACCAAATTTAATCACCTCTTTCCGGTTGCTTAATTATTTAATGATTCTATTAATTTTTTTAGTCCGGCTTTCTGAAACTCAACCGAAATTGAATTCTTCCCGTTCGATAGAGTATCTTTTGTAACTACCTTGCCAAAGTCATCCCAATTCTGATGATAAATGGTTTCCCCAAGTTCATAAGTTTTAGTTGGGGCGTAAGTAGTACATTCCGAATTCTCAATTCCTTCAAGTGAGACTTTAGTGGCTCCAAAATTTTCTTCCAGATCAATAACCATTGTCTGCTTGCATTTTTTACATTTTGCCCATCTTTTATTTTCGTTCTCATCGCCGGACAATTCACCGGAGATTTCCATTTTACTAATTGTATTGCACGTAGAACAAAATGCCTCAATATTTTTTAATCTAGCCAACTATAACGCCTTTGTTAGAAATGTGTGATCACAAATTTATTAAAATTGAAACGGATAAACAAGAAATTGGAATAGTATCTTTCATTTCTTACAGATTTCTACCATCAAACCCCTGTTTTGCTTATTAAATGCATAACCAAAGAAATTCTCTCCTGATTTTTTTAATAAATATACTGCTTCCCCTTTTCTGTTAGAAAAACATTTTCCTGAATTTAAAAAATCCAGCAGATTTTCACTTAGTCGGAGAATATTTTTCTCTTCCACAAAAGACAAAGGTACCTGATAGACGTATAAATACTTATCATCGGCATTTTTATAAAAATAATTTGCTAATATTTTCCCATTAAACTCTGTAGTAGAGCAACTCTCAATTTTCCAGGCTTTGAAGCTGAAGAAGACCGGTTTGTTTTCAAACCCGGAAGATTCTAAGTATTTGCTCAAATATTCTTCGTCACCGAAAACTATGTCCCTTGTAAATTTGCCTTCACTAAAAAATGAATGATTGTTTTTTAACCGAAAAAAAATATTATCTCTGCCAAATTGTTCGGCAGCAATTTCTTTGGGACTTAGTGCAGGTGGCTTAATTATTATAATTAATATTCCAATAAGAATAAACATTGCAATTGTTGAAACGACTACAAGTCCTCTTTTTTCTCCGATATTTTTTTTCTTTATTTCATCTTTTTGATCTGGTGCAAAATTTTTAATGATTCTAAAATACACTGCATCTCTAACTTGCTGTAAATTAAGATGCTCATCTAAAAATGATTTTATAAATATTTGTGCATCAATTTCCTGTTTAAATATTTTTTTCCTTTCAGAGCTTTGATCCTTTTGTACTTTAACATCAATATAGGATGTTATAAATTTTTTTTCTTCATAATTTAGTTGGGAACTTTGGTCCAGCTTAAATTTTGAACTATCAGGCAGTAAATTTATCAACAAAGATTTCCGCGCATCAAATATTCTTTTTCTTACAGTACCCTCCGGTATATCAATCAAATCGGCAGCAATATCATAATTGAATTTTAATATATTAATTAGAATTAATACTTCCTTCAATTCAAAGGTCAAGGAAGAAATTGCGGTGATTAGTTTCTGTGTAATTTTGAATGAAGGATCCTTCTGCAAATCTTCTGTGTTTAAACTTACAAGTACGCCCACTTCTTTTTTATTATCTTCTACTTTTGAATTTTCCAATGACTGATTGTTTTTGCAGATGTTCATCATTATGCGGGTAAGCCACAAAGTTATATGTGTTTCTTCTGATAGATATTTGTAAAATGAAAAAGCTTCAGCATAGGTTTTCATTAAATCTTTTTCTGCTTTGCTCTCATCACCGGTAATTAACAATGCGTATGTGTAAAGATGATTAATGTTCGGAAGTGTTTTCTCTCCGAAATCCGATTTCAGAGTATTTTTATTTAAAGATGAGTGCATTGCCTTCTTTTCTTCCCATGGTATTTGCTTTGATTAGAAAGCCGTTGATTATTGCATATTTAAATTTTCTCCCATCACATAAAATAAAATTCGGAACGGCTTCTTCTTTTAACTCTTCTTTTCTTTCTATGTTATTTAAAATAATGTTGAACAGAACGGGTGAATAATTATTCTCTATATCTACATTACTCAATTTTAAATTAGTTATACCTTTTTGCAATAATGAAGAAGGATCCACACTTTTAATTTCATTTACAGAATTAAATTCCGTTTCATAAGTCTTGCCTATAATTAAAGTCAATCCTGTTGCATCCAATTCTTTATAGCCGGAGTAAACTGATAGATCGCCGATGTCTTCAATTTTAGCTTTGTAATAGAAGCTATAATTTTTGTTAATGTTCACCTCTTCGTAATTAATTCCAATATCCACAATATATTTTGTTTGAAACTTCCTAACTGTAATATGCCTTATGATGAAATCCATCATCAGTTTTTCGTTATTCGGAAGCGATTGGTAAGTCTCAATCTTTTCTGTCAAATAACTTTCTTCTGCAATACTTTTAAATGAAGTGAGAAGCGAAATAAAATTAATTTTTCTTAAAAATTCTTTTTCCCTGTCATCACGCCAGCCGCCGGATTCTATAAGAACAATACTCGAACCTGATTTTGTAAAATTATCACCGAATGCTCTTGGTTCATAATCATCCTGGTACTTTGTGATGTGTCCGGGAATAAAATCAGATAATAAATTATATTGTTCGCTAATCAGCTTCATCGAGTTTGTCCTGCTTTCGCTCAATGTTTTAGCATAATCAAACGGTGGAGCGAGAAATGATATTGCAGCAGATTTACCACTTAACCCGGCAGAGTAAGCTCTATCCTGATCATGCAGGTTAAACCCAAAATCGGGTTTTATTTCATTAAAAGCTGAATAAAGAATTTTTGCTTCCGGCGATTGGTTTTGTGTAGCATCCCTGTTCAAATCAATCTCGAAAATATTACGCCTTTGAAATAATTCAGCTCCATCTGGATTAACCATTGGCATAAAATTAATAGTGGTATTATCGAACAAGAAATGTTTGAAATCAGTAAAATGATTTTCGGTAAGAAAGAAATTAAATATATCGAACAAAGCTGCTGTAGCTGTGGGTTCATCACCATGCATCTGCGACCAGCAGAATATTTTTTTATCACCGTTTCCTATTGAGATTAAATATATATCGCGTCCTTCTGCTGATTCCCCGGCTTTTTTAACCGTGAAAATATTTTTATTTTTTAAGTGATGAATAAGAGGAAGAATATTGGAATATTTAAAACGGCGGTTGGATAAATGTTTATCCTTATAATTTTCGTATCCGTGGTAGAGGCTCCAGGCAAATTGAATATCTTGTGCCATTTTATTTATGTTTGGTAATAACTAATTAAATAATAATTGTTTCTTAATTTATTTACTTACACATTCTCTTGCAAAACAAAGAGGTTAAATATGGCAACAAACACATTATCTATCGGCAGCAAAATTCCCGAATTTAATTCAAAAGGAATTGACGGCAAAACCTATTCATCAGAATCGTTTAAGGACACAATAGGATTGATAATAATTTTTAGTTGCAACCACTGTCCTTACGTACATGCGTATGAGGGTAGAATAAAAGCAATCCAGAGTGATTATAAAGATAAAGGAATTACAATTGTTGCGATTAATTCTAACGATGATGTTAATTATCCTGACGACTCGTTTGAAAATATGAAGAAAAGAGCAGCAGAACAAAATTTTAATTTTATTTATTTAAGAGATGAAGATCAATCGGCTGCCAGAGAATTTGATGCAACACATACTCCGGAAATATTTCTTTTTGGTCAGGATAGAAAATTAGTTTATCACGGAAAAATTGATGACAATTGGCAGGAACCGGAGAAGGTGGTTAACCATTATTTAAGAAATGCTCTAAATGAAATGCTTGAAGAAAAAGAAATCTCAGTCCCGGAGACCTACTCTATTGGCTGTACTATTAAGTGGAAGAAGTGAGTTCTGTTTGAAACAGATTAATAGAAATTAATATTTGTAAAACAACAGTAAGCGGTTAATGGAATAAATCTTATAATTAATACATAAACCCAATGTTAATTGTAACGAAAAATCCGCCAATTGAATCTTTTACTCGTCCTTCCAGACTTTCCACACCCTCATTAAAAAATTTGATGTAATAATATCTAAAATTAATTCCAATCAGGTTTGAAGTATCGATTCCGAAGTTAGCACCAAAGCCCACATAACCACCGGCAGCGATTTTAAATTGTGCATCTCCGAAAGCATTAAAAAATTCTTTACTGTAAGGGGTTGTTATAACTAGCGCTGGGCCTACACCGGCATTTATGTAGGGTCTTAAATTATCTGCCAATTCATTTTTGAAAAAACGGTACTGGGCGCCAAAGTTAAGAGGTACCTGAAAAATTCTGTTTTTCTTTCCAACAGTAAATGTATTTCCAAACACATCAATGAATTCGAATTCCCTGTCATCCTTAGACTCTGAAAAAGAAATATCAGAAAACAGAGTAATATCTTCATTCAATTGATGTCTGTAAAAACCTCCGAAACCAAAACCGCTTTCACCAATCATTATATCAAATCCCCATGCGTTCGGCGGAAAAGCAATTGGTTTTTTAGGTGGAGCTAATTCACCGATGCTCTGCGAATTTATATTGAGAAACGGAATTAGTAATATTAATGTTACAATTATCTTTTTCATAACTTTTACTTTTATGTATTTAAAAATGATACAACTTTATAACAATTTCAAGCCCTTAGGTGTTCAATGACGAATTTGGTAGATGAACAGGAATTCCATATATCAAAACAACAATACCGGATAGGATTTAAAATCGCCTTCGTTTCTTTTTCAGCGTATCCTTAAAGAAAAGAAAATTTTTGACACTGGCAAGTTATAAATTTCGGGTTAAGTTAGGGATATAATGCTGTAGAAGCTGTAAAGCCGGATTTGAAGTAACTAACGTCGATTTTTCTGCTTCTACGGTTATTTTTGTAAAGAAATTAGAGAAAAGGGAAAACGTAATTGTTGATTTTATCCAAAATGACTTTTTCAAGTTTGAAGCAGATAATTCTTCCGGTTTTGATGTGGTTTATGATTATGTAACTTACATCGCAATTAATCCGGCTAAAAGAGAGGAATATGTGAATTTGATAAAAATATTCTCAAAATGTAGCAGGGTAATTATTGCGCCATGGTTTCCTGTTGAAGAGAGGGGCGAACCTCCGTTTAGAATAATTTGGAAGAAACGCAATCATTCTTTTTTTAAAATTTTCGACTACAGAAAACGATACAATCAATCCGAGAAGGGGAAGAGAAGTTTTACAAATTTACTGAAAGGAATGTAAATTAGTGCCGACAAATTTAGAATTAAAAATCAAGGTAACATCTCATCAATCGTTAATTAAAATTCTTGAACAAATTGGTGCAGAGAATAAGGGAATGTTGATACAGAAAGATGTGTATTATTCTATTCCCAAAGGATTATTAAAATTGCGGATTGAAAACGGGTATGAAAGTTTGATCTATTATAACAGAAATGAAGATGATAAAAACCGGTGGTCTGATTTTGAAGTGTTAGAATTTGAAAATGGTAAAGGCGAAAAGTTTTTTAACAACTTGTTCGATGTGAAAGTTATAGTTAAGAAGAAGCGAGAACTTTTTAATTACGATGACACACGAATTCACCTTGATACGGTAAAATTTCTCGGTAAATTTTTGGAACTTGAAACGCTTGTGCTCAATGGCAAAATTAATGCAAAAAAAAGATTCGAAAAAATTATAAGTTTGTTGGAATTGGATGAATCGAAACAGATAAGAAAATCTTACAGAGATCTTGTATTGAGTAGTACAAAGTAAAAATGATACTAACTAAGTGTGATATAAAAAAAATAAATCTCGATCTCATTGTAGATTCTAAAATTAAGTCCGGGAAACTAAACGAAATACTTTTCATCGTTCCCACAAATCGTAAAATTCGCTTCCTAAAAAGAGAGCTAATTTCCGCATCACCCAACAAAGTGGCAGAGGGTATAAACCTTGAGACCATTGGCACATTTGCGGTTAAACTATTATTGGGATTTGAAGGGCACAGCAGGTTAATAAGCGACGAAGCTGCAATCGTTTTACTAAAGCAGAGTTTTCAGGAAACCGAATTAAAATATTTTTCTAATTACCGGGATGAAATTCCATTCGGCACACTTGAGAGAGTTAAAAATGTTATATCGGAATATAAGCGACACAGAATTACTCCGGAATTATTGATGAAGGAAGCAGAAAAACTTTCCGGCTCTGAAAAAATTAAAACGGAAGATATCTCTAAAATTTACAGAAGATACCAAAGTAAATTTGAAGATATTGGTGCTAAGGAAATCGGTGATGTTTATGATGAGTTACTTAATCTTAATGGTGAAGGATTTTCACAAAGATTTTTAGAATACTTCCCGGATGTTAATACCGTAATTATTAATGGATTTGATGAGTTTACAATTCCTGAGATAGAGATAATTAATTCATCTTCCGATATTAATAATGTCGATCTTTACCTATACTTCGATTATTACAAATACAATCCTGTAATTTTTTCTCATCTTGATAGCTGCTATAATAAATTGAAGGGAAAAGGATTTAGAGTAATTAATGATCTTTCAATAGCTGAACAAACAAGGTTTTTAGATGATGTAAAACAAAATTTATTCAGCATTAAAAAAACAAATAAGACTGTTCACTTTAAATCGCAGATAACTGAGATAACCGCTTTTAACAGAGAAAATGAAATCTCGCTGATTGCCAAAGAGATTAAAAAGTTAATTGCTGATAATAAAGCTGCACCTAATAAAATTTGTGTGGCGTTCAATCTCATCAAACCATACTCACCGATTGTACGCAATCAATTCAGTGTTTACGGAATTCCTTTTAACCTTACGGACAGATTTTCTTTAAGTACCTCTTCACCAATTATTGCCATAATAAATTTACTTGAGATATTGGAGAACGATTTTTATTACAAAAATATTTTTCGTGCATTAAGCAATAATATAATTGTAATAGGTGACGTTGATCTAAACAACTTACTTAAAGCCTCAATTGAGCTGAAAGTTATTTCTGGTTTTAAGAATTGGATAAACAGTATTAACGATGCAATTATTGAACAGCAAAATGATGATGGTTCAATAAATGAAATGAGAAGATATAATGTTAATTATGAAAAAGCGTTTGATGATATTACTGAGCTTTATTTATTACTGAAGCAGTTTGAAAAGCCGATGACTCTGAATACATTTTACCAAAACATTTGCGACTTAATTTATAGTCTTAATATTTACATAAAAATATTAGATGGATCTGAAAACTCGATTGAAAAAGACGTAAAAGCTGTAAACACATTCTTAAATAGTATAAAAGAGTTAATGGATCTACTGAAGCTTGAATATGGAGAGGATAAAAAGCTTCCCCTAAAATTCTATCTAAACCAATTAATTACCATTGCATCATTCAGCCGCTACAACATAAAAGAAAAACCCGGTTACGGCGTGCTTGTTACAACTCTAAATGAGATAAGAGGATTGCAGTTCGATTATTTATTTATTGCAGGATTAACTGATGGAGATTTCCCCACACGTTATTCCCCGGAGATTTTCTTTTCCGGTTCATTTGCTAAGGAGGAGATAAGACATCAAACCGAAGAGAGATATCACTTTTATCAGGCGCTATGTTCATGGAAAAAAGGACTTTACCTGACTCATCCGCAAACTGATGAAAGAAAAGAACTTGTTGAATCAAACTTCTTACAGGAATTTAAAGTAACTTTTGAAATAGTTGAGAAGACAGAAGAAGATTATGACGATATAATTTTTTCACGACTCGAACTTTTAAAATATGTTGGAGAAAGCGTAAGAAAAAACCATCCAAACATTATCTTACCGGAAGAGGAAGTCTTCAATCTAAAAGAGGCAAAGAGAGTAATTGAGATAAACGAAATCAGGTTGAATGAACCGTTTACCGATTCATCATATACAGGTGTGCTAACAAATGAACTTACCGATGAATTAAAAAATAAACTATTGGAACTAAAGGATAAACAATATTCAATAACTCAGTTGGAGAGTTATGCAAAATGCCCTTACCAGTATTTTGCTGATCGTGTTCTTCATCTAAATACTTTGGAAGAACCAACGGAAGAATTGGAAGCATTTGAACTTGGAAGTTTACTGCATACAATTTTGTTTGAATTTTATACCGGGTTAAAAAGAAATAATATAGTACTGCAAGGAGCTGATGATAAAAATTTTATCAAAGCTGAAAAATTATTATTTAATACTGCGCGGGATAAAATAGATAAGCTGAAACTAAACTCTTCATTAACTTTTTATGAAAAAGAAAAAATACTCGGAATTGATGATGATAAAAGGAATTCAATTCTGTATAAATTTTTAATAGAAGAAAGGAATTCAACAGATGGTTTTATACCGGAATATTTTGAGCTTGCATTCGGTAAAGTTGATAGGCTTACGGGTGATAAATCATTTTCCAACGAAGAATTTGAAATTGGCGATATAAAAGTAAGAGGTAAAATAGACAGAGTTGATATTAATGAGAAAGATGGAACAATTAAAATTGTTGACTATAAACTCTCAGGAAATAGACCGACACAAAACGATTTGCAATGCGGATTATCATTGCAGCTTCCTTTGTATCTTTATGCAGCAAAAGAATTAATTAAATCGCAGCTTAATAAAAATTATGAACCTTTCGGAGCGGAGATATTTTCACTTAAGTTTACTCAAAAGGATTTCGGAAGCAAATTAGTCGGAATTAGCAGAGCAAAAAACGATAAAGATAAAATGGTGCATCTCGCTGAAGAAATGATAAAGAAATGTGTTGAATCGGTAAGCAAATATGTTGAAGAAATATCATCGGGCAAATTTAATCTTTCGCAGTTAGAAGATAGAGAAAACAAGGTATGCAAGTATTGTAATTTCCGTTCTATTTGCAGAATACAGGAGGTTAATTAAGCGGCGATGAATTCCGGTTTATATAGATTAATTACTCATGTTACACAATGGAATGATTTTTGTCATATTGAGCGCAGCGAAATATCTCTGAATAGTGCAAATTGTAATCCTTGAGATTCTTGGCTCCACACCGTTCCGTTCAGAATGACAATTTTGTACAAGGTGAGTTAAGTAGTAGAAGAGTCTTTGAGAGTATTCCACAGTGTATCAAGCATCTCTTGAATGCCATAATTTGTTACTGAAGAAAAAACAACAGGTATTTTTTTATCCTTACCGATTTTTAATTCAGATATTTCTTTCATCTTTTCATCATCTGCCAAATCTGCTTTTGATAGAGAAACGAGTATCTTTTTCTCAATTAACTTTGCGCTGTAATTCTTCAACTCGCCGTGTAAAATCTCGTAATCCTTTTCATAATCTTCAGAGGTAATATCAATAAGAAATAGCATAATTTTTGTTCTTTCAATATGCCTTAGGAATTTATAACCTAATCCTTTCCCTTTGTGTGCGCCTTCAATTATTCCCGGAATATCTGCAACAGTAAAGCTGTCGTATTCTCTATATTTTACTATTCCAAGATTTGGTTCCAAAGTTGTGAACGGATAATTTGCAATTTTTGGTCGTGCAGCAGATATGGTAGAAATTAAAGTTGACTTACCTGCGTTTGGGAAACCTACCAAACCAACATCGGCGATTAATTTTAGTTCAAGTATTACCTTTTTATATTCACCCGGTTTTCCGTCCTCGGCGTAACGAGGAGTTTGATTAGTTGCTGTTGCGAAATTACTGTTTCCCTTACCACCTTTCCCTCCTTTTACAAGCACAACTGTTTTTGTTTCTTCGTTAAGATCAAAAAGCACTTGATTTGTTTTGAAGTCTTTTACAACAGTTCCTAAAGGAACTTTAATTATAATATCTTTTCCACTTTTGCCGTCTTTTAGTGAACTGCCGCCCGCCTCGCCATTTTCGGCATTGTACTTTTTCTTGTAACGGAAATCAAGTAAAGTGTTTAAATTGTGATGAGCTTCTATAATTACGCTTCCTCCTCTGCCTCCGTTTCCGCCTGCAGGTCCTCCCTTTGGAACGAATTTTTCACGACGGAACGCAACTGCCCCGTCACCACCGTTACCGGCAGTTACATCAATAACCGCATAATCTATAAACATCAGACTTGCCTGAAGAAGTGCGAAACGGCATTTGTTAATACAACTGCATCTTTAGAGTAAGGGCTTACCCGGTAAGTGAAGAATACGCCTTTTAATATTTCAGTAGCTTCTTTGTAGGTAGCACACTCTGAAATTTTTTCGATAGTGGTAACAAAATCTTCATCGTCGCTAAAGAATACGTTTGAAACTATCTTTTTAACTTCCTTACGTGAAAGATAACTGAACAAATCTTTTTCCCTTATCGGAACTTCAGCTTTGGGAATCGGGTTTATAATTTTCTCTTCATTAATGGTTTCTTCAACTGAAGGGGTATCAATGGAAGTTTCTTCATTAAAATCAAATTCATTATCAACAGGAGTTTCTTGAATATCTTGATTCTCAGGTATTTCTGTATCCTTAACAGGTATCTTAGACGTACGGGCATTTTCTTCTATTATATCATCAATTTCATCAATCATACCCGAAATATCATCTTCAAACGAACTGCCTTCTAATATAGAAGATGCAAGGTCGGTGTCGAAAACATTTTCACCATTTTTCTCCGTCATTTTTTCATCTGCCGTTGCCGATGATTTTTCATCATCTAAAAAATCCGGCTCATCCGTTAACATTTTCTTCGTATCTATTTTCTCTTCCTTTTTACTATCATCATCAAAATATTCTTCAAGCATCTCCTCCACAATTTTTCTTTCTATAGGTTTATCATCTTCATCAACTATTCCAAAATCCGATTCAATATCAAATTCTTTTTCATCGGGAATCTTTGGAGTTTCAGTGACTTTGGAATTTTCCTCTTCAGGAACTTCACTCAACCGTTCAATTATTTCATCTACAATTTTGTCGCCTTCTTCATCTTCAAATATTGAAAGGTCAAAATCTTCTTTGGCGAAGGTGTCGCCTTCAGCAATTTTGGTTTGTTCCTCTTTTACTTCATCCTGCTCCTTTTCTTCATCGGTTGTAACATCAGGTTCCGATGGCTCCGCTGTTTGCTCTTCTAAGTTATCTTCAATTATTTGAGGAGACTTTTCATCCGCAGAAGTATCAACGCTTTGTTCTTCTTCAATCAAATCATCCAGTAATTCCTTATGCTCTTTTTCATCAGTAAGGACAATTTCCGAATCCTTTGTTTCTTCCGTTAACACTTTTTCAAAATCTAACACTTCCGGACTATCCTCTTCCATTGCAGCTAATTCCTGCTCATAAAAAGCAAGCAATTCATCTTCTTCAGAGGTATCTTCATCTTTTTCCATCTCATTTTTCTCATCTTTAACAATTGTTTCTTTCTCGACATTTACCGGTTCCGTTTCTGTTGAACTTTCTTCTGAATTAATTCCTTCATCCATTAACTCCTTTAATTCTTCTACCAGCGAAGTCTCCGAAACATCTTCAGCTATTGTAGATTCTTCAGACTCAACAGCTCCTTCTTGTATTGCAGATTTGGAATTATCTTCATCGGGAATCATAAATTCATTTAGAAATTCCTCCTCAATTGGTAATAGGTCGTCAATCGCTTCTGTTTCCGGTTCATCTTTAAGCGCATCGCCAATCATACTTTCAATATCAGTTTCATCATCAGATACAGAACTGCTTTTAATCTTTTCTTCAATTATTATTTCTATTTCGTCGTAACTGCTTTGCTCTTTAGCTTCATCTGTTTCTTCAGGGGTATCGATTATCTCAATATCTTGTAGTACTATATCTGCAGAAACAATCTCTTCTATAGCTGGCATAGCAGCTTCATAGCCCGAAATTGAATCAGGTTTGAGCGGTGCAGTAGCATATAGAACTTTTTTTATATCGTCAATTTCGTATTTCTTTCGTGATCCATCAGGAATAGCGTGGCGGAGTTTCAGTAAATGGTCCATCAGGTTTTTTTCTTTTAGAAATATCTCCACTGCCTGCAGCGAGATCCTGTTTTTATCAATACCGCCAATATTAAAAAAATCGGCAATAGAGTGAAGAGCATTGTTTATCAATTCTTCCGAATTTGATTTGAAAAGTTCTCTGTCAATTTTATTTAATATGAGATCAAATTCTGTAAGAGTAAGTTGTATTACTTTTCTTTTAGAAATGTAAGCTGTGAGTACATTTTTTACATAATCGAAGTAATAAAGATAGTTCAGCATTCGCTCGAGTTCATCAACAGAAACAAAATCCTTATCGTTGTATATCAATTTAGTAAGAGACCATTTTGGGCGAACAACATAGTTGATATTGAACGATACCGCTTGCATAATAAGTTTTTCGATATCACTGTAGGATATCTTTTTAGTCTGTTTTAATTCTTCGGCAATTACATTAAAATGATCGGCTATTTCTCTGCCGGAATAATCGAAGATGGAATCCTCCAATAATTTTTTCCTGTCTCTGAAAATCATATAATCCAGCTCGGCTGAAATATAAGATATGATTGCAGGGTGCAATTCCGTTGCCGATAATTTTTCAAACGTCACGAACGAGCCAAAGCTTTTTAGTTTGTTCAACGAAAAATCGCTAATAAATCTTATTTCTTTTTCGAACATATCACTTTTTTTGAAATTGACTATATAAAATAAAAAATTCCCCATTAAAAAATAATTAAAATTTTAAGCTGAAAGGTGCTAATTGGCTTATTTATAAAAGATTACGGTGATAATTGTTAAGAGAGGGGATAAACAAGTTGTATAACTCACATAATTTAAGTTTTGTTAGAGCTGAATTATCGTGTACTGCTTATCAAAATTCAACTCTTTTGGAAGATTATAAGTGTTTCGAAATGTTACAGGAAATTCAATTGTTCAACAATAATATAAAAAAATCCCGGCTAGGTTAACCGGGGATGAAATAAGTTAATATGAAATTATTCTCCTGCTAGGAATCTTCGTCTTGAGATTTAAATTTAGCCACAATAAAATCCCTGTTCATTCTTGCAATGTTTGTAATTGATATTCCCTTCGGGCATTCGGCTTCGCAGGCGTAAGTGTTTGTACAGCTTCCGAAACCCATTTCATCCATTACAGCTACCATCGACTGCACACGCCTGTATCGTTCGGGCTGTCCCTGCGGAAGTAATGCGTATTGAGATACTTTTGCTCCGACAAACAACATGGCAGAAGCATTCTTACATGCAGCAACACAAGCGCCGCAGCCAATACACTCTGCAGCATCCATTGCCAAGGATGAGGTTTCCTTTGAGATAAGCATTTCGTTGGCGTCCGGCACTCCGCCTGTGCTAATCGAGATGTAACCTCCGGCTTGTAAAATTTTGTCCATTCCGTCACGCTCTACAATAAGATCCTTCAATACAGGAAAAGCTTTTGCCCTGAATGGTTCTATGTATAATGTTTCACCGTCTTCAAAATTCCTCATATGCAACTGGCATGTAGCAATATTAGGTATCTTACCATGAGGATGCCCGTTTATTACCAAACCACATGTACCGCAAATTCCCTCCCGACAGTCGCTTTCAAACGCAACGGGATTTTTCCCTTCTTTTTCCAGCCGGTTGTTTAATTCATCAAGCATTTCAAGTATTGATGCATCGGGCGAAACAGATACTTTGAACTCTTCAAAACTTCCAACAGATTGTGAAGATTCCTGTCTCCATATCATCAAAGTTAAATCTAAATTTTCGCTACTCATTATATGTAACTCCTTGTAGCTAGTTTTAGATTTTCAAATTCAAGCAGTTCTTTATGAGGGTTCCATTTTCCAACTTCCACGAACTCCCAGGCTGCTACATAAGCATATTCATCATCGTTACGTAAGGCTTCTCCGCCTTCAGTCTGATATTCTTCACGGAAATGACCTCCGCAGGATTCATTCCTGTTAAGTGCATCAAGTGCCATAAGCTCACCGAGCTCAAGGTAATCGGCAACTCTTCCCGCACGTTCCAAAGTTTGATTTAAATCGCGCCCATCTCCAACAACAATCACATTCTTCCAAAAGTCATCCCTTAATTCTCTTATTTCTTCTATTGCTTCTTTTAATCCTTTTTCATTACGAGCCATTCCCACTTTATTCCACATTATTCTGCCAAGTTTTTTGTGGATTTCATCAACAGTTTTATTGCCTTTAATCGAAAGTAATTTTTTCACTTTATCATCCACTTCATTTTGAGAAGCAATAAACTCAGGGTGTTCAACATCAATCATTTCAGGTTTTTCACTTGCGAGATAATTTCCAACTGTGAACGGAGCAACAAAGTAACCATCAGCAAGTCCTTGCATCAATGCACTTGCACCCAATCTGTTTGCACCGTGGTCTGAAAAGTTTGCTTCACCGAGAATAAATAAACCGGGAATTGTACTTTCCAGATTATAATCAACCCAAAGCCCGCCCATTGTGTAGTGAGGTGCAGGATAAATTTTCATCGGAACCTGGTAGGGATTTTCTCCTGTAATTGTTTCATAGATTTCGAAAAGGTTGCCGTATTTTTCTTCAATTACTTTTTGTCCGAGACGATTTATTGCATCGGAAAAATCGAGATATACAGCTTCTCCGCCGTTAACTCCTCTTCCTTCATCACATACTTCTTTTGCACTTCTAGATGAGATATCCCGCGGTGAAAGATTACCGAAGGATGGATATTTTCTTTCTAAATAATAATCTCTGTCTTCTTCGGGAATATCATTTGGTTTTCGTGGTTCACCTTTTTTCTTCGGAACCCAAATTCTTCCATCATTACGTAAGCTCTCGCTCATCAACGTTAATTTAGATTGACTTCCTCCGTGAAGAGGAAGGCAGGTTGGATGAATTTGAGTGTAGCATGGGTTTGCAAACGCCGCTCCTTTTTTATGCACACGCCATGCTGCTGTTGCATTGGAATTCATCGCATTAGTTGATAGGAAGTAAACGTTTGAGTAACCTCCAGTAGCAAGCACCACAGCTTGTGCGGAATATTTTTCAATCTCACCCGTTACAAGATTTCTGCAGATTATTCCTCTTGCATGACCATCAACTAAAACAATTTCAAGCATTTCCCTTCTTGTATAAAGCACAACCTTTTTTCTGCTAATTTCCCTGTTTAAAGCACTGATAGCGCCAAGCAAAAGCTGCTGCCCCGTTTGCCCTCTTGCATAAAAAGTACGTGATACTTGTGCGCCGCCAAACGAACGGTTATCTAAAAGTCCTCCGTATTCTCTTGCAAAAGGTACACCTTGTGCAACACATTGATCAATAATATTGTTGCTTACTTCTGCAAGACGATAGACATTTGCTTCTCTTGAACGGAAGTCTCCTCCTTTAACGGTATCATAGAATAAACGAAACACAGAATCACCATCATTCGGATAATTTTTTGCTGCGTTTATTCCGCCCTGTGCAGCAATGCTGTGGGCTCTTCTTCCGCTATCGTGATATGTGAATGCTTTAACATTATATCCCAAAGCACCAAGAGAAGCAGCAGCAGAGGCTCCGGCTAGACCTGTCCCCACAACAATAATATCGAATTTTCGTTTGTTTGCCGGGTTAACCAGCTTCATATTAAATTTATGATTAGTCCATTTATCAGCGATAGGACCTTCGGGTATTTTAGAATCTAATTTTATCATTACTTACCTCCAAAGAAAAATAGAAAGTAAATGGGTATAGAGGCGAAAGCAACAGCCATCACAATAGCGTAAAGTGTTCCCAGTTTTTCAATAAACGGTGTGTACTTTTTATGTGTCCAGCCAAAGGTTTGAAATGCACTTTGGAATCCATGGTTAAGATGAAAACCAAGGAGTACCATTGCAAACACATAAAACATTGAATATACGGGATTTGAAAACCAATCCAATACAATCTTATAATAACTATGATTTTCTCCATGCTCTCCGAAATTAAAAGCATACCACATTGTAGAAAGATGTAAGATGAGAAAAATAAATACTATACTTCCGGATATTATCATTGTCCGTGAATAAATTGTACTGTTTTTCGAGGATACGTTAACTTTATATTTTGAAGATTTAGCTTTCCTGTTTTCATACCATAACCTAAAACCATTATAAATATGAAAGATGAAGAAGAGCGCAAGTATTACTTCTGCCACTCTGATTAAAGGTTTAATAATATCAATCGTGGATACATAACTGTTAAATGCTTCCTCGCTAATATAAAGGGTTAAATTCCCTGCAAGATGAATTATTAAAAAAAGTATAAGTGATAAACCGGTTACTGCCATCACAAATTTTTTACCTATGGAAGAGTCAACGAATTTTAATATCCAACCCATTAAACTCTCCTTTTCCTAACTGAAATTAGTTTTATAAATGATTTGATGATACTATTCTGAATGAAAAAGTTGAAGTGTAATTGTTTGAAAAGCATTAAAAGTAAAGTTTTTTATAAGTTATAACATCAATAATTAACAGACCAAACTTATCAAATTAAGCTTATAAAATCAAAAGAAAACATGTGTTTTTGAACAGTCCGTTTTTAAAAATCTCATTGTTTTGATATTAACTATTTATAAAATAACTTAGTATAGTTCTTTCAAATTTTTATGGTGTCCCGGTCACGCTTCGGCGGGATAACGGGATTTATAGGGAAGTCCGGTGTAAGTCCGGCGCTGTCGCGCAACTGTGATTATTAATGTAGAATTAGGAATTTAGAATGTAGAATTGAATTCATTCTGAATTTTACACAAAACATTCTTCTTTGATAAAGCCAGGAGACCTGCCATAAAATTTTATAATCAACCTTCGCGAGCGAGGATAGATTAACGATCTGTAAATGCATTTCGTTTTATCATACCGTATCACTCAGCGAAGTTACTTTCAACTTTTTTACAGGAGTAACTTCAATGAAGTTAAAAAACATTTTCTATTTAATTCTTCTATCTGTGTTATGCAGTTCTTTCCTTACTGCACAAAAAGATATTGTTCAAAAAACTGATACATCAGGTGTTTATAAACTTTCCGAAGTGGTAATAACTGCAACCAAAACAAACACTAATACTCTTGAGTTGGCAAATTCCATAACAGTTATTGATTCTTCCGAAATTGCAAGCCGCGGCAAGTTAAACGTTTTTGAACTACTCAAAACTGAATACGGGATTAGTTACACCACCCAGGGACCAATCGGTACACTTTCAAACATCAGTATTCGCGGAGGTAATAGCGGCAATACAGTTGTATTGGTAGATGGTATTAAAATGAATCTTACAAGCGATCCATCTAATGTTTACGATTTTGCGAACCTTACTACCGACCAAATATCACGTATTGAAATTCTGCGCGGGCCGCAAAGTTTACTATATGGTTCTGATGCACTATCAGGAGTTGTAAATATTATAACAAAACAAGGAAGTGGAAAACCATCGATCAATTTATTTGCTGAAGGTGGTTCTTACAATTTTTTCAGAGGTGCGTTAGGAATTACAGGCAGCACAAATGCTTTTAACTATACTTTGTCTTTAAGTCGAACTAAATCAGATGGATTTTCTGCTGCCGGAGAAAAATATGGAAATTCTGAAAAAGATAGTTATGAAGGAAATAATTTTTCTACACGGCTTGGTTATGATTTTAATAACAGTAGTTATATTAACCTTTTGGTAAGGTTCATTAAAACAAAAGCTGATTACGATCAGCACGGCGGCGTGTTTGGCGATGATCCAACCTATAAATACAACCAGGAGGAATTTGTTTCCCGTCTAGAAGGCGGGTTCAAATTATTTGATAGTTTTTGGGATCAAAAAATCGACGTCTCCTATTTTAAAAATATTAGAAAATACAGCTATGACTCAACGTTAAATAACCCGGCATCATCGAGAAGTTTATATGTTGGTAAAAGATATGCTGTTAATTGGTTGAATAATTTTAACATCACAAAAGATCACAAAGTAATATTTGGATTTGATACAGAAACAGAACAGGCAGCGACACAATTCTTTTTAAATTCCGCTTTTGGTCCATTTGAAAGTATTATTCCTGAAAGCAAAGCCACAATTTTTGGACTATACTTACAAGACCAGTTAAAACTCGGCAAAAGCTTGTTTGCAACCTCAGGAATTCGATATGATAATCACGATAAATTCGGATCGGCAATTACTTATAGACTTGCTCCTGCTTATATTTTTTGGCAAACAGGAACAAAGCTAAAAGCTACTATCGGGACAGGTTTCAAAGCCCCATCAATATTCTATTTATACGACCCATTCTTTGGAAATGTAAACCTCGATCCGGAAAAAAGTATTGGGTGGGATGCAGGAGTTGAACAGTTTTTCTTTAAGCAATCAATATCTTTTGGAGTTACTTATTTTCATAACAGTTTTACTGATCTTATTGGTCTTGATGAAAACTTTAAATCAATCAATATAGATGAAGCTGAAACAAAAGGGATTGAGATGTTTTTTAGCCTGCACGCTACGAATTATCTGAAGATAAAAACAAACTATACTTTTATGGAAACAAACGATAAAAGTGAAGGTTCACCGGATAAAGATATGCCTTTGTTAAGAAGACCAAAACATAAAGCTGCATTAATAACAACATACTCATTCCTCGATAGAGGAAATATTACAATGGAAATTATATATGTTGGTAAGAGAGATGACAAGGATTTTTCAACTTTTCCTGCAGCACGGGTTACAATGGCAGATTACACAATTGTAAACTTTGCCGCTCAGTTTGATGTTACACATTGGATAACTATAAACGGTAGAATTGAGAATATTTTTGATAAAGACTATGAAGAAGTTTTAGGATATGCTACTTATGGTTTTTCGGGTTCGTTGGGAGTTAAAGTAAATTTATAAAATTCCGGTAATTTTTGATTGCTTTTTTAATTAATACTATTTTGTAAATTGTAAAGAAAGAATATCAACAATTTGAATTATCATAAAATTAATTTTAATTATGAAAGGTAATGTAATGAACTCAAAAACCATCACTCCAAAATTTATTATAATAACAGGAATGATATTTATTGCAGCTTTTGTAAGACTTATTCCGCATCCTCCAAACTTTGCACCAATTGCAGCAATGGCATTATTTGGCGGCGCATATTTTACAAAAAGGTGGGTAGCATTTTTAATTCCGCTTGTTGCAATGTTTATAACCGATTTAATTCTCGGATTTCATTCAACAATGTGGGCAGTTTATTTGAGCTTTGTTCTTATTGTTGGAATTGGAATGCTAATGATAAAACAGAAAAAAGTGTCAAATATTTTTCTCGCTTCGGTTTCTGCATCGGTTTTGTTTTTTGTTATTACAAATTTCGCAGTTTGGGCATTTGGAATTTACTATCCGAAAGGTTTAAGCGGACTTGCTGCAAGTTACACTGCTGCAATTCCTTTCTTTCACTATACTTTATTAGGTGATCTCTTTTTTGTAACGCTGATGTTCGGTTCGTTTGAACTTGTTAAAACAAAATACCCACAGCTTGCTGAAGTAAAAGTCTAACTTTTAATGTCGGCTTAAAGCCGCCTATTTTTAATTTAAAGTTAAATGATTTGACTCGTTGAAAAATAAAGAATAAATCTTAAGAGTCTCACAATAAGGTATCGAAACTTATTTCATTAAAACTAATTTCTTTGTATCAACAAAAGCCCCCGCTCGAATTTGGTAGAAATAAATACCGCTTGGCAAATTGTTTGCGTCGAATTCTACTTCATAACTTCCTGCCCGCACTTCTTTATTAATAAGAGTTGTAACTTCATTTCCCAAAACATCATAAATTTTCAGTGTAACAAAACTTCTCTGTGAGATTGAATAAGATATATTTGTTGTTGGGTTAAAAGGGTTTGGATAATTCTGGGATAAATAAAAATCTTTAGGATTTAATGTATAATTTTTATCCACAGATAATGGCATAGAGGCATACACATACACGGCTCCCGATCTAATATTATTTACCTTAGTTCCAAGAGCACCTATAAAAATTTTATCTTCTGTAATTATACCCCTATACCCAAATGTTCTAGTATTCACCTCATCTGAGGGATAGATTTTGTGTTTTTTCTCCCATCTTTCGCCCTTATTAACAAATAAATATGCTGCGCCCGACAAATCATTTTTCACTGTATCGTTAAATGCCCCAACTAAAAGTGAATCACCTTTCGGAAACATAAAAACCCCGAACAGGTCGCCAGAGAAATTATCCCCTGTTTCAATAAACTGATCATAGTCCAGCAAAGGAGGATAATAATTATAAACATATACTTTCCCGGGGTTGTCATCAGATTTTCCAATAAAAACATAATCGTCATTCGCAGCCATTGCACTTCCAAACTTAAAATACTCAGAGTTTGGTTCCGGAACATATTTCTGGTTGAATGTCCATAACGAATCTTCCTTGAAATAAACATAAACAGATCCTGAATATATACCGCTTTTAGTGCTATCAAGAGGTGAGCCAATTAGTATTGTATTATCTTTTATTATTCCACTGCTTCCAAAATGTTGATCCTCCTTTGCATCAAAAGGTGAAAATTCATGGTAGAGTTCATATTGATTATTAATAAATTTATATAAAAAAGCTTTTCCCGAGCTTTCAAATTCTGAATCATAACGATTCGCTCCAATTAATAAATAATCATTCGATTTTGAGATAAAACTGGAAAACCACGACCCGAAGGAAAATGGTTGTGGTGGAAGAATAATTTGTTTTTCTACCCAATGATAATCTTCATACTCAAAAAGATAAACTGCTCCAATCGGTATATTATTTATCTTTCTATTTCGCGCTCCTACAAATAATTGTCCATCACTATATAATAACGCTACTCCAAAAAGTGCTCCGTTTGTGCCGGATTGTGTATCGCTTGGATAAATTTTGTATAGAAAGCTGTAACTATTGTTTTCTAATCTATAGACGTAAACAGAATTTTGAGTATGGTCACTATAACGAAGACTTGATATAAAAAGAAAACTATCGCTGACTGCAACTGCAGAGCCAAAATGATCACTATCCAATCCGTCAAATGGGATAATTTGCTCTTCATAAAGCTGCTGAGGAAACAGCGGAGATAAGAAAAGGAGAAATGAAAATATTTTTATTATGGTTTTCATATCCGTTAGTGATTGCTTAATCCAATCTAATTAAATAAAATTAAATAGCAAGTTATATTTGTAAGAGTTAATTAGATTTATGGCGAGATTTATATCATTAAATATTTGAAATTTATATTTTAAAACATTATAATAACAAATTTTTATTATGCATAAAATTCCAATTCTTATAGACTTTGACGGAGTGATTAGATTAGGGAATAATCCTGCGCCTGATGCAGGTGAATTCCTGAACTTTATTATAGAGAATAATATTCCCTCGTACATTATCAGTAATTCTACTTTAAAAACCGGGAAAGGGATCACACAATTTCTGGATGATAATAAACTTCCTTCAGAAGTTCCGGCAATGACCGCAGCCGATGCCACGCTTCAATATGTAAATGAGCATCATAAAAAAGTATCAGTTTATTGTGTTGATGAAATTAAACAACTCTTTAATAATTATATAGATGATGAAAATCCTGAAGCAATAATAATTGGAGATAACGGTGAAAATTGGAATTTTCAAATGATGAATGAAATATTCAACAAAGTTTATACCGGGGCGGAATTTGTTGCAATGCATAAAAACAAATTTTGGTATCCCGAAGGAAAGCTTTCGTTAGATGCCGGCGCTTTTATTAATGCGCTTGAATATGCATCAGGGAAAACAGCAATATTAATTGGCAAACCATCACAAATTTATTTCCAATCTGCCTTAGATTTATTAGGATTTTCAAAAGGTTCAGATTTTATAATGATCGGAGATGATATTGATAGTGATATCATTGGTGCTCAACAAGCAGGTGGAAAGGGGATTTTAATCTATACTGGCAAAACAAATTATCCGCTGAGAGATGATGCGAAAATTAAACCGGATTTTGAAGCACAAAATCTTAAAGAAATAATTGAAATAATAAGATTGAATTTTTAAAATGATAGTGAGTAAATGGAAAACCGGTTACACAGCAAGGTAAGCTAGAAATGTTGAGTTTTGATTTCAGGTGTAGTTCTTGAACTTCATAAATCTTCATTCGTTAATCATTATTCAATATTCAAATTAGAGATGAACTAAGTTAAGTTATTCTTATTTCCCGTTAACTCTTCTTTCCCACGCAAGCAATGCAATTTTCTTCAGTGCTTGTGCATAGCTTAATCCCGCAACACCTGCGGAACGCATAAATCCCGCACCGTCTGTTAAATCAGGATTCGGATTAACTTCAAGTACAAACAGCTCATTATTTTTTGAAAGACGCATATCAATTCTTGCATAATCTCTGCAGCCCATTATTTTAAATGATGCCAATGCAATTTTTTTTGCTTTGGCTTCAACTTTTTTTGGAAGGCGGGCAGGACATTTAGGAATGGTTTTATGATATGATTCGTGATTTGGGTTCCACTTTGCCTGGTAGCTAACTATGTTGTAAAGATTCTCCGGCATTCTTGAAAAATCTATTTCACTTATAGGCAAAGCCCTTGGTTTTTTATCACCTAAAACTGCCACATTTAATTCTCTTCCGTCTATATATTCTTCAACAAGTGCCGGCTGATAAAAATATTTAAGTATATAATTAATCCTTTCCTTCATTTGCTTATTATCAATTACTATCGATTCATTTTCAATGCCAACACTTGCATCTTCCATAACTGGTTTGACCATAAGAGGAAAGTTTAGTTTGTGATGATATCTATTCTTTTCTTTTTCGACAATAAAAAAGTTGGGAGTTTTTATCCCTTTTGATCGAAGTAATCGTTTTACAAAAATTTTACTCTGGCAATTTGCAAGTGCCATTGAATGTGCGCCGGTGTAAGGAATACCTAACAATTCGTACAGACCCACCACATTCATTTCGTATTGAGGTTCATCTTTGTACAACTCAACAAAATTGAAAATCACATGAGGTTTGTTTTTCTTAAAATTATTCAGCATTAACTGAACATTATCCATTATGTTCAAAGTATATGCGTTTATACCGACTCTTTTTAGTTTTTTGGCAATATAATCGAACTCCTCCATTGGAGTAAGTTCTTCAACTTCAAAATAAGGTACAAAACTTCCTGTGGATATTTCGGATTCTGCAGATTTTTGGTAAAGTTCCGGTGCGGCTTCGTTATAAACGATAGCTACTTTTAATTTTTTGTTTTTCATTAAAGAAAGTTAATTAAATAGATAGATTCTAAAAAGATGAAAAATGAAAATTAATTACTCACATTAAAATTATCTTCTTGACATCATTCCACTAAATATATATTTTTGCCATGCCACTGCCCCAATAGAGAGACGGTGGCAATTTTTTTTAAATCATTCATCAACAAGAGAAGAAATTATGTCTCAGGGAAATTTCGTTTATCTGACTAAAGAAAGATTAGTGGAAATAGAAAAAGAATTAAAAGAAATGAAAACTAACGGCAGAAAAAAAATGGCTGAAAAAATCGCTACTGCACGTGCTCATGGCGATCTCTCGGAAAATGCCGAATATGATGCCGCTAAAGAAGAACAGGGTTTGTTCGAACTGAAAATAAGCCATATAGAGGATTCGCTTTCCCGCGCAAGAATAATAGATAAATCTCAGTTAACTAAAGGACAGGTTGGAATTTTATCGCAAGTAAAAATTAAAAATCTAAAAACAAAAAAATCATTCGATTATCTTCTCGTTTCTCCTGAAGAGGCAGATTTCCAGGAAGGAAAAATTTCTGTAACATCTCCCGTTGGTAAAGGATTAATAGGTGCAAAAGTTGGCGATAAAGTAAAAGTAAAAGCACCTGCAGGTTTACTTGAATTTGAAATATTGAGTATTGAATAGAATTCAGCAAAAGTTAAAATACACTACCATATTTTCCGGTCTAAAGGATTCCACAATTAATTGCCTGGCAATGTATTAAATTTATATTTTAGAAATTACTTTTTAGTAAATGAAACGAGTTCCGATGGATCGGGACAAGTTTCCCGAGGTGTCGGGAAAATAATATAAAATTATAATCAGATGAAATGATTAAATCAACTGAGCAAAAGGTTGTAAAGTTTATTCTGAATAAAAAGCTTATTGATGCCGGTGACAGTATTTTGGTAGCACTAAGCGGCGGAGCGGATTCGGTTTTTTTACTCGAGTTTCTTCTTAGGTATAAAAAAAGATTTAATATGGATATAGCTGCTTTTCATCTTAACCATAATTTAAGAGGAAAAGAGGCAAATATTGATGAGCAATTTTGTAAAAACTTTACAGCACAAAAAAGAATTCCTTTCTTTTCAACTTCGAAAAATGTGAAGCTTTATGCAAAAAGAAATCGAATGTCACTTGAAGAAGCTGGCAGAGAATTAAGATATGGTGAGCTGCTAAAGATTGCTAAAACTCATAATTACACAAAAATTGCAACGGCACATAATGCAGATGATAACGCTGAAACTGTTTTACTTAATTTAATTAAAGGTACGGGAATAAAAGGTTTATCGGGCATTCCCGAAAGAAGAGGAAAAATTATCCGCCCGATTCTTGTTCTCTCAAAAAAGGAAATTTTGGATTACCTTCATAATAAAAAAATAAATTACAGAACCGACAGCAGCAATTTTGAAAATGATTATCAGAGAAATTTTCTGCGGAATGAAATAATTCCTTTAATAAAAAATAAACTTAATCCGCAATTTGATAGTGCTGTATTCCGAACTTCTGAAATTATCCGAGGTTATACTTCTTTAATTGATGAACAAATTAAAAACGCTGTTAAAAAAACAATAACTTATAAGCAGCAACAATTAATTATCAATTTGAAACATTTAGAAGAAACTGATGTACGATTATACGGCGATGTTCTACGGAAAACTGTAAGAAAATATTTCAATGAAGAATTAGAAAGTAAAAACATTTTGGATTTGTTAAAGCTTATCAAAGCTCAAACCGGCAGGGAGATAAAATTTCCGAATAGAATTGTTGCGGTAAAAGAAAGAGATTCGATTATTATCTATTTAAAAAAAAGAGAGATGAAAAATGTTAAGCAGGTTGAAATAAAAATAGGCGAAGAAAAACAATTTGAAGGTAAATCAGTCTCAATAAGTGTGTCTAATCGGAATAAACTAAGTTTTTATAATACAATCAACAAAGAATATATTTCCGCAGATAAAATTAAAAGCAATTTTGTTGTACGCAGATGGAAAGACGGCGATCGTTTTTATCCATTGGGAATGAAGAACTCAAAAAAGCTTTCTGATTTTTTAACTGAACAAAAAATAAGATCATCAGAGAAAAAAGAACAACTAGTATTAACAAATTCCGGAATGATTGTTTGGGTAGTTGGTATAAGAATTGATGAACGCTACAAAATTTCGGCTAATACAAAAAAAGTGTTGGAATTATGCCTGAACTGATGAACGAACCAAAAGAAAAAGTAATTGTTGGTGATGAGATATTTGTACCTTTACTTACAGAGGAACAAATACAGAAAAGAGTTGCCGAACTTGGGGAAGAAATTACAAAGGATTACGAGGGAAGTGTTCCGGTTTTTATTGGTGTTTTAAACGGCTCATTCCTTTTTATGTCCGATTTAATTAAATGTGTTGAAATTGATTGCGAAATTGACTTCTTTAAGCTATCGAGCTACGGAGATGCAAAACTCTCTTCCGGAAAGGTGAAAATGTTAAAAGAGCTTAACTGTGATGTTAATGGAAGAGACATCATTATAGTTGAAGATATTGTGGATTCAGGGCTTTCAATAAAATATATAGAGGAATTATTTGAAGAAAATAATCCGAAAAGTATAAAAGTTGTTTCACTGCTGGTGAAACCGGAGAGTCTTAAATATAAGATAAAAATTGATTATATTGGCTTTAATATTGCAAGTCAATTCGTTATTGGTTATGGGCTTGACTATGCTCAAAAATACAGGAACTTAAGATCAATTTATGTTTTGAGAAAAGAAACAGAGTAATAACAAAAGAATGAATTTGAATATGAAAAATTTTATGTCTGATAATAAAGATAAAAAACAAAATCCCCAGGATTCAAAGGGCAACAAACCTAATAAACCGGACGACAATTTTGATTGGACGAAAATTATTAGGATGGTTTTTGGATGGGGAGCAGTTATAGTTGCAGCAGTTATTGTAATGCAGTTGGTTAGAACAGATCAGGTTAATTATGCAGAAATACCTTTTGATGCTTATGAAAGATTACTCGAACAACCGGATAAAATTAAAGAAGCAACAATCACAAAATCTGATATCAACGATTATTACTTTACTGCCGATTTAACATCCGAAACAACAATTACAATTAACGGAAAACCAAAAAAGGTTAATGCTATTTCAGTTTATATACCTGAGCCCATTATTAAAGATCAGGAAGTTATCTGGAAGGAAAAAGGAATAGTATATTCCTTCGAAAAAGAATCTAATGAATGGTTAAACATTATTATCGGTTTTCTCCCATGGATTTTAATAATTGCCGTTTGGGTAATTATTATGAGAAGAATGCAGGGGCAGGGTGGTGGTTCACGCGGCATTTTTTCATTCGGCAAAAGTAAAGCGAAATTAATAACGCAATCGGGTCATAAGGTTACCTTTAATGATGTAGCCGGAGCTGATGAAGCAAAAGTTGAACTGCGGGAAGTAATTGAATTTTTAGAGGAACCTACCAAATTTCAAAAACTCGGTGGAAAAATTCCTAAAGGAGTTCTTCTTTTAGGACCTCCCGGAACGGGAAAAACATTGCTTGCAAGAGCAGTAGCCGGAGAAGCCGGCGTTCCGTTCTACTCCATAAGTGGTGCCGACTTTGTGGAAATGTTTGTTGGTGTTGGTGCAAGCAGAGTAAGAGATCTTTTTGAGCAGGGAAAGAAAAATGCGCCATGTATTATTTTTATAGATGAGATTGATGCAGTCGGAAGGCAGAGAGGTGCTGGACTTGGCGGCGGTCACGATGAACGTGAACAAACTCTAAATCAGTTACTTGTTGAAATGGATGGATTTGAACAGAACAGCGGCGTAATAATTATTGCAGCTACAAACCGTCCCGATATTCTTGATCCCGCATTACTAAGACCCGGAAGATTTGACAGGCAGATAGTTGTTGACCGTCCGGATGTAAAAGGGCGTGAAGGTATTCTTAAGGTTCATACAAGAGATATTCCCTTAGGCGATGATGTAAACCTTGAAGTGATCGCAAAAGGCACCCCTGGATTAGCGGGTGCTGACTTAGCCAATCTTATTAACGAAGCTGCATTACTTGCTGCACGTAAAAGCAAGAAAAAGGTTGAGTCAATAGATATTGAGGAAGCCAAAGATAAGGTAATGATGGGATTGGAAAGAAAGAGTCTCATCATTTCCGAGGAAGAAAAGAAAACGACTGCTTATCACGAGATTGGTCATGTACTTGTGGCGAGGATGATTCCGGAAGCAGACCCGGTTCATAAAGTAACCATAATTCCACGAGGCAGAGCACTTGGTGTTACAAGTTATCTTCCTATTGATGAAAAGCATACATACTCTAAAGAATATCTTGAAGCTATAATTACTTATGCTTTAGGCGGAAGAGCAGCGGAAAAAATTGTGTTTAATCATTATACAACCGGTGCCGGTAATGATATTGAAAAAGCTACGGGTATTGCACGCAAAATGGTTTGTGAGTGGGGAATGAGTGACAAGTTGGGACCATTGAGCTACGGTGCTAAAGAAGAAGAAATTTTTCTCGGTCGCGAAATTCAAAAACACAGAGATTATAGTGAAAAAACCGCTATCGAAATTGATGAAGAAGTAAGCAAAATAGTGAAGCTTGGTATGGAAAGAGCCGAGAAGATATTAAAAGATAATATGGGAATTCTACACAAATTATCAAAAGAATTGTTAGAAAGAGAGATACTTGAAGGTAATGAAATTGACACTATAATTAAGGGTGAAGAATTACCGCCTCTTCCGGAAAACGGAAAAGGTGAAGCATCAACTAAGAGTGAAGTGAGTGCCGAGGAAGTACCCGAGCATGTAAAGGAAATGATTGAAAAGCGGAAAGATCAAGATAAAGTTCCTAAAGATGACTCCAACTGATCGCGGTACGATTGATTATAAAGATGAATTGGTTAGGAAACTGATTCATCTTTTTTCTTTGTCAATTCCAATCATATATTATTTTATTCCCAAATCAACGGCTGCTATAATATTGGGTAGTCTGGCAGCATTCGCCATTACTCTTGATCTTACCAGATATTTATCGCCGCAAATAGGAAAAGTATTTTATAAATTATTTGGCTTTTTATTAAGACGTCATGAGATTGATAGCGATAAGAAAAACTTAAACGGTGCAACTTATGTTTTGCTATCTGCAATTTTTGGTGTGCTTGTCTTTCCGAAAATAATTTTTATTACTGCATTCTCAATTCTTATTATCGGCGATACTATGGCTGCACTGATAGGAAGAAGGTTCGGTAAACACAAATTCCTTTATAAAAGTTTTGAGGGAACTTTAGCTTTTTTAATTAGTTCAAGCATAGTTATATTATTTACTCCAAAAATCGGATATTTTTACGAAGAATATATTATTGGTTTTGTCGCAGCATTTGTCGGTGCTATAATCGAAAATGTTTCTTCTGAATATGTTGATGATAATCTTTCAATTCCATTTGCGGTTGGCTTTACAATGTGGATACTTTATATAATATTTCTACCAAATCTTGAATTAACATTATCAAGAGTACCGGGTTAGATTATGAAGGTTTCAATAAAAATATTTACTGTCGTTATAATTTTATTAGTTATCTACGGATGCGATCCATCAAACAAGCCCGCAAAAGGTTTTGAAGATGAAATTTTTGTTGTGGCAGATTCACTGGAATATCTCGAAATTAAAGCGGCTCTCGATTCAACATTCGAAAGAATAATTTACACCCCCCAGCCGGAAAAAATATTTACGCTTAAAAGAATTAATCCGTCACAGATAAATAAATATAAACGAAAAAAAAATATCATTATTGCTGCGCCTCTAAATTCAGGTTCAAAAACATCTGATTTTATTTCTATAGTGGTAGATTCCTCCGTTGAAAAAAAAATGGAAGATGATCCGGATTTTATTGTTTATAAGAATGATCTCTGGGCAAAAAACCAATTTGTTGCTGTTCTTGCTGCTCCATCTATTGAAAAACTGAATTCTAAAATTTTAGGGAATGCAGATAATCTTCTTTACGCATTTCAAAAAAATTCGGATGAAAGATTATTCAACAGTTTATATAAATCAAAATATGAACGAAAAGAAATTGAAGGCAAATTATTAAAAGATTACGGCTGGATAATTTATGTTCAGGCAGATTATCATCTTGCACTTAATAAACCCGTAGATAATTTTGTATGGTTAAGGCGTGCACCGGGCAGCGGGATGGAAAGATGGATTTTCATTCATTGGATTGATAACGCAACACCGGAATATTTAAATGAAGATTCTATTAAAGTTATACGAAACAGAGTTACAAATAAATTTTATTTAACAGCCGATAATAAAGGTTACGTTGTTATTGCTGAAGATTATTTTACTGTAAACGAAGTTAACTTTAACGGTAGATATGCTTTATTCACGCAGGGTTTGTGGGATTTGAACATAAAAGGTATGGGTGGTCCGTTTGTTAACTATGTTTTTTATGATGAAGATACTCAACGGCTTTATATGTTAGACGGCAGCGTGTACGCACCAAAGTACTATAAACGAAACCTCATTCAGCAAATGGATGTAACTTTGCAATCCTTCAGAACAGAGAAAGAACTTACGCAGGAAAGAAAAGAAGAACTGCTTGAAGCTTTGGAAGATTAGTCATCCGGCAAAACATTTTTTAAAGTGATTGGGATACTATAATCAGGTAGAATTTTTTTAAGCTTTCGCATATAAACTTTTGCTCTTTCAACTTTTCCATGCTGCAATTCATAATTAACTCTGTTTAAAAGCATAAAGCCGGTAAAATACTCTATCTTCTCAAGGTAATAGTTTTTCTTGTCAGTAAATCTTATTTGAAAATCAGGGTCGGATGCCGGAACATACTCATCGCCCTTTACAACTTTAAATAGTAAATTATCCGGCACAAGTTGATAACCTTGCGGTAATTTAAATTCGCCCCGCTGCATTTCATTTTGGTATAATTCCGGGGCAATATAAAAATTTCTTTCATCAATATTTGTTGCAACCAATCCGGTCATCAATCTTCTGTAAAGACCCTCAAGCAATTTTGAGTTAAAATTTTCACTTCTCTCAAAGGGCAGTAAAGCTGCTTTAAATTTACTTACAACATCTTCCAACTCTTCGAATAGAAATGGATAATTCCTATCCAACTGATCAAAATACCAGGAGCGTCGAAGAAGTTCTTTATCAACTACAGCAATATCTTTACCGTAGTTTTCCACATACCTGAAATAATATGAGGGAGAAATAAAGTAATCCCATTGATAACTAAAAATTATACTTTCCGACGAAACACCATTAAGAATGGTTCGCGTATAATCTTCATAAGTATAAATTCCGCTCTGGTTGGTTTTATTAACATTCGTAACAAATTGAATTACTATAACCAAAACTGCAACAATGAGTGGTAGAATTATTTTTTTCTTTTTGTTCATCTTAAAAAGTTTCAGCAATCCGAATACCGCAAAGTAAGCAAGAGAAATGTAAGCGAGTAAAAAGTATGTATCTATGTCATGTATTTCATAATTGATTGAATAAAACACAGTGAATAAAAATATAATGATGAGAAAAACAAAAATTTTCCTCGCATAAAAAAAAGATGAAATTAACCCGACAAAAGATAAAAGCAGTGCGATTGAAAATTGTCCGGGCAGCGTTTCAACAAAATGAATGAGCTGCCGTTTTGCTGCTGCTGACGAAGCAAAAAGCCATACCTGGTATTGTTTGGCGGTTATGTGTCTTATTAAATTTTCAAAATCTGTAGTATTACCCCAGTTTAATATTGGGTTTTGTGCCGCTCTTACTGGAAGGTAAGAATAAATTAAAATTAAAATCGGAAAAAACACAGTAAGCATAATTAATATTTTTATAAATCCTGCTTTGCCGAATTTATTTTTTATAAAAAATAAATATGTGACTCCCGGAATTATTAAGAGTGTTGTCATGTGATTCGTAAAACCGAGTGCAAGAAATGCTGAAAAGATAAGCCACAACTTTAAGTTGGTCTTATCGTTCTCCTTCTCAACATAAATGAATGCTTTAACAAGGTAAAGAATAATTATATTCATCAAAAAAATATGGAGTGAATAAACTTCTACCGAGGTACTTTGAAGCCAGAATGTTTCGCTGAATGCGAGAATTAATCCACCGGCAATAGCAATAATATATTTAACTGTTTCCGTTAAAGTCGTTTCTTGCCCCACCTTTTTCGTATCACCCTTCTTGTCATTCCTTTTGTCCTTTTTTTTCTTTTCAATTTTAACCTTGGAAGGGGAGAACAAATTTAGATTATCCAGCAAAAGTTTTGCAGTGCAAACAAACACTGCGATACCGGCGCTGCAGAATACAGCCGCAAGAAGATTGAGCTGAAATATTTTTGTGAACGGTAACGGTATTAAAGAAAAGATGTAACCAATTATAGTGAACAGCGGATAACCCGTTGGGTGTGCAATCCCTAAAGTTGCCTGCACTGCTGCTAACTCACCCGAATCTATCTGCACCACCGAAGGAGCTAAAGTAAAGAGGTAAATCATAAATACAAAAAAACCAGTTATTACATAAAAATATTTTTTTGCTAATTCCATTTGTTTTTAACTGAAAATTTGTGAATAAATGTTTCTTACTTTTGCTGAAAAGGATTTAATATCATCTTTAAATTGGGCCGGATTTTTATAGCCCATTTTTTTAGAAAAACTGTTAAGTGTTTTATCTTCTAAAACAATTTTGGAAGTAGTATTGTTAAAAATTAGTTGATTCAGCAGCCCCACACTTTTATAAAATTCTAATGCATTTTTTAATACTATCTTTGCAGAATTATCATCTAAAGATTCACTAATTAGATATAGCTGTTCTGTTGTTTTTTTGCCCAATGATTTATTAAACAAAACCGGGCTGCAAAGTAAAAAATACTGTACAATAAATTCAATATCGGTTATACTTCCGCTATTTTTTTTAATATCAAATATTTCGAATAAGGCTGTTATTTTTTGCGATGAGATTTTTTTCCTCATCTCGTGCATTTCGCTTCGAATATTTTTTACATCAAACCTTGATACGGATGATATCACTGCCCTTGTAAAATTTTCAAATAGTCTTTTATCTCCCGCAATGAAAGAAATTTTTGTAAGTGTCTGAAACTCCCACACGCGTGCACGGTTCCTGAAATAATTTTTAGAATTTTCAATATCCCAGATAAGCTGACTGCTTTTACCTTCCGGTCTTAACCTGCAGTCAACTGTGAATGGTTCTAATTCTTTCCTGAGTAAAGCTAATATTTTTTGAAATTGTTTTTCGGCATTCGGATACTTTTGCGAGTCGCGCACGATAAAAATTAAATCCAAATCTGAAAAGAAAGTTAATGCCGATGATCCTAAACTGCCAAGAGCTGCAACAAAATAATCTTTCATCCATTTCATCTCTTTGGTTTGCTCTTCAAAAAGTGTTTTTATTTTTATGTGAATTAATTTGCTTAAAATTTCCGATGCCTTTAACGGCTCATACATATCAACACTTATTTGCACCGAGAAATAGAATAAAATTGTTTTTATATTGAAGAAGGATAATTCTCTGACAGGTATTTTTGTAAATACTTTGCGGCTTAGTAAAAACTCTCTTAGCTCTTTATCTTCTGCAAAAAGATTGATTGAGAATTGTGAAAGTTCGCAGACTTTCATTAAGAATTCAAAAAAAGTTTTATCTTCAAATTCGTGGTACCAAATAGAAGGGAAATCTGCTCCTTTAATTATCCGCACAAAGTTTGAAAGAGTTTTATCAGGATAAATTGAATTCTTTAAATAGTTATAAATCCGGTTTTCAATTTTCTGAAAACTTTCAATTGATTTTGAATCAAACGTACGTGTGCCGGTTATTCCCTTACCTTCTCTTAAATATTGGAAGTCATTCTTCGCCCTGATTTTGTCTTCAAAAACAATATCGGTTAATACAGCATTAACATCACTGTGAGTTTCATCTTCGCTTAGAATTGATTGATATATTTTCCGCACCTTATTTCTGTTATCAATAACCTGGTGCTTAAAATCCTTGCTGCTTTTATAACCCAAAAAGTAGCTCATCTTTTCCAGCAGTTCACCTTCTTCGGGAATAACATGAGTTTGTCTGTTATTCATCAACTGAAGATAATGTTCTATTTTTCTGTAGAAGATGTAAGCATCCGAAAATGTTTTTGCTTCCATTATGTTTAGTAGTTTTGCTTTCTCCAATTCTTCTATTGCGTGCAACGTATTGCCATTGCGTATGCTTTCAATTTTTCCACCGTTAAGTAATTGCAGTGCCTGTAAGGAAAATTCAATATCTCTTATTCCTCCGTAAATAAGTTTAATGTTGTCTTCATCTTTTATTCTTCTTTCAATGCTTGCTTTTATTTTTAAAATTTGCTTCTTCGGTGAAAAAGAATGAGCGGAGGGGTAAATGAAAGGTGTAAGGAAGTCTATAAATTTTTTATATAACGACTTGCTTCCACCAAGGAAATTTACCTTGATAAGCATTTGTCTTTCCCAGTCTTCACCTCTGCTTTCATAGTAATTAAGATACTCCTGCAAACTTCTGCATAACGGGGAGTTTCTGCCGTCCGGTCGTAATCTAAAATCAATGCGATAAAGAAAACCGCCGGTAATTTCAGCAGAAGACTTTAAGAAAAGTAAAGTTGTTTCCGTGAGCAGTTCACTTAAATATTTTTTATTACGAAATTTTCTTTCTTTATCATAAAAAAGGATCAGATCAATATCCGAACTGTAGTTTAGTTCATCGCCGCCTAACTTACCAAGAGATGCAAGGCAGTATTTGCCGGGAGGGTTTTCTATTGCATTCTTTTTAAGAATCTCTTTGTAACAGATTAAAAACAATTCACCGGTAAGGTGAACAGCCAGGATGGATAATTCTTCAGTAATATTTTTAACCGGAATTTTTAAGTAAATATCCCGCAGCCCTATTCGAAGCAGCTCTTTCCTTTTAATTGTTTTTAGTGAGCTTATCTTAGCACGGAAGGTAGTAAATAAAGAAAGAGTGGATTTAATTTCTCTCTTAAAATCAGTTTTGGCTAAGTTTGCATTTAATGTGGAAGGATTTACAATCCAGTAAAAGTTTTCCGGGTTGATGACCAGAATATCAGTTAAATAATTACTATTTGCAGCTATTGAGATAAGGATTTCCAGATAATGAGGATATTTGATGCATTCCCTGATTAAGAAAACCTTATCATACATTCCATAAATAATTCTGAAAAGATTTGCCTCGGAAGTAGCTGTAAAATAAACTCTGTTAATCTCAGCTTCATAAATATTTATCAGCTTCTCAAACTCATCGGATGAGAGTACACCGGCAGAAAGCCCTGCTAGTTTGCCTTCGAATTCTTTAGATATTTTATATAAACGCACGATATGAAATTAAATTGAATCAGACGGAATAAATCTAATACTAAATGAATATAAATGGAAATTTTATAGTATCTTCACATTTACCTTTCATCAGCTATAATTAATTCGTTTTGGTCTGCCGCTAACATCATCCTCTTTATTGAGCGCCAAATTTTTTTTCTTTCACCTCCCCCCTCGCTTTTCTCACTCATTTTTCTTACATTAAAATTGAATTTTTTAGGGCTATCAAAATGGTTAAAAATAATTCCAATTCGTCCAGAATTTTATTCTTCCTCCTCTCATTCTTAATTTTTCACTCGTCCGCCGTAGGCGGATTCTTTACCACCAATGCAACGGTGCGTTACGTAAGCCACGAAGGAAGCAACACACCACCATACACAACTTGGGAAACCGCAGCAGACAGCATAATGTTTGCAATAAACATTTCCGTGTTTGGCGATACAATTTATGTTGCTAACGGAGTTTATGAAGAGCAGGTAACAATGATACGGGGCTTAACACTTATTGGTGCCGGGATGGATAGTTGTGTGATTGATACGAGGCAATTAGCATTTAGTGGATTTAACTCTGTTACATTAAAGGATAGTTGTGTTTTTAAAGGTTTTCAAATAATAGTCGCAAATCAGGATGTGGGTAATGGAATAAAAGGTGAAGGACCATACGGATTGATTACACTCAACAAGATAAAAGATGGAGTAAATGGAATATATCTATTTCAGTCCGACATTAAAGTAGAAAATAATATATGTGAAAATAACAGGATAGGTATTAGAGTAAGTCATTCAAGTTCTATTGTTAGGGGTAATAATATTTATTCTGATTACTTTCAAGACACAGGAATAATTTTAGTTGATTTTAGTGTAAGTGAAACTCCAATAATAGAAGCAAATAATATTACTACAAATTCTTTTGGGATTGATATTGATTTTGGCACAAATCCATTAATTAAAAACAACATAATTTATTTAATTGATGATTTTGCAAGAGGTTATTCTGGAAGTCTTTCTGATACAGTAAAAATATTTAATAACTTAATTATTGCGGAAGGAGAACAGCCGCATACTCGGGGTATGTCAATCACAGGTGTCCCACATCTTATAAGAAATAATTTTGTCATAGGTGATATGGAAGTAGGTATAAAACAAGCTGGGCTAAATGACTCCTTACTTCAATTACATAATAATGTAGTAATGAATGCAAAATATGGATTTAATATGGGAGTGAATGCAAAATTTAAGTATAATAACGCTTGGAATAACGATATAAACTACACCAATTTTGGTCAGGATTCAACCAATCTTTCTGTAAACCCAATGATAGTAAGTGAGGATAGTTTAGATTTTCATCTTCAGATGTTTTCTCCACTTATTGATGCAGGAGATCCGGACATACTTGATATTGATGGAAGCAGAAGTGATATTGGACTTTGGGGTGGACCTTACGGAGGAAGATATACTTACCGTGATCTTGCTCCAAAACCACCCTCTAACCTAACTGCAGTTTATGATTCTGGTTTTGTTCTGTTAAGATGGAACAGAAATACAGAGGCGGATTTTTACCGTTACCGTGTTTACAGGGATACAGTCCCAAACTTCATTTATGATACGACAAAGATAATAGCAGTAGTAGTGGATACATTCTATTATGATGATCTGCCGGAGAAGTATCTTGCAACTGATTATTATTACAAGTTAACAGCAATGGATTCAACAGGACATCAATCAGCAACAAGTGAAGAAGTACACGTAACAGTAACAGGAGTTCCTGAAGGACCCCCGATAGTAGTGGAAGAATATAAGTTGCTTCAAAACTACCCAAATCCGTTTAACCCAAGCACAAAAATACCATACCGGCTAATAGAACCAGGATATGTAAAGTTGTACGTATATGATATAAAGGGAGAATTGGTAAAGTTACTTGTAAATGAGTATCAAACAGCAGGATATTATGAAGTGGAATTTAGACCAAACAGTAGCGAGAGAGGAAAAGGAAAATTAGGATTAGATTGGGCGACAGGTTATAATGATGACATTGCAAGCGGAATATATATCTACCAAATAATGGTAAAAAGCGATAGAAGTATTCCTGTGTTTACAGATATAAATAAGATGATACTTTTAAAATGAAGAATATATAAACCAATAAAGGAATAAAAAAATGAAAGTATTCCTCACAATTATTTTGCTTACTGCTTACTGCCTACCACTTACTGCCACAATCCGCTACGTAAGCCACGAAGGAAGCAACACACCGCCATACTTAACCTGGGAAACTGCAGCAGACAGCATAATGAGTGCAATAAATATATCCGTATTTGGTGACACAATTTATGTAGCCAACGGAATTTATGAAGAACAGGTAATAATGATACCCGGTTTAACACTTATTGGTGCCGGAATGGACAGTTGTGTGATTGATACGAGGGGATTAGTAAAACCTATTGGATTCGCAGCTGTTACAGTAGAAGATAGCTCTGTTTTTAAAGGTTTCCAGGTGATAGTTGCAAATAGCAGGACTAGAATTGCAATAAAATCTGATACAGCTAATGCAGTTATTGAAGCAAACAAACTGAAAAATGCTCTATGGGGGATTTTATCAAGATTATCAAATTCATTGGTTATTAATAACATATTTCAAAATTTTGAAAAAGGGATAAGTATTACCAATTCAGAGTCACTCATAATTAACAATCAATTTATAAATGTTAAAAGAGGTGTTGAAATAGACGCATTTAATGGCAATTATTATCCTGTTGTTGAAAAAAATGTTATTAGTTGTGATGGATTTGGAGTTATAGTTGAATTTAACTCAAGACCAACAATAAGAAACAACATAATTTTTCTTAACGGTGATGGTGCCGATGGATATCAGGGTGGTGGCTCTGATACTGCCTGGGTTTATAATAATCTTGTAATCTCAGAGGGTAACTATAATTTTACTGAAGGATTAAATAACACAATAGTTCCAACTATTGAATTTAATAATTTTCTAATAGGTAATTTTACTGATGCAGGAATAAACGTTGAAAACTTTAATATTATTAAAAATAATAACATTATGAATAGTCCGAGGGGTATAATTCAAGACCCAGGCGATAGCCCGATAATACAGTATAACAATTCGTGGAATAATACGATTAACTATGGAGGATTCACACCAGATTCAACAAACTTGTCAGTAGACCCAATGGTGGTAAGTGAGGACAGTCTTGATTTTCATCTTCAGATGTTCTCACCGTTAATAGATGCAGGAGACCCGGATATTTTGGATATAGATGAAACGAGAAGTGACATAGGACTACATGGTGGACTCTTTGGTGAAAGATATGAATATATTGACCTTGCACCAAAACCACCGCGAAATCTATCAGCAATAATCGACAGTAATTTTATTGCACTTACGTGGAACCCGAATACAGAATCTGATTTTAACAGTTACAACATTTTCAGGGATACAACGGCAAACTTCACTGCAGATTCAACAACTTTTGTTATAGGGCTTATCGATACATTTTACCTGCATATAATTCCCCCGGGAATTGATGCATTCTATTACAAGCTAACAGCAACAGACAATCAAGGAAATGAATCACAACCCTCGGAAGAGTTAGCGGTGATAATAACTTCGGTTAATGAATACCCTGCAGCAGTAAGCAATTACCAATTATACCAGAACTATCCAAACCCGTTTAATCCATCAACAAAGATTGCATACAAGTTAGAAGAAAGAGGATATGTAAAGCTGTATGTTTATGATATAAAGGGAGAGTTGATTGATGTGCTGGTTAACCAGGTTCAGGATGCAGGATATTATGAAGTGGAGTTCGGTAGGGGCTTGATTCATCAAGCCCAAAGCACAGCCAAACAGTTAGCATCGGGTATTTATATTTACCAGATAATGATAAAGAGTGAAAATAGTATTCCTGTTTTTACTGATATGAAGAAGATGCTTATGATCAAGTAACTCTGTCACATAAACAGAAGTCCCATTGGGAATCTATGTAAATTAGTGCTCGCGTTAAAAAGATTGAATAGAATAAAAACATATAAAGTCAGATTTCGACCGGCAAAGACTGGTATATAGCATAATAATAAAATTCTCCCTGGTGGGGGAATAGTAGTCAAATAATATTCATTAACTAAAAAGGAGGGTGCGTTATGAAACGAGCAAGTGAGATAACTTACAAACAAGGAAATGATTATTTGCGAGTTCCATCTGACAAAACAATTAATTATAATCAGATGAACAAGCACTGCTATTTATTACTAATCTCAATGGTCTTTTTAATTTTCTATGCTACAGAACTGATCGCACAGGGCAGCTCACAAACACCATCGGGTTTTCCATTAGGAGTTTTCTCACATATAGAAAATGAAGGACAAACATCAATAGACTTAATGGTAGATGCAGGAATAAATTATATAGTGGATGATATAAATGACGTAACCAGTAATACGTCATTTAATCTAATGGGTCATAAAAAAAGCGAGGATTTAGAGTATATATTCTATTACTCAAAAGGTTACTACACAAGATGGGAAGCAGAGAGAGATGAATATGCATTTTTAGTAACAGGATTTAAGCATCCTCACGATAACTGGGATCCAAATCAAGGTTATCTTTACGGTGAACGAGAATACTATAATGGTGCCTGGTGCTGGGCAACAGACAGTACAAGTGAAATTAGGATTGACAGCGTTTTATGGGGACCTAATTACAAGCAGGACAAAAATTATACTGCTAATTTTAGTAATAGTAAAATTGAGTACACCGCAGATTACCGTTTGGCATTAAGTTACGACCCGATACAGTATGAGACGACCGATACTGTTTGTGCTTTATCAATTATTTACAGGTATAAATGGTATCTAAATGAAAACGACTGGGGCTATCAAACAGACACACTAAATCGAACGTATTTTACACTATTTGATTTCCCGGTAAATACATTTAAAACGTTTCCTGTTATATATCAATATCCTGATAGGTTCGGAAACAAATATTTAGGTAAATTTCCTGAAGGAATGTTTTCTGAAACAGATACAATTTTTATTGATGATATTTCTTTAACAGGGATTGAATTCCAGTTAGACTGGTACGGTGTAGGAAAACTCTACATAGATTATGTTGATCTTTATGATAATATAATTGGGACGCAATTGCAAAATGAAGAAACATTTGAGACAGAAGTAAAACCCAATCTAATAACTTACGCTAATTCCTTTTCAAATGTAGTAAACTTAAAATACTGGTACGTAAACGATGAACCGAATACAATGGATTCATATGAACCGATGAGAATAGTTGATTCAATTGTTACTGAATTTGCCTCATTTAAAAAACCAATAATTACGGAAATCTACCCGCACTGGAGAGGGGTTATGAATGGTGACCTGCACCTGCAAAAATTTGTTGAACTTACCAAGCCGAAACAGTTGATGATAGACAGATACGTTTTTAACGTTGGTTACCCCGCAGAGGCAGGTCTATTCGAATTACGAAAATCATTTCAGTTAGCAGATGACGTACGAGCAGGTTTTTGGTATGTTGCACAGGGCTTCTCGATGAGAGTAGGTAATCCAATTGACTCTAATTACTGCCGTTGGCGAAGACCCGATTCCACTGAATTAAATGCATCTGTAATGCTTGCGCTCGCACACGGTTCAAAAGGCATATTGTTCTGGCATTTTAGTCCAAATTTCTCTATAGCTTCAACTACAGCCTGCGATGTTGTAGGTCATCTATATTTTGATGGATTAGTTGACGAGAATCTTAATCCAACACCTCTTTATGATTATGTAAAAGATGGTCTTTCACCAAGATTGAAAGGGAAACTTGGTAAAACACTTCTAACATTAGATTACACAGGTGATTATCTACAAATGCTTCGTCATCAGGGTGAACCACCCTTACCTGATATAACACATAGATATTTTACCTTAAATGATAACGGAACTGATTATTTCTGGCACGCAGGATTCCATCAACAAAAATATTTTATTGATAACGATTATGTTCTTCTTGTTAATTTAAGAGAGGATGGAAATAGAACGGCTAGAATTACTTTGGAGAATACTACATCGTACGAAAATTTGAGTGCAAGAAATATAGAGGGAGGGATTGGAGAATTGGATACAACAATTGCTAGAAATTTGATGATAACTGTAGAAGACGAGTTCCCACCGGGCGAAGGGAAGTTGTATCAGGTTGCGCCCGTAGTTAAATACGGAGGCAGGTTAATTTACGATGAGGAGATAGCATCAGAAACACTTCACGATGAAATGATAATAGAAAATGGTGCAACCCTTGGCATTTCCGGAAACTATAGCGTTTATGCAGATATAATTGTAAAAGACGGGGGAAGGATAGTTAATACAAGCAACGGCAAAATCACTTTTTATAATGATCACAAACTTATACTTCAGGGCAATTCAACACTAAGCAGTTTATCACAGAATAAACTTGTTCTGGATTTTGTATCCCCATCTGAGAATAACGGAATAATAGCAGACTCAGGACTAGTGATAATCATCTCCAATTGTGAAATTAAGAATGCCGGTACAGGTATAATGGTATCATCATTCTCATCCTCAGCTCCTGAGTCAGAAGCTTTTCATTTCCGTGTGGATAGTGTAGATTTTATTGATTGTGAAGACTTCGGTATTAACATAACCGGGCAGTATGTAAATAAAGCAATGATTGAGAACAGCAGCTTTACTGGTTCAGCATACGGAGTTTCAGCAGTTAACCTTGATGAAGTAGTAATTTTCAACAACTATTTCACAAATACTGAGATGGGCATTCGATTAATAAACATTACCAAGGTAGATGTTATAGGAAATATAATAACATCAAACCAGTATAGTATGCAGGGAATATTCTTAGATAACAGCGGGGGAAACTTGAGAGCAAATATTGTTCAGGGACATTCTAACGGAATACATCTTGGTAATTCATCGCCTGATATTGGAAGCAGCATAATCTATGACAATAAATATCACGGAATTTACATTGGTATTGGTTCCTTGCCGAATATGCTCGGAGGAAGATGGATTGGTGACCCTCCTGTATTCTATGCTACATCAGGTTATAACAAAATATATGAAAACGGCGGCTGGCAGGAGTTAAATCCTCCGCCAAATAATGACGGGTCGGAGATATTTATAAACAACGCAAATGTATTGCTCGCCAGGGGTTGTAATGAAATAATGGATGACAGGGAACCCTCATCTCCTTTAATTAATACAATATTATTAATGAACGGAATAAGCTTTGGATTACCAATTTCAGTGAGTGCCGAATATAACATATGGGAGGATGATCCTTTCTATCCTCTGAACAGCTTAAGATTTGGCAGTCTGATAGTAGATTTTGACCCATATTATTCTGAATCCTGTCCAACACCTGATGGCGGAGGCGGTGGCGGATTTCTGCTTTCAAAATCATCGGGAGGTGAAGTAATTGATACCTTGTACTCAGTAGAAAGAGAAATGGGCACATTAACTGAAAATGAAATTCTTTATTCAAAAGCAAATGAATCATTTATATCCGCAGATTATGAATCGGCAGAGATTTATTACGACCAAATAATAAGCAGCAGTGATACAACAGAAAATAAGCTTGAAGCTTACTCAAGAAAATATACCATCGGCAAGCTTATGAAAAGGAGTCCTGAGTATTTTAATATTTTGAAGAACACATATTCAACTCTTTCACAGTCTTCTGAAAATGAATTGTTAGAGAAGATATTCAAACAGTTATCCACAAAGTCTATGGTAGGTGAACAGGAGTATATTCCTGCAATAAGTGAATACGATGAAATCATACAGCAAAACCCGGGCAGTGAAGAAGCTGTTTATGCTGAGATAGATGCACTGACAACAGCATTGCTGGTTGAGGGGAATGACTCAACACTTGGAAAGACAGCAGGCGGAAGATACCTTGTTAAAACAACTGCGGATTACATAGTTAAAATAAATGACATATTAAGAAAGAACTTCGGCTCTAAAAGTGAAACTGAAGAAAGTGAAATATTGCCGAAGGAATACACATTATACCAGAACTATCCTAATCCGTTTAATCCTGTTACAACAATTAGTTATGATCTGCCAAAACCAGGCGATGTAAAACTAATGATTTATGATATACTCGGAAGAGAAGTAAAGACACTAATAAATACACAGCAGGAAGCAGGAAGACACACTGTAAACTTTAACGCATCTTCGCTTGCAAGCGGAGTATATTTGTACCGGCTTAGCATAAATGACTTTGTTAGTGCGAAGAAGATGATACTCCTGCGTTAAAGCTACGGAGGACAAGTATTTTTGAAGTGATTTTTTACTTATTGCAATACAGTAAAATAGGCGGTCGGTGAGGACCGCCTTCTAATTCCTTTGAACTAGAAACCCGGATTAATTAATTACTTTAAAAAGATTCATTTTTTTTATCAAGAATTGGAATCCCATTACTCACCTGTTAAATGGAAATTAAAACAACAACCAAATTACCATATAAGTAATTGTGCAGATAAATCATTTAAACATCATTGCTCATCTAATAACCGTAAATTATACCAAATCTAAAAGTGATGATACATCTAAAATTTACCACTGATATGTGGAATTATTCGTAAATTGCATTTCAAAACATCTATTTATAATTTAAATTTTTATTATTCAAACTTAAGAGATAAAAACGAATGTTAAGCAATTTAGTTAAAAAAATATTCGGCGATAAGCACGAAAAAGATTTGAAGTTTCTCTGGCCTATCGTTGATGAGATAAATGAAGAATATGAAAAAATAAAAGATCTCACCGATGAACAGTTGATAGCTAAAACTGAGGAATTCAGACAGAAGATAAATGAATACACAAAAGAAACCCGTGAAAAAATTGAAGAGCTAAATACAAAACTGCAATCGAATGAAGACTTTGACAGGCAAGATGCTCACGATGAGCTAGATAATTACAACGAAAAGCTAAAGGAAGAGTACGAAGAAATTTTAGATCAGATTCTTCCCGAAACTTTTGCCGTTATCAAATCAACCTGCGTGCGGCTAATTGGTAAAAGCTGGACTATGGCAGGAAACAAAATCACCTGGGACATGGTTCCTTATGACGTGCAGTTAATTGGCGGGGTTGTGCTGCATCAGGGTAAAATTGCTGAGATGGCAACCGGCGAGGGAAAAACTTTGGTTGCTACTCTTCCAATGTATTTAAATGCATTAACAGGCAGAGGAGTTCATCTTATTACGGTTAACGATTACCTTGCAAAACGTGATAGTGAGTGGATGGGTGAAATTTTCAAATTCCATGGACTTACAGTCGGTGTTATTTTAAATACAATGGATTCGCAGCAGCGCCAGGAGCAATATGTCTGCGATGTTACTTACGGTACCAATAACGAGTTCGGTTTCGATTATTTACGTGATAATATGTCCATCGAAAAAGAAAACCAGGTTCAGAAAGGACATAATTATGCAATAGTGGATGAAGTAGATTCCGTTCTTGTTGATGAAGCGAGAACACCTCTTATCATCTCTGGTCCTGTTGATGTTGATGACCATTTGTATGGCGAGATGAAACCGAAAATTGAGAACTTGTTTCGTAAGCAAAAAAATCTTGTTGCATCGCTTGTTCAGGAAGGAGAAAAGCTACTTGAAGAAAATGGTGCGGGCGATACGGAAGCCGGGGTGCTTTTGTTCAGAGCGTACAGGGGTTTGCCTAAAAGTAACCGTCTTGCAAAAGTATTCAGCGAACCTTCTAACAAACGGTTAATGGAAAAGACCGAGCTTGATTACCTTCGTGAAAAAGCAAAAAATATGTACATCATTGATGACGAATTATACTTTGTTATCGATGAAAGAAATAATACAATCGACCTTACGGAAAAAGGAAGGGAAGAACTTGCAAAAGGCAGCAGGGAAGAAAAAGAATATTTTGTATTGCCGGATTTGGGAACCGAGATAAGCAAGTTTGAAAACGATCCCGATCTCAGTGAACAGGAAAAACTTAAAAAGAAGGATGTGCTTTATCATCATTACTCAGAAGCGAGTGACAGGATCCATACTCTTCATCAGCTTCTTAAAGCATATACACTCTTTCAGATAGATGATGAATATGTCGTTACCGAAGACGGAAAGATTGCAATTGTTGATGAATTTACGGGAAGAGTTTTACCGGGAAGACGGTATAGTGATGGACTGCATCAGGCAATTGAAGCAAAAGAAAATGTAAAAGTACAAAGAGATTCTCAAACGCTTGCAACCATTACACTTCAAAACTACTTTAGAATGTATAATAAGCTTGCCGGAATGACTGGTACAGCCGAAACCGAAGAGAATGAGTTCTTTGATATATATAAACTTGAAGTAGTAGTCATACCAGCAAACCGACCAATAGTTCGGGAAGATATTGATGATGGGGTTTATAAAACAAAAAGAGAAAAATACAATGCTGTTATCGAGGAGATTGAAGAGCTGAAAAGAGCCGGAAGACCGGTACTTGTAGGTACTACCTCTGTTGAGGTTTCTGAAACATTGAGTAGAATGCTTAAACGAAAAGGTGTAGCTCACAATGTTCTTAATGCAAAACAGCATCAAAGGGAAGCGGAAATTATTGCACATGCTGGTGAAATTAGCGCAATCACAATTGCAACTAATATGGCTGGTCGTGGCACGGATATAAAATTAGGTAAAGGTGTTGTAGAAAACGGCGGATTGTTCATCCTCGGAACTGAAAGGCATGATTCTCGCCGTATTGATAGACAGCTAAGGGGTCGTGCAGGAAGACAAGGTGATCCCGGCACATCAAAGTTTTTCCTTTCATTAGAAGATGATCTGATGAGATTGTTCGGGAGCGACAGGATAACATCTGTTATGGAACGAATAGGTATCCAGGAAGGTGAAGTTATCCAGCATCCTATGATAACTAAATCTGTGGAACGCGCACAGAAAAAAGTTGAGGAGAATAACTTCGCAATCAGAAAAAGACTGCTGGAATACGATGATACAATGAATCAGCAGCGCGAAGTTATCTATACAAGAAGAGACAGAGCTTTGCAGGGCGAACGCCTGAAAGGCGAAGTGTTCGATTTACTTGATGAGTATGTTGAAGATTTACTCGGCAGATATTTTGAAAGTGTTTCCGCTGATTCGATAAGAGAAGAATTACTTCACAACATATTAGTTGAAGTTAAGTTGAACCCGGAAGAATTTGAAACTCTTGGCGAAGAAGGAGTAAAAGAAATAATTATTAACGCCTGTAAAGAGTTTTACACGAAGAAAGAAGAAATGCTCGGCTCCGAAATGATGGCGCGGCTTGAACGTTACGCAATGCTTAGTGTAATTGACCACAAATGGAAAGAGCATTTGCGCGAAATGGATGATTTAAAAGAAGGAATCGGTTTGCGTGCTTACGGGCAGAAAGATCCGTTAGTTGAATATAAAGGTGAAGCATTTAAATTGTTTATGAGTTTACTCGATGAAATAAGAAATGATGTAGTCTCTTTCGCATTTAAATTTTTTCCACAGGCACCTGATGAAGTTCAACAAAGAAGAAGACAACCTGCCGGAAGAATTACCGAAAGTAAACAAAGTACAACTAATATCGGTTACCGCGGAGGAGGCTCTCAGCAGGGACAGGCATCTCGAGCTGGAAAATTGCAGCCGGTAAAAACTGCCGAAAAAGTTGGCAGAAACAGTCCTTGTCCTTGCGGCAGCGGTAAAAAATATAAACATTGTCATGGCAGGTAAATAATGTCGTCACTAAAAAAAATTGAAGCTATAATAAGACCTTTCAAGTTAGAAGAAGTTAAGGAAGCACTTGTTGAAGAAGGTGTAAGGGGATTAACAATTTCAGAAGTAAGGGGCTATGGCAGGCAGAAAGGGCATACCGAAACTTACCGCGGCAGCGAGTATAGGATTGAATTTATCCCAAAAATTAAAATTGAAGTGGTTGTTGAAGAATCGAAGCTTGATAAAGTTGTGGATACAATACTTAAATCGGCAAAAACAGGGCAGGTTGGAGATGGTAAAATATTTATTTACGATGTTGATGAAGTGATAAGGATAAGAACTGATGAATCGGGCGAACAAGCATTGTAAACTAAATTGCCTTTTTCTTTTTTAGATTCTTTAATAGCTTTCAATATGAATTTTTCCTATCAATCAAAAATTAAACTCCTGCTATGGGTGTTTTTATCCTCGCAGCTCATTTCCGGTTGTGGTGTTTGGGAAAATTTTACTACCTATTTTAATCTGTATCATAATGCCAGCAATCTGTTTGATAAAGCAGAGAAACAGATATTATCGCAAGAAACAGACTTGTTTTCCACCGAGCCCCCGTTACTTCCAGGTACAGCAAAGGCCGATCTTGTAAAGGTAATTGAAAAATGTTCTGACCTGCTGCAATTCAATTCGGAAAGTGCTTATGTGGAAGATGCTTTGATGATGCTTGGCAAATCGTTTTACTACCAGAAAAATTATCAAAAATCGTTGCGAAAATTTAAAGAACTTGAAGAAACTTTTCCCGAAAGCAGTTACCTTCTTGAATCTCAATTATGGATTGGCAAATGCCAGATGAGACTAAAGAATTACAACGATGCTCTTACCACTTTATCTGGTGTTAGAAAGCGTGCGGTTGATGAAGGTGAAGGTGATATAATTCGTGAATCGTATGTGGAAGAAATTGTTTATAAAATTACAATTGAGGATTATAAAAGCGCAGTTGAAGTTGCAAATGAATTTATGGATGTATCGGATGATGATGATATAAAAGCGAGGGTTTGGTACGGAATAGGACAATTAAATATTAAAATCGGTGATATTGAAAATGCAATTATAGCTTTTGAAAATGTGTTTGAATTCTCTACTGATTTTGATCTTGAATTTGATGCAAAGCTACAGTTGGGTATAGCTTTAAGAGAAGGAAACCGAAGCGAAGAAGCATTGAAAATATTTTCTGATATGAGAGATGAAGCTAAATATTCAGCAGATTTTGGTGAAATTGATTTTGAAATGGCTAAAACTCAACGCGCACTTGGAAATATTGAAGTTGCAATTGATCTGTTTACTGAAGTGGACACTCTCTACAGAAATACACAAACTTCATCGGCAGCCAAGTTTGAATTAGGACAGATATATCAGTACGAATACCTGCAGTTAGATAGCGCAGCAGCATATTATAAAAAAGCCTCCACATCTACATTACCTAAAGAATATGTTAAACCGGCGAGAGAAAAGAACAGACTTTTTACACGCTATCTGAAATTGAACAACGATGTTTCAAAATTCGGAAAGCAATTATTCTATCTTGAAAATCCGAATGAGTTTGTAAAGGACTCTGTTGTTTACGTGGAAGATTCACTTGCAATTGCAGAAGAGATCTCAAATATAAAAGAACTGCAGGCAATTTGGGCAGGGCTTGATTCATTGATTAATGTAAAAGATACAACCGGCTTTTATGCCGATACAATTCGAGCAGTCGATTCATTAATTGTTAGCGATACAACCCTCGTTAAAGATTCTTTGATTGCAAAACTTCAAAATCCACTTCCAGGTGATTCTACATTTATTGCAAAGTTCGATAGTCTCTTTAACTCGCAGGGATTTATAATAACAACAGAATTCGATCAGCAGAAATTGTTGAAACAAAAGGGTCAACAAAATCGATTGGCAAATCAATTGCCCGATTCGCTTAAATTTAAAAATAATCCTCCACGTAGACCAACTATATCGGAAGATTCTCTCCGAACGCTTCTGGCTAAAAATGAACTTGAACTGGGAAATTTATTTCTTACCGAACTTGAATTGCCTGACTCTGCGAAATCGTATTACAACAATATTCTAACCAACTATCCAAATACTAAATACTATGCTAATACTATTTACGCTTTAGGAAGCTACTATTTAACAATAGATAATAAAGAAAGAGCAGATAGTTTATTTAATATCATTTATGAAAATTACCGAAATGAAAGTATAGTAAATGCTGCTGCCGACAAACTTAATAAACCTTTAATTGATTTGAATTTCGATCCTGCAAAAGATGACTATGAAGATGCAGAGTATGTTATGCAAAACGAAAATTATGATGATGCCTTAGAACTTTTCTACGATGTTTATAAAACTTATCCGAATTCACCTTATGCAGCAAAAGCTCTTTACACTTCGGGATGGATACTTGAAAACAAATTGTCACAACCCGATTCTGCTGCAGCAGTTTATGATTCTTTGGTGGTGAAGTATCCTGCATCTGTTTATGTTAGGTCTGTTGCAGGAAAACTTTCGTTCTACAAGCAGGAACAAAGAAGATTACAGTTAGCGGCACTTGACTCATTAAACGGTTCTGATTTATCAGTTACTGATTCACTGGCTCTTGATTCTCTTAACCAAACTTTAACAGAGTATGAAACAATAGGCGATACAACGCAAGTTGCTCTTCGGGAAGAAGAACAAAAACCGGAAGAGAAGAAACAGGATGAAAAGGTTACAACTTTACCAAAAATAAAAGAACCGCTCTGGAATCCGAGGACGAGAAGATAATCCCGACTAATTCTTCAAAGCAATAGACTAGTATATACTCTGAAAGGAAGATATTCGCAACACCGATTTTAATTAATAGCTATGAACCGTAAAGATCTGATAGATTTGATTGAAGAAGGGGAAAATATTCAATGTGAATTCAAACGACATTTCACAACTCCTGAAAAAATTGCAAGAGAAATGATTGCCTTTGCCAATACTAAAGGTGGTTATATATTATTCGGTATTGATGATGATAAAAAAATAACAGGTGTAGAGAGTGAAAAATCGGAAGCAGAGATGATAAGTGATGCTGCTAATAATTATTGTGAACCCCCCCTTGAGTTTAAAATCAATTACATTATGCACAAGGGAAAGGAAATTGTAAGTGTTACTGTTAATGAATCCAATAACAAACCTCACCGTTTGCAGGATTACCAAAAAGATTTTGATATTACGAAAGCTGTAGTGATGATAAGAGTTAATGATAAAAGTATGAAAGCAAGTAAAGAGATGGTGAGAATAATGAGAGCCAATGCAGGTAACCTGGCTCTGCAGAAATATACCATTGGAACAACCGAAAAAAATGTGTTTGAATATCTTGCAAAAAAAGAGAGAATTTCTGTTAAAGAACTTAGCAACCTTGTTAACATTTCAGAAAGAAGAGCATCACGGACTTTAGTTAAAATGATAAGAGCAAACTTATTGATAATCCACACGAAAGATAATGGCGAAGAATTTTTCACCGCTGCAGTTTAGTTTATGCTAATATTTTATAATTCAAAATTGACCAGATGTTTGAGGAATCCAAGCATAAGTTCCCTCCACAAAATAATTTTTTAAAAAAGTTTAGCTTAAATCAAAAATTTTCCTTAACTCAAAAATGGTAACACCGTAAGCCACTGCAACATTAAGTGATTGCTTAATTCCATATTGGGGAATTTCAATTGAGAAATCACACAGATCAAGTAAATCCTGTGATACACCGGATATTTCGTTCCCAATAATTATTGCAAGGGGAAGGAAATCTGCTTTTAAATTATAATGAGGGAAACTGTTTTCGGTTAGTTCAAGCGCACTTATTTTTATTCCATCTTTCTTCAATTTTAAAATCACTTCTTTCGGGTCTTCAACGTATTCCCAATTCACACTTTCAATTGCACCGAGTGCGGTTTTCATTATTTCTTTCTTTGGAGGATGAGGTGTGTAACCGCAAAGGTAAAGCTTTTCAATCATAGCACCGTCAGATGTTCGGAAGATTGAACCAACATTATAGTTGCTTCTTATACTGTTGAGAATTACATAAACAGGAAGACGCTTTACTTTGTGGAGCGAATCCAAAGAGCTCCTGTGCTCTGAAATTTGGTCGTGTGTTAGTTTCTCCATTGAATCACTTTGTAAATGTACATTCTTAATAAAATTACGGTCATTCTGAGCACATCGAAAGAATCTGATTTACATTCATATCATAATAAGATTGCTTCGTCTCCCGATGCATCGGGATCCTCGCAATGACTATGCATTTACTTTTGTATAAATCTCTTTAAGGATAAGCCAACTGACCGCAGGCAGCAGCTATATCATCACCTTGTGTGAACCTAACAGTTACAATAATATTTTGTTCTCTAAGTGCTTCAACAAATGCTTCAATTCGTTCCTTAGGTGTCGGTTTTAATTCGGCGGAAAATCCTGTTGGGTTCATGTGTTCTAATGAATTGAAAGGTATAACATTTATTTTGCAGGGAAGTGATTTACAAATTTTTACAAGTTCAAAAAAATCTTCTTCACGGTCGTTTATACCATCTATCATTACATATTCGAATGAGATGCGTGTGTGAGTTTTCTTTGCATAATAATGTATTGCACGTAAATTTTCTTTTAACGGGTATTTTTCATTTATCGGCATTAACCTGGAACGAATATCATCGAAACAGGAATGAAGTGAAAATGCAATCTTAACTCTTAATCCTGTATCGGCAAGCTCGATTATTTTTGGTGCAATGCCGGCAGTGGAAACAGATATTCGTTTTAGTCGTATTGAAGTATCTACATTCTCAGCAAATATTCTCAGCGATTTAAGAGTTTGCTCAAAATTGATGAGTGGTTCGCCCATTCCCATATAAACAATATTCTTAATGGTTCCTTTTTCATACTCTTTGCTTATAAGTTTATACTGATCAAATATCTCGCCGGCAGATAAGTTTTTTTTGTATCCCATTAATCCTGTCGCACAAAATTTACAATCCAAAGGGCATCCAACTTGAGTTGAAAGACAAAGTGTTGTACGGTTTTCCTCGGGAATAACAACCGATTCAATTTTATAACCGTCCAATGTTTCGAATAAAAATTTTGTGGTTCCACTTTGCGGCGAAGTTGTTTTGGTAACTAAACTAAGTGTATTGATTGGACCCGTTGTTTCTGATAATTTTACACGCAGTACTTTTGGCACACTGTCCATTTCATCGTAAGTATCTGCAAGATGCCGGTACATCCAGTTAAAAAGTTGTTCACCCCTAAACCTTTTCTCATCAATGGATGAGAAATACTCTTTTAATTCATTTAAGGTATAACCTTTAAGTACCAGCTTTTTATCAATAACTGTGTTATCCTCTGATTTCATACCTTAAATATAAGAATAAGAACTTATTGAATAAATATAATTAATAGAGATTTCTGAAAAATTCAATCGCTTTACTCATGCCGAGCTTGACTACAGAATTTTTGTCAGGGAGTTTTAAAATGACACTCTTATCATTATGATAATTTGAGGAAGTCTCTTATTATTTATCAATAAATTTGAAAGAGATACTTTGCGATAAGTTTTTTATTCTCCTATTTTTAAAATTGATGATTAGAATTTAAAATATAATTTAAAAGACAGGGAATAAAATGAATTTCGACTTCACCGAAGAACAAAAAATGATACAAGAATCTGCAAAGAGTTTTGCAGAAAATGAAATTGCACCGACAGCAGTAGAAAGAGATATAAATGCGATTTTTCCAACCGAGATTGTTAAGAAGATGGGAGAATTAGGATTTATGGGAATGATGGTCTCACCCGATTACAGTGGTGCGGGAATGGATACGATAAGCTATGTGTTAGCAATGATTGAAATCTCAAAAGTCGATGCAAGTCTTGGTGTGATTATGTCTGTTAACAATTCACTCGTATGCTGGGGATTAGAAACTTATGCCTCAGATTTTATTAAAGAAAAATATCTCGTACCTTTAGCACTGGGAGAAAAACTGGGTGCTTTTGCTCTATCCGAACCTGAAGCCGGAAGCGATGCAACAAAACAAAAAACCACTGCCGATAAAGAGGGTGAATTTTATGTGTTGAACGGAATTAAAAATTGGACATCAAACGGGCAGAGTGCTGATTATTATTTGGTTATGGCAACAACCGATAAAGAAAAAGCACATAAAGGCATCTCAACTTTTCTGGTTGAAAAAGGTACTGAAGGATTTGGGCATGGTGTAAAAGAAGATAAACTCGGAATAAGAAGTTCTGATACATGCTCTATCACATTCGAAAGCTGTAAAGTGCCGGCAGAAAATTTAGTTTGGGAAGAAGGCAAAGGATTTAACTTTGCGATGAGTACCCTTAACGGCGGCAGAATAGGAATTGCAGCCCAGGCAATAGGTATTGCCGAAGCATCGCTTGATGCTGCTTTAAAGTATTCACAGGAAAGAAAAGCTTTCGGGCGTGAGATATCTAAATTTCAAGCAATTCAATTTATGATTGCGGATATGGCAGTTAAAATTGATGCGGCAAAAATGCTTACTTTAAAAGCAGCTGCATTAAAAGATGCGGACAAATCTTATGTTACAGAAGCTGCAATGGCAAAATTATATGCTTCAAAAATTTCTGTTGAGTGTGCTTTAGATTCAATACAAATTCATGGCGGTTATGGTTACGTTAGAGAATATCTTGTTGAAAGATATTTACGCGATTCCAAAATCACTGAAATTTATGAAGGTACTTCTGAAATACAACGTATAGTTATCGCCCGTTCATTACTTAAAAAATAAAACCTGAATTGATAAAAATATTTTTCATAATTGTTTTATTATTTACGGGTTTTGTTCTCCCTCAAACAAACCAGTTAAAACAAGTCGGAGACAAAGCGGGCTGGGTTAAATGGGAGAAGGCAGATACCCGGTACGAAAAACCGAGTGAATTCCGTCATCGTGAATATTCATTTGATACTGAAAATGTATCGGGCTTTATTGCTAAATCAACAGCTAATGCTTACTGGTATTTTATTTCCGATCTCGATGGTGATAATTGTCCTTACAGACCTTCCTGCTCTTCTTTTTTTGTACAAGCTTCAAAGGAAACAAATATTGTTCAAGGCACATTAATGTTTTTCGATCGCTTTACCCGCGACTTTAATATTTATAAACGCCACGAACATTATCCGCGTGTAAAAGATGGTCATTATTATGATCCGGTTTCGTTATATACATTGGATGAAAACCAGATCGATTATATCCCTCCGTCAGTAACTGTTACTAAATAATGAAAGTTGTCTTTTTATTTTTACTATTATGCATCACAACGGTTCGGTTTGCACAAACCGGCAATATAGATTTTAACTCTCCTAACAACATAAAAAAATTTGCCGATTATCTGTATTGCGACGATGACTATTTTAGGGCTGCAATAGAATATGAACGCTTAGCAGATATTAATAGGAGCGATACAATAGAATTTAAAATCGCTTTATCTTATTCATACATTAAAGATTATTACTCTGCAATTCAAAAATTTTCCGGAATAATTAATTCATCTGTTTATTTTAACGAAGCTAAACTTGAAGAGATGAAAGTAAACTTTTTAATAAATGATTTCGCAGGACTGCGAAGTTATTTTAAAAATTCATTCATAGCAGTAGTTAATAAATACCAAACCGAAGGCGAAAAGCTTTTTAATTTTTCATATCTTTTTACTGATGATGAATTGCCCTCAAAAGATGAATTTCTGTTGCCTTTTGATGTTAATGAAGAAGAGAAAATTTCATCCTTCTACGATTGGAAAAAAGAACCGCCTTATAAGAAAGGAACTTTAGCAGGAATTATGTCTGCTGTTATTCCCGGCAGCGGTAAAATATATGCAGGCGAAACAGGTGATGGTATTGTTTCATTTTTAACCACAACCGTTTTTGCTTTTATTGCTTATGATAACTTTAAAGCAGGGCACACAACCCGTGCATGGATCTGGACGAGCGTTGCAGCTTTGTTTTATGCCGGTAATGTGTATGGTTCGGTCGCGGCAGCACAGGTTCATAATGCAAAAATAACATTTGAATTTAATGATGGATTGAATGTGTATCTTAATAAAAAAAATTACTACATTACGAAATATGAATTTTGTGATTAACAGGAAACATATTGCTACAACTATTTTGCTTATTAGCAGTGCTTCGTTTGCTCAGAATTCATTTGATGCACAATTCAACTTTGCAAAAAAACTTTACAGCAATGAAAATTATTTTGATACTGTAACCGAGTTAAAGCGTTTATTATTCTTTGATGAAAAGGGTGAATTCAATTACGAAGCCAACATGCTCATCGGTAAAAGTTATAAGCAGGGGGCTAAATTTTCCGATGCAATACGTTATTTAACTTTAGCGGAAATAAATGCAATAAACATTGATGAGTTATACAATACAAGAATTGAAATTATCAGGATAAATATTTTAAGAAGAACAACGCGGAGAGCGATTAATCTGCTCGATATTCTCGAAACTGATGAACGATTTACAGATAGGTCCGATGAAATAAAATACTGGCGCGGGTGGGCTTATATGTTTGCTGATGATTGGGAACAAGCAGCTCAAACTTTTGCTGAGATTGATACAACCCATGTGCTAAAAGCTTTAGCAGAAGAGGTGGATGATGATTTGTATTCCGTATCGTTTGCTAAAACTATTTCTTATATAATTCCCGGAGCCGGACAAATTTACACAGGTGAGTATATTAGTGGGCTTTTATCACTTGGCTGGAATGTTCTCTGGGGTTATCTTACAATTAATGCCTTTGTTTCTGAAAGAATATTTGACGGAATTGTAATTGCTAACTTTTTATGGTTAAGGTTTTATAGGGGAAATCTACAAAACGCAGAAAATTTTGCACAGGAGAAAAATATGGTGATAAGTAATAGAGCATTGAATTATCTTCAGTTTGAATATGACGGTTTAAAACCTTGAACGCATTAAAGATTTTAACAAAAACTAAATTACTAATATTCTATAGAGAGAGAGTCATAAATGAAAATCATTAAGATATTTAGCTTACTCATAATACTTTCGGCTCATTTTCTTTTTGGACAAAGTGAAATAGACAGGGAAAAAGGGCTTATATATCTCCAATCAAACCTTGAAGTTCTTGCTTCCGATTTATTTGAGGGAAGAGAAACTGCCACAAGAGGCGAGCAACTTGCTGCACTTTTTATCTCCAAAGAACTCACAAAATACGGTGTAAAACCATTCGGAGATGACGAAACTTATTTTCAGTTTTTCGATATTATGGTTAGAAAGGTAGAACCGGAAACACAATTAACAATAATAAACAATGACGGTTCATTAAAAGTTTTGAAACTCGGAGATGATTTCTATTTTTCAAAAAAACTAATGCCTTCGGATAAATATAATGGAAATGAGAGCAATATAGTTTTTGCCGGATACGGCATTACTGCAGAAAATTATAACTATGATGATTATAATGGAATTGATGTTAAAGGTAAGATAGTACTTCTTCAATCAGGCGCCCCGAAGATAGGTGAGGTAGGTTTTTCTTTAGAAGATGAAAAGAGATTTGGTGATAGTAATTATAAAATCGAGAACGCTAAAGATCATGGGGTAGTTGGAGCACTTCTCATTCCAAGTGCTCGGTTGCTGAGGGTTTGGGGATTTCTTAAAAAACGCTCAGTATCTCCGTCAATCTCGTTAATAAATACTGGTGAAGCGGATAAGGAAACCATACCACTTGCATTATTATCTGAAGAATCTGTGAAAGATTTACTTTCGTATGAAAAATATTCTTACGATGAAATTTTGGAAGCAAGTGAAAATAACAAACCGATTTCGGGATTTGATCTAACAAAGAAAATAATTTTTAATTACAAAACCAATAGTGAAATTAAAGAAGCAAGAAATGTAATAGGAATAATTGAAGGTACAGATGAGCAATTAAAAAATGAATATGTAGTATTAACTGCTCATTACGATCACGAAGGAATAATCGGAGGTGAAATATATAACGGTGCTGATGATAATGGTTCCGGCACTGTAGCAATACTTGAAGCCGGAAGACGGCTTGCTCTTCTTAAAGATAATAAAAGATCAATTTTGATAGTCTTTCATGCCGGTGAAGAGAAAGGACTGCTCGGTTCAAAGTATTTAACGGAAAACAGTGACTTTATGCGTGGGGTTGTTTCTAACATAAACATCGATATGGTTGGAAGAGAAGACACCGAATCAATTTACAGTATCGGTTCCGGTAAGTTAAGCGCCGAACTGTATGAACTTGTTGAAAGGACAAATTCGGAAACAGTAAAGTTTGAATTGGATTACACATTTGATGACCCGAACGATCCCAACAGGTATTATTATCGCAGCGATCATTATAATTATGCAAAACTAAACATTCCGATCGTTTTCTTCTACGATCATATGATTGAAGATTACCATAAACCGACGGATGACGTGGAGAAGATCAACTTTGAGAAAATTGAAAAAGTCTCAACACTTATTACAGAGCTTACACTAAAAATTGCTAATCTCGATCACAAATTGAAGTTGGATAAAAAGATAGAAGAAACAATGTTAACGGATTAACAAAGTGGCAATAGTGTTGATATCTTTAGTTAAAAAATAACGGCATTAAGCAAAACCGAGTTTTGATAGAGATGACCAATTTATAACATAGCAGGGTCCTGCCGTAAGAATTTCTGATGAGCTAATTAGAGAAGCCAAAACCTTATCTAAAGTAGAAAATCGTTCCGTTACCGGGCAGATAGAGTATTGGGCAAAAATCGGGAAAATAGCCGAACAAAATCCAACGATGTCTTTCGAACTAATCAAAGAAATATTAATTGGAATTGAAGAGGTAGATAGCAAGCGGGGAACCGAATATAAATTCGGTTGATTTTTATGAAAGTAATTCAATCCCCCTCATTTGCCCGCAGGGTTAAAAAATTTCACAAAGATCGGAAAAAATCTTTAGATTATCATATCAAAAAGATACTCGAAAATCTTAAAATTGGTGAGGAGAAGAAGGGCGATTTACAAGGGGTGTTCGTTTATAAGTTCAAATTAAAAACACAGCAATATCTTTTAGCTTATCGTATAAAGAAAAACACACTTGAATTAATAATGATTGGTACATTAGAAAATTATTACCGTGATTTAAAACAGTATTTACAAAACATATAGAATTTATAGATTTCATAATGCTTAAAAAATATTTGAAAATAGTAAATATTGAATTAATATGGAAGATGAAATAAGCTAATTGAATTTTGACAAATCAAATAGAACATACTATTCGCAGCAAACAAGAATTGAAAGATCTTCTTTCAAATCAATCCTTATCTTTTCTGCCGCGGGAAGGCAATATCAAGTTATTGTTAGATTATTTATTTGAAAACGAAAAACTTAGATGGGGGAAAAACTCTCACGATACTTTTTTGAATGCGGATGCGATATTGGAGCAAAGTTTGTCATAGTTTTTCTATTCTTATATTTGGTCTTCATATTTGTAATAGTAGGCATTAGCAGTATACTTGAGTGGCAGACCATTGAGTAAGGATTTGTGTTGGTTGTGCTTGGAGCAGTCCTGGGAAAAATAATTGGCCTGGTTTACTACAAGTATTTACTGAACCATACTGTAATTAAATTATTGGAGAGGACAGAAAAAATAACCTGAAGCACTATGAACAGTAAACTCCATAAATTCACCTATTATTTTGTTACAGCTTTAATAGCCGGCTGTGTGTTGATAATATTTGTTATTTTCCCCGGAATAAACGATGACAAACCATCAATGTTTGGCGATATGATTTACGGCAAAGCTTCAAAACCGTATGTTTACCGGGTTTTACTGCCTGCAACAGTAAGAGTGCTCTCAGCGCCGATTCCTCAAACACTCAGGAATACAATCTCAATTAAAATTGAAGACAGCATTTCGTTAAACAAACTTTTTAAGAAACTGAAGTGGGAAAAGGAGTTAGCTGTAGAATATTCCTTTGCGATGTTGATAATGTTTCTCTCACTTTGGGGATTTTCAATCGCAGTAAGACATCTCTTCATTCTTTTCTATAATACATCTTCTTGGTTTGCCGACTCTGTATCTGTTTTAGCTTTACTTGGTTTACCGGCAATGTTTCAGTATACGAGCTTCATCTACGATTTCCCTCTTCTGCTCCTTTACACACTCGGCTTAATATTTTTATATAAACAGGGTTGGAAAAAATTTCTGATAATATTTTTAGTTGGCTGCATTAACAAGGAAACAACAATACTGCTCACGCTCGTCTTCTATATTTTTTATAAAAGCGGTCTTAATAAAGAATTGTTTAACAAATTATTGGTAGCCCAACTTGCGACATTCATTTTGGTTAAGAGTTTACTGTATTTCGTCTTTAAAAATAATCCGGGTACTTTTATTGAGTTTCATTTGATTGATCACAATCTAAGATTGTTAACTGGTTACGATTTAACACTTGCGGCAACTGTTCTAGGATTAGTACTTCTCGTTTTGTATAAGTGGAATGAAAAACCGAAATTTCTCAAAACATCGCTGTGGATGCTTATCCCATTAGTAATATTAACCTTATTACTTGGATATTTGGATGAATTGAGAGATTATTATGAAGTTTATCCTGTGGTAATAATTTTTATTGCGCATAGTTTTGCAAGAATTTTAAATGTTAATTTTAAACTCAACATTCAATATAAATTTAAAAATAATCCTAATTTATTTGCTTTTTATAGATGAATTATCTTGAACAACACATGAATTTTTATAATATTTGAATTGATTATTTGAAATGTTTATTGCATAATAAATTAACGAATGCTAACCATTAAAGGAATGTAATAATGGCTATTTATATTACGGAAGAGTGCATTAACTGTGGTGCCTGCGAACCCGAATGTCCGAATACTGCAATTTATGAAGGCGGTGTTGAATGGGAACTTGCAGGCAAATCTTATGGACCTGACGATAATGCACCATCAGATGCCACGGGTTTTTATTCAGATGAATTTTTCTACATAGTCCCTGATAAATGTACAGAGTGTAAAGGGTTTCACGATGAACCGCAATGTGCTGCTGTTTGTCCTGTTGATTGTTGCCTTCCCGATGAGAAACATGTAGAAACCGAGGAAGAATTATTAAAGAGAAAAGATTATCTCGATGAGTTAGGAAGATAACATAAGAAATTGTTTTAATTTATAAGGGCATCTTTGTGATGTCCTTTTGTATTTTAAATTCAGAAGCGGTTAAATTGTATTTTTTAGTTATTTAAAAATAAAATGAATATGGAAATAGGAAAATATAAACTTGAAATAATTACCTCAGGCTATTTGGGGTTTGATGGCGGAGCTATGTTTGGTATCATCCCGAAAACACTTTGGCAAAAAACAAATCCAGCGGATGAAAGCAACAGGATAAAACTTTCAACAAGACATTTAATTTTAGAAAGCGACAGCAAAAAGATTATCATCGATACAGGAATGGGAAATAAGTGGGATGATAAATCGAAAAGTATTTATGCATATGATGAAGATCATTCTATGGATATTGCACTAAATAAAATTGGATTTAAGCCGGAAGATATAACTGATGTTATCCTCACTCATCTTCATTTCGATCACACAGGCGGCTCAACAATTTTAAAAGATGGCAAACTAATTCCTGCTTTTCCAAACGCAAAATATCATGTTCAAAAACAAAATTATGATTGGGGAGTCAATCCATCAGATAGAGACAGGGGCAGCTATATTAAAGATAACTTCCTTCCTCTTTTTGAAGAAGGAGTTATTAATTTTATAAACGGTAATGAGGAATTTGATGATGAAATTCAGTTTATCGAAATAAACGGACACACGTTCGGACAACATATGATTAAAGTATCTGATTCTTCAAATACAATTTTGTTTTGTGCAGATTTAATACCAACTGTTTCACACATCCCGTTGCCGTATATTATGGGATATGACCTGCAGCCATTGGTAACTTTGGAAGAAAAAAAGAAAATACTTCCTATTGCTGCTGATGAAAACTGGATACTATTTTTTGGTCACGATCCTGAAGTTGCATTTTGCACTGTTATGAATACGGAAAAAGGAATTAGACCCGATAAAAAATATAAGAGTTTCGATGAGCTTAGCTGAAATAAGTTTTACTAAAATTTGCAGTGTGAACAATATTGAAGAAGATTCCGGTAAGCGGTTCATTATAAATGAAACTGAGATTGCTGTAATTAAATCTAATGGTAAAATATTTGCACTCAATAATATTTGTCCGCATCAGCAAACAGCTTTAATTTATGATGGAATTATTGAAGATGGCTGTGTTGTTTGTCCTGCACATGGCTGGAAGTTTGATCTGCGAACAGGAAACAAAAAATCCGGCAGCAGAGGATTGGATAGTTATGAGGTGAAAATTGTTGATGAAAATATTTATGTAAAGGTTGTTCCTAAAAGGTTTAATTGGTGAATGAAATTAACAAACGAAATTGTCATCCAAAAAGCAAAATCAATCGGTTTTGATTTAGTTGGATTTGCAAAAGCTGAAAAGTTAGCGAGTGAAGTTGAAAATTTAGAAGACTGGCTAAAGCTTGGTTACCAAAGCGGGATGAGTTATATGGAGAGGAACATTGATAAAAGAAAAGATGTTTCTCAAATCCTACCTGATGCAAAAAGTATCATATCTCTTACCTTAAATTATTATACTCACCATCAATACAGCAACAATAAAAATAAAGGAAAAGTTTCGCGGTATGCCTGGGGAAAAGATTATCATCTAATTATCAGGGAAATGCTGAAAAATCTTGAAGAAGAATTGTGCGATATCGATCCTAAATTTAGTTGTAAGTCTTACGTGGATACAGGACCTATGATGGATAAAGTTTGGGCGGTTAAATCAGGTATTGGCTGGATGGGCAAACATTCTAACATTATTAACCGCGATTATGGAAGTTGGTTTTTTATAGCAAATATAATTACAAATGCTGAATTTGATTATGCGGATCAAATTCCCGATTTCTGCGGAAGCTGTACCGCTTGTATAGATGCCTGTCCAACAGATGCAATTGTTTCCGATTATGTTGTCGATTCAAATAAATGTATTTCGTATTTAACTATAGAAAACAAGGAAGATATGCCGCAGGAATTGAGTGATAAGTTCGATGGCTGGCTTTTCGGCTGCGATATTTGTCAGGATGTATGTCCATGGAACATAAAATTTTCAGAGCCATCTTTTGTTCAAGATTTTCACCCCAAAAATGAAAACATTGAAATTGATCTTAATGAAATTGATAAGATGGATAATGAAGAATTTAAAGAGAGGTTTTCGGGAAGTCCAATCTCCCGGACAAAGTTAAAAGGATTGAAAAGGAACGCAAAATTCCTTCGTGAGCGATAATTGTGTCTCTTAACACAGCAAGTTTCCTATTTGAATCTTTCTTAAATTTGTTGAATCAAATCCATAAAACTTATAAAAATTATTTAGGATAATGAGGTAACAAATGGCTGATAATCATCATAAAGTTATAATAATTGGTTCCGGTCCTGCAGGATTTACGGCAGCTTTGTATAATGCAAGAGCAAATTTAAGCCCGGTAATATTCGAAGGAATGCAGCCGGGCGGGCAATTAACCATTACTACCGAAGTTGATAACTATCCCGGCTTCGAGAATGGAATTCAAGGACCCGAATTAATGGATATCATGAGAAAACAAGTTGAGAGATTCGGTACCAAATGTATTTTCAGTGAAATTACGGAGGTTGATCTTTCTCAAAGACCATTTAAATTAAAATCTTACGAAGATGAATATACTGCAGATGCTGTAATAATTTCTACAGGTGCATCCGCAAAGTTGCTTGGGCTGGAAAGCGAAAATAAATATATGGGCCACGGTGTTTCTGCCTGTGCTACTTGTGATGGTTTTTTCTTTAAAAACCAAATTGTAATTGTAGTTGGCGGCGGCGATACTGCAATGGAGGAAGCTACATATTTAACTAATCATGCAAAAGAAGTTCACGTCATCCACAGGCGCGATGGATTTCGTGCATCTAAAATTATGATAGATAAAGCAAAGAAGAATCCGAAAATTTTCTTCCATACAAATAAAGTAATTAAAGAAGTTCTTGGTAAGGAAGAAAACGGTAAAAAAGAACTGACAGGAGTTATTCTTGAAAATACTATAGATCATTCCACCGAAGAGTTTAAAGCTGATGGATTGTTTATTGCTATCGGTCATAAACCAAACACAAATATATTCAAAGGCCAGCTCGAAATGGATGAACTTGGTTACTTAAAAGTGAAATCAGGCTCAACTCACACAGGTGTTGAAGGTGTATTCGCTGCCGGTGATGTAGCTGATAGTAAATACAGGCAGGCAGTTACCGCCGCTGGTACAGGTTGTATGGCTGCGATGGATGCTGAACGATGGCTGGATGCTCAGAAAGATTAATCTAACCGGATAGAAAATTTGGATAATTATTTAAAAAATTGCGAAGAATCTTTTTTTTATTAAGGAAGATTCTTCGCCCTGCGTAAAGTGACTATTAAAAAATTCACTTCCATTAAATTAATCTTCATGAGGTTTATACTGTTTCCTCATTTTATTCCCCAGAATATTTGCAACTACGAATCCTAATCCAGTGAAAATGAATATGGAAGAAGGCAACCAGATTTCTCTTTCTCCGCCACTTCCATCACCGGAGATCATGCCTAATCCTAATCCAATTCCAAAGAAGATGGCAATGATTCCCATCTTAAAAAGAATAAAGTAATCCCTTTTCTTCTCAAAGAACTGTTTAATTTCCTCAGCTGATAATCCTTTTTCAATCAGCATTTGTCTTTCACGCGATCTGTAAAATATGAATGTTACATAACCTAATCCGATAACGAGTATGAATATAATCGGAATAAAGACTGCAATTATATCTTCCATTTATAGCTCCTTTTTTGTTAATTTCTTATTTTGACTAAACCGTTAAGCAGCCGGTTACAATCATTTTTAATTATTATTTGTAGTTTTGACCCAAAAGAAATTAATTGGTTACAATTATCAAAATTGCATATCACATTGCAGATAGATATATTTCAAATAGGTCATTGGTATGAGGATTTTCTGTAACCTTATTATTATGTATTAGTCAAAAGTTTAGATGAAAAAGCTATCTGATCAGGAAATAATAGATTCAATTAAGCTTGGTAATCAGGCTGATTTTTCAATTATTGTTGATAGATATAAAGACAAAGCCTTTTCTCTGTTAAAGAGAATGTTAAAGAATGAACAAGATGCTGAGGAAACTTTGCAGGATTGCTTTATTAAAGCGTACAACTCATTAAACGGATTTAAAGGTGAAGCAAAATTTTCGACATGGTTTTACAGGATAGTTTATAATACAGCTTTAACAAAGTTATCATCACAGAAAAGAAAAACGGAAAATGAAATGTCCTCGGTTCATGAGCATTTTGATTTGAAAAGTGATTATGATTATAATGTTTCTGAAAGAAAGGATATGTCAGAATTTATAAATGAACTTGTTAATAAATTACCCGAAAAGCATTCTGCAATAATTAGCTTATTTTATTTAGATGAGATGAGCTGCGAAGAAATAAGCAAAGCTTTGGATATTTCGCTTTCAAATGTAAAGGTAATGTTGTATCGTTCAAGAAATGCATTGAAGGATATTATTATTGAAAATAATCTTGTTGAGGAGTTAATATGATTTTACTCTCTGATGAAATTTTGAACAAATATCTTGATGGTGAATTAGACAAAAACCAAACCGCTGAAGTTGAGGAAATCATTATTAATTCTGAAAGTGACAGAAAAAGATTTAGCGCTCTTAAGCGAATTCATAAAGAACTATCTTTAATGCAGGAAGACAAAGTTAGTGTTGATTTCACAAATAATGTAATGACAATGCTTAGTAAAAGTTTTGTAATACCCGCCGCACAAAAATATTTTATTTATTCTATCACATCATTTCTTATCTTGCTCTGTATTGGTATAGTTGTTTTTATTTCTATATCAATCTTTTCTTCTGCAGCACCTCAAACCGAATCACTTCAAATTACTGAAACTGTCAATCGTTTTGGAAATGGATTGATATCAGAATTAAAAAAGCTGTTCAGCGGAAAAAATCTATCTATCATCGGGTCAGTTTTTTCGTTAGGCATTTTAATATCCGGCTATTTTTTCTTTGAACATCAAAAGCGTAGTAAAATAAATTTAGGGGCGTAGAATATTCTTCTTTTATTGTTTACCTTCCTTTGATAAATTGCTAATAAACATAAATAAATTATTAGTTTGATGAATCATAAATCAGGTTATGTTGCAATACTTGGTTTACCGAATACAGGTAAATCAACTTTACTTAATGCTTTGCTTGGGCAGAAAATAGCAATAACAAATAAAAAACCACAAACCACAAGAAAGAAAATTCTTGGAATCCTTTCGGACAAGAATTACCAGATAATTTTTCTCGATACTCCGGGAATATTATCTCCATCATATCTATTGCAGGAAAAAATGATGGGAGAAGTTGCCCTTTCGGTTCATGATGCAGATATAATATTACTTTTAATTGATGTAAAAAAAGATTCCTCTGGGAATGAAACTTTTAACCAGAAATTTTTGGTAAATATTTTAGATAAGGGAAAAAGAAAGATCGTGCTTCTGCTAAATAAAATTGATCTGATCAAACAAAACGAAGCGGTAAGATTGCTTGAACATTTTGAAAGTTTGAATAAATTCAATGCAGTCATTCCAATTTCGGCAAAGTTAATTTTTAATTTGGATAGATTAATAGAAACTATTGTGGATGAATTACCGGATGGACCAAGCTACTATCCGGAAGATATTGTTGCTGATGAGGATGAGAGATTTTTCGTCTCTGAAATTATACGTGAAAAAATTCTCGAACTCTACAGGGAAGAAATTCCGTACAGCGTCGAAGTTTTAATAAGTGAATTTAAAGAAAGAGAAGAAAGTAAAGATTTTATAAGCGCTGAGATCGTTGTTGAGAGAGATACTCAAAAAGCAATTATTATCGGGAGAGGCGGAACGGCAATTAAAAAGCTTGGTGAAATTGCAAGGAAAGCCGTCGAGGATTTTCTTCAGCGGGAAGTCTTTCTGGAATTACGTGTGAAGGTTAGAAAAAATTGGCGTTCAGATGAAAACTTACTAAAGCAGTTTGGTTATAAATCCGACACAAAAAAATAAGTTTAAATTATCAAGCAGTAAACCGTTTCTTTGTAGTAATTCAAAAAAATCTCTAATTTAATTTTTAATCGGATAAAAATTTTGAATAAAATCTTTTAACTACTTTGCAATCACGAGCTGAAATAATTGTAAACGGATTAGTGCAGGGAATCGGCTTCCGGTATTTTGTTTATAGAGAGGCAAAAGATTTAGGTCTTAAAGGATTCGTAAAAAACTTGTACACGGGCGAAGTGCTAACTGTTGTAGAAGGTGAGAAAGCTTTAGTTGAAGAACTAATAATTAAATTAAAAGTCGGACCAATGCACGCTGCGGTTAAAAATTGTTTTATTGAATGGAAAGAAACTGCAAACGAGTTTGATAGTTTTAAGATAAGATAATTACTCTTTGCGAACTTTGCGTAGATTAACTCTGCGCCCTTTGCGTGAACCAAGAGCAAAGATAGCATAGGAAGGATTAGGAAAAAAGTTCCACGCAAAGACCGCAAAGATCTTTCGCAGAGACCGCTAAGAAAATTGGAGGAAAATAATTATGACCGAAAATTATTTATCTAATAAAATTATTGGAATTGCGATTGAATTACACAAAAAACTTGGTCCTGGTTTATTGGAATCGGCATATGAAAATGCATTAGCTTACGATTTGAAAGAAATTGGTCTGGATACTAAGCAACAGGTATCAATGCCTTTTATTTATAAGGAAATAAAGTTAGACATCGGTTACAGATTAGATTTATTAATTGAAAACAAAGTAATAGTTGAAATAAAATCAGTTGAATCACTTGCTCCGGTTCATTATGCACAGTTACTTACATATTTGAAGTTATCAAATTTGAAACTGGGATTATTAATTAATTTTAACACAAAACTTCTCAAAGATGGAATTCATCGGATTGTAAACAATTTATAACTTAGCGTGTTTACTCTTTGCGCCCTTTGCGTGAACCAAGAGCAAAGATAGCATAGGAAGGATTAGGAAAAAAGTTCCACGCAAAGACCGCTAAGAAAGTTTAAAAAATTGAAAATCATAAAATCAATAACAATATGAAATATAGAACAGGAATCGGATTTGATGTACATGCTTTTGCTGATGATAGAAAACTTATCATTGGCGGAATTGAAATTCCACATGAAAAAGGGCTTGCCGGTCATTCAGATGCGGATGTTCTTCTGCACTCAATAACAGATGCATTACTTGGTTCACTTGCATTAGGCGATTTGGGAAAACACTTCCCCGATACTGACCAAAAATATAAAGATGCCGACAGTAAGATTCTATTAAGGGATTCATACGATCTTATAAAAGAAAAGGGTTATAAAATTGGAAATGTTGATGCTGTTATATCTGCACAAAAACCAAAACTCTCACCTTATATTGATGAGATAAGAAAAGTAATTTCCAAATTACTCGATACAGAAATTGAGAATGTTTCGGTAAAAGCCACAACAACGGAGAAACTTGGTTTTGTGGGCAGGGAAGAAGGAATTGCAGCATTTGCTACTGTATTAGTAGTTAAATCAGAATAATATGTTTGAAGATATACTCAATAACATTTCAAGTTTCACTCCCTTTTGGATTTACGTTACACTTTTCTTATTTGCGTTTGTAGAAAATGTATTCCCACCATCGCCAAGCGATTTAGTTGTAGTACTTGGCGGCTCACTTGTTTCAACAGGCGTGATAAGTTTTATACCAGCTTTACTGTTAACCACAATCGGGAGTGTTGTGGGCTTTATGATTTTATTTTACTTCGGTTCAACAGTTGATAGAAAAGTAGTACACTCGGGCAAGTATAAATACATTCCTGTCAATGCAATTGAAAAGGTAGAGTTATGGTTTAAGAAGTATGGTTACTATGTTATAATCGCTAACAGATTTCTTCCGGGCACAAGGTCCGTTATTTCATTCTTTGCCGGGATGAGCATGATGGATGCTAAAAAAACTATTGTGCTGGCGGTAATAAGCGCTTTCGTTTGGAATGCAATAATAATTTACCTTGGATATATTTTTGGTAATAACGTATCTGTTGTTGATAAATATCTTTCAACTTACAGTAACATTGCAATAGCATTAACAGTTGTTGTGGTTATTATTTTTGTTATGAAATTCTATTTAAGCAGAAAGAAAAATAAAGAGTGAGCGTTCTCAGTATATTTAAATCTCACAAAACACCGGATGAGAAAAAGAAAATCAGAAAGGAAATATTACTACTGATTTTAAGCGGGGTTCTATTGGGAATTTCATTTCCGCCTTTTCCTTTTCCCTTTGCTCTATTATCGTTTGTTGGATTTATTCCTTACTTAATTGTTTTGAAGAATAGACAAACTCTTGCTGAGATAAATCGGGCAACGTATTTGATGGCATTTGTTTTTTGTGTGGTTACCGTTTACTGGGTTGGAAGCTGGCAGGCAGAAGCCGATCCCTTTTTAATGATGGCTGGCGGGGCAATGCTTCTCGCTTTACCTGCTGTAATGATCATTCCATCAACACTGTACTATCTTTCGTCAAAAGTGTTTAAAACAAAAATTAGTTTTTGGTTGTTCCCGGCTTTTTGGGTTACCGCCGAATATCTTTTAACTCTCACCGATCTGAAATTTCCATGGCTTATACTTGGGCATGGACTTGCAAAATTTACATCTTTCATTCAAGCTGCTGATATTATCGGTGCATTCGGTTTATCGCTGATTGTTTTGTACATCAACTTACTTCTTTACAAAACATTTATAAATTATAAAGAAGAAAGAAAAGTTGCAGTAAAATACTTTGTTGTTGCCCTTTCAATCTTTCTCGTTTTTATTGTTTATGGGATGATCAAAATATCCTCATTCAAACCATCTGATAAAAAAGTTAGAGTTGGTCTTGTCCAACCAAATATAAATCCCTGGAAAAAATGGGAACTTGGCAGTTTGCAAAACATGGTTGAAAATTATTTGCAACTTTCTCAACAAGCTGCTGATGAGGGAGCGCAGATAATTCTCTGGCCAGAAACAGCGTTACCCGTTTATCTTATGAACGGTGGTTACCCGGCTGAATTGGACAGCATCTATAAATTTTTAGAAGAGAATAATGTTTCCCTTCTAACAGGAATGCCTCACATTAAATTTTATTATGACAGCACTAAAGCTCCTGCAGACGCAAAATTTAATAAAGGCGGTAACTATCGTTACACAACTTATAACTCCATTCTATTATTAAAACCAGGAACGAAAGAGTTTCAGCAATATGGTAAAACGCATCTTGTTCCTTTAGGCGAGCACGTTCCTTTTGCCGATCAGTTTACTTTTTTAGCAGATGTATTTAAATGGGGTGTGGGATTAGGCGGGTGGAATGTTGGAAAAGATACAGTTGTTTTTAACGCATCAGTTCAAATTGATGGAGAAGATGAAATTGTAAAAATAAATGGGCAGGTTTGCTATGAATCAATATTCCCGCTCTTTGCACCAAACTTTGTTCAGCGCGGAGCTGAAGTTATTGCGGTTGTAACAAACGATAGCTGGTACGGAAATTCAAGCGGTCCTTATCAGCATAAAGAGTTTGCTGTTCTTCGCGCGGTAGAAAACAGGAGAGCAGTAGTGCGCTGCGCAAACGGAGGAATAAGCTGTATCATCAATCCTTTAGGAATTACCGAAGCTGAAACGGAGATGTTCACAAAAACTGTTCTTGTTGGCGAGGTGTCATTGCAAAATGAAAAAACTTTTTATACAGAACATCCCGCAATAATAACCACAATCATTTCTGTAATATCTTTGTGGATAGTTGGATTAAGTATTCTTTTATTTATTAAAAATAAATTTAAATTGTAAGAGATAAATGTTTGAATTCGATCAGCACTTCCTTTTTTGGATGAGTAATAGTCACCAGGTTTCACTTGTATCTTCTCAATTTATTGAATATGTTATTTATCAGTATATGACAGTTGATGGGGGCTGGTTATATTCTTGTCCAGAATAATATTGATCTCGTAAATTATAATCCTTGCCCCGATTGCAGTTTTCCTGGATTCCCCCATCAAATTATTACAGTATACAAACAACGTTAGTACAAATACTAAAGACATTAAAATAAATATTTACTATTATGCTACAAAAGTTCATTTACAAACTACAATTAGTTAGAAAATGAAAAAAACTGTTTTTATAATTTTCTCCTTGCTTTTATCCACAATTAGTATTTACGCCCAAACCTGGGAGTTTGTGGGGTTGGATTCTCTTGTTGTAAAACAACTGTATGTTTCTGGCGATACAATTTATGCAGGAATTTCAGTAAGAGGCGGTGTTAACATTAACTCAGGCTTATACTTTACATCTGATGGAGGAACTAACTGGATACAATTGGATAGTGC
>JADFLR010000022.1 GCA_022564295.1 Bacteroidota bacterium | reverse complement strand
GTAATATTAATAGTTCAATTCAATGGTTTGGGATTTCATCTTTTAATATAAATGAAGTATATGCTCTTACCTATAACCCATTTCCAGCCGGGCTTATTAATATTTTATTCAAAAGTACAGATGGTGGAGTTACCTGGGAGGAAATTGGTTCATTTCCTTCAGATAGCCACGGTCACAGGGTAACTATTGGTCTAGATTTATTATACAATTCTACTCTTTATGCAGGTGTAGGCACCTCTTTAATAGGAGACTTCTTCTATAAAAGTACAGATAAAGGGGACAATTGGTTTTTTGTTTCTACACCTCCCGTTGTTCCGTCAGAAATTTGTACAGATTATTTTATTCCAGACAGAGTATATCTTATTGGAAAACCATACGTTTCAAACAGCGGGGGCTTAAACTGGTTTGCAGCAGATTCAGGGTTTAATATGAACGAATATTATTTGTCTTTTTATCAGGACAGACTGACTTCAAAATTATTATATGAATTGAGGACAGATGGTTTATACTCTTCAAGTAATGTTAATTTTTACTGGAGCAAAATAGAAGGTACAGAAGACCTTCCAATTTATTTTAGTCCTACTGGTTTTTTTGATGATAGAAATATGAAAAACATTTTTATTGAACCTATAAGGAAAGAATTATTCTTAGGCACTGCAGAAGGTATTTATAAAACTACTATTATCACAAGTGTTAATGAATATGACAAAAAAGTTTTAGATTTTTCATTAAGCCAGAACTATCCAAACCCGTTTAATCCGAACACAAAAATTGTATTTGCTATTCCATCAAACCTGCCTGACGGCAAGGCAGGTGTGAACCGTGAAACGTCAAACGTAACATTAAAGGTTTATGACGTTTTAGGAATTGAAATTGCAACACTTGTAAATGAAGAATTGGAAGCAGGTAAATACGAGATTGATTTCATTGCTAGGGATCTTCCGAGCGGAATATACTTCTATACTTTTAGGTCCGGTTCCTTTGTGAAGACAAAAAAGATGGTATTAATAAAATAATTTAATTCAAAAAACGTTAGTACATGTACTAATGACAATAAAATAAATATTTGCTATAATGCAGCAAAAGTTCATTTGCAAACTACCATTAGAAAGAAAATGAAAAAAGCTGTCTTTATAATTTTCTCCTTGCTTTTCTCCTCATCTGCAATTCAGGCCCAAACCTGGGAGTTTGTTGGGCTGGATTCTATGGTAATAACAAACCTCCACGTATCAGGGGATTCCATTTGGGCAGGAACAGCACACAGAGTTGGCAATCAGGATAAATCAGGTTTGTATTTTTCTACTGATAGTGGAAACAACTGGGTACAGATTGACAGTGCACTTGTAAGCGGTGTTATATTAGGTTTTGACCTTGTAACCCCTTCAACTTTGTTTATACTAAAAGGTAGTTGCGCTTACTGTGTAGCAGGAACTCTATATAAGTCTACAAATAATGGTGAAACATGGGATAATGTTAGTAATAATATTAATAGTCCAATTCAATGGTTTGGTATTTCGCCTTTTAATAAAAATGAAGTATATGCTCTTACCTATAACCCATTTCCAGCCGGACTTATTAATATTTTATTCAAAAGTACAGATGGTGGTGTTACCTGGGAGCAAATTGGTTCATTTCCTTCAGATAGCCACGGTAGCAGGGTAGCTTTTGCGCTCGATTTATTACACGATTCTACTCTTTATGCAGGTGTAAGTACTGATTTATTAGGAGACTATTTCTTCAAAAGTACAGATAAAGGAGACAATTGGTTTTTTGTTTCTACACCCCCAATTGTTCCGAAAGAAATTTATACAGATTATTTTATTCCAGACAGAATTTATCTATATACTTTTCCACAATACATTTCAAATAATGGCGGTATAAATTGGTTGAGAGCAGATTCGGGCTTATCTGCGAATTCAGGTTTTATATCTTTCTATCAGGATAATATAACAACTAGTTTATTATACAATTTAAGAAATGATGGGTTATACAACTCAAAACGTGATTATATTTTTTGGGTAATGATAGCAGATACAGAAAGTCTTCCAATTTATTTTGGTCCTACTGGTTTTTTTGATGATAGAAATATGAAAAACATTTTTATTGAACCTATAAGGAAAGAATTATTCTTAGGTACTGCCGAAGGTATTTATAAAACTACTGTTATCACAAGTGTTAATGAATATGACAAAAAAGTTTTAGATTTTTCATTAAGCCAGAACTATCCAAACCCATTTAATCCTATTACTACTATAACATATCAAATTCCTAAAACAAGTTTTGTAACAATTAAAGTTTATGACGTTTTGGGTAATGAAATTGCAACACTTGTTAACGAAGAGCAACCGGCAGGTAGTTATGAAGTTGAGTTTCAGTCAGCAATAGGTCCGGCAACTGCCGGATTGGCTAGCGGAATGTATTTTTATCAATTAAAGGTGGGTAACTACGTTGAAACAAAAAAGATGTTACTTCTTAAATAACTCAAGTTGACCGTTTAAAAACTGATATATCAAAAACCGTTAGTACAAGTACCAATGACATTAAAATAAATATTTGCTATTATGCAACAAAAGTTCATTTGTAAACTACAATTAGTAAGAAAATGAAAAAAGCTGTCTTTATAATTTTCTCCTTGCTTTTATCCACAATTAGTATTTACGCCCAAACCTGGGAGTTTGTGGGATTGGATTCGCTGGCGATTCTTCATTTAAATGTAAATGCTGATACAATTTATGCAGGAGCTGTAGATCTAAATAATAATCCCAATATTAACTCAGGTTTATACTATTCAGATGATGGTGGTAATAATTGGGTCCAATTAGATAGTTTGTTAGGAAACGGCGCAATCTTAGGCTTAGAAAAAAATGTTGACAACACTATCTATATTATAAAATGTTGCCAAGGACCAATCGCTGGGGATTTGTATAAAACAACGAATAATGGGCAAAGTTGGGAATTGATCAATAATATAAGCAATAATGGAATCAGCTGGTTAGGAATTTCTCCATTTAACTCAAACGATATTTATGCGATTGATGCCAATTCCTTGGGTGCCGGAAGAATATTCAATTCGCTTTTTAAAAGTACAGACGGAGGAAATAATTGGGAAGCAATTGGCTCATTTCCTTCAGATAGCCACGGCAGCAGAGTAACTGTTGCACTCGATTTATTACGCGATTCCACTCTTTATGCAGGTGTAAGCACCTCTTTAATAGGAGACTATTTCTTTAAAAGTACAGATAAGGGGAATAATTGGTTTTTTGTTTCTACACCCCCAACTGTTCCGTCAGAAATTTATGCAGATTATTTTCTTCCAGACAGAATTTATCTTATTGCAAAACCATACGTTTCAAACAATGGTGGCTTAAGTTGGTTTGTGGCAGATTCAGGTTTGGCTGCAAATTCATATTATACTTCTTTCTATCAAGATAAATTAACAACCAGATTATTATATATCTTACACACTGATGGCTTATATGAATCTGGAAAAGATACTTTCTATTGGGACAGATTAGAAGGTACTGAAAATTTATGTACAGATTTTCCTACCGAATTGAGGAACCTAAAAAATATAACTATTGATGAAACATCAAAAAAAATATATTTGGGAACATCAGAAGGATTATTTAGAAAAAATATACTGACAAATCTTATAAATGATGAAAACCCACACATAAATGGGTTTGCGTTAGAACAAAATTACCCCAACCCTTTTAATCCCAGAACTACAATTAATTATCATATAGAAGCAGGTGCATACGTAACTTTAAAAGTGTATGATTTGTTAGGTAATGAACTTACAGTTTTAGTTGATAAGGAACAACAAGTGGGAAATTATGAAGTTGAATTTAATGGAGAAAAACTTTCAAGTGGAGTATACATCTATACAATTACTGCTGGAGATGTTACAATCAGCAAAAAAATGACGCTTATTAAATAACCTATTATATAACAAAATGTTGGAGGAGTTATGAAAAAATTTATTTACTTTTTAGTTATCATCATCTTATTTCCAATACCAAACATTATTGCTCAAAGTAATGAGAATATAACTTTACTTTGCAAAACAAAATTCAATAGAGAGTTTGGGGTGGGTGATGTTTGGGGTGTAAGATAAATAATACTAATTATGCACTAGTAACTCTAGATGGCGGCTTAAGTATAGTTAATACAGATAATCCATCCAGTCCTTCAGAAACAGTGCATATAAACCATGAAGATTATCATACATTCAATTCAAAACTGGGTATTCCAGATGTAGAAACATTTGTTTATAATGGAATTACTTACGCCTTTTTAGCTACAAATAAAAAAAATGATGTCGCCCCATTGGAACCATTTCCTTTGGTTATGATAATAAATCTTAATGAAGCATTGGAACAAGCATCGCAGAACCCCCCACCTCCTTATGAAATATTGATTGACCCTTACAATCCTTCCGGCGATGTTTATGTCGGTAAGATAGATGACTTTGGTGAAATTAAACAATCCCACACGCTTACAATAGATGGCGATTATTTATACGTAGCTACACTTAACGATTCACTTCCTGTATGGGATTTAGGATCAAGCCCGACAAGTCCGCAATATAAGGGTTTTATTACAATTAACCCTTCGGATGCAATACACGAAATGTATGTTGAAAGCACAGGGTCAGCATCTTCAAAAGTTTACGCTTCCGCACTAAGGGGAGGTTTGCACGTTATAGACTTAAACTTGCAGAATATGTCATTTACAGTAACTACCCAGTTGTATGATTCCGATAAAAAATATGCAAATCTGGTTAATTCAACTGATCCGCTTTTCAACTTTAGATTTACACACAGTGCCTGGCCAAACGCAGATGGATCATATATATTTACAACGGATGAATTAGCAATTTTCACATCAGATAATTGTAATGTAAATCTCAACTCAGACATAAACCTTTATCTACCGGGCCCTTATGTACTTAGAGATGCTCACCGTCACGGTGCATTTTTACGTACTTGGAAAACATCACAGTTATGAACTGAAAACGCATTAAAGGGCGGATTTTATGTTCCCGAGGGTCAGGAGCAAGGAATTACCGATCTCTCACTGATAAATAACAGTATGGTTCCCAGCAGCATTCACCAGATGTTTCGCAAAGGCAACGGTCTGTATGTTACTCATTACACACAAGGTTTAAGATTGCTGGATATTTCAGACCCGGAAAACCTCGTTGAGGTTGGATATTATGACAATTATGAGGATTATCTGAGCGATACTTGCAATGATTTATATTTTTTCATAAGAAGTATAATTGAAGGGGGCAATGTGAGTAACTGGTTCCAGCATATTTTTGGAGTTTTTCCTGATCAGAACAGACCGGATATTTGTTATGCAGGCGGCTCGGATGGATTCTACATTTTTGATGTCCTGCCTATTGCAGCGCCAACCGGTTTTACACTTTCCGGATCAGTTGGCGAACACCCGACACTCTCCTGGGATGCAAGTTCAGCCGTTGGTTTAACGGGTTATAAATTATATCAAAAATGGGGCAGCGGCGGCAGTTATTCTCTTCTTATTACTCTGGGCAGGAATACAACATCATTTACTGATCCGGGAGTAACAATAGGGCCGGGAGGAAAATATGAGACCAGAACATGTTATCGTGTTACGGCATACAACATAATAGATAGAGAATCAGCACCATCAGGTCAAAAGTGCGTATCATTTGATGAGGTTCAAAAATCCGGTGGACCAACAGAGGCAGCAGTAGTATCGTATGTATTCAATCTTTTAACGGCATATCCCAACCCGTTCAACCCTTCAACACAAATTTCCTATTCACTTGCCCAGGATGCAGATGTAACTTTAAAGGTTTATGATATGTTAGGAACAGAAGTATCGGAACTATTAAATGAAACACAACCGGCAGGAATTTACGAGATAAACTTTAACGGTAAAAATTTAGCCAGTGGAGTTTACATCTACCGGGTTATAGCACGTAAAAACGGGAGTGTATTATTTACAGATACAAAGCGAATGATCCTCCTTCGTTAAAACTACGGAGGACAAGTTTTAATGAAATGATTCCCCGGAGAGACTAATCTCTAATTTAGTTTCGCTTTTGTTAACGTAGCACAGATAACTAATCTGTGCTACAATATTAATTAAACAACTCCCACGAAAGCCCAAATCTTATGTTTCTTTCCAGCATCGGGTAATACGGTGTGATAAAATATTGGCTGCTGAACAAGTTTTCCCATCCAAAGTAAACTATTGCCACTCCCTTTATTTCACCAGCTACTGTTATATCAATTTTGTTTGATGGTTCAACAGTTATGATTTCTTTCCAGACATTACTGTAAACATTATTTGTTCCAGTATAATAGAACTGCACTCCTGCTTTCAGAAATAAATTATCATCAAAGAAAAAACCGTTTAAAAATACACCTCCAACAAATTGCAACTCCGGCACATCAATTAATTTATCGTCTTCCGCATTAAAATAATAAGAGGTGTTTGTTTCAATCAGAATTTTCCAGTAGTTAACATTTAATCTCAATCCTATCCCGGAAAGATTACCGGAAACAATCGAAGACTGCTGAGAGTTATATTGCGGAATATCTGCTGTGCCGCTCCGATTAAAATATTTAAGATCGGCAAATAAGTTGCTACCAAAGTATTTTCCACCAAATTCAAATGTTTTTGTATCCTCATTGTTTTCATTCGATAAAAATTCTGCATGTTGAAATATTGAAGCGCCGGCATAAAAACTCATCCCGTTGTTAACAATAAATTTTAAGTCGGCTCCTATTCCAGATAACCCTTCGGTTTTATCCGTTAGCGCTGTAATGTTATCATCTCCTATCTGTTTAAAATACCTGCTTTGATTAACATATTTATAAAACACTGATGGAACAAGTTTATCATTCAAAAGATGGAGAGATAAATCGAGACCTCCGGAGATTTGAGTAAACTCCCAATCGGATATAGAAGTGTTGAGTGAGGGGCTTAAAAAATTCTCATAATCTCCATTACTCCTTTCAAAAAGACCAAACAACTGAAATGATAAAATATTTATCCTTTGATAGTGTTTAAGATTAACTCCAAATGTTTTGTTATCATTCTTTAAACTTAAACTCAAGCTGTCGTTATTGTCTTTAATTTCATCACGTGCAATTTTGTAATAAAATATCACATCGGTGTTAGATTCAGCAAACGGTTCGGCCTGAAACCTTAAACCAAAATTATGGTTTATAACACTTTCGCTCCTGTTTGGATAAACAACCGGTGCAATTTGTCTGTCATATAAAATTGAATTAATATCATTTGTTATTTTAGCAATGCTGTCAATATCAACTCCACCGTTCAACCCGACATCGGCATCAACAAAACTGTAAATAGCCGAAAGGTTTATTGAGTTTGATAAGTAATGTTTTAGTTTTGTATTAACCTGCCAGATGCTGAATTCGTTATTTGCAAAACTGCTGTCTGTACTACGGTTAGTTAATTGAAAAGACAAATTCCATTTTTTAGCAATCTGTGCATTAAACTTACCGTCGAACATCGCTTCTCCATCCGGTCCTTCATAATATTTTATTCTTGAATAAGGCTCGGGTGAAAGGAAATCCTTCATAATAAAATTGACGGTAACAGGATTGTTATAAGGTCCGTATAAAAATCCCCGCGGTGAAGGGACAATTTCTATTGAATCAATATCTTCACTTTGAATATGATTTAAATCGAGAGCATTAATAAACCTGTTATTCCACAGCACTCCATCTTCCATAAAACTTATCCCACCCGCACCTATACCATAAACATAGGTTTCATTGGGCTGCCCCATAAAACCAAGGTCTGCAATAAAATTAAGCGGGAAGGAACGAAGAAAATCTCCTGCGTACCGGTAATTATAAAAGAGGAAGGTCCTTTTATTAATAATCAGCGAAGCGTCTGTTAACGGTATTCCTTGTATTGGAATTAACGAATCCGGTTTAAAAACTTCATGGGTTACTTTTGTCGAGTCTTTAACTAAAAGAGAATCGTTATTTGTGGATACAGATATCGTATCTTCTGCTAAGTTATCTGAAACATTAAATAATGTGTCCGTTGTTTGTGATAGTACGCTTGAATAAAAAAGCAAAAATATTATAAAACTATATCTTATCATCAGTTACAAGAATGAGAATATTCAATACTAAAATATAGAAAATAGTTATTAATAGACTAAGCCACAAAAGTACGGTTGATACTTTCTTAATAATTGTTGTACTTGCGGAATCCCCTGTTGATAGGGGTTCCAAGGCAATTAAATTTTGAATTTTTTTCTTAAAATATTTTTTTTAATCCAAATAATATTTATCTTCACTATCGAAGTCATTAAAAATTATATAAGGAGAAAATATATGGCAACCAATTCAATGAAAAAGGGTGAAATCGTTGATCACCTGGCAACGAAAGTTGGAACAACTAAAAAAGTTGCAAACCAATTTTTAGATGAATTAGTAAATCTTTCATACAAAGAAGCTAAGAAAGATTTTACAATTCCAGGTTTGGGTAAATTAACTGTTGTTAGCAGAAAGAAAAGAGTTGGCAGAAACCCTGCTACAGGTGAATCAATGATTATACCTGCAAAGAAAGTTTTGAAATTCAAAATTTCAAAGCATGCGCAAAACGCAGTTTATCCACCAAATAAGTAATGTTCACTATAGTGTGAATCGCATTTAAAGCCGGGCAAATGCCTGGCTTTTTTCATAACTAGCCATTCAATTTAATTTTTTTGACAAAACTTTTGAACTGACCATTAAACTTGAACTCGGAAAGAAATACTTGTTTACATATAAGCAGATAATGGATTTGAACATCCCTCGAATTTACGATGTGATAATTGCAAAGAATATATCAAACGGGAAAATGTACAAAATAATCCATGGTAAATTAAGCGTTAAATTTCCGGCGATTGGTTAGAGTATATTTGTTCTTAATTGAGAACTAACATTTAATTATTAGAACTTTTAATGTAAATATGCGAATCTTTTTATCAACATTATTAATATTAATTTTATTTTCCTGCAGTGATAAAAAGAAAAAATCAATTAATGATTTAGAATTTAAGATGAATGAAATAGCTGAACAATATGTAAAACTTGTATTAGAAATCGGTTTGTACAAACCCGATTATGTTGATGCATACTACGGACCGGCAGAGTGGAAACCGGACGAATTTTCTAAACAAGAAATTGATACAACATTAACTAAAACATTAAATTCCAAAGCAGACGATTTACTTAATAAATTAGAAGCTCTAAAAGTTTACCAGGCAACAGAACTGGAAACCTTACGTTACCGTTTTCTCTCTAAACAGCTTCTTTCAGTTAAGGGGGTGATATTCATTATTTCCGGAGGTACATTTCTGTTCGATCGGGAAGCACAAATACTTTACGATGCGGAACCACCTAATTTTTCCAATGAACATTTTCAAATGATAATTGATGAACTCGATAATATTGTTCCCGGCAGCGGCAGTTTATCCAAAAGATTAAATGAATTTAGGAACCGGTTTATCATTCCTCATGAAAAACTTGACACGGTTTTTAATACAGCAATAAACGAGTGCAGAAGAAGAACATTAAAACATATTACTCTTCCCGAAGGAGAAAACTTTGAGGTAAAGTTTGTAAAAGATAAGTCGTGGGGAGCTTATAATTGGTATAAAGGAAGCAGCTTCAGTATTATTGAAGTTAATACCGACCTTCCGGTACAAATTGAAAAAGCAGTTGATCTTGCAGCGCATGAAGGATATCCAGGACATCATGTTTTTAATGCTTTAATAGAAAAGAATTTTGTTAAAGAAAAAGGGTGGGTGGAATTTTCCGTCTATCCGCTTTACAGTCCCATTTCATTTATAGCGGAAGGAACTGCTAATTATGGAATTAAAGTCGTCTTCCCCGGTGATGAACGTATAAAGTTTGAAAAGGATGTGCTCTTTCCGCTTGTAGGATTAAATCCTGATGAGGCTGATCTTTATTATCATATCCTCGAGCTTATGGAAGATTTAACTTATGCCGGCAATGAAGCAGCAAGGAATTATCTTGATGGAAACTGGTCGAGGGATAAATCGATTATGTATTTGGAAAAATACGAGTTCTTTACAAAACAGAAAGCTGCAAAGAGATTGGACTTCATTGATCAATACCGCAGCTATGTTATTAATTATAATCTTGGCGAAGATATGGTTAAAAATTATATCGAAATAAACGGCGGAACTGCTGATAATCCCGAACGAAGATGGGTATTGTTTGAACAATTATTATCAACTCCGCAAACACCATCAGGATTAAAGTAGTTTACCAGAAAAGATTTTCTTTAATGCGGAAGTTATGTGAACAAAGCTATTCTTGTTAAGCGACACTTCATCAAATATCTCTTTTATTATTTTTTTATTAATTTTCTCAAAGTCTTTTTCAACCGGTGTGATGCAAACTCCTCCAAGATCTATTGCTGCAGGACTGAGCATTATCCTGTTTTCTCTTTCCAAATAATAATGCGACGGTCTGTGTTTGCTTCTTAAAAATATAATTACACGCCATCCATATTCTTTATCATAATTGCAGATAAGGTTCATCATCGGTTCGCCATTATTGCTATCTAATCCACTATAAATATCATAAAAATTATTAAACGCCTTTAGTAACATTTTATCATCATTGCTTTCCAAACTGATAAATCTTCTGAGTCCATCATCTGCTGCTGTAATAGTTAATTTCTCATTTTTCAAAACTGTTTCTCCAAATTCATTTTTTATAGAGTGGAAATCATTTTCAATCGGCATAAAATATTTTGTGCCTGCCTGAAAATGTAAGTGATCGGGAGCTGATGCCCCACACTGCGGACCATTGTAAATTACTGTGTATTTATCCGAAAGCAATTTCGAGAGCAAAATAAAATCATTAAATGAAGATGAAATTTCCTGCGGCTTGTGATTTACAGTTACGATTGTAAAATGTTCTGGGAAAACAGGATAGGGATTACAAAGAAGAAGATAGTTTTCTAACAGTTTAATTCCTTTTTGTTCTTCCGGAAGATTTATTTCACACAAAAAACAACTGCGGTTCTTTATCGAATCCATATCAACCTTAGCTGAGGTAGAAAATAATCTTCCCGCATTAAATTGAATTTTAATTTTATAACTATCGAACCAAAAAGATTTTGTTTTTAGTGATGATAAATTTTTATACCCATCATCAAGTTTATCCCATTCATTAATCTGTGTTTGTAATAAAAGCTTTGCTGCATTAGCATAATCGTATTCACTAATAAAGGGAATGACCTGTTCGTTTGTTGTTAATCTTGATTTGTTCAATTTTTTTCGGTTCTAATTATTTGTCGATTTATTTTTTGTCTGGCAAAAATTTCATTTGTGCGAATTGAATCCTTATAATAATTATGTTCATTTTGTTTTTCAATACTGAGATCAGCATCGGTGTTGCCTTCCCATCTTCTGCATAAGTAAAGCGGTTCGTAAATCCTGCCAATTTTATACTCTCTTGAGATTGCTAATACAACAGCATAATCTTCGCCATAGCTTACGTTGGGAAATTTAATTTTTCTGATTATCGGAACGTAAAAAGCTCTCGGCGCACCTAACCCGTTTATTCGCAATGCATTGTTATGTCCGTTATCGTTTGTCCATTCTTTGTGATTTATAATTTCCGGTGAAATTTCATTCATATTAAAATCTATTAGTTTGTAGCTGCCAATTACCATCACGCATTTTTCTTCATAAAATTTATTAATAATTTTGTTAAGAGTATCATCGTTTAAATAAAGATCATCGCTATCCAATTGCACTGCAAATTTTCCGCATAAAGGATGTGCGATCCCAGCATTCCAGCATCCGCCAATACCAAGATCTTTTCGTTCAGGAACGATATGAATTATTCTCTTATCTTTTTCTGCAAAGGTTTGCAGAGTTTCAGTCGTTCCGTCTGTTGAATGATTATCAATAACAATTACATTAAACTGAAACACGGTCTTTTGCTTCAAAGCTGAATGAAGAGCATCTCCAATAGTTTTAACCCTGTTCTTTACCGGAATTATAATTGATGCTTCATATTCAAAACCATCACTGTTAAAATCAACTTTTTTTGTTACGGGCAAAATATATGCGCCAACATTTTTCAAATGAAGAGTCGCTGCATTCTCCATCTCAATTTGTACATCACGATTTTGAGGATCAACATAATCAAATTGCCTTTCACCAGTCATTCTATTATCAGGTTTATTTGTTGTGCAAAGAGGTTCGGGAATTCTTATTAATGCATAATTTCGTGACACAGCTAATCTTAAAGAATACAATCCGGCAAACCAATAATCATCATCTTGCCTATAAAAATTATCAAACGACTCTTTTCTAATTAGCATTAACGAACCAAATTCAAAATCATCTCTTATACTTCCGTATTGATAATCAATCAACGGATGCGGTATAATTTTACTTTCGAAATTTTCATAAAAATCAGAATAAACAATTCCGGCATTTTGCTCTTCGGCAGTATTTAAAAATTTTATTAATGACTTTTCACTAACATCAATTCGTGTGTTCCCACTTAGTAAAAGGATATACTTTGATTTGCATTTTTCATAAATCTCATTAAATAATTTACTACTGCCGGTTGATTTGGTTTGTATTATTTTATAGTTTGGTGATGATGAAGAATTTGATTCACTAATAACAAGATATGAATCTCGAACAACATTATAATCATTTAACTGCTCAATATTCTTTTGTGCAAAATCAGTGTTTTCGGTAAGAGCAAACGCCGTTATTGATTTATCGACCATAGGAAGGAAATATTAATTTATAAATTATTCATCTAACGTTTTATAAATTGCTTGTATAATTCAACCAAACCATCCATTAGTTTTTGCGAATCAAATTGTTCAAGTACTCTTTGCCTCGCAGCTTTTCCAAGTGTTTTTCTCTTTTCGGGTGAATTGATTAATAATTCTAATTTACTTTTTAAATCTGCCGGATCATCCTTATTAAACAAGTAACCGGTTTCATTATCAACCGTTATATCGAGAATACCGTCTGAGCTTGTCGAGACCGACGGTTTAGCCATTGCCATTGCTTCTACAAGAGCAACACCAAATGCTTCCGCATGCGATGGAAAGATAAAAATATCCATTGCAGATAATACTTGGGGCATATCGGTTCTAAATCCTGTAAAGATAATATTGTTCAGCCCATAATCATCAGCAAGATTTTTTATTTCTTTTGCATAAGCATCTTCCCCTTTACTTGCTTCGCCCACTATTATAAATTTTAAATCATTATACTTAGTACTTAACTCCTTTGCAACCAAAAGAAAATTTTCGTGCCCTTTTCCTGCGCTGAACCTTGCAACCATTCCTAATAATAATTCATCTTCTTTTATATTCAATTCATTTCTAACCTTCATCGGGTCAATTTTATCGGGATCATATTTTTCAGGATCAACTCCATTGTAATGAAGTATAATCCTATTTTCATCAAGCGCTGTTGTTTCGAGAAGGTTTTCTTTTATAACTTTACTGATTGCAATTGCATAGTTCACTCTGCTGTAAAGCCAGTTATGCATTTTATCTGTTTTTTTTATAAACGATCCAACATGTTTTGTAAGGACGAGCGGTGTTTTGCTTTTGATTAATTTTAGTGCCGGTACAAGCAGCCATAAATCCTTTGAAGCATGTGTATGTATTAAATCATACTTTCCGTTTTTAATAATTGAAACAACTTTAATTGTTATAATCGGATGGAAATAACCAGGGGCTTTTATGGGATAAATGATCATTCCAATATTATTTGCTTCAATATGGATTCTGCTTTCTGCAGTGCATATTAATTCAACAGAAATATTCCTATCCAAAAGCTGTTTAATAGAATTGATTGTAACTATTTCCATTCCACCCCAGCTTTTTGATAAACAGGAATAAAGTATCTTCATAATTAGTGATAGATCTTTTTAATTGTTACGTTAGAAAAATAGTGGAGAAGAATTTCATCGAATTGATATCCTTTCTCAGCCATTACCGCACCGCCGATTTGGCATAAGCCAACTCCATGTCCCCAACCGGCTCCGTGAAGAATAAATTTTTTGGGCATATCATTTTTACCAATAATCTTATCCACCATAAATGCGGAACTGTAAAGATGATTTTTTGATAGGATTCTTCTAATCTCTAATTCTTTGCCGACAGTTAATGACTTTTTAGTTCCAACAATTCTCAATTTAATTAATCTCGCTGAGGAACCTCTTTCAACAGGAATCAAATCGAGAATATCTCCAAAATCAATTCCGCTCTTATCTTTTATAATTGCTGCTAATTCCTTTTGAGTGTACTCAACACGCCAGCGGAAAAAATTTGTTGTTTCCTGATCATAATCAATTAAAATTTGTGAGAGAATAACCTTATCCGAAGTATTGCAGAAAGATTGGGGATTACCTGTTATCCATTTTCTCGCATTTGCTTCATTGGAAAAATCGATGTTAAAATTTTCGGGTTCGTATTTATAATCTATTTTTGAAGTAAGATATGGCACCCTAACGGTTTCCCAAACATTCTCAAAATCTTCCGTTATACCGCCGCACGATTTGGAATATCTTGTATCGCATATTTTACCTTCACTGAGTAAAACGATGCCGCGTGTTTGCGTTACAGCTTCCCTCGCATTTTCGGTTGAAACTTTAGTGATCCCCTGAAACCTTTGACAATGATCGTCGGCACATACATCATAGTTTTTATGCTGTTCTCTATCATACCATTTAACAAGCTCATCTTCGGGTTGATTAATAGATAAATTTTTTTCAACGACTTCTTCAGTTTCCCTCTTTTCTAATTGAGCAAGCACCCAACTGCGTGAAACTACTGAAAGTGATTTTAGTGATTGAAGAGAGCATTTAGCACTCATTTCAGAAGAAATAACCGATACGATATAATTTTCCAGCGGTAAAATGTTTATTGCTACTACTTTATTACCATCTCTTATTATTTTTAAAGAATGATTAAACCGTTGTTTTTCTTTTCTCTGCCAGTGAAAATCTATTCCGATTATAACATCTCTAATAAGAAAAGATTCTGAATGCGGATCTTCAGGTGCAAACAAGATTTCTTCAGTATTCTCTATTTTATCAGAATTGTTACTGCATACAATTTGATTATCTTTTATTTCCGCTGAAAATATTCCTCTGAAATATGTTTCAGATCCTGCTACCATGTAATTTCCATGCAGCTCGAAAACTATTTTCTTTTCGGTTAATATTCCTACACTTATTAGCGGTTCTTCCCTGAACAACATTTGATTAGTTTACTTTTTAGTATTAGTGAAACATATATATTATGATTGTATATAATATTTAAATATACATAATTCAACACATTAAAATTTTAACATAAATACATTATGGAATCTTATAATGATTCTGTTTAACTTCATTTTTAAATAATCAATTTTCTAATTAATAAAAGCAGATGTGAATTTTGAGCAGAGAGATTGTATCAATAATTGGTTTTCCTATAGATTTAGGCGCCGGCAGAAGAGGTGTTGATATGGGTCCCTCCGCATTAAGAATTGCGGGACTACAAGGTAAACTTGAAAAACTTGGATACACTGTAAAAGATAACGGCGACATTAAAATTGAAATAATGGAACGCCAAAAGATCCAGAACCCAAAACTAAAGTATTTAAACGAAATTCTGAAAACTTCCAAAATACTTGCCGCAAAAGTAGAAAAGGTTCTTGCGAACGGAGATTTTCCGTTGTGTCTTGGCGGTGACCATTCAATGGCGCTTGGTACTATTGCAGGAATTGCAGCACATTGTAAGAAAAATAAATTAAAGCTTGGTGTGATTTGGATTGATGCACATACAGACATGAACACCGAGGAAACATCTCCATCAGGTAATATTCACGGAATGCCGCTTGCAGCTTCATTAGGAATTGGAAACAGTAAGCTGGTTAATCTTTACGGAATAGCAACAAAGCTAAAACCCGAGAACTGTGCCCTTATTGGAATCCGTTCCATTGATGAAGCTGAAAAGTTGAATATAAAAAAGTTAAAAATTCCAGTTGCAACTATGGCAGATATTGATAAGACCGGTGTTTACAGAATAATTGTTAAAACACTTAAACATTTTCAGAATAATGTTGATCATATTCATGTAAGCTTTGATGTTGACAGTGTTGACCCGACAGTTGCACCAGGTGTTGGGACACCAGTTGCAGGCGGCTTAAGTTACAGAGAAGCTCATCTTATAATGGAAACAATTGCGGAGTGTGGATGTATGTCGTCACTTGAAATAACTGAAGTTAACCCTATTATAGATCACGAAAATAAAACTGCAGTTTTTACTGCTGATCTTATTGCATCAAGTATGGGACAAAGAATTTTCTAATGCGTAATAATTTAATCATCGTTTACCTTGTTGTTTTTATTTCTGTATTAATTCTTCTTAGATTCATTGGAGTTATTAGTATTAATAATGATGAATTGATTGGATATGGTTTAATTACTTATGGATTAAGTTTGTTTTATTCAGCATACATCGAAAGCAGAAAACCATTCGTCTTTATCGGCTCAACGGTTTTTCTTATTGGGGTATTCTTTTTTATAACGGGTAACTTTGAATTTGAGAATACAGATAAAATTTTTGTGCCGGCAGCAATTTTTATTCTTTCAATCGGCTCTTTAATGGTATTTCTGTCAGATACTTCTTTTAAGTTAGGATTGTATGCTGCAATAATATTATTTACTGCTGGAATTGCTACCCTTGCAATTATGAGCATACATGGAATTAAATATTTTATTAATTATACTGTTAATATATTTAAAATATATTGGCCTGTGTTAATAATTTTATTAGCTATAATTGCTCTTGTAAACAAAGATATAAAGGAAAAGAAAAAGGATTCTGTGTAACCGGAAGATCCTGCTATTGGTGATCAAATCTTTGTTTTTTGCAAAAGTTTTTAGTGTAAAATATGACTAATCATTTATATGTTTTTAATTATTAATTTTGTAATTAATCAGTGCCCTATATATTAGCAATGAAGAATTTGGATAATTGATCTAAAAAATAACCAATATAACTAATAACAAAAAGTGGGATTTAGAAGATGGGACATTCGGCTTTTGACGAAAAGAATAACAAAATTTGAAGAAAATGTAATACTGTTTTGTAAAAAAGTACCAAGAAACCCAATTACAATCCCTCTTATAACACAACTTGTAAAAGGTGGGACTAGTGTAGGAGCAAATTATTGTGAGGCTGACGATGCGGAAAGTAAAAAAGATTTTAGACATAAAACAGGAATAGTTAAAAAAGAATCACGGGAATCAAAGCATTTTATTAGAATGATTGTGGCAGCCGTTCCAAAATTAAAAGAGGATGGCAAACCATTATAGCAAGAAGCTAAAGAACTAAATTTAATTTTCAATTCAACCTATAAAAAAGTAAAGTGAAACTTGAGAGCGGGGACAAACATAAAGTAACCAAACAGATTGTAAATTGTGATTTCTACTTTGATATTTGATTAGGTCATTTAGAAATTAGATCAATTAGGTTAATTAAAAATTTTAAAATGTTAGTGCTGTGCAAAAAATTAACAGAACTGATTAGATACTTAATTTTTAATTTGCTAATTACCGAGCTATGTATTGAAGTCTTTCTGTAGTAAAGTATTTTCTAACATAATTTCTGCCACTATTTGTTTCTCTAATATATTAATTCTATCCCTGTTCTCCTGAATATCAGAAGACAATTTAAAGTAAATAAAGATTAAAGCTAATAGAGTAACAACAAAAAAAATAACCGCTACGATAAGTCCGCTCTTGCTTTTACTGCTTTCACCGTCTGCTGCTTCAGTAGAAAATTTTGAGATGTAACTCTTAACGCTTTTTTGTTCAAACTCTTTCTTTGGTTTTGTGGGAGTTATTATTGTTCCAGATCCCCCCTGTTGTTTTTTTATCAGTGGTTTCCGTATTATCTTTTTTTCATCATTTGAAGGCGATTGCATCAGTACCCCATGCTCTTTAAATGATATTTCCTTATTAGCATCACTTACATCATCCAAATCTTTTTCAACTACCGGTATTTCAGCTTTCTCATTCGGTTCCTCTTCTATAATAACACCTTCTCCTTCAATTTTATCCAATTCTTCTTCTTTAGCAATTGTATTCTGCTTCACATCTTCTTCTTTCTCAGTTTTAATTTTTTCACCGAGTTCATAAAGTTTTCGGGCAACATTATCCTTAACTTCCGGTTCGGGAATTTCAATATCAATTAATGTTGGTAAAAATGCCACAAGGTTCTGATAATGACCTAACTCCTGCCAGGGAAAGTCTTCATCTTCTTTCATTAATTTAGTAAACAGTGCATCATCTTCAGGATCCAAACATCCCAAAGCTTTTGCTTGAAGTAATTCCATTGACTCTATATTACTCATCATTCACCCGAAACTAAGTTTTGTTTTAAATTCGAGAGCGAAACTTTTATTTTAGATTTTACTGTTGCAACCGGAATGTTAAGCTGTTTTGCAATTTCACCATGTGTTCTGCCTTCGTAGTATGCCAGATAAAGCACAAAGTTCTGTGCATCAGTTAATTTGTTCAAAGCTTCTTCAAAATTATCTTTTACTGATAGTGCTTTGTTAAGATCAAGCGGGTCGATAGATTTTGAAAGTCTGGGAATGATAAAACGATCTTCGTAATCATCATTATATTCGGGCATCAGATCGGGGTTTTCATCTCTTCTTTTTCTGTCAACGGCTTTATTGCGTGCTAGTGTTATCAACCATGTATAAACATTAGCAGCCGATTTATTGGATGAGTTTTCATTCTTCCATACCAGCACAAATACATCGGCTAAAACTTCTTCGGCTTTTGTTTTATCTTCAACTATCTTTTTGATTAATGAATATAAAATAGGTGAGTATCGATCATACAATTCTTCCAGTGCTTTAGAATCATATTCACCAACTTTGTTCATTATTTGAATGTCAGAAAAAGACTTATAGTCGTCCAAGTTAATAAACCTTAAGTAATATTACTTATTTGTGATTTTAAAAGTACCTCTACAATATAAGAAAATCAATTGTAATGAAACTTATTTAGTAAACATTATTTATATGGTCTCATCCCAAAAAATCTCACTTTTAATATCTATAAAAGGTTAAATCTTAATTTATTATCTTTAAGGTTAAATAATTTATATGTAGAACTGAAATGACATCAAAGGAAATAAGAGAACAATTCTTTAGTTTTTTTAGGGAAAAAGGACATAAAATAGTGCCGAGTGCACCTGTTGTGCCATTTGATGACCCGACATTATTATTTACAAATGCGGGAATGAATCAATTTAAAGACGTATTTCTTGGTAAAGGAAAGCGGGATTATTCGCGTGCAGCTGATACACAAAAATGTATTCGTGTTAGTGGTAAACATAACGACCTTGAAGAAGTTGGATACGATACTTACCATCACACTTTTTTTGAGATGCTAGGTAACTGGTCTTTCGGCGATTATTATAAAAAAGAAGCCATTACCTGGGCATGGGAATTATTAACGGATGTTTGGAAACTGCCAAAAGAACGCCTTTGGGCAACGGTTTATAATGATGATGATGAATCGTACAAGCTATGGAAAACTGAAACTGATATTGATCCGAATCATATTTTGCGATTTGGTGAAAAAGATAATTTTTGGGAAATGGGTGAAACGGGACCGTGCGGACCGTCTTCTGAAATTCATATCAATACCGGGGATGATTATAATAATCCAAAATATGTAAATGCCGGTGTGCCGGAATGCATCGAGCTATGGAACCTTGTGTTCATTCAATATAATAAAGATGAAAAAGGTAAGCTTCACAATCTTCCGATGAAACACATCGATACAGGATTGGGTTTCGAAAGAATGTGTGCGCTCTTACAAAATAAAAAATCAAATTACGATACTGATGTTTTTTCTCCTTTGATTGAACAAGTAGTAATGCTGTCGGGAATAAAAAACGATTCTGAAGAAAATAAAATTCCGATGCGCGTAATTACCGATCACATTCGCACTCTTACTTTTGCCATTGCAGACGGTGCTGTACCGGGTAACGAAGGCAGGGGATATGTTTTAAGAAGAATATTAAGAAGAGCAGCACGCTACGGCAGAAAATTAAATTTAAATGATCCTTTTCTATACAAGCTTGTTGATACACTCGTTAAAACAATGGGAGATGTGTTCCCCGAAATAAAAGATAAAAAAAATTATGTGAAAAAAATTATTAAAGCCGAAGAAGAAAGCTTTAATGCAACGCTTGATAGAGGAATTGAAATATTTAATGATATAACTTTAGATATTCTACGTTTGGAATGCGACCGTTTAAGTTATTATTGTTACATAAATAAAGATATACTGGTTAGTATATATAAACGGTCTAAAGAAGAAATAAAAATGCTTAAAGAGGGGCAATGGAGTCCAACAGAAGAAGATAGAAAACTTATCTTAGAGAGATATTGGGATGAATGGAAACCAACATATACAAAAATATTGTTTAAAAAGTCACCACAAATTGACGGAAAACAGGTTTTTATACTTTACGATACCTATGGCTTCCCTGCTGATTTAACAAACATCATGGCTCAAGAAAAAGGATTTACGATAGATGAAAAAGAATTTAACGAGCTAATGGATAAACAAAAAGCAAGAGCGAGGGAAGCATCGAAAGATAAATTTGCTACGGTGAATATTTCTCTTAGCGATCTTTCCTCCTTCGATTTATTTGATGATAAAGCTACTGAATTTACCGGTTATGATGAATTAAAGTCGAAAGCAAAGCTGATAGGACATAAAAAAGAGACAGAGACGGATCTTATAATTTTAGACCGCTCACCTTTTTATGTTGAGGCAGGCGGACAGATTGATGACATCGGAAAAATTCAAATGGATGAGAATAAGTTTGACGTGGTTGGTGTTACAAAAGTCGATAACAAAACTATCCATATTGTACAAGATTTAACAGAGGGATTAATATCAAACGGTAAAAAAGTGATTGCAGAAATTGACAGCAAACGGAGATGGGATATTATGCGGAATCATACCGCTACTCACTTTCTTCATGCTGCTTTAAGAAAAGTGCTTGGAGATCATGTTCATCAGGCGGGCTCTTATGTTGGTCCGGATCATTTACGATTTGATTTTACTCATTTCGCAAAACCTGCTTCTGAAGAGATACGAGATATTGAAGCATTGGTTAATGATGAATTGCGAAGAAATTACTCTTTACAACATCATCGGGATATCCCATTTGATGAAGCAAAGAAGATGGGCGCTTTAATGTTTTTCGGGGATAAGTATGGAGCTAAAGTTAACGTAGTTCAGTTTGGTGAATTTTCTTTGGAATTTTGCGGCGGTACGCATGTTAACAATTCTTCCGAAATTGGTTTATTTAAAATTTTAAGTGAATCATCAATCGCCAGCGGAGTTAGAAGAATTGAAGCCGTTACAGGCAGCGGTGTTGAAAAATATATTACCGACCAGCTTAATGTGGTTAATAATCATAATGATCGCATTGAAGAACTTCTCGATATGAAAAAGAAACTTGAGAAGGAAGTGGCGGAACTCAGGCTAAAAGATAATCTCGGGCAGCTCGATCATTTGTTGGCATTATCTACCGAAGTAAAAGGAATCAAAATTTATAAAGGTAAAGTGGTTACTGATAGTATGGATGAACTGAAATCATTTGGCGATGATATGAGAAACAGAATGGGTCGCGGGGTTGGAGTATTGGTCGCGCAGATAGATGACAAAGTTGGTATCGTGGCTGTTGTTTCAGATGGTTTAATAAAAGAGAAAAACCTGGCTGCAGGAAAAATAGTAGGTGAGCTTGCTAAAATTGTTGGCGGAGCTGGAGGCGGAAGACCACACTTGGCAACAGCCGGCGGAAAAGATATTGAGCAAATTCCTGCTGCAATTGGTAAAGTGGAAAAGATAGTGAGTGACTTTTTATAGGGAAATGTTACCACTTAGACACTTTCGACAAGAATAAATATTAAATATGGGTCATTCTGAACTTGTTTCAGAATCTGTTTGTTTATGAAAAATTGTTGGGTTTACATTCTAAGTAACAAATCAAAAACTCTGTACATTGGAGTAACCGGTGATTTTCAAGGAAGAATTTATGAACATAAGCAAAAACTCATAGATGGCTTTACAAAGAAATATAATTTAACGAGTTTAATTTATTTCGAGACTTTTAATATTATGCAGGATGCAATACATAGAGAAAAACAACTGAAGAATTGGCACAGAGAATGGAAAATAAATCTGATAGAATCAATTAATACTGATTGGAAAGATTTATCAGAAGATTTTAATTCAGACCCTGAAACAAGTTCAGGGTAACACTCAATGAGTAAAACAAGAATAAAATACATCTGTTCAAACTGCGGATATGATTCACTAAAATGGATAGGTAAATGCCCGGAGTGTGATAGCTGGAACAGTTTTACAGAAGAGATGATCGAAACATCGAGAAGAAAAGCTGCAACTCCTAAAACAAAAGTTACCGTTACAAAACTTGATGAAATAACAGCGGCTAAAGAAGATAGAATACAAACAGGGATTAAGGAATTCGACAGAGTGTTAGGCGGCGGAATAATGCCCGGATCTGTTATACTTCTCGTTGGTGATCCCGGAATCGGAAAATCAACCCTGGCAATGCAAGCCGCAGCACAGATAAATGAAAAAGTTCTTTATGTTACTGGCGAGGAATCCGATAGACAAATTAAACTTAGGGCATCGAGATTAAAACTAAAGTCCGATAACTTTTTTGTTTTTCCCGAAACTGATTTGGGACACATCATTGCAGCAATAAACAATGTATCACCTGCTGTGGTTGTTATCGATTCAATCCAAACTACCTACCGTTCAGAACTTGAAAACTCTCCCGGCACAATAACACAAATAAGAGAATGTACATCGCTGCTTATGGAAGAGGCGAAGAGAAAGCATTTTAGTGTTATAATAATCGGACACGTAACCAAAGAAGGAATGATAGCCGGACCAAAAGTTCTTGAGCACATTGTTGATACCGTGGTTCAGTTTGAGGGAGATTCGCATCATTCATTCAGGATATTGCGCGCACAGAAAAACAGATTCGGAAGCACAAACGAAATTGGCATTTTTGATATGCGGGAAGATGGTTTGCATGAAGTTAAAAATCCAAGCGAACTATTTTTAAGCGGGAGTGACAGAAAAGCTCCGGGCTCGGTTGTTACTTCAAGCATTGAAGGAACACGCCCTATTCTGCTGGAAGTTCAGGCACTAGTAACTACTTCCAATTACGGTTATCCTCAGCGGGTAACAACTGGATTTGATCAAAGACGTTTATCAATACTTCTGGCTGTTCTGGAAAAAAGGGCGAAGATAAGAGTATCTGCAAATAATATATTTGTTAATATGGCTGGTGGTGTGCGAATTATTGAACCTGCTGTTGATCTTGCAGTATGCTGCAGCATTGCATCGAGTTTATTTGATAAAGCAATCGATAATAAAACCGTACTCGTAGGTGAGGTTGGGCTAGGTGGAGAAATAAGAAATGTGAACAACATCGAAAAAAGAATTCAGGAAGCCGAAAAACTTGGATTTAAAAAAATAATTGTTCCTGCCGGTAATGTGAAGGAATCAAAGCGTAACCATAAAATATCAATCGTACCAATAACAGATCTTTCTTCGGCAATAAATTATTTGTTGAAATAGCTTTTTGTCAGGATGATATCCTGACCTACGAAATATTATAACCACTGTTATCAAAACACAAACGCATTAAAGCTTACTCTAAAATTATTACCATCTCTGTAGTTTAGTTTCCATGCAAATTCTAACTGGAATGGAATTATTCCCTGTCCAAGTCCAAAACCAATTTCATAAAACGGATGCGGAAATTCTTTAACCGTTATGGGTAGATTTGCTTCGGTTTTCTCTTCAACGTTTGATAATGCAATATTAAGGAAAAGGTTCAGTGTAATCTCCCAGTTTTTTAATCCCGGAATGTTTAGCATTTTAAATAGCTCATCTCTAAACTGATGCTCAAGATTTAACGTTACAACATTTTCACCTAAAATTTCATTCACAGTTAGTGTTCTGAAAGTGAACCGCTTGGAGATATAATTAATGTTACCCGGCAATGAATAAAGATCCTGGTAGGGAATAGTCCCGTCATTATACATGGCGTAAAGCCTGAAGTTTAAATATGCCGATCTGAAAGTCCGTATAAATCCCCTGCTCCTAAATTTATAAGTTGTGTAATCCAAATTGCTGCTAATAAAATCACCATTGGAATAAGTTACATCACCGGAAAATAAAACGTACGATCTGCCCTGTGATGTTCTTCTTCTAAAATATCCGTTCTCAATGTAATCTCTAAAGTCAAGTGTGAATCCAGCAGTCAGTGCATTTATCTTTCCTTCAAACACGGGCGGATTTGGTCTGTAAGTTTTGTCCTTATTAAAAATTGAGAAGTCGGTGTTGACTGTAGCGCTGTGATCGGTATGATTTGTATAACCGAGACTCAGTCCAAGAACCGGTGCTACCTCGCCTTCAATTGTTATATCAAATCCATTCGAATAATAATAATCTCTAAAATCTTCTTTGAATAAAAGAGCAATTAATGTCGCGGTAAGATCACTGTAATTATCGGATTCGCCAAAAAGAATGCTGAGCTTATCGTACGCATTTAGTGTAATGCCGTAAGTTCTGTAATCTCCAAAGAGATATTCACCATAAAAATCAGTTTTAAATCTTTCATCTGCAAACCCATAAGAAAAATCGAGAGAAGAATTTAATCTTCTGTCAAACGCATCATCCAGATAAAAAGTAAAATCAAGTGCACTCCCTTCTACCCTGTTAAAACGGAACCATGCAAGCGGACCGCTTACTGCTAAATCATCTGTAAAATAAACGCTTGTGCTGAGAATTGAAAAATCATCCCAAAATGTTCGCGGTACATTGCTTACACTGTCTATTCTTTTGTAAGCTAAATCTTCTTCATCCGTATTTGGTATGGTTAAAGTTTTTTCCCAGTAGAGTGAATCCTTTTTGTCCGCTTCAGGTAGAACAGTAACTATTGCTTTGCTGAAAATTTCATCATCCATCGGCTGGTTGATTTTATAATTGTATAATACAGAATTAAGTTCAAACCCGAATTTTACAATCCCAAGAAAATTCACTTTAATTAGCAGATGGTAATCAACAGGCATGTAAATTTCATCATAATCAGCAAACTGCTGAACAACACTGATAGTATCAAAAATTCCTCCTGTGTTGGCTGCCTTGTTAATTCTCAGATCAACCTTTACCAAATAATATGTGCTGTCTGTAATGTAAATACTTCCAACAAATCCCGGGTCTTGAGAATCTTGCGGATACATATTTATCTTATAAATTTTTTGATCGTTTATCGCAGACATTCCTTCCAGGTAAAAATTATAATACTCAAGCGCATTTTCTGCGATAGGACCGGGAAGTTGTATTCCGAAAAACCTAACATCATCCTCGTAAAAATTCTGAATTACTCTTCCGCTTGTTAAGGTGTTTAAGGTAGGAGGAAAGTTTGCACTTTGTTTTCGAGCAATAATAATTTCTTTATAGCTGTCCGGTTTTTTGAAGAACCCCGTACTTTGGTTTTCGAGTATTCCTGTAATTTTCATTCCGGAAGAATCATTGTCATCGGAACCTATTGATACACGTCTTCCTCTTGAATAAATTTCACCTTCAGTTCTCACTGTTCCTTTTGTATATGCTTCAAACTCATAGCTTAAGAGTTTTGAATTCATCTCATTTTTGCTGGCGATTGCTTTTCTTATAATTTCCAGAGCGGGATTTTCTCCCGGAAGGACAACAACTTCAGGCAGCCGTACTTCTGTTTTTTTTAATCTAAAGTTCAAATCTGAAATGTCTTCGCTTATATTAACAACGACTGTGTCCGAATAGTAACCTATGTAAGTCGCTACTAAAATGTAATTGCCCCTTTTAATTTTCAGTTCGTACTTTCCCTCAAGATTAGCAGCGGTGCCCATTGTAGTTTTGGCTACTCTTATGTTTGCATAACCCAAAACTTGATTTGATTGAAGATCTCTAACCATTCCTTTAATTGTAAATTGTTGAGCAGTTGCTCCTGCGCAAAACATTACAACAAGAATACCGCTTAAAAGTTTTTTCATTGATGATTGGAAATAATATTAAGTGAATGATACAATATCAATGAAATTCTTTAATGATAAAAATTAAATTAAACAGAAGGTTATTTTTAATGATGATCGATGTTGCTTAAACAAATTTCTAATTCTATTAAATCATTGCCTAAATAATTATATTGAACTCCTGATTTTCTAAACTTATAATTTCCAATTTAAATTTTATGAAGAACATTATCGGTATTCTACGTGAAGGATTAAGTAAAAAGGGCGAGAAACGTGTTGCCGTTACTCCTGAATATGCGAAACAAATTGTAGAGTGGGGATACAAATTAATTGCACAGCCGGCTGTTCATGCCGAAACTGGAGAAAATAAACGCGTATTTAACGATGAAGAATATAAAAACGCCGGTTCGGAAATAAGTGAAGACTTATCAACCGCTGATGTGATTTTCGGACTTAAAGAAATCGATACGGACAGAATTCTTTCAAATAAAACTTACTTATTTTTTTCGCACACACATAAAGGACAGCAAAAAAACAGAACGATGCTGAATACTTTGGTTGAGAATAATTCAACCGTTATTGATTATGAACTGATAAGAACTCATAAAAACGTACGGCTTGTATCCGCTTTTACATATATTGCAGGTTATGCCGGAATGGTTGATTCTCTTTGGACTCTTGGTAAAAGGTTAAAAATTAAAGGTGTTCCAAATCCTTTTGAGTTACTTAAGCAAGCAATTGAAGAAGAACATTTTAATAAAGCGAAAGAAAGTTTTAAACACGCTGCAAGAGAAATTGAATCGAACGGGACACCTGAAGAACTTCCTCCGATAATCGTTTGTATTTTAGGAAAAGGTAAAACCGCACAAGGTACACGCGAATTGTTTGATATTCTTCCTCACGAAAATATTAGCATTGATCAATTAAAGGAGGTTTATCAAAACGGTTCGAGGAAAAAACTTTATGCATTGCATATAGATATCGAAGAAATTTACAGGTTAAAAAATGATAGTAAGTTTTCACAGGAAGAATATGGCAAACTTAATGTAAGAGATAAATGGCAGGCTTATTTCGATCATCCCGAATTTTTTGAAACAAACCTTGATAAAGTTCTGCCCTACATTACAGTTTTAATGAACTGCATCATCTGGTCTCCAAAATATCCACGAAGCACAACCAAAAGCTTAATGAAGAAAATTTATAAAGAACATAAAACATTGCAGGTTATCGGAGATATTACCTGCGATCCAAACGGCTCTATTGAATTTTCAAAAGAAACTTGGATTGATGATCCGGTTTATATTTACAATCCCGAAAACGAAACAGTAACAGATGGATTTGAAGGTGAAGGTATTGCAGTGATGGCTGTAACAAATCTGCCTTGTGAATTTTCCGCAGATGCATCTATTCAATTCAGCGGCGAATTGGCGCCGTTTTACAAAAACATAGTAAGTACTGATTATAAAAAATCTTTTGATAATTCAGAGTTGGCCCCGGAAATTAAACGTGCTGTTATAATGTGGAAAGGTGAATTTACAGAAGCTTTTAAGTATATGAAGGAGTTCATTAAGAAATAATAATTATAAATCTTTTGGACTTATGAAAAACTAATTTGTTTTTGTCATGCTTTACTATCCTGCTGAACATTCGGCGAGAAGATACAAAATGACAACACATTCACATTCTAAATTTTAGTTACAATCTCCGTTGGTTCAATACCAAATTCGGCTAACTCTTTTAATGCTGGTCTGTATATATCACGGTGAACAGGAATGATTACCCCTCTCTCTTTAATCTTATCATTTAAAATTAAATTAACACCAATTCCCAGCGGAAGTCCTACTGTTCGTGCCATCGCTGTATGCTTATAGTCTTCTCCTTTAATCACCAGAGACGAAATTATTTTTTCCTTTTTATTTTTTATTTTATACTCAATTTCTGTTTGCAGAATAACCATATCGCGGTCACTCTTTTTAAACTCCCATTTTTGTATTAAGAGGTCTAACAGTATTTCTGCGGGTGTTGCATTTTTAATTCTTATTTTTTTATCACCCAACAAACCAAGCCATTCCAATTTCTTCATTACTTCACTATTGGGTGAGATATCTAAAAACTCAAGCATTGCTTCTTTTGTTGTCGTACCGTTTCTTTTTGTCAGGTAGATTGACAGCCACTGTTCATACGTAAATCTTTGAGATTCGGGAATAATGTACCTGTTATCGGTTAAACCTATTTTAACCAGAGCATGCCATGCATCGCAAAAACCAATCTTCCGCAAGGAGCCACGATATACATTTGAAATTTTATGAAGATGATAAATCTTTCTGTACTTAATGGAATCTCTGTTTGGGTATGATTCGTATTTTCCAACGCCAGGAACCTCAACAAGTTCCGTGTCTAAAAATAATCTGTTGTAAGGTACAATTTTTAATTTGCCTTCTTTAACATAACGCGCACTTGCCATTCCCGCAGTTACAACATTCATCGGGCTCCAGGTAATCTTATAACCCCAGGGATTCGTATCACTTTCTGGTGTAATTAATCCGCCGCCGTAAGATTTTAATGAGAATATTTTACCTCCCTTATCCTTTATCTTCGTTATCAATCTCATTGCATCCATGTGATCTATTCCTGGATCCACCCCCATTTCATTAAGCAATATCACACCCGATTTAATTGCACCTTCATGATACTTTCTCATCTCAGGAGAAACATAGGATGCTGTTAGCAGGTGAACTTTATATTCCAGGCAATCTTCAACAAACTTTATATGAAGATTCGGCGGAAGCAAAGATACGACAATATCTGCTTTTGATAATTCTTTCCTCCTTTGTTCTGTACTATTAACATCAAAACTTATTGCACGAGTTTTGAGATGTTTTCCGGCTTTTTCCTGTGCTAATTTGAGAGATTGATCTGCAACTGTTATTTGCCAGTTTTGCTCTTCGGCTTTCTTAACAAGGTAAGATATTAAGGTGATGGAGGTCCTGCCTGCACCAATCACTAATATTTTGTTCATCTGTTTATTCTTATAACCTCCGCCTTGGCTAAGTGTGAATGCATGACCGTATGACTGCATAATATAATGTTTGGATACTTTTTGATAATCTTTATCAATCGATTCTTATGCATCCATTCAATCATACAACTATACGTTTCATATGTTTATAATTTCTTATTTTAGTCAAATGGGACTCGTCCCGATTCATCGGGTCTCGTTTCATCCAATTAGCGGTTTTCCTAAATTCATTTTAAAATAAATGTAAAACTAAATGAATATTCTAATATCAGTCAACTCAAATCAATAACTTAGCCAACATTATTCTTCTTTTTATTTAATTAAGTACAATTATTTGTAAATTTGGTGAGGGAAAACAAGTAAAATTCGCAACATCCAGGCGTTAATAACATGATAAAAGTAAATTTAATATTAACTGCAACTTTATTAATAGTTGCATTAATAACCATGCAAAATACATTTGCTCAGGATAGTCCAGAAACCTACCTTCCTGAAGTGAATGTAACAATAAAACAAGTTCCTGAAGGATTAACTGCAAATGATGTAATTTATAATTATTTAGAAGCAATTGGCGGAAAAGAAAAATTTTCAATCGTTGAAGATCGAACAACTATTATGCGTGGCGAAATAATGGGACAAAATTTAAGCATAGTTATTAAACAAAAAGCCCCAAATAAACTAAAACAGAGCATCCGCTCCGGAGAGATGAAGCAAACCATACTTTATGATGGCACGAAAGGTGTTATGATTATAGGTGATAAGAATACTGAGATTGATAATAAAGAACTGGAAAAATTAAAAATGCAAGCAGCAATGAATTTTCTTCTTGATCCCGAAGCGTACGGAGTTTCGCTTGAATTGACAGGAATTGAAACTGTTGACAGTACTGACTGTTATAAAATTGAATTGACATCTGAAGTCGGAACAAATTGGGTGCAGTTCTATTCAATTGATTCAGGACTAAAAATAAAAGAAGTGAAAGAGATTGAAACCACACAGGGAAGTTTTCAGCAGGAAACTTTTTACGGCGATTATAAAGAAGTTGACGGTTTAAAATTTCCTTTTAAAATTAAACAATCGTTCGGTATGCAGACAATTGAGATGAACGTTAGCAGTATTAAGTTAAATATGGGGTTAAAGGATTCTGTTTTCGAGATACCTGAATAATGCAAAAAAGAAAATATTCCGTTATTGTTTTTGATCTTGGTAATGTGCTTCTTCCTTTTGATTACAATATTCTCATAAAAAAACTCGATTCTGTAAAGGAAGGATCCGGCAAACATTTTGTTGATACCTACTTCGCCAATTATGAATTCCACAGAGATTTTGAACGGGGGAAAATAAGTGAAGAGAAGTTTATTGAAAGAATGCTTGAAATTCTTGACCACTCCATTGACGGAGAAACATTCTGCAATTATTTTTCATCGGTCTTCAAACAAAACAAAGAGGTTACTGCACTACTTCCCGCACTGAAAAAGAATTACAAACTAATCCTGCTCTCAAACACAAACTCTATTCACGAAAAGTACGGATGGGAATACTACGATTTTCTTAAATATTTTAATGACCTGATTCTCTCACACAAAATTGGTGCGGTTAAGCCCGAAGAAAAAATTTACCGTGTTGTTGAAAAGTCTTCCGGGTCACCTGCCGAAGAGCACATTTTTGTAGATGATATTGAAGAATATGTAAATGCGGCAAAAAGCTTTGGCTGGGATAGTATACATTTTAAAGGTTATAATTCTTTAGTTAGGGATTTTAGGTTTAGAGGTATAATTTGAAATAATTTATTTCGGGAACCATCTTTATTTTAATTAGTTAAAAACTATTCAAATCTAATAGTATTTGTTAGAATCTAAGAAGGTTTTAATTAGAAATGAAATTATTATTTGTATTATTATTCTTCATCCAAGCCAATTTTTTTCCACAGTCAACCACTATAGATTGCGATTCTTTACAATCCAGATGTTTTTCAGTAGAAAAAATGCCTGTCATCATAGGTGGGATGGGTAGTTTGCACTTAAGATTAATTTATCCGCCAGAAGCATTAAAGCATAAAATAGAAGGGAAAGTTTATGTCTTGGTGACAATTGATTCGCTTGGTAACCCGTTCTGCGCAAGAATAATCAAAGGTATTGGGTATGCCTGTGATGAAGAAGCATTACGATTAGTAAACTCTTCAAGATATACTGCCGGGGAGCAAAGGGGAAAACCTGTTGTGATAACTATGTCAATTCCTATTGTTTTTAAAATTGATGATGATTTTTGATTTTATTAAAGTCAAAGTAGTGCTGGGGATTTTCAATAATCATTATCGAACAATTCATATTAAATAAACCGCCAATTTAATAGTCAAGATAATTTCCATTCGTTTTGTTAAATTTATATAAAAGAAATAACAAACTTTGATTAATTTGTAATTTATGTGCTTAATAGTTTTCGCATACAAGTCGCATCCTAAATATAAATTCATCTTTGCTGCAAACAGAGATGAGTATTACGCTCGCCCAACCCAACAAGCTGATTATTGGAAAGATCATCCGGATTTGCTTGCAGGTAAGGATTTAAAAGCCGGCGGAACCTGGATGGGCATAACTAAGGGAGGAAGATTTGCGGCAGTTACAAATTACAGAGATTTGAAAAATATAAAAGAAAATGCTCCCTCGCGCGGAATGCTAACATTGGATTTTCTGAATAACAATATTTTCGCCGAAGAATATTATGAAAACTTAAAACCTTCATTACAAAACTATAACGGTTTTAATCTTATATTCGGCAGCGTTGATAAACTGTTTTATTTTTCTACTCATATAAACGGTATTAAAAAACTTGAACCGGGTATCTACGGATTGAGTAATGCACTATTAAATACAGAGTGGCCAAAGGTAAAAAAGAGCAAAGAAGTTTTATCAGGATTAATTAAACATGATAAGGTTCATCCATGGGAACTTTTAAGTCTTTTAAATGATACACGAAGAGCAAAAGATGAAGAACTGCCAGATACCGGTGTTGGCTTAGAATGGGAAAAAGTATTGTCTTCAATTTTTATTCAATCACCAAAGTATGGAACAAGATGTTCAACCGCTGTGGTTGTAGATTTAGAAAATAATATTCGATTTGCCGAAAAAACTTTTTTTGGCAATCAGGGAGCTTTTTCAGATAAAGATTATAATTTTAAAATACAGAGTTAAAAAAAAGATGGATTTAGAAGTAAGGCACGATAAAGATAATGAGCAATTCGTAACTGAGGTTGATAACCAAATAGCATATTTATCGTATAGTATTTCTGATGATGAAATAGATTTTTACAGAACTTTTACACCTCCTGAATTAAGAGGGAAAGGTATTGCTAAAATTGTTGTTGAGTATGCTTTTACATTTGCAAAGGAAAATAATTTAAAAGTCATTCCAACCTGTTCTTATGTGCAGGTGTTTGTAGAACGAAATGATAAATACAAAGATCTTCTTACCTAATGTTTTTATTTTTAAAAAGTGAAGAAGTTTTAATCAGATAAACATTAACGGAACAATAATGACAAACAAAATCACTCGCGTTATAAAAAGAAGCGGTGCAATTGTTCCCTTTAACCAGGAGAGGATTGCAAATGCAATTTACCGTGCCGTAGTGGCGGTTGGCGGAAGAGATAAAGAAACAGCCAATGCATTATCCGACCAGGTGGTTGAAATTCTCAATCAAAAATTTTCCGCTGAAACAAATCCTCACATTGAAGATATTCAGGACGTTGTTGAAAAAGTATTAATTGAAAACGGTCATGCCAAAGTTACAAAGGAATTTATTCTTTACCGCGACGAAGCAGCAAAAAGGAAAGAAGCTGAAGCGCGCCATCTTTCAAAACCAAATGAAAATATTCCATGGGCTAAAATATGGCAAAACCTTGATTGGGCAGTCTCTCATAACCTTCACACCGTTGAGGCATTAAACGAAAGAATTGCAAAAGGAGAGTTTGCACGCATTGTACACGAATCTGAAAATCTTTATGAAGATGATGTTTCACTCGCTGCTGAATTGATAATTGAAAGACTCGACAGTTTAAGAATGGTAATGATTAGCGGACCCTCATCATCCGGCAAAACAACAACTACCATTAAACTTGAGCAAAAACTGGTTAAAAAAGGATTTAAGTTCAAAGCGCTTAATGTAGATCATTACTTTTTTGATCTTGAACTTCATCCTAAAGATGAATTTGGTGATTACGATTTTGAAACTCCGCAAGCGTTAGACTTGCAATTAATTAATGAACATTTGCTGAAGCTTAGTAATGGCGAAGAAGTATTAATTCCATCTTATGATTTTAAAACAGGAACCCGTACACTCAACGTTACTCCGATGAAATTAGAGGAAGATGAACTGCTGTTAATTGATAGTCTGCACGGATTGTATCCCGATTTCAGCAAGGATATTTCTTTAGATAAAAAGTTTAAATTGTATTTGGAACCATTGCTTCAGATGAAAGGACCAAACGGAAAATATATTAGATGGACAGACATACGATTGATAAGGAGAATGCTGAGAGATTCCGTGCACCGTGCTTACAAACCGCAGCAAACTTTAGAGCATTGGCATTATGTGCGCTCGAGTGAATTAAGAAATATAATTCCTTACAGCAATTCAGCGGATTATATTATCAGTAGTGGTATGCCTTACGAGTTTCCTCTTTATGCGCACTTGCTTTTAAACAGCTTCGCCGGATGGGAAAAGAATTTTGAGGGTGATCCTCTTAAAGCAGATGCTTACGAGCGATCGGCAAGAGTATTTAAAGTATTAAAAGCTGTTACACCTGTTAAGGATAATTCTTCGGTTCCAAACGATTCGGTTATGAGAGAGTTTATTGGCGGAAGTAAGTTAGATTATTCTTAAAAAATAATCCTCGGCATTTAATGCATTAATATTTAATAACAGACTTTATTTTCTCACTATGAGATGAATTAATCTTCTTTTTTCTGCGCACTATCCTATACACTATTGTTGCAATAAAAATGCAATGGATCTTTATATGTTTTGTTTTACTCTTAATTTCGAACGAATTTTAAGGGAACAGAAGTTGCCCTAAGCTGTCTAACAAATTATCACGATTAAAGAATAGATCGCACAAGACACAATATTTTGCAATCAATTAAAGGTGCCGCAAATGAAATTTATTAGATTAAACCTGAATATTCTGATTATTGCAATCATCCTAACTATAAATACTCCCGATTTAATATTTGCACAAAATAGTTCACGCCATCAAAAACCAAAATCTACCACCACACGGTACCACAACTTATACGATAATTCCAGCAGTTCCACCCTAAGCGAAGCATCTGACAGACATTACAACCGTAGCACAAAAAGTAACGATAACTTTTTGGATGAATACAGAAGAAACAAAAATAGAAGGGATGGTGATTACTACACAGACCGGTTTGAACAAAAAGAACAATACACAAACAACGACAATTTTAATAACAGATATAACAAAAACGAAGAGAGAAATTATAACGAAAGATATGAAGACAAATATTCATCCGAAGAAACAAGAACAGAAAATTACTTTCATATTGATAGAACAGGCAGAACCCTTTGGGATGGAAAGCATTGGGAGATTACAGATTTCCCGTTGAAAATTTATGTTAAAGAATCTTCATCACGTTATTATAAATCTGTTTATAAAAATTACGTAAAATACGCTATGGATATTTGGAGAAAGGCTGATGACAGAATTAACTATTCCATAGTAAACTCTAAAAGAGATGCAGATATCGCAGTATATTTTATTGAGGACCTTGGCGAAAAATATAATGAAAATTATCTTGGTCTTACAGAATATGATTTGAATAGAGGTAAGGTTATCGATTATTCCAAAGTCCAGATAAGCTTAATAAAATTTAGTGATGAAGTTGTGAGTGACGGCGAGATAAAAGCAACTATCATTCACGAACTTGGCCATGCATTTGGTTTGGGACATAGTGATAATGAGTATGATATTATGTACCCTTACATCTCTTCCGATCATATATCAGAACTGACTTACGATGAACTCTCGCGAGGAGATAAGGGCGCAATAGAAGACGTAATTGATCTTGGTGATGAAGAGATTTATGTAAGGAAATAAGCTGTAAAGACACACGGAAATGCGTCTCTAAATAAAAATGTTACCTAAGCAAAATCATCTTCTTTGTTTGTATAAATGATTCTCCGGCACGTAATTGATAAAAATATATGCCACTTGTGAGGGCGATAGGGTGGGTCGCCCCTGTATTAAAATCAACTTCGTATTCTCCGGCAGATAATTTTTCGTTTACAAGAGTTACAATTTTATTTCCCAAAACATCATAAACTTTAAGTGTAATTAACCTCTCCCTCTGTCCCTCTCCTTGGTAAGGAGAGGGATTTAAGGGTGAGGTTGGAATTGTAAATTTGATTTTTGTTGAGGGGTTAAAAGGATTTGGATAATTTTGTGAAAGAGAAAACATCTCAGGAGAAATATTTTCATTATCAACTCTTACAGCAATCTCATTTGTAAATAGAATCAGCAGATCATCTAATTCATCAATTCCTGTCATATCCATATCACCGTCGTTATCTCTATCGTGCAATACTGCACAGCTTCCTGCTGAGTTTGCATCAAAGTTTCTTCTATTAATATAATTACCTGTTCCGTCATTCTCATACATTGTATAATCCGCCGTAGAAAAGTTGCTTGTAACAACCTCTAAATCACCATCGCCATCAATGTCACCAAGGTCAATGGCAAGAGGAAAACTACCGGTTGGATAATTTACTGGAGCGGATAAATTCCCATTGGCATCAGCAAAAACAACCGATAAGTTTGAGGAACCTGAATTTGCAGAAACAACATCGGGCACACCATCACCATTTACATCTCCTGCTGTTATCATCCACGGACCACTTCCTACCTTTACTTTTGATGAAAATGTAAATCCCCCATCACCATCACCCATGAAAAGAATTAGTTCGTTACTGCTTCTCGCACCGATATATAAATCCATAATGCCGTCGCCGTTTACATCAGCGCTTGCACATGCAGTTTCTCCGATTCCGTTACCATCAAAATTGACTGGCGAAGCAAATGAACCATCACCGTTGTTGATCAAAATAGAGACATTGTTTGCATTTCTATTAGCTGTCACAATATCCATAAAGCCGTCACCGTTCACATCAATTACGCTTAAACCACGCACTCCCTCATCGGCAATATAATTTTGAATGCTTGAAAAACCTCCTGTTCCATCACCGATAAATACAGTAACCATATTATTTTGACTGTTGCCAACTGCAATGTCAATAAACCCATCAAGATTAAAATCCATTCCTTCATTCGTGCTTGGTCTGTTTCCCCCGGAAATTGGAAAAATTGTAAAATTATTATAATTGCCGATCCCGTCGTTCATAAAAACTCTCACATCATTTGATATTTCATTAGGAACAGCGAAATCACTCCATCCATCACCATTAAGATCTCCGGCATAAGTGCCGTAAGTTTGTATATGTCCCTCACCTTCTTCTCTTACTTCAATGGTGGCTGTACGTGTGAGATCAAGCGTACCTTTGGTTGTAATTGTCCAGAAATTCCATGCATAACCAAAACTTAAGTTATTCCCCAGTTCATCTTTTATTCCTTTCGATAACGAAACAGTAATCCTCTCTCCGAAAAAGAAATCCTCATCAGGATTGAAGTATGCAACTGTGCCAATGGAATTAAAAACTAAAACTCCCATATGAACGCCTGACCATCTTCCCCAAACCATAAATGTGGTATCGGTAAACGATGAGGGATCGACACGCATATTAAATTGGACCTCAATTGTTGCGGACGGTTCTGCTGAAATCAATTGTGGGACAGGCAAAACATTAATTACTTTTAAGCTGTCACCTGCAATCAAGTAGCCGTTAAATAAAATAAGTGTAATAAATAAGACAAAAGTTTTCATAATATTATCCTAAATTTTTAATTACCCAATAAGTATAATGTTTTGCATGATGAAACGAGTCTCGATACATCGGAACAAAAATATAAGGCTATAAACAGATGGAAACAAACACAAAATATTGGATGTAAATTTGTTTGCAATTCAAAAACTATTTGCATTTTATTTTGCTAACGCAAGAAATTAGAAAAAAACTTTATTATTTTTGATAATAATATTAGGCTTTACTTAAAAAAAGAATTGGACATGAGCCCACTTGAAGAAACATCACTAAAAAGTTCATCTGCTATTAATTCAAAACCTTTGGTTAATAACAAATCGGAACTTGTTAAATATTATAACAAGGTTAGAGCATTCACAGAAAAAATTTGTGAGCCCCTTGAAACTGAAGATTATGTAATTCAAACAATGCCGGATGTTAGTCCGACTAAATGGCACCTCGGGCACACAAGCTGGTTTTTCGAAGCATTTGTTCTCGGTAAAGCAGATTCAAATTATAAATCAATTCATCCATTATATACATATTTATTCAATTCTTACTACGTGCAGGTTGGTGAAAGATGGTTTAGACCGAATCGCGGTTTGTTATCGCGACCAACAGTAAAAGATATTTTTGAGTATAGAAAATTCGTTAATGAAAATGTTTTAGATTTTATCGAAAAAGCCCATGAAAAGATTTACAAAGAGTTCGCGCCGATAATCGAAATTGGATTGAACCATGAACAGCAGCACCAGGAACTACTTTTAACAGATATAAAGCACGTGCTTTCTATTAATCCTCTTAACCCTGTTTATTCTACCAGAGAAATTATAATTCAGAATGAATTTCCGGAAATGAAGTGGATAAATTTTGACGGTGGAATTTATGAAATAGGAAATGAAGGCAATGAGTTTTGTTATGATAATGAAACCCCACGACATAAAGATTTTCTTAACCCTTTTATGCTTGCAAACAGATTGGTAACCAATGGTGCGTTTATAGAATTCATTGAAGATGGCAGTTATGAAAATGCGCCATTATGGTTATCAGACGGCTGGACAATTATTGAAAAGGAAAAATGGAAAGCTCCTTTATACTGGGAGAAGAAGGACGGCGAATGGTGGAACTTTACATTGAACGGCTTTAGAATAGTAAATCCCGCAGAACCTGTTGCACACCTAAGTTACTACGAAGCAGATGCTTTTGCAGCATGGCGGGATTTACGACTTCCAACCGAGGCCGAATGGGAAGTGGCTTCCCACAAACTTAATTACAAAGGAAATTTTGTTGATGAAGAAATCTATCATACTGCATCATTGCAAAATGAAAAAGATGGTTTAAATCAGATGTATGGCGATGTGTGGGAATGGACGCGAAGTTCTTATTCACCTTATCCGGGTTATAAATCGTTACCCGGCGCTCTGGGAGAATACAACGGTAAATTTATGAGCAGCCAAATGGTTTTGCGCGGAGGAAGTTGTGCAACATCTCAATCACATATAAGAAACACTTACAGAAACTTCTTTCCACCTCACTCTCGCTGGCAGTTTATGGGATTACGATTAGCTAAGGATGTTTAAACTATGCAAGTAAAAACTCAGGACACTCGTCACGAAGATATACTTGATGAGATAATGGACGGATTAAAAAACTCACCTAAAATATTACCGACAAAATTATTTTATGATGAAAAGGGCTCTCAGCTTTTCGACAAAATTTGTGAGCTCGATGAATACTATCCAACACGAACAGAGTTAAAAATATTAGATGATAATATTGAAGAGATCACATCATATTTTGGCGATGATTGTGTGCTTGTTGAACTTGGCAGCGGAAGCAGTGTTAAAATAAGATTGCTTATCGATCACTTGCCAACACTTGCAGCTTATGTGCCTGTGGATATTTCATCGGAACATTTGGTCTATTCCGCAGAAAGCCTTAAAGCCGATCATCCGGGTTTAAAAGTTTATCCGCTTGTTGCAGATTACACAAAAGAATTCGCATTGCCGATAATAAACGAGAATTATAAAACCGTAGATGCCTTCTATCCAGGTTCAACAATAGGAAATTTTACACCTGAAAAAGCAATACGGTTTTTAGAAAGAGTCGCAAACACTTGTGAAAAAAACAGTGGTTTGTTAATTGGTGTTGATCTGAAAAAAGAAAAAAGTATTTTGAATACAGCATACAACGACAGTAAAGGCATTACAGCAGAGTTTAATCTTAATATACTTAACCATATTAACGCTTTGGTTAATGCTGATTTTGATATTAATAAGTTTTCTCATCAAGCATTTTATAATGAGAAATATGGGAGAATTGAAATGCACCTGATAAGCAAAGAAAATCAGGAAGTACAAATTGATGATGAGGTGATAAGTTTCGGGAAAGATGAAAACATTTTAACTGAATACTCTTATAAATACAGTCTGCAGGATTTTAAAAAGCTTGTTGATGGTATTTATGATGTTGAGAAAATATGGGTTGATGATAAGCAATTGTTTAGTGTGCAATATTTGAGAGCTGTATAATTTTGCCATACATACATTTACTTTTTAATCAGTTTGATATACCACTATACCGGTTTCTAACACATGTTCCAAAAACCCGCTCTTATCCTCTTCCTCTAATGCAAGGAGAATGGGTTCAATCTTAAAATCAATGTTTTCTCTTAACTTGTAAAGCATTGAAGCAGACGTTAAAAAATCGCCTTCTATTTTATCAACAACAACAGCAACATCAATATCACTAAAATCATTTGCTTTGTCTTTACAGTGTGAGCCAAATAAAAGAATTTTCTTTACTGAAAAATAATCTTTTACAATTTCAGAATATTTCTCAACTAATGAGATAGCTTTTGCTTTATCCATTTCATTAATTCTCTGGTTTCCGTTATAATATCTTCACATTTTTTTTTGTTAAAAACTTAAGTAATTTTTCTTTATAAACAGGATATCTCGTTTCAATATTTAATGGTTGTAATCTTCTAATAAACTCCTTTTGATTTTCCGAAAACTCATCAAATAGTCCTATCATCTTCGCCAATCTATCCAAAGTATGTATTAAGGGGGGTTGCTCATTTCTTACAAAGACGTAATATCCTTTCAGCATTTTTTCAATCACTTAATGACACATAAAACCGACATAAAGATAACGTCCGGTCTCCAACATGGCTTCAGCAGTCTTAAGATCATAATCCGCTATATCTATCCAATAATCAATCTCATGTTGTTCAGTCATATTTAATTAAGATTACTTAAAATCTCTCTCAATTTACTTAATTTTTCAGTCCAATCCATTTGCTTTGCCTTCTCTTTTTCAACTACATCTGCCGGTGCATTATTAATAAACTTTTCATTAGATAATTTATTTTCAATTCCTTTAATAGAATTTTCAAGACGATTTATTTCTTTTTCAATTCTCTGCCTTTCAACATCAAGATCAATCAGACCTTTAAGCGGAATATAAATTTCGGACTTGCTAAACACAGCAGAAGCACTCGCGCCCGGTTTTTCTATATCTTCTCCGACTATAATGTTTTCAACCTTAGCAAGTTTTTTAATGTAATCAATCTGATGTTTTTTCACTTCGGAAGATTTAATATGAGCATCAATTATTTTTGAAGGCGGTATGTTCATCTCGCCCCGTATGTTTCTTATTGAATAAACAATACCCTGTACCATTTCCATTTCTGATTCAGCGGAAGGTTTTATAAGATCGCTATTCAATTTCGGATACTCCGAAGTAGATATGCTTTCACCATCTTTTCTTTCTTCAATTAGCTGCCATAGTTCTTCAGTAATAAACGGCATAAACGGATGAACTAATTTCAGCATTTCGGCAAACAGTTTTAGTGCTCTTGTAAGCGTTGCAGATTTAACCTCATCGTTATCGGAATAAAAACGGGTTTTTATCATCTCCAAATACCAATCGCAGAAATCATTCCACACAAAAGAATACAAAATTTTTGTAGCGTTGTTTACTTCAAAATTATCCATTGCAGTATTTAGAAGAGCAAGTGTCAGGTGAAAATGTGATGTTATCCATTCATCTGCAAAATCTATATGTTTTTCCAAAAGTTTGTTATTAACAGGAATGTTCTGTGCATTCATTAGAAGGAACCTGCCTGCATTCCAAATCTTATTGGCAAAGTTTCTTCCAATCTCACATTTATCAACACTAAAAAGAACATCCTGCCCCAAAGGAGCAAGATAGATAACTGTAAAGCGAAGAGCATCGGCGCTGTATTCTTTTATTACATCAAGCGGATCCGGAGAATTGCCGAGAGATTTACTCATCTTCTTCCCTTTCATATCCCTGATGATGCTTGTGAAATATACATCGCGGAACGGAATGTCTTTTCTGAAATACATTCCTGCCATTATCATACGCGCAACCCAAAAGAAAATTATATCCGGTCCTGTAACCAAAGTGCTCGTTGGATAATAGTATTTGCGCTCTTCTTCTGTTCTGAAAATTGCATGTGCCCAAAGCCAGCTTGATGCCCATGTATCGAGCACATCTTCATCTTGTTTCCAGTTTGCAATATCTTTCGGTGGTTCAATATCACAATATATTTCACCGGTTTCTTTATGATACCAAACAGGAATCCGATGACCCCACCAAAGCTGGCGTGAAATACACCAATCCCTGATATTTTCCATCCAGTGAAAATATGTTTTTTTCCAATGATCGGGATAAAAATTTATCTTCCCTTCTTTTACAACATCTATCGCCGCTTTTGCAAGTCCATCCCCGGAGAGTCCGGCAGAGTCTATCGACATTTTCATAAACCATTGGTCCGAAAGATATGGTTCAATAGGAACACCACCTCTTTCGGAGTAACCAACTTTATGCTGATGATCTTCAATCTTTTCTATCAGATCAAGCTCTTCAAAACGAGCAATAACTTTTTTTCGTGCATCAAACCTATCAAGACCGCGAAAGTCTTTCGGTACATTATCATTTGTGCTTGCATCATCATTAAAAATATTAATCACTTTTAGGTTATGCCGCTGTCCCATTTCGTTATCATTAATATCGTGCGCGGGTGTTACCTTTACAGCACCTGTTCCAAATTCCATGTCAACATATTCATCTGCAAATATTGGAATTTCCCTTTCGGCAATTGGCAGTAAAACTTTTTTGCCTATTACATCTTTATATCTTTCATCATTCGGATTAACTGCAACACCTGTATCTCCAAGCATCGTCTCGGGTCGTGTTGTAGCTACCACTAAGTATTTATCCGTTCCAACAACAGGATATTTAAGATACCACAGTTTGCCGTTAACATTTTTATAAATTACTTCTTCATCAGAAATTGCTGATTTGGATGCGGGACACCAATTAACCATTCGGTAACCTCGATATATCTTTTCATCTTTATATAATTCAACAAATGCTTTTATAACTTCGCGATAGTAATCATCATCCATCGTGAATCGCTCACGATCCCAATCGCAGCTAACTCCAAGTTTTTTAAGCTGCTGATTTATAATTCCGCCGTATTCTTTCGTCCATTCCCAGCAATGTTTTATAAATTCTTCTCTTCCAATTTCATATTTATTAATTCCCTGTTCTGAAAGATAATTTGTTACTTTTGTTTCCGTAGCAATTGATGCGTGATCTGTTCCGGGAACCCAGCAGGCGTTGTAACCCTGCATTCTTTTAGTCCGGATGAAAATATCCTGAAGTGTATTGTTAAGGATATGTCCCATCGTAAGCATACCTGTAACATTGGGTGGGGGAATTGGTATTACATATGGCTCTTTTGATTCATCTATCTCGGAATGAAATATTTTGTTATCCTGCCAATACTTGTACCATTTATCCTCAACAACAGAGGGATCGTATGCTTTTGGTATTTCTTTTTGTTTTTTTTCTGCCATTAAAATTCTGTTTTATCGATTTTGAAGTGCAAATATAAGAAAATTATTAGAGAGGGATTGTTGAAACGAATGTAGATTGGTACTCTATTACAACATTGTTAATACACATTTTGGTAAAGATAATTTGGAACTTTAACCTGTATTCCATGGTGGGGTCCTTCAAGGTCACTCCTTTGGTCTCCAACTGTTCCGATTATTTCATAACCCATTTCTATCAGCTCAACACGTTTTGCACTTTTAAATTCAAGCGATTTCATCTCATATTCATTTTTGCTTTTTGTCAATAAAGTATCGAACTCAGTATAACCTTGATTGATAAGATTTTTATACGTGGCATCATACTCATCATCTCTTCTTGCCGTTAAAAAAATGATCTTTGATCCTTTGCTTAACAAATAGTCATATAATTCTTTTACTTGCGGGAAAGCTGGAACTTTGGCACCCTGTGTCCATTCATAAACCATTTCATAAAGGTAGCCATAGCCCATTTTTTTGCTTACCTCATAATTGTTAAGTGCTGTCTCATCAACATCAAATATTACAACAGAGTTATCTGCAAATTCGACTTTACTGAACTTATCTTTTGCTTCACGTATTACGTTATCAAGCTCTTCATCAAACTTACCGGATTCATAATATTCCTTTACAGATTCTCTTGCAACTGATAGATTGACCGGTTTTGTAGTACATCCGGCTAACTGAATTACAACTGCAAAAATTGCTGTCAGAAAAAATATATTTTGTGTTTTTAGCCTCATCTCTTTTTCCCAAAGAAAAACAACAATGGTCTCTCTAATCTTTCTGCCCAGGCAGTTTCATTATGCTCTGCGTTCGGTGCATAGTAGTAATCGATATCCTTCCCGATTACATAGCCTAATTCCGTTAAACGGTAAAATATTTTTTGTCCTCTTATTAATCCGTCTTCACCATGATCTATATAAAATTTTACTTTTTTCTTTGGGCGCCCAAGCGGATTAATAATGTCAAACACTTTTTCGTTATCGTAATAAAACGAACTTGACATGCAACCCGCCATTGAAAACACATCATAATATTTCCAGCCGGCAATAAAAGAAATTAACCCGCCCATTGATGATCCCATTATTGCTGTACACTCTCTTTGCGGAAGGGTTCTGTAGTTATTATCAATAAAGGGTTTAAGCTCATCTACAATAAATTTGAGATACCGATCGCCTTTTTCAGAATCACTGTATTCTTCAAGCCGATCTGATGTGTTGTAAATACCAACAACAATAATCTCCTTCATTCTTTTTGCTTTTGAAAGCTTAACAACAGTTTCATCAATACGCCAATCTTTACCTGCAAAAGAAGTTTCGGGATCTATTAAGTTCTGACCATCGTGCATATAAAGCACGGGATATTTCTTTTGAGCATTCCTCGGTTTTTTATACCCGGGCGGCAGCCAAATAATTATATTTCTGTAATTGTCTAAATGTTTGGAATGGAAATCTGTAAGTATTCTTGCAGTTCCTACTATTTCATATCTACCCAAACCGCGTTTTCTTTTCAAAGATTTTAAACTCTTACCCGATTCTTTCATCTGTTTATATTTTTTTATTACTGGTTGGAAGGAACTTCCGTTTAATTATGTTCTTGCTTGTTAAAAATTTCAGTGTGGAATTTCCTACTGTGATCTACAATGTTATTACTTATTTAATAAGGGTTTTCTAAATAATCGGGTAAAAATAAGGATACTCATTGCCAAATGAAAAAATATGGCTGTTATAATAGATGTTAAAAAATTTGTTATCGAATTATTACAGCAATAAAATTTTTATCTCTAAAAAATGGATTATTGTACTAATTTTGTGGATTTTAAACTCGCTCATTTTATATTTCTTTTAAAGGAGACGAAAATAATATGGCAAGAGTAAGACCATTTAAAGCACTAAGACCAAACAAGGAAAATACTCATCTCGTAGCAAGCGTACCCTATGATGTTGTTAACAGAAATGAAGCGAAAGAGATCGTCGGTGGCAATGATTTAAGCTTTCTGCACATAACAAGAGCAGAGATAGATTTACCTGATGACGTTGATTCTTATTCCAAAGAGGTTTACGAAAAAGCAAGAGAAAATTTAGAAAAGATTAGAAAAGCAGCCCCGTTAATTGCTGATGATGAACCGCATTTTTATCTTTACCGGTTGATAATGGATGGAAGAGAGCAGGTTGGTATTACCGCAACTTTTGCTGTTGATGATTATGATAACGATGTGATACTCAAGCACGAAAAAACCCGGAAAGTGAAAGAAGATGATAGAACGAATCACATCATCGCAACCGATGCACAAACGGGAATTGTATTTTTAACTTACCGTGGTGTTGATGAGATAAATAATTTTGTGAATAAAACCATCGCAGATACTGAACCGCTTTATGATTTTACCGCTCCTGATGGTATTCAGCATACAGTTTGGATTATGCCTGACAATTATAATGATTTGTTGATGAATGAGTTTGCTAAAATTGATAAGCTTTATGTTGCAGACGGACATCACCGCGCAAAGAGTGCGAGCAGGGCAAGGCAAGAGAAAAGAAAAGCTAATCCTAATCATACCGGCAAAGAGGAATACAATTATTTTATCGCTGTAATTTTCCCAGGTGAACAGTTGCATATTATGCCTTATAACAGGGTTGTTTTTGATCTGAACGGAAACAGCAAAGAAGAATTTCTTAACAAGGTGAGCGAAAAATTTGAATTACAGAAATCTGCCAAGAAGGACCCAACCGCAAGAAGAAGTTTCGGGATGTACTTAGATGGCGAATGGTACGGATTAAAAGCAAGAGATTCTGTTCTTGCAAGCAACTCGCTTTCTATATCTGTTGGTGCTAAGCTCGATGCGAGTATTCTTCAAAACTTTTTACTAAATCCCGTTTTAGGAATTGAAGACCAGCGCACAAGCAACAGGATAGATTTTATTGGCGGAATAAGAGGAACAATGGAATTGGAAAAACTTGTTGATATGGGTAAAGCTGCAGTTGCATTCTCCATGTTTCCCGTTTCTATCGATGACCTGATGAACATTTCAGATGCGGGAGAAGTGATGCCTCCAAAATCAACCTGGTTTGAACCTAAACTAAGGGATGGTTTATTAACTTATATGATAAAATAATTTTTAATGGATATCTTTATACAAGGGAAAGACTATGGAAAAAAGAATATATAACTTTAACGCAGGTCCGGCAATATTACCGGAGGAAGTTTTACAAGAAGCTCAGGAAAATTTAATGGCACTTCCAGGTGTAGGAATGTCAATCCTTGAGATAAGTCACCGCTCAAAACCATTTGATGATGTTATCAATCAAGCAAAAGCTGATATTAAAAAACTGTTGGATATCAGCGATGATTATTCGATAATGTTTCTGCAATTTGGTGCCAGTCTTCAATTCTCTATGGTACCGATGAATATTATGCCTCCTAAAAATAAAGCTGATTACATTGTTACGGGTTCCTGGTCTAAAAAAGCAGTGAAAGAAGCAAAGCGTGTCGGAGCTGTTAACATTGCCGCTACAACCGAAGAAACAACATTTAACAGGATCCAAAAACAAGATGAATTAAAATTAAGCGGTGATGTTTCCTATGTACACTTTACATCAAATAACACAATTTACGGCACGCAATATAAATCCGAGCCGGAAGTTGGAGACGTTACTCTTGTTTGCGATGCATCATCAGACATCTTTCACAAAAAAATTGATGTGAATAAGTACGGAATAATATACGCCGGGGCACAGAAAAACATGGGTCCTTCGGGTGTAACTATGGTAATTTATCGAAACGATCTTTTAGAAAGAAGTTCGGATGATCTTCCAACTATGTTAAATTACAAGACCCAGGTAGAAAACGATTCAATGTTCAACACACCAAATACTTTTGGTATTTATATTATCGGGTTAGTTACAAAGTGGTTATTAAATATGGGTGGATTGGATAAAATGTATGAGACCAATAAACATAAAGCAGGAATTTTGTATGACTGTATTGATAACAGTAACGGATTTTACAAGGGACACGCTGAAGAAGACAGCCGCTCTTTGATGAATGTTACTTTCAATCTTCCTACAGAGGGACTTGAAAAGAAATTAATTGCTGAAACTTTATATGCGGGATTCAGCGGATTAAAGGGACACAGATCTGTTGGCGGATTACGCGCTTCAATTTATAATGCGTTTCCAACCAAAGGTGTTGAAGACCTTGTGGAATTTATGAACGACTTCCAGGCAAAGAATAGTTAAATATTTTATTTCCGAGGTTGGCTCAGAGTTGTTGTTGCTGACCCGCTAACACAACTATTAACTTTATTGCGGAGTCAACCTCATTTATATTTTATAGGAAAGATATGAAAAGATTTCTATCAATTTTTACATTATCGTTGTTACTACTAACTGCCTGTGATAAGGAAGAGACAAAGCTTGAGGCATTTAATCCTGTAGCATTCGCTTACGATTTGGGAAATACATGGGAATTAATTGCAACGATTAATGTTAAAGGATTCGAGCAGAGAGAAGGCAGCGGAAATACTTTTGAAGCATCAATTTCTTATTCTGCCGATATTAAAACCCCAAATGGGAAAACAGTGGAAAACTTATATTCCGATAAAATACATATTTCCGCTCAAGAAGAGATAATTGATATTCCCCTTGAAGTACAGTTTGAGTTGGACTCAACTTATTCTTTTGGTAAGTACACAATCATCTTTAATATAACAGATGTTTATTCTCAAACCAATATAACAGGTTCCGCAGAATTTGATTTAACCGAATGAGTTTTACTTTGCTTCAATAAGTTCACGAGGAATGGGTTTTCTTCCGGTAAAACCTTCTTCAAGTTCGTGATAAAATTCTATATCTTCCTCGTCACTTTTCCAGCAAAAGAACACTTCCCTTCCTTCAATCAATCCGGGAAAATCAACCAATCCAATTCTAAAATTCCAATCTTTAAAATAGCAGCCAATTTCTTCAAGTTCAGTCATAAATTCATCAACATCCGATGCCATTTTTTTTATTCTATCATCACCCTCGGCATTATTTCCAATTTCTTCGGCTATTAATTGCATTTCTTTTGAAGTATCAAGAATATCCCGAACAATTTTTTTTACCAGGGGTAAGGTTTTCCTGGCTTCTGCAGGAGTAAAATATTTGATGTCCGTTGTCATAATGTTCTTTATTCTTAAAAAGTCAGATAACAAATTATACTATTTTCTTAATAAAAAAAGTTTAATTTTTATCCCATCGAGCTTTTTTTAAAGAAATGTGATCTATATCTCTTTCTACTAATCTTTTTTAACTTTAGGTTCTCTAGACACTACGGATTTACTGTCTACAACCAATCATTTAACTTGTCTGGAGAAATGTTTATCGTGTTTGGTTAAGAATTCTGTAATGAGATCGAATATATTCGCTTAAAAGCGCATTTTTTATTGACTTTTGTTTTTTTTACAATTGTCTTAATTTAGTATCATAACTAATTTAAGTTCGATATTGGTGTTTCAGGAGGATATTATATGACTCGTCTATAATTCAATTGTAACTCCTGATCAATTCTTTTCATTAAAGGTAGTAAGACCATGATTAGACATTTACTAACATTTTATTTCTTTCTCTTCATTTTTATTCATCCACATTACACCCAAAACACAGTTGGATTACTTTCTTATGACCCTGATAAAGCATTCGATGGTTATAATTTGATGTATCCACATAATCAACCTAATGTTTACCTCTTAAACAATTGTGGTGAGATTGTTCATACCTGGACAGATGATGCTGATTTCAGGCCCGGGAATATCGCATACTTACTGGAGGATGGAAGATTACTAAAAGGAAAACGTCCATCTTCAGTAGTAAATGACCCAATCTGGGCAGGCGGCGGAGGTGCAACAGTTGAGATCAGGGATTGGGCCAATAACCTTGAATGGAGCTATACGATTAACGATTCTTTGGAACGTTTGCACCATGACTTTGCAACTTTGCCAGACGGGAATATTCTTATGATAGTTTGGGAATTAAAGACTGAGCAGGAATCTGTTCAAGCTGGTAGAGACACTGCTTTAATGGCACAGGATAAGCTTTGGCCTGACAAAATTATTGAGGTAGATCCAACAAACAGCGAGATTGTTTGGGAATGGCATGTGTGGGATCATCTAATTCAAAGTTATGACAGCACAAAAAATAATTATGGGGTGATTGCAGACCACCCGGAACTCATCAATCTCAATTGGGTTACCAACAATGGACATCCTGACTGGATGCATACCAATGGAATTGATTACAATGAGGAATTAGATCAAATTATAATAGGTGTCCCAACTTTTAGTGAAGCTTGGGTTATTGACCATAGTACCACTACAAAGCAAGCCGCAGGACATAGCGGTGGATTGGGCAATAGAGGAGGCGATTTAATGTATAGGTGGGGAAATCCCGAAACTTATGATTTAGGAACAATAGATGATCAAACTCTGTTTTCTGCACATGATATTCATTGGGTAGATGATCATTTAGTACCCACTCACCCTTACTATGGGAAAATTGCTGTTTTCAACAATAGGGTGGCAGAGGATTTTTCAACTGTGAATGTATTTACTCCTCCATGGGATATGTACAAGTGAGGATATACGTTTGGGCCGATTTTTTGGGGACCTGAAGAATTTGATTTGACTATTACACATCCAACACCCACAGAATTACATTCCACTGGTTTGTCAAGCGTGCAGATACTACCAAATAACAATGTACTGATTTGTTCCGGTCGCTGGGGTTACACCTTTGAAATTACACCGGATAATGAAATAGTCTGGGAATATAAAACCCCCCTCCGTGGTGGGAATCCTGTTTCTCAAGGAGATACTCTTTTGATTAATGATAATCTTACTTTTCGATTTAAAAGAATCCCGACTGATTATCCGGCATTCGAAGGTAAAGACTTATCACCAAAAGGATGGATTGAACTTAATCCGGATTCCAATTTCTGCGAATTGATTTTATCAGTAGATGAAGATGGGACTGGTACGGATTTGGTCCCAAAACAATTTGAATTATCCCAAAATTATCCAAATCCTTTCAACCCGTTAACTCATATTGCATATGCATTACCAACAGATGAATTTGTTAATTTAACCATTTATAACGTGCTGGGAAGGACGATTACTACTTTAGTCAATGAACAAAAGCATGCCGGCAGTTATAATGTAAGTTTCAATGCGTTCAAACTTCCCAGCGGTGTATATTTTTACAAACTTATTGCTGGCAATTATGTGAGCATTAAAAAAATGATGCTTCTTAAATAGTTTAGAGAGTTATTTAGAATGCATAGCAAACGAATCTATTGTGCCGTAACCTTGATTGTTTTTCTGTCAGTTTTCATCTCTGTCAAGGCTCAAGATCGAACAGTTGGTTTATTTCTGAATGATTCATCCTCTTCTAATGGATATACCTTATTCGCACCAAACTCCTATATAAATACTTATCTCATCAATAATGAGGGTAGGTTAGTAAACCTTTGGGAAGGTACCCGCAAGCCGGCGCTATCTGCATATTTATTAGAAAATGGAAATCTTCTTAGGACAGCTATTGATAGTAACTCCACCTTTAATGGTGGAGGTTCCGGCGGACTCATCCAGGAATTTGACTGGGAAGGAAACCTGCTCTGGGAGTTTGAATATTCTACAGATCAATTCTATCAGCATCACGATATTGAAAGACTTCCAAACGGGAATACTTTAATTATTGCCTGGGAATATAAATCATTTGAGGAAGCCTTTACAGCAGGTCGTGATCCTGACTTGATGTCACAGAATGAACTTTGGCCGGATCATATCGTTGAAGTTCAACCTGATGGAACTACCGGCGGTAATATTGTTTGGGAATGGCATGTCTGGGATCATTTAATTCAGGATTATGATCCACTACAATTGAATTATGGTGTTATTTCGGAACATCCAGAACTAATAGATATAAATTTTGTTAGTAATTTTCCAAATTCACTCGGTGCTGACTGGAATCATATTAATGCAGTGGACTACAATGAAGAATTGGATCAGATAATGCTTTCGGCTCACCACTTTGGTGAAATCTGGGTGATCGATCACAGCACCACAACACAAGAAGCAGCGGGTCACACTGGTGGCAACAGCGGAATGGGCGGTGATCTATTATATAGATGGGGAAATCCCCAAACCTATGATAGAGGAGATGTAACAGATCAAATGCTCTTTGGGCAGCATGACTCACATTGGATTAAACCGGGGTTGCCGGGAGAAGGAAACATTCTGATTTTTAATAATGGGAGAAACAGACCAGGTGGGGAGTACTCTACTGTGGACGAAATCGTTCCACCTGTAGATCAAAATGGTAATTATCTCCTTGATCCCGGCACAACATTCGGACCCGACCAACTTCTCTGGACCTATGTTGATCCCGTCCCATCCGATTTCTTTTCGCCAAATGTTTCCGGTTCTCAACGGCAGCCAAATGGGAATACACTTATATGCAGCGGCACATGGGGCAGATTTTTTGAGGTTACAGATGAAGAAGAGTTAGTGTGGCTATATGTAAATCCAGTAATTGCCACAGGACCAATGTATTATGAAGATCCAATACCCGGTACACAGAACTGGGCTTTTAGAGTTTATCGTTATGCTGCGGATTATCCCGGATTTGACGGTAGAGATCTGACACCGGGCGACCCGATTGAACTATACCCAACAAGCATAGAAGAAACCAATTCGGATTTGATCCCAGCACAATTTGAATTATTTCAAAACTATCCGAATCCGTTTAACCCATCAACTAAAATAAAATTTGTTATTCCTTCAAACATGAATGGTGAATCGTCAAATGTGAATATTACTATATATGATGTTTTAGGAAACGAAATCGTAACTCTTATTAATGAAGAAATGCAAACAGGAATTTATGAAGTTGAGTTCGATGCAACCAATCTGCCCAGCGGAATTTATTTTTACACATTAAGAGCCGGTACATTTATAAACGCTAAAAAGATGATGCTGATCAAATAGTTTAAGCATTCGCAGCACAGATTAATAAACTTTGCTGCAACATTTAATCAATCAGCTTTTTAATTGATACTGCTCCTCTTAAGTCTCCATTTTTATAACCGACAGCTTTATCATCAGGATATCTTTTTGTAATCAGCCCCTTAACTTCAGAAGATATCTTTTCTTTATCTCCGTGGCACTTTAAACAAGCTGCGCCAATTTTTATTGGTTTCATATATCTTAGATACTGATAATCATTCTCTATAGCGATTTCAAAATGTTCTGTGTCGGAAGTTAATTTGCCTTCTTTTTTCATTTGTTCAAACTCTTTCAATACTTTTGCTTCAAACCCATCCGGCGCATTGTGTTTGTTCCTGTTTTTGAATGACACTCTTTTAATATAAACACCCTTCCTCAAACCAAAATCATTTGTTAATAACTGTGCGGTATCCGAACACACGGCTACGGCGCTCAACGTGCCTTCGGATTTTATCTGTTTGATTAATATACTCTTAAGCTGTCCCATAAATTCGGAAGCATTTTCTCTCATTTCCTGTTTCTGGTTTTCCGTTATTTGTATATCCTGATTTTTTTTCACTACAGGAGATTATCAGTATAAGAATTAGAAGATTGATAGAAAATATAGTTTTCATATTTTTTCTCCTTCTTTTTTGCTTAAAATAATAAACGGTTACAGTTAAACTATGCATGGCTGTTTTTTAATACAACTCATATTAAACTTGTTACTTTAATTCTTCATAATTTTACTTCATAAATGGTAAAACTCTTATTAAAATATTTCAACCACCGGGGGTAAAAATTCAACAGCAATTAACACCAAAAAAAATATTCGTCTTTTGGCTTCCTCTCGGTGCCACCTGGTTAATGATGTCGGTTGAAGGACCATTCCTATCAGCATTAATAGCAAGATTAGATGAACCGATTTACAATCTTGCAGCATACGGAGTTGCATTTGCATTTGCGTTAATAATTGAGGCGCCTGTAATAATGATGATGAGCGCTTCAACAGCGTTGGTAAAGGATAGTTATTCTTTTAATAAACTAAAAAGGTTTACTTATTTTCTAATTACCGGAATTACTTTGTTGATGTTGATAATGGTTATTCCTGCTATCTTTTATTTTATAGCAGAAGATCTGATTGGTTTACCAAAACGAGTTTCTTACTTAACACATATTGCAACAATAATTCTTCTGCCGTGGCCTGCAGCAATTGGTTACAGAAGATTTTACCAGGGAGTTTTGATCAGGAACAATCTAACCCGCCGTGTTGCGTACGGAACCGTAATAAGACTAACTACAATGGCAGTAACCGCATTTGTAATTTATTTTTATTTTGATGTGCCCGGTGTTGTTGTGGGTGCATCAGCTCTTACTGTTGCAGTTTTAGCCGAAGCAATAGCGAGTCGTTTAATGACAATAGATATTGTAAGGCAGTTGCACTATAATCCTTCCGCCAATGGGGAAAAGATTACCTACAAAGAGATTTATAAATTTTATTACCCTTTAGCAATAATGTCTCTTTTGTCTTTGGGTGTGCAGCCATTCGTTACTTTTTTTGTGGTGCAAAGCCGTATGGCACTTGAATCACTTGCCGTATTGCCTGTAATAACCTCATTTGTTTTTATTTTCAGAGCTTTAGGTTTATCGTATCAGGAAGTAATTATCGCAAAAATTGGAGATGATAAAAGTGGTTATGTGCCGTTAAGAAATTTTGCCGTAGTACTTGCAGGGGTTTTATCAATCATTCTTTTAATTATTGCCTTCACACCATTGGCAGATATTTGGTTTAATGATGTGTCCGGATTATCCAACTTATTAAGTGAGTTTGCAAGAATCCCCTTAAAGATTATAGCAATCCTTCCTGCTTTAACAGTATTTATTAGCTTCCAAAGGTCTGTGCTTATAAGTGATAAAAACACCGCGCCAATCACCTGGGGAACAGCAATTGAATTTGCGGTGATTGTAATTGTTATGTTGCTTTCAATTAATATTTTTTCATTTGTCGGTGCAGTAGCTGCAACAACCTCATTTGTAATTGGAAGAAGCGCAGCAAATATCTATCTCACACCTTTCGTTAAAAAATCAAAAAAAGTTGTTCCTGTTTTGTAATTAATAAAAAAGTCGTTCGGTTAGTTAAAAAATCCCCGCGGGATGCGGAGATAAATATTCATTTTTTCTATAAAGGAATGATGTAAGTTAATGCCAGACTTTCAACCCCGGGATTTTCTTCGCCTAAAGTAGCATTAGACATATGATTAAAACTAACTCCCACTCTTGCACCGTTAGCAAATTTAAATGAGATTTCAATCTGTGACTGAAATTCGAGAGCAAATTTTAAATCCTTACTGTTGTTTTTTGCATATAAACCCGGAGCAAAGCTTGGTGTAAGAAATAAAAAATCTGTGAGTGGAATATCATAGTAAAGACCCATAAAAATATGCATTGCACCTTCCGTATTTACCATCACTCCGCTGAAGGGATGACCACCCAGATTAACTTTGCCTAATCTGAATTCAACTCTGCTTTCAAAGGAGGGATCGGCTTGCTGAAGAATATCAAAAACCGCCGAGGAGATTGCAATATAGTTTCTATCCTGCGCAAATGAATTTATAAAGGAGATAGCAACAAAGATTCCAACTAAAATAACACTTTTTAACCGATTGAAATTTGGTCTCATAAAATAAAAATGTTTTTTGTAAAACCTCATTAAAAAAATTACACTTTTGTATTTAAAATAAGTGTGCGCCAGACGATGTGTATATAATATTAATAATAAATCCGTACGGTCTAAATCAAGACCGTACGGATTGCAAGAACCTCTAACAAGAAATTAGAAGCCCAAAGTGAGGGAAAATATGTGATTCGCCTCAAAGAACTCAACATCTCTGAATGCGTAATCAACTTTGAAGCCAAATCCTTCAACTTCGTAATCAATTCCAACACCGGCTGAGAATCCATATAAGTAATCTTCACTAACCTGGGGCGCTAATTGATAGCCTGCTCTTACAAAGAACATATCATTATAACCGTACTCGCCGCCAATTTTATATTCGTCACCGGAAAAGTTATTGTTCTGATAAATCCCGGAGAACTGCAGAGAATTTATTTCGTCAAGTACTGGACTATAACCCAATCCTAACTGAAAGTTTGACGGCAGCTCAAACGCAGCAGCATCAACTAAGTAGAATGTTGGACCTCGGTTTACGTCATCAATCTGACCTCGTTGAAATAATCCACCGCCACTAAATTTCATCTCGGGGCCGAGGTTTTTAATTACCACACCAAGGCTCAGACCATTGATATCGGCGAGATTATTATACATGACACCGACATCAAAAGCAACGCCACTGGCACTAACATCTGCCATTCTTTCAGAGATAAAATTAGTGGTTAATCCAACTGATATAGTCTCAGTTAGCTGACGCGAATAAGATAACCCTGCTACTATGAAGGATGGCGAAAATGTTTCACCTGTTCCATCGGGGTTTGAAGTAGTGGTAATCAAAATATCACCAACAGAGAGGGATTTGATACTGAAGGATACGACTCCAAAACCTTCAAAGTTTGCTGCAATGGCTCCATAATCAACACCTATATCTGCGATATATGACATATGGGAGAATATAACATCAGCATTGTTCTGCATAAGAGCTACACCCGCAGGGTTCCAAAACAATGCTTCAATACCCGTTGAAGTTGATAAGTTTGCTCCAGCCATTGCAATACCACGAGGACCTACCGGAATCAAAAGTTCCGCAGCCCCGCCAGTTCCAGTTCTTTTTCCTCCGCCGGCAAATGCATCCACTGCCAGCAGCAGGATAAAAGCTAAAAGAATTTTTATTATATTTTTCATTTTTACTCCTTTTAGAATCTATCAAGAATTTGTTGCTCTTGAACGATTGCCAGTTTAAGAATTTTAGTTTCACCAAGATCGGTTAACTCGATATAAGCGATATAAAGTCCGCTTGCTACCGGTAATCCATCTTTATTCGCCAGATCCCATCTTAAGAATTGACTTTCATCGTCCTTGTCGATGGTTTTAACTAATACCCCAGCAAGGTTAAATATTCTTACCTTTGCTTTCTCCGGTAGATGGCTAAACGTTACGAAGCGGTTATATTTGTTAAGCTCTTCGGAATTGACACCATAGTACGGATTTGGGAATACATTAATCTCATCTAGCTGAGAGCGTGCCAGAGCATCGTCGGTTACAGGAGGTGTGGCAGTGAGTGTAAATTCATCATTTGCACTATTCGGAAGCGAGCCTCTCAATCTGAAAACTGTTCCAGCATCCGGCCATACATTTTCGCCACCATCACCCTGATGCTGGTTCCAATTCATAATTACAACTCTGGCGATAAACTCTATTTCAATATCACCTCCATATGCTGGATCTGATGAGCGAATAACTGCCGCATCATAGGCAGCCTCACCCGGTGCTGCATTTTCTTCCGGCATCATAAAATATATCCAATCAGTGTATGGATCATTATCACCACCAGATGCACCATGATCTAATTTGAAATCAAAGATATCGTTCTCATTATCATCAAACAACCACGGCATCATTCTTATGTCGTCACTTGGATCATCCAGATTAGGACCTAAGAACCATAATGAGAAAGGCACATCTACAAGAGATCCTGTTGTGAAAGCCATCCAGGCTTTTCCGGCTGGGTTAGTTTCATCACCTGTCCATCTTATCTCAAAGTTATTCGGAATAATTAATGGCCATCTGGCCCCATCCCGCGACCATCTTCCTAAAGCAGCGTCAAAACTACCAATACTAGGCCCGCCGGCAACAATAAAATAGAATCCGCCGCCAGCTTGCATTGGATCGTTTACACCTAATGCACCGCCATTTATTGAAAGCAAAACATCTCGATACCATGACGCTGATATACCGAGATCGTCGGCTCCAATTTGAGTAACTTCATAGGTAGACGAAGGGCCGGCACCAGTAACTGGACCATTTCCATTTGCAATAATATCAAATCCCTTGAATTCATTTGGAGCACCTTGTACTCTAAACTGAATTCCATCCACTATTGGTGATTCTGCATCTGAAAGCTGATTTGTTTGATTTGCAAGAATCAGTTCACCATCTCTAAACAAATTCCAAACTTCAAGTGTATCACCAACGTTTTCAAAAGTTACTTTATACGTAGAGCCATTTAATTGAGTGGGATCAATAACAAGAGGGAAAACTCCTCCATCACTTAGAGGAATACTGGGATCTATTCTTGTATGGCTAACGGCAATTGTATCAGCGTAATCATATGTAGCAGATGTTCCCGGATTCTTTGAATGTGGAACGAGAGTAAATATTGTTATCGGATTCTCAAGATTATTTGGTATAGCATCGAGAGCGGGATTATAATTATAAGCAGTTACAGCAAAATAATACCTGATACCGTTGATGAGCGGTCTTTGATTAATTTCATCAATAGTAATTGATATTTGTCTCTCTATACCGGTGTCGTTACCAAACTGTACAGGAACATTAATAACTGAGCCCGTTACCGGATCGAATATGAAATCATTAATTTTACCAGTACCATCAACAATATCAAAGGTAGCAACTCTTATTCCTTCGCTAACCTGAGCAGAAGCTGAAGGTAATTGATATACATTATACCCCTGGAAGGAATATCCTTTTGAATCATTGCTTTCAATCAAAGTAACTCTTTCCTGGTCTTCTCCCCAGTCGAGTACAATTCGCCTATCCAATTCTACGCGGTTAACCGTCGGTGCTGGTGGTGGAAGAGGAAGATCAAAAAAGTTATCATAGGCAATCTGCGCTTGTTGATCATAGAATTTGTTCAAACCAATTGCAGAAATCCTGTCAACCTCAGGTGTGGCACCAGCAACTATTTCAGCAATAACCACTTCCTGTGTGTCGCCATCTTCCATTAAAAAAGGACCGGATGATAAACCCTGTCTTCTATCGCCGGGACCTTGAAGTATTCCATCAATCCATCCCTGTCTTGTCGGCACATCACCGGTAAGTGTAAATACTGTTGAATCCATCTTTACCGGGTCAAAAAAGAATTTTCCTGTTTTACCAATTCTTCCTTGCATAAAGTTATAAAATTCATTTGAGCCTTCTATAGTTGCAAGGGTCGGGTCAGTTACATCAGCAGCACCTCTTGTAAAATAAAATGCGGCAGTCATTGGAAGATTAATCTTTCCCGGACCAACAACTCTACCATCGAAAATTCCAAAATCATCTGCATCATCTATACCGTTCTTATTTCTGTCCTCACCAGCTATTCCATCAAGGAGAGGACCCTGGAAAAAGTCAAATCCTACAACTGGTGGTGGTAATGGACTATATGTACCATCACTTGCATTTGCATTATAGCTCATCGAGAGACTAAGTGTAGTATCTACAGCTACAAAGTCATCGGTAGAGTTTCCAAGATCAACATCTGACCAGAAGCACAGATACATATTAGTGAAATCACCACCCGACCTATTAATTATCCTATACTTCCTAAAAAACATATTGCCAAGGGCACCTGTTTGAGCATACGCCCAGAAAGTTGCCTGCATTTCAATACCTAATGGATCAGCACCATAAAGGTTTCTTGTTAATCCCGGTTCAAGATCGTTTGCAACAAACCAGATTGTCTGATCGGCACCCGATACTCCGGGAATGTCACCGGAACTGGGATCTGAATCGTACACTCCATTATCATTTCCATCAAAATAAGGAGCACCGAACTCGGCAGGCCATTCTTGCCAGTCTAAAATATACTGTGAAAGTACATCGTCCTGGGATTTGCGTTCATCATCTGCTTCCGGCTTTAAAAAGTCATCGGGAAGTTCCACTCCTGGGAAAACAACCGGACGAACCCTGTATATTCTAACATGGTCCAAATCACCTTCGGCAGTTCCATCGGGAAGAATTCTTCCGGCTTGCATTCCAGTGGCGTAGGTTGTACCACCAACCCTAACCTGTGGATCACCAGGGGCAAATGCGCCCCATACCAACCCCGAGGTAAATACAGCAGTTTTACCACTGCCTTTTGGATACACAAGACCCGAGTTGGATTCTTCCTCATCAATATCAGAAACACCATCGTTTTTAATGACAGTTGAAATGTTATTGATATTCATATACGCCCTAATAGGCGAACCTGTGATTTTATTCAGCCTGTTTCTCCTATCCTTACCATCCCCTTCTGCGAATATGCTGCCCGAAATGAGCACTCCGCCAAAGAGAAAGACCAGCAGGATTTTAAATATTCCTAAATTCATATTAATTAAACTCCTTTTTTATTTATAAATCAGGTTTTATTCTAAATCAATATTCTAACCTAATACCAAGTTGAATCTGACGTGGTGGTCCAAAGAGGAACCCATCAGTAGTAATTGTTGCACTTGGAGAACTTGCATCCCTCCATTGCTGATAATAGTCAAGATTTAGCGCTGTATATAAGGCTACATAATCAGAACCCAAAGACCCCGCTAATATTTCACCTTGTGCAGGATCGTTCAGGAAACCATCATCGAAAGGTGTGCCGGTTCTCAAGAATACATTATTAATATTTTCTGTGTCTAAAATGTTAATAGCCCGAATATAAATATTCAAATTTATTACATCTGCAATGTTGAAAGTTTTATCCAGCGTCATATCAACCTGGAATATTGAAGGAGTTGTTGAAAAATTCAGCGGTTCCAGGGGCTGTCTGTCCCTGGGATCTCCTTCAAGATCGGCTCCGCCTGTACCTCTAGTATAGGGATGACCACTAGAATATGTTATTAATGCAGTGATACCTGCTTCCTGAAATACAGGTCCGCCATCTCCTGCACCGAACCTGAAATCAAGGTTCATTGCGCCGGTTATTGCCTGATTGAACTCGAGAGGCGAAATATATTGTGGTTCGAAGCCAGCAGGAGTGAGAATTGCATCTAGAGGGGCTCCAACAATGCCTCTGTTTGAGCTTGGGAAAGATCCTGTTCCTTTTGCTGACGCAAAAGAAACATTTGCATCAACCTTGAATCTTTGCACTCTTCGCATATTAAGGGATATCTCAACACCTGTTATTGTTGCGACATCACCATTTGTATAATAAGAAAATGAGCCAAATGGAGATTCACTAACTACATCTTGTAGTTTATATACAACTTGATCCTGAATGTTCTTATAATATCCTGTGATATCGAAGGATGCAAATTCACCAATTTGCTGTGTAAAACCAACATCGTACTGTGTTGTTCTTGTTGGTCTAATATTAAAACCAACAGGTGCCGGAATGAAGAATCCGCCGCGAATTGCTCTTCCTGTTGATTGGAGACCAACATAAGTATCTCTCAGCCTTGATTGCTGAACAAACTTACCCCATTGTGCATGGAATATAGTTTGATCGGTTAATGCGAATGAAAAACCGAGTCTTGGACTAATGGAACTGAATGACGGTGTCTGCACCAAACCGCCTCCTAATACGCCGTCAAATACTACAATATCACCAGTGTTTTTATCCCAAACTGTTTCCGGTCTAGTAAGATCAGCTGGAACCCAGTTATCAATGTCAATATAATCGTACCGTAAACCGAAATTAATAACAAGATCCTTATACTCCATTCTATCCTGAATGTATGCGCCGATAAAAATAGGTTTTCTTGAGTCTTCCCATGGGCGTTCGGGATTGTCTGTTTTATTACCAAAAACATCATAGCCAAAATTGTTTACTCCCTGTCTTCTGATTACAGTCTCCGGGGTAAGTTCCCCGGTGTCAGCTAGAAGACCAGCAAGAGCCATAACAGTTTCATTATTGAAAGAAAAGTTGGATATATCATAAGATGATATTTCAAATCCAGCTTTTAAATTATTCTCTTTATTAATCTGTGATGTGAGAGATATTTTTCCATTAATTGTCTGTCTTTCAAATTTTTGAAAACCAGCCAACACATCATTCGGATCAAAAAAGATGAAACTTAAGATATTAAATTCTCCGGGTCTTTGATACCGACCGAGATTTCCACGGTCTCTTGACCATACGAAGCCGGCATCTGCATTTTTTGCGCTATCTCCATAAAACATCCAGTCTTGTTTCAAAACTGGGTCGAAACGATCTAAATTATTAAACGCAAAGCCACCGTTCAATTCCACAAAAGTTTGTGGATTCAGTAAGTAAGTAAGTTTTAAATTGACGGCAGCATCTTCAGTTTCCAATTGTTCATACCTTGAATTACCAGCAATTGTGCTGTTAATCTGGGTTAAATCACGTGTTGCAGGCCATGGATTATCGAATTTACCACTAGTATAAGTACCAACAACTCTGGCAATAAATGGATTGAAATTAAATGTTATGCTACCAGTACCTGTATAATTCTCTGCTGAGTTATTCAAAGTTGCACCTGCCGGATAGAAGAAATCGAGTGTGTCGCCGGTACTCGCATCACCAATCCTGCCCAGATCAATTCCGGGAAACGCCTGAGGATTCCGGTCCCTAATAAAATTATAATTGAATAAACCAAAGAATTTTATATTCGGAGTGCCTAATGGTGCGCTTAATGTAGCAATATATTCACTATACCCGTACCAGAAAGCTCCTAAAGTTTTATCGCCACTGAAAGCGTCATCAGAGCTTTGGAATCCAAGATTATCTGTAATAAACTCAAAAGAAGCTTTTAAGTTAGGGGTACCGGTCTTAATTTGCTGTTTAATGATTCCTGAATTCGCACCACCGAATTCAGCAGTATAGCCACCGGACTGAACCTGAATTTCCTCGAGTGCATCGGAAACAAGAGTCACCGAACGTCCCCCTACCACAGGATCGGTTATATTTGTTCCTTCAAGATAATACCCGACTTCATCTTGACGACCACCGCGGATGTGAACAGTGCTATTCTGAAGTATAACACCCGGATTAAGTGCATAAATATCATCAATGGTCCTTATAGGTAATGCGTCAATGTCTTCACTTGTTGTAATTCTGTAAGAGTTTGTATTATATTTGTTAACCAATGGTCTTTGGGCTATAACCACAACCTCGCCTACCTGAATACCTTCGGCAGCGAGTTGGAAATTTATCTCTGAGGTTAAACCTGCTACAACACGGATATTTTGGATTGTTTTATCTTGATAACCGATGTAAGAGGTTCGTACTTCATATACATCAGCATGTAAGTTAAGAATGATATACTCACCGTTGATATCGGTTGCTGCACCCTGGGTAGTTCCAACAACTAAAACGTTGGCTCCTATAAGTGGCTCACCCGTTTCCTGATCTGTAATTGTACCTCTGAGCTGCCCGGATTGAGCCAAAGCCACAACGGGTAGTATCAGGAAAAATAAGAGAACTGTGAATATTCTATTCATATCTCTCTCCATAATTATTGAATGAATGAATTATTTTCTTGAGTGATAATTAAATTACTCACTCCGTATAAGAACAAATCACTGCTTTCTATCTCAATAGATATAAGAAAGCATTGAACTCCGATTGCAAAATACTGGGAATTATTAATGGTATTCGCCACTGAAGTAAAACACTAAAATAGAGTTTACCTTATCGGAGAGTATGTTAGTGGTTGACACACTTTTAATTAGAAAAGAGTAAAAAATTTCATTTACCTCCGGATTTTATTAGAAAATTATTAAAGCAATACTAACGTCTGAAAAATTATTCACAAAGTCAACACTTTTTTTATCACTAATAATTTATTGTGATTTTTTCAATGACACCCAAAATAGCAATATTTTTCTTTATATCCTCAATAATTTAAAAATTAAAGACTTGTTAACATTTTTAATTATATATACCTGAATTCGGGTTCGAATCAACAAGCATCGCCAATACAGATATTTGTTGCCTTTAGTGCACCAGTAAGTAAACTTATGTCGGTGTTATAACCCAGTTTGTATCCAATCTGAACAAAACCCCAAAACTTTCAAACGATGTTTCCGGATTCAGGTTCTCAAGATTATTTCTGTTGTACGATTAATGAATACGTTTATTAATTTACCAGATAGAAAATATAAGCAACATATCCACAAAATAAAAGTGCGCCTTCCCATCTTCTTAAAGTAAATTTTGATCTGCTTAGAGGCAGAATCAGAATGGTGAAGAACATCATAATTGAAAGATCGATCATAGTTACTCCAGTATCCGCTATTGGTCTTACAAGCGAAGAAACTCCAAGGATACTTAGAATGTTAAAAACATTTGAACCCACTGCATTTCCAATTGCGATATCATTTTCATTCTTAAAAGAAGCTACAATGGAAGTTGTTAACTCTGGCAAGCTTGTACCGAGGGCTACTACTGTTAAACCGATTACTGCCTGACTAACACCAAAGTTTTCTGCAATTGCTACTGCTCCATCCACAAATAGATTTGAACCAACAACCAATAAACCCAAACCAACTGTCATCAATACTAAGGACTGCCATACTTTGTAGGGACTCTTGGGAATAATTTCTTGAAATTCCTTTATTACCTCTTTATTGTCTTTTTCTTTTACTGAGTAATTATAGCCCAAAATTATATATGTAATTATACCAATTACCAGGAAAACACCCTCAACACGGGTTATTGTATCATCTAAAAGTATTAAAAGAAGAATTACACTAACAATAATCATAATTGGTATTTCTCTTTTTATAACCTGGGTTTTTACACTAAGAGGAGAGACCATAGCTGCCACACCAAGTATAAGAGCTATGTTACAAATATTTGAACCGACAACATTTCCCACCACTATTCCCGGATTTTCCTCAATTGCTGCCTTAATACTTACAACCATTTCCGGACTGCTCGTGGCGAATGCTACAACTGTTAAACCTACAACAAGCGGAGATATCCCCAGTCTTATTGCTAAAGATGATGCTCCTCTTACAAGACTTTCAGCGCCGATAAATAAACCGATACTTCCGCCAATAATATAAAGCGCTATCTGTAGATCATTCATTAACATATATTGAAAAATGAACACAAATATAGAAATATTTTAGGTCATTTTTAAGAGATTGACGGTTGGAAGACATTAACAGAGGATTATTTTTATTAACATTTGCATTGATTTGAATGGGAAGTAATTTTCCCTTTCTTTGGTCAGGTCGATTTTTTATTATGATTTATGATAAAACCATTTTGAACATTTTTTAACGGAATCACCATGAAAAGTTTACTATCAATTTCGCTCTTATCTTTTTTCTTACTTGGTTGTGTTCAGCCAACTGATACGGATGTAAATACTGCCGGTAACAGTGATCCGGTTATAAACAGCATTACAATTAATCCTGTATTTATAAGAGTTGGAACTACCACAACAGTAATAGTAGATGCAACTGATCCTGATGGTGATATTTTGTCTTATTCATGGTCTGTTGCACTTGGCGATATAATTGGAAGCGGAAAACAGGTGCGCTATACCGCAGCTTATTGCTGTGTTGGTATTAACACTATAAACGTTGTGGTTAAAGATTCAAAAGGGGCAAAAGTAAGTGGGTCTGTAAATATAGAAATTAATCCCTAGAAATATGATAATATATTTTTCTCTCGTTGTTGTATATCTTTTCATCTCAAACATTCAAATCTTTTCACAGGCATGCTGTACCGTTGGAACTTCAATTTCAAACGGAGGCGAAAGAAGTGCTATCCCTGTAAATACGCTATCAACCGCTTTCACATTTCAGCATAACATATTAAATACCACCTTTCAATCATCAACGGAAATAAAAGACCCTCTTAACAGGAGATCGACCGTAACAAATTTTAATATTGAAATAGAATACGGTTTGGTGGAAAAGGTTTCCATTTTATTAATATTGCCTTATTCCAACCGAAGCAGGGAAACAACTGTTACGGATATTGAAACAAACGGTACCGAGGTTATAATTTTTACAGCTAACGGGTTTAGCGATATTGTTATCCTGGGGAAATATGAAGTTATAACACCATCAATTTTATCACCTTTCGGTTTGGCGCTCGGGGGCGGAGTAAAATTGCCAACAGGTAGTTTTGAAAAAGAAAAAAACGGTGCACGATTATCAATCGACCTTCAGCCGGGAACAGGCGCTGCTGATCTGCTTTTGTGGGGTCACACGATGTATGCCTTTCCTTCAATTTCACTTTCATTTAATGCTAATTTCCTTTACAGGTATGCCGGTGTAAATTTAGACAGCTACCGATACGGAGATGAACTTCTCACTTCGGTAAACGGAGCTTATGCAATAGCTGATTTTATTGCAATTAACCTGCAATTAAAAGGAAGATTTGCGGATAAAGATTATTGGAACGGAAGATTTTTGCCTAGCACAGGCGGAACATATATTGATTTGACTCCAAGTATAATTTATTATGAGGGAAGTTTTTCACTTCGGGTTTTTACGCAGCTGCCTTTGTACAGAGATTTGCAAGGCATTCAACTTGCAGTTACTGAAATGTTAGGAACAGAGATCAGCTATATTTTTAGTTTAAAATAAAAAACCGCCTTCAAAAAAATGAAGACGGTTTTATCATTAAAAACAACTAATAATCCGTATCTTTATTCATATGCTTTTTTGCGTGAGCTATCCAATATCCACCGATACCATAGATCTTTGAATCAGACCAGGTAGCAATTTTTATTGTAAAGCCATCTCTTGATATAGACATAGGATTAACATTATACCTAACATTGGTTTGAGTTGTTGCATCTAGCATTGTAACACCAATAATTATGTCGGGTTTTTCATCAAACGGATACACAAAGCTAACATCAATGGTCATACTTCTGTTTCCTTCATTTCCATCGAGCGTATAACCAGTATTTGTTGTACTCACACCCCACTTATTACTCTCAACCTGTTCTTGCGCAAAGGAAAGTGTTGTTAAACCAAATACTATCAATAATGATGAAATAAAAAATAGTTTTTTCATTGTGCCTCCTGCTTAATTGTGATAAAGATGAACTAACGTAAATTAGTATGTTTTAATTACTAATACAAGAATTTATAAGCAAAATAATTATTTATTAATTATAAATGCTCATTTAATTTTTCCACGGTAATATCATAATGATTGGCTTGAAATTTAACTTTTAACTCACTATCAAGCCATATTATTTGAGGAGATTCGTGTACAATTTTTAAATCCTTTGCAATACTTCTGCTTAAAGATTTTGATAAAACAACATTCACTTTTAGAATTTTAATATGGTTATAATCGCTGTGCGCTTTACTCCAGTCACTTATAGCCACTTCAGCCGCATTGCTGAGATGACAAATAGGACTATGTTTGAATATAATAATCTCATAATCGTTGGGAGAATTTTTTATTAATTCCTTCCACTCATTTTTATCTGATAACTTGTTAAATTCCATAATTCTTTATTAAGAGGTTTACATTTTCTGCAATTTTTCTTTTTCCAATTTTTTTAATCCCTTCACAACTAACTCATACGATAGATCGATCCATTCTAAAATTAAGTCCCTGCATAAGCTGCCGTCAATTAATATAGTATTCCAATTATTTTTATTCATATGATAACCGGGTTGAACTGTCTCGTACCTTTCTCTTAATTCAACAGCAAGTTCAGGGTCACACTTTAAGTTTATCTGTAGAGGAATCCGTTCCAAAGGAATTAGTGCAAACATTTTCCCCATTACTTTAAACACAAGCGTTTCTTCATCAAAAGGGAAATCTTCCGACGTACCATTTTTACTTAAACAATATTCGCTAATATCTTCTACATTCATAATATTTTTTTTGTGTGTAAAGATAGGATAAAATAATTTTTCAATCAGGTCTGATCTTAGTCGCGGGTTGTTTTGCTACAGCTCAGGGGAAGAATATGGAGGTCAAAAAATGATCGCCTAAATTCTGAACTGAGTGCCCGATTTATTTGATCAATATCATCTTTTTAGTATCAATAAAAACTCTTCCAGTTCCGGATTCATTAACTATAAGTTGATATAGGTAAACTCCGCTTGCTAAGCTTCTTCCTGAAAACTCTACGGAGTGCTTTCCTTCACTAACCTCATGGTTTAATAGTGTTTGAACCCTTTGCCCCAAAACATCATAAATATACAATTTTACGTTTGAGTGATTTACTAAATCAAACCTGATTGTAGTTGTGGGGTTAAACGGGTTAGGATAGTTTTGATATAGAAGATATTCTTTGGGCAGAGGGATAAAATATTTTGAAGTATCAAGAATTTCAGATGTAAATGTAAATTCATCAACCCGGGGTTGAATTGGGTTCGGAAATTCAATTAAAAATGTGGTGCCGGTTTCAGGAAATTCATTCTCTCCACCGCTTCCCTGTAACTGATTGTAATTCATTAAAACAAATCTTGCAATATGCTCTACTTCAACATCACCGGGCCAACCTACCGGATTTGGTGTCATTGCTGCAATAAGATCTAAATAATCCTGTTCACCTGGCTGTGGATTATCATTTGGCATATTGAAATAGATCCAATCAGAATAAGGATCATTTTCTCCGCTGGAAGCCATGTGATCAAGTTTAAAATCTAAAGTATCGTTGCCGTTATCATCAAATATCCAGGGCATCATTCGTACATCATCTGAAGTATCTTCAATATCATTCCCTAAAAACCAAAGTTCAAATGGAACATCCACCAGAGTTCCTGTTGTATATACCATCCACCCTTTTCCACCTTCCTGGGTGAATCTTATTTCGTATTTGTTTCCAAGTACTCCTTCTACAACGTCAAAGTATCTCAACCATCTGTTCACAGCAGTTTGGTGATTTGTAACAGATGGTCCGCCCGCTACACAAAAATAGAAACCACCAGATGCCTGGTTTCCCGGGAGTTCAAATATACTGCCCTCACCATCTCGTGCATCTCTGTAGAAGTCTGCTGAATATCCATTATACTGTGGCGGCTCTGTTTCATCATAACCAATTATCGAAGAAACAGGACCATTACCATTTGAAGTTAAACTAAACCGCTTTACGTCAAACAATTCATTATTGATTTTAAGCTGGATACCATCAATTACCGGAGCAGTATGATCATTAATATATTCCTGTTGATTTTCAATAAGCAGAGAATCAATTGTTAAATCTGTTAAGTTCCAAACGGTTTGTACATCGTTAGAAACAGTCATCGTATCAAAATCAATTTTGTATTCGTGCCCGGTAAGTTTATAAGGATCAATCACAAAAGGAGTAATAATAGGATCTCCATTACCGTTTGTATGAATTACCTCAAGTGTATCACCATATTGTGGTTCATTAAGAGTGTCCTGAAAAGCTAATTCAACTATGCCAACAAGCGATTCAACACTTTTTGGTTTTAGCCCGGGATCGGGATTATAAGTATAAGCAGTAACCATTAAGTTATATTGTCGGCCGGGCATTAAATATATATTATTAACCGAATCCCAATCAACAACAAATCTTCGTCTAATTCCCGAATCAGTTCCAAACTGTTTAATTCCTTCTATTGGGTAACCTGTTTCAGGATTCATAATAAGACCTTCAATTTCTTTAATGCCATCCGCTTTATCAAAAGTTGCGAGCCGTATTGAGTTACCTATAAACGGCCAATCGTTATACAATTGATAAACATTGTATCCCTGGAATGAATAACCATCTTCTTCAAAACTTTCTATTTGATTAACAGCCGACTCATCTTCATCCCACCACAGTTCTATGCTGCTAAGGTTTTGTTTTGATGAAACTGTTATTTCAGGAGTTCTTGGAAGACGAATAAATCCCAGGTTACTTTCTATTTGTGATTTTATAATACTTGAATAATATCTAAGAACTTTTATTGAATTCCATCTATCAACACCGCCTGCGGCAATTTCACAATAGATAACATCCTGAGTATCGTTTACGGCAAGGTTAAACGGACCCGAAGATGAGAGCACTCTCCGGTCTCCGGGACCGATTAACAATCCATCAATCCATCCTTCTTGTGTTATAGGATCGCCGGCTAGAGCATATGATGTTGGAAGTCCTGTAATTGGGTCGATAAACCAGTTCCCTGCTAAACCGATTCTCCCCTGCATATTATGATAAACACCTCTCGCCCAATTTAGTGACCAAGAAGGGAAGGGATCAATTGGGAAGGGGTTACCTCTTACATAGTACACAAACGCGGACATCGGTAAATTGATAAAACCCTGCTCGGTTCTTATCCCTTCACGATACGCATAATCAAGCTGGTCATCAATGCCATTTCTGTTTTTATCTTTACCAGCAATACCGGGAACAACAGGACCCTGAGTTAACATGTAACCTACAGCGGGCGGAGTGAACTTATAAACATCATCAAAGTCTTCAGCATTATATGCGTAACCTAAATTCAAAGTTGTATCACAACCGGCAAAATCATCAATTGAGCTCCCTATATCCGGATCAGACCAAAAACCAACATAAACGCTATCAAATGAACCTGCAGATTTATTTATCATTCTAAATTTTTTGAAAAAGACGTGGCTCAAAGGACCGGGTTGAAAATAATTCCAGATTGTAACCTGAAGTTCTATTCCCACATTCATTGGTTGATAATAGAGAGAAGAATCAAGATCATTAGCCACAAACCAAATTGTCTGATCTGCACCGGGATAGCCGGGGATATCAATTGCTGGTTCGTAATTACCATTTTCATTCATATCTTCAAAAGGAGCACCATCGATTACCGGCCATTCATTCCAGTCTGTTTCATATTGAAATCTTATTTCGCTCTCCGTTCCTTCAGCATCCGTAATTTCTGAACTAAAGTCTGCGGGAGGTCCTCCAGGATAAACGTCTCTTCTTACCCTGTATATTCTATTCTTCGGAAGGTTTGGATCTTCTGCAATTCCGGGTGAAATTATTTTTCCGGGTTGCAGCACACTTTGATACTGTGATCCGCCAACTCTTGGAAAAAGTGAATCGCCGGGAACAAATCCTCCCCAAATAAATCCGGAAATAAATACTGCCGATTTCCCGCTTCCTTTTGGGTACACAAAACCAGAACTTAAATAGGAAAAATCTTCATTAATATCCGAAATGCCATTGTTGTAAAAGACTGAAGAAATGTAATTTCGATTAAGATATGTTTTGGAGGGCTCACCCGTAATGGTTAAACTCTTCTCTTGCGCAAAAGAGCTAATATTGATGAGCAATATTGAGAGAAAACATTTGAAACAATAGGTTTTCATTCTGTCCCCGGTAGAAATTAAAAATATTTGTGATTCAATAAGTTAATTTATTCACAAAAATACAATTTATTTTTATCTGCCAAACCAATGATTTCTGATAGTTAGTTTTGATTCATGACAAAGGAATTATACTTTTTAACTAATATTTATCGAATCAGCTTTAATCGCTCCATTTCTCCTCCTAAATTAAATCCTGTTAAATCTCTAAAGCATTCAGTAAATTATTAATTGAAATTGACTAAAAAATAAAATGTCTGTAAACGGAAACAATCAAAATACGGCAAATGTTTTTATACTTACCGGTGAATGGATGGACCGGAGAGGAAGTAATATAATCCGGTTTATCGGAACATCGGAAGAATTTGGTACGGTTGAAATAAATATTACTGATAACAAACCTGTCTTTTTTGTTAAACGAGAATCTGCACTCGCAAATCTGAATATTTCTTGTACACGTAAAGAAGTTCAGTTAAAAACATTCGACGGAAAAAATGTCGATGCGATTTACTTTAACACACAAAGCGACTTTAGAAAAACTGCTGATGACCTTCATCAAAATAATATTACCCAATACGAGACAGATATCAATCCCGTAAGAAGATATTTGATGGAAAGGTTCATTAATGCTCAGATAAAAGTAACCGGCAAATCAACGAAAAGAGATAAGCTTACAACCTTTACAAATCCGAAAATTGAACCTTGTACTGTTACACCAAAATTTGTTGTTGCTTCGCTAGATATTGAAACCGGTGAAAATAACACACGCTTATATTCAATTGCAGTTCATATCACAGGAAACAAAGAGGAGTTAAAACAGGTTTTTGTGGTTGGCAACGGCGAAGAAGAACTTCCTTCTTATATATTAACTTTTCCCGATGAAAAGGAACTGCTTACTGAATTCATTAAGTGGTTTAACAAAGTTGATCCCGATATTATAATTGGATGGCATGTTATCGGTTTCGATTTAATGTTTTTAGAAAGCAAATGTAATGAATATCACATCCCGTTTGATATTGCAAGAGCCGGAGGAAGGGTTTCACTTCGCACAAGAAAACCACGCGGATATTTTGCATCTATAACGGGAAGAGTTGTAATTGATGGCCCACCGGCACTTCGCTCATCATTCTTTACCTTTGAAGATTTTCGTTTAGAAACAGTTGCACAGGAAATGCTCGCTGAAGGAAAGACAATCACTGCGGATAGAAATAAGGTGGAAGAGATTGAGAAACTGTTCAAAGAAGATAAAAAAGCTCTTGCTGAATATAACCTGAAAGATGCTTTGCTTGTAACGAGTATTTTCAGGAAGTCTGGATTAATAGAATTATCTGTCCGCCGTTCACAGCTATCCGGATTGTTAATGGATCAATTAGGAATGATGACCGCGGCTTTCGACCATTTTTATTTACCAAAGCTGCACCGCGCCGGTTACGTTGCTCCGAATGTTAAGGATATTGAAGCAAACGAACACGCAGCAGGCGGTTATGTGATGGATCCCGCTCCGGGAATATATGACAATGTAATTGTGCTCGATTTCAAAAGTTTGTACCCAACTATCATCCAAACTTTTAAGATAGATCCTCTTTCAAGATTACTTTCGGATATTGATACGATTGAAACATTGAACGGATACAAATTTTCATCCACACAGCATTTCCTACCTGATTTTATTACCGGGCTGATTGAGCAAAGAAATATCGCTAATAAGAAAAAGGATAAACAGCTATCACAGGCAATAAAAATTTTAATGAACAGCTTTTACGGTGTAATGGGTTCCTTCGGCTGCAGATTTTATCATCATAATTTACCTACAGCTATTACAGGCACGGGGCAAAAACTTCTGCTCGGCAGCAAAGATTATCTTACAAAAAACGGTTACGAAGTAGTTTACGGCGATACAGATTCTTTGTTCATAAAATTAAAAGCGGGTGAAGGAAAAAATGCATCCGAACATGGAAATAGATTAGCCAAACAGCTAAACGAATATTGGGGAGAAAAAATTAAAAAAGAATATGGTTTGAAATCTTACCTGGAACTGGAATATGAAAAATACTACAGGAAGTTTATCATCACACCTGCAAGAGGAAGTGAATTGGGTGCAAAAAAAAGATATGCGGGACTACTCGCAGAAAACGGTGAAGAAAAACTCGAATTTGTAGGGCTGGAATTTGTTCGATCGGATTGGACACGGCTTGCAAAAGAATTCCAGGTTGAATTATATAATCGTGTGTTTCATAACAAAGATATTGAAGACTGGCTGAAAGATTTTGTTTTTAAAGTAAAGAACGGTGAGTTTGATGAAAAACTTGTTTACAGAAAAAGATTAAGAAAAGATGTGGGAGATTACATAAAAAATATTCCGCAGCATGTAAAAGCAGCAAAACTTCTCAGTGAATCGAGCGGTACGGTCTATTATGTAATTACAAAGCGCGGTCCCATTCCTGTTGAGCTAAAACATAACGATATTGATTATGATCATTACATAGAAAAACAGTTAAAACCAATCACCGATTCGGTTCTCAGTCTTCTTGGCAAATCTTTCGATTCAATTATTGAATCTGATCAGATGAGTTTCTTTTAAAAAATATTTTTACTTGCTAGTTTCATAAAATTTTTTATATTAAAGCCAAACATCATTTTAATCGGGAACAAATTTGAAGATACAATTCATCGGAGGTAAGAGAACAAGTACAGGTTCACAGCACTTATTATTAATTGCAGGGTAAAAATAATGGACTACTTCAGCGTGCACGCAGATCAGGGAGATTTAATCGATTACCTGCGTCTAAACCAAAAGGAAAAGTTAAAAAACATATTTCTCGTGCACGGAGAAGAGAAGCAATCCCTCGTTTTGAGGGAAAAATTAGTCAAGTTGAGTTCTAAAAATGTTCGTTTTCCTGTTTCCGGAGAAAATTTGAAATATAATTGAATACCGGAACCCTTTTTCACTTACATTCATCAAATAATTTTATTATATTACAACCTTTTACTTTAGAAATACAGGGCGAATTTATTCTAACAAATTTAATTAATCTATTTTTATTAACCTTCAAAAATAGGGAGTGGTCAGGTTGAAGATAACAAAGCAATTCACTAACCGCGAAAGTAAATCATTAGATCAATATTTACAGGAAATAGGTAAAGTTGATCTGTTAACTCCGGACCAGGAGATAGAATTAGCCGTAAAGATTAAGAAGGGTGATGAATTAGCCAAGGAACAATTAGTAAAGGCAAACCTGAGATTTGTAGTCTCGGTTGCAAAACAATTTCAAAACCAGGGCTTATCACTCGGCGATCTTATAAACGAAGGCAATATTGGTCTTATAAAAGCAGCTCAAAGATTCGATGAAACAAGAGGGTTTAAATTCATTTCGTATGCAGTATGGTGGGTCAGGCAGTCTATTATGCAAGCTATTGCCGATCAATCAAGAGTGGTTCGTTTACCGTTAAACCGTGTGGGTAATCTAACAAAGATCAGCAAAGCTTTCAGAGATCTGGAACAGGAGTTTGAAAGAAAACCCACTACAGATGAGCTTGCAAAAATTCTTGATATGACAAGCGACGAGGTTGCATATGCTCTTCAAATATCAGGTCGTCATGTTTCAATGGATGCACCATTAAAAGCAGGTGATGAAAACAAAAACAGTTTGATGGATGTTTTACCAAATGAACAACAACCGCTACCGGACAAGGATCTGATGAAAGAATCTCTTAAAAACGAAGTGAGTAATGTTCTTTCTTCTCTCTCTGAAAGAGAAGCTGAAGTTATTAAGTTGTACTTCGGTATTGAAGGAGATCATTCTGCAACTCTCGAAGAGATTGGTGAAAGATTCAATCTTACCCGCGAAAGAGTAAGGCAGATTAAAGAAAAAGCTCTGAGAAACTTAAGACACTCAAAAAGAAGCGTTAAATTGAAATCGTATCTCGGCTAAAACAATTAGCCGAATTAAATGATAATTGAAAGCCCCGAATTATCGGGGCTTTTTTATTTTAAATTACTTATAAACTTCATAACATATTGATTTACTTATGTTTGCTAATTTTATAATAACACTATAGTAACATTTTCAATAAATAATTTTCCCACAAAAGATGCCTAACGGCGTTACAATTAGGCAGAAAATATTGTTCACGGAAATTTTATGTTTCCTCAGATTGAAACGGTCTAATATCATCAAGAACATTCTTAAATTTCTTTCGCAACTCTTCATTTAAAAAATCTGTAAATGCAATTGTCGATGCTGCTAAATATTTTCTAGCAATTATTAATGCGATAATGCAATAATTTATATCAGTTTTGTGACCAATTCCACGTCCCTTTTCGTTATCCATTCTTTCGATAGAAAATGGCAACGGATGAACTAAATTGGATAGGAGTTGATAATTTTTAACGAGACCATGACACAATGTATTCTCATTCTCAAAATCTGATTTAGTTTTATAGATTTCATGCCCTTGCGAGACTTTATTTTTCTGAATATCTGTAAGTTGTGATAGAAAAGGGTGTTCACGAATATTCTTCTTTTGCTCTTCAAGAACATTTTTAAAATCACTTAAATCATCTTCTTTTTCACCAAATTTTCTCCTTATTTGGTACCATTCCCTATTCCTATGATATTGAAACAAGAAAAACCTCAACTCAGCATCTTGTTCAGTAACCTCTTCAGTTCCGAAATAATATATGCTGATGTAACCCTCCATTATATTTCTAGCTAACGATGAAATAGAACATATATCCCAAAGATCCTCTTCATGATGTTTACTTTTAGTTGGGTAAGGAAGAATATTCTTCAAACTCATAGCTATTATAGTTTGCCTTGTTAAAATTTTTGAAGCACGTACTCCTCTTCCAGTTGTATTAATCTCTTGTTGATTTTGAGATATTAACATTGTTGTGTTAAGTACTTTATCATATTTCACTAATTCTTCTAAATATGCTAATTCAAATTCCGATAGCTTCCTCGTAAAAGGTTTTTTAATCTTTTTTAATTTTTTCATACTTTCCGTTGATAAGCTGCCTAATTGCTTGTTATAAGCGACCTTTGCAATTTATAGTTTCCTTTTTAGTTTTTCCAAAAAATGCTTATCGTTGACCATTGCAAACGCTCTTTTTCTATCTTCTTCGGTAATACTATGGTTTATGTCAAAATCTCTGCCATATATTCCAAATCCTTTACCATATTGTTTTTCTTCATAGGACTTTAATATCAATCGAACTTTTTCAGCTATAACGCTATAATCGTAAGCTATCTTGTAAATGTCTTTAGTTTTTATATATGAAATTATGTAGCGGTGAATTACTCGATTTCTATTATTATATAAATCGTTCAATGCATCTTTTAATTCATCATCTATGATTCCTAATTTATGCGCATCTGAATATATCTTTCTTTCCATAAATCCTTTTTCTTCATCAGATTGAAATAGGTATTCTATTTCAATATCATCTGTCTCCTCTTCCAATTGTTTATGTAAAATAATACTAAGTCTGAGAAACGCATCTATCTGATTAGATGTAATTACTACTAATTCAATAAATGAATCATTTTCTAAAGCTTTTTGCCAAAGATCAAATGAAGCAATCAAAGAACCTAGAAAATTATCATATTTCTTTAAGTTCGATGCTAATTTTCTATCTTTTAATGGAATTACACGCAATGTATCTAAAACAACTTCAACTTTTTCTAACTCATCTTTAACATTTACATTATCTTGATCCTTAGTTGAATAAATATATTTTGCCATACAAAATTGATCATCAACTTGAGCATAATAAACGTGAACATTAAACCCTTTCCCATCCATTCTATTAGGAAACCAAGATACTTTTGAGTTATTTTTTTGAACAGGGAAATTATTATTAACTCCTCTCTCAGAAAGCGGATAACAACTTATCTGAAAACAACCAATTGAATTTTCATATTTTTCAAAACTAAATGGTGATGCATCTTTGAAGTCGGGTACGATAACATTTTTGTACTGCCAATCTATGGGAATATTCATTATAAAAATACCATTAGGTTCAGTCCAATCCTTCAACTCGAATCTTTTATTTTTCACTTTATTCAATGCTTGCTTACTCAATCTATTAAGAAAAAGTTGTGAGCTTATAACGGCCTTGCAACTAAAGCGCCACCCAAAACTGCTACGCCACATTAGCCACAAATGCCAATGATTTAACAGCCGTTGCGTAATTTAGCGTCATCCACGCAACGAGCTGTAACAACGATTATTTAACTTATTTACGCTCAACAAAATGCTGAACTTGTTTACAAACTTTATAATACTCAAAATGAACGCATTGAAATGGCGGTCGCTTTGAGTTGCTGGTTATATTTGCTTTTTTATTATTGATAACCACTTTTCGTAGGTGGCAATTTTTTGTATTCAGGTTTTGATATAATTATAGATATTATAAAATCCTTTAATTCCATTA
>JADFLR010000042.1 GCA_022564295.1 Bacteroidota bacterium | reverse complement strand
TGGTGTTTCCTTTTTCGATAAAACATTGTATGTAGCTGATACGGGAAATAACAGGATTCTGAGATTCAGTCTCTCAACCGATTTATAAGGAAGAAAATGAAAAATAAAAATTATGTAATATCAATTCTCACTATACTATTGCTATCAACGGCGTTTATTCATTCCCAGGAAAGAGTGAAAATTGCAACGTACAATATTCTTAATTACCCAAATAATACGGTTGTCAAAAATCCAAAGTTTAAACTTATTTTGGATAATCTAAATCCTGATATACTTGTAGTTCAGGAAATTTTATCACAAACTGCAGTAAATGAATTTTTAAATGAAGTTTTGAGTGATGAATTTGAAGCCGGAGATTTTATTAATGGTCCCGATACTGACAACGCAATATTTTTTAAGGATTCTCTATTCAGTTTTATTAGTACGGAGATTATCCCAACCACACCGAGATACATTTCCGTTTTTAAATTGTTTCATAAATTAACTTTAGATACCATCATCATTTACTCAGCACATTTTAAAGCAAGCCAGGGTGTTGATAATGAAAATAAAAGATTTATCGAAGCTACAACATTACGAATTTTTACAGATATGCTTGCAGTAGGAACAGATTTTTTATTAGTTGGTGATCTAAATTTATATCGCTCTACTGAACCGGCTTATGAGAAGCTGTTAGTTCAGGATGGAACAGGTAATTTCTTAGACCCAATAGATTTTCCCGGTAGTTGGCATGAGAGTTTTACTTACCGGCATATCCATACACAATCAACTCGAATTGCAATGCTCCCGGATGGCGGTTCAACTGGTGGATTAGATGACAGATTCGATTTTATTCTTTCATCACAATCAATTATTGATCAAGGTGGAATTGATTATGTTGAAGATTCTTATTGGGCTTATGGAAATGATGGAGAACATTTTAACGTGGCCATAATAATCTCTCCATATCCTATTTCTCAACAAATGGCATTTGATCTTCACGATGTCTCAGATCATTTACCGGTAGTAGCCGAATTTGATTTTGGTGTTGTATCGGGTATTGAAGATGAATTTGTTCAACCGGATGATTTAATTTTATTTCAGAACTATCCAAACCCGTTTAATCCTACAACAAAAATAAAATTCCAAATTCCGACCTCACCCTTAAATCCCTCTCCTTACCAAGGAGAGGGACAGAGGGAGAGGTTTATAACATTAATAGTTTACGATGTTTTAGGAAATGAAATTGCAACGTTAGTTAACGAAGAAAAACCTTCAGGCACTTACGAAGTTGAATTTGATGCGTCTCAACTGCCAAGCGGAGTTTATATGTACAGGTTAACCGCCGGGAAATTTTCTTCTTCGAAAAAGCTTATTCTACTAAAGTAACTTTCGTTACTCATGGTCATCAAACATAAGTTTTCTATTGCATCAATTGAGTGCGAATCTATCATTTCGAGGAATTAGATTTGAAAGAAGAGCATTCAGTAAATATTGCACTAAAATGACATAGAGGAAAAAGTGATATTGATAAGAATTTATATCAAATGAACATCTAATTATCCTCAAATTATTTGTAAAAAATAGACCATATCTTTAATTTTATAATTCTATTTTTAAATATTTCAAGGATAAGGAATGGCAGAGAATAAAGGCAAAATTATTTCAGTAATTGGTCCTGTTGTAGATATTGAATTTGAAGAAGGGCACCTACCAGACATTTTATTTGCAATAAGAATTCCAAGAACAACAACTGAAGGCGTAGAAGATGAGCTGATAGTTGAAGTTCAGCAGCACCTCGGAGAAGACACAGTACGTTCGGTTGCGATGGATAGTACAGACGGATTAGTTAGAGGAATGGATGCTTTTGATACCGGCGAACCTATTTCGGTTCCCGTTGGTCCTGAAACATTAGGTCGCTTGATAAATGTTATTGGTAAAGGTATTGATGGTTTGGGTGAGATAAAAACGGAGAAAAAATATCCGATTCACAGACCGGCTCCTGAGTTTAAAAATCTTTCTACACAAAAAGAGATGTTTGAAACAGGATTGAAAGTAGTTGACCTTCTCGAACCATACTCAAAAGGTGGAAAGACGGGATTATTCGGCGGTGCAGGTGTTGGCAAAACCGTAATCATTATGGAATTGATTCATAACATTGCACAGCAGCATGGCGGCTACTCAGTATTTGCAGGAGTTGGTGAAAGAACCCGTGAAGGAAACGATCTTTGGTTAGAAATGAAAGAATCCGGTGTGTTGGATAAGACAGCGCTTATTTTTGGGCAGATGAATGAACCACCAGGTGCAAGATTAAGAGTTGGGTTAACAGGACTAACTATTGCTGAATACTTTAGAGATGAAGAAGGAAAAGATATTCTTTTATTTATTGATAATATTTTCCGTTTCACACAGGCAGGTTCAGAAGTAAGTGCATTGCTTGGAAGAATGCCTTCTGCAGTTGGTTACCAGCCGAACCTTGCTACTGAGATGGGCGCTCTTCAGGAAAGGATAACTTCAACTGATAAGGGTTCCATTACTTCGGTGCAGGCAATTTATGTCCCCGCCGATGACTTAACTGATCCGGCTCCGGCTGCTGTATTCTCTCATCTTGATGCAACTACAGTGCTTAGTCGCCAAATTGCTGAACTTGGTATTTACCCTGCAGTTGATCCACTTGAATCCACATCAAGAATAATGGAGCCAGGTGTACTCGGACAGGAACATTATGATGTGGCAAAAAAATGTAAAGAGATACTTCAGCATTATAATGATCTTCAGGATATTATTAATATTCTGGGTATGGATGAACTTTCTGATGAAGATAAAACTTTTGTAAGAAGAGCGAGAAGAATCCAGAGATTTTTCAGCCAGCCGTTTTTTGTTGCAGAACAGTTTACAGGTGTTCCCGGAAAGTATGTTAAGCTCGAAGATACCATTCGCGGCTTTAAAGGAATTCTTGATGGTGAATATGACGATCTTCCGGAAGCAGCATTCCTTTATGTAGGCACAATTGAAGAAGCTGTGGAAAAAGCTAAGAAGATGGCGTAAGTATGGCTGAAATTGATTTAGAAATTATAACTCCGGAAAAGATAATTTATAAGGATTCCGTTGATTCTATAACAATACCCGGTACAAAAGGAATGTTCCAGGTTTTAAAGGATCACGCACCGTTAATGAGCACAATAGAAATAGGTGTTATTACGCTAAAAAATAATAATACAAATACTTACTTTACAACAGCCGGTGGTACTATAGAAGTTTTGAATAATAATGTTCTCATTCTTGCTGATTCAGTGGAAGTAACTGAAGATATTGATATTGACAGGGCAGAGCGTGCAAAGACGAGAGCAGAGGAAAATTTAAAAAGGAAAAAAGAAGAAGAAGAAATTAATGTTGTTCGTGCGGAATTAGCTTTGAAAAGAGCAATAAACAGAATTAGTGCAAAAGAGAAATATATTTGATAAAATTATATTTCTATTTTATTTAATAAGGGATAACAATTGTTCATCCCTTTTTTTATTTCAATTTCTCCATCAGCTTTAACCTATGGAATAATGCAGCCGAAGCCCGCCTACTACATACGGACTTCCCGACTATCAATTTATTTTATATCGTTGTATCTTTTGGCAACTTCTTCCCAGTTTACAACGTTCCACCAGTTTTCAATATATTCAGGTCTGCGGTTTTGATATTTTAAATAGTAAGCGTGTTCCCACACATCCAAACCAAGAATTGGTGTACCTTTAATATCTGAAACATCCATAATTGGATTATCCTGGTTCGGAGTTGAACCAATTGCAAGTTTGCCATCCTGTACAACCAACCATGCCCAACCTGAGCCGAATCTTGTTACGGCAGCATTGCTAAACTGATTTTTAAATTCATCAAATGAAGTGAATGCTGAATTTATTGCATCAGATAATGATGAAGGTACTTCGGCACCACCCGGTTTCATTATAGACCAGAACAATGAATGATTGAAATGTCCGCCACCGTTATTTCTAACGGCTGTGGAGTGATTTGAAACATTGGATAATAACTCTTCCAACGATTTTCCATCTAGGTCTGTTCCCTCAACAGCTGCATTTAATTTTGTAACATAACCACCGTGATGTTTTGAGTGATGGATTTCCATCGTCATCTTATCAATAGTTGGCTCTAGCGCATTATAATCGTATGGTAATGCAAGCAATTCGAATTTTCCCATAATATTTTTCTCCTTATATTAGTTTAATGTTAGTCATTAAATGACTTAATAAAGTACTCAAGTTGTAAGCGGATTCTAACAAACCGTTTGCCGAAGGCATCCCTTCGGTGTAAACGGTTGAAATTGATTCTGTATCTTTTGTTAACATCGGGATGAAGAGACTGATGCATAATAGGGTTTTGTCACATTGATCCCGATTTATCGGGAGAAGTGTCTCACTTTTTTCAAGGAGGAGATTCTTCTTTCCGCTTCGCTCCAATCAGAATGACATTTCAGACTTATGCAACACGCACTTAATCTAGATGTTAATGGAATAAAAACTTTATTTATTTTATTATAAATAATTCAGTTGTTATTTTTATTAGGACTTAAACACCAAACGACTCCCCACAACCACAGGTTTTAGTTGCATTCGGATTGCTAAATACGAAACCTTTACCATTAAGTCCATCACTAAAATCTAATTCAGTTCCTGAAAGATAAAATAAACTTTTTCCATCAATAAAAAGTTTTACTTCATTATCTTCTATTATCGTATCGCCTTCTTTTACTTCGCCATCGAAACCTAAAGTATAGGTAAAACCTGAACAGCCGCCGCCTTTAACTCCAACTCGTACTCCAAAACTTTCAGGCACCTTGTTTTCTGACATAATTCTTTTTATTTCGCTTAATGCTTTTTCTGTAAGCGATATCTCTGTTGCATTTTTTATTTCGCCCATCACTAATCCTTTAATTGTTTATTGATTCAAAATATATTTTAAAATGGATCGCCCGGTTCGGATGTAGTAAATTTCGGGTAATTAATTTTCCATCCGATTTTATTTACTCTTACAAATATTCCTTTGTTTTCAAACTCTTCAGAAATTGCATCGGCAAGTTCAGCTGCTTCAGCATAGGTGATATCAATTCCTTTCTTCTCCATAAAACTTCGCGTTCCGTATTGAAGATCTCTGTAGAAAAAATTTGAATTATGAAACATCGGATATTTTGCTTTTAAAAATCCTAAGAACGAATCATCTTCTTGCTTTAATAGTTCAAGATTATTTGAAAATTTTTTTTTACTCACTTAGTTCTTCTTGTAGTTTATAATATCTGTTTGAGTGAAGTTTGTTCGAAAACATTTTCTATTTTTCTTTGAATCTCAATTAACGGATCTCGTATTTTACAGCAGTCTAAATGCGAACAGGTAGATCTTGAATTATTCTGCTGCATACATTCCGTTACTTGATAATTATGTTCAACGGCTTTAATAATATCGATCAATGATATGTTATCGGGCGACCTGTTTAATTTGTATCCGCCTTTAGCTCCCTGGAATGAAGTTACGATTTCGCTTTTGGTAAAATTTTGCAAAACCTTGGCTACAAGCTGATAGGGTATCCGGTAATTTTCAGCTATTTCCTTAGCGGTTGAATAATGACCTGAATTATTCAGTGCTAAATGTCTGGCTGCCATAAAAGCATATTCTGTCTTTTTAGAGAGTTTTAACATAATAAATAAGACTGATTTAGTCGTATATAAAAGTAAAAAAATAGCTAATTAAAAACAAATTAGAATGTGTGCTGTTTTAAAATCCAAGAATATTAATTGAATTCTTGGCAAAGTTTACGATTGGTGTAAAATAAACACCAAAGATAAGAATAGGAGCAGCCAAAAGGATAATTACAAATCCATTTGCAAATGATAGCTTAATTACCGGCTTCTCTTCATCGACTTGAACAAGATAAAGGTTTTTTAATACACGGACGTAATAGTATAGCGAAACAACTGTGTTCAGCAAAGCTATAACCGCAACGGCAATCATATTAGCATCAACAAGCGCTATGAATAAAACTACTTTACCTATAAATCCGGCAGTAGGCGGTATACCAGCAAGCGATAGAAGGAAGAATGCCAGGGTAACACCAAGAAAAGGCATCGTCTTACCTAAACCTTTGTAATCCTCAATATCTTCGCTGCCAATTTCGTTGGCAATAAGCATAACAACAAAGAAGGCACCTAGATTCATAAATAAATAAACGATAAAGTAAATCATGGTTGCGGTTAGACCTTGATCCGAAAGTACAGCAATACCTAACAGCATATATCCGGCCTGTGCGATGCTGGAATAGGCGAGCATTCTTTTAAGATTATCCTGCCAAAGTGCAGTGAAATTTCCGAGTGTCATCGAAAGTATTGAAAGAAGAACGATGATACTTCGCCAATCAATAATATTTAAAAGTTCCCAGTTTCCATGATGATCAATTGAATTAATAAAAGTAATTTTAATGAATCTTATGAGAACTGCAAATCCGGCTGCTTTGCTTGCAACCGAAAGGTAGGCAGTAATTGGAAGAGGAGCACCTTCGTAAACATCCGGAGTCCAGAAGTGAAAAGGAGCCGCCGAAATTTTAAATCCTAATCCAACCGTTATAAATAATGTTGCAATTAGAAAAGTAATGTGCGGGAAACTCTGTATCTGGATAATCGAATTTATTTCGTAAAGGTTTGTAGTGCCTGTAAGCCCGTAAATTAGTGAAATACCGAAAAGCATAATACCCGAAGAAACTCCGCCGTAAATAACATATTTTAATGATGCTTCGCTGCTGCGAACAGTATTTTTTACAAAACCGGCAAGTACATAAGATGATAAAGATAGCAATTCGATTGAAATAAAGATCAGTACTAAATCTGATGCCGATACCATAAAGAACATCCCAAGAATCATCCCGAACATTAAAGTGTAGTATTCACCAAGATGATCATTGACAGATTTAATTTCAGATGAACTTATTGAGAAAAATATTACAAACACCGAGGCAAGAAGAACGATGATTTTAAAGAAAGAACCAAAGTCATCTGCAGCAAACATTCCAGAAGACAAAGAAGTTTTGAACGCAAACTCTGCCGTTCCAAACTGCTGTACTACAAAAACACCTGCTATAGCTATACCGAGTAATGATATATATGGCAGAGCTGTTTTACTTTTTGGAGAGATCAGATCAACAAGTACGATTAATACCAAGGTAGCTGCTATGGCAATTTCAGGTTTGATGAAAATTAAATCAGAAATTATACTATCTATATTCAAATCAACTCAGGTATTTTTAATTATTTAAAACTAACAAGTGAACTATAATGAACTTGCACATCATGCATAAACTGAACCATCGTATTAACTGAAGTGTTCATTAAATCGAGCATAGCCGAAGGATAAACACCGAGGAAAATTACAATTATGGTTAACGGAGCTAACATTGCATATTCTCGTAAATCAAGGTCTCTAATACCTTCCCATTTTTCATTGAACTTACCTAAATAAACTCTTTGCAATGCCCACAACATATATCCGGCGCCCAATATAATTCCCAAAGTTGATATAACGGTTATTACGCGTATTAAAGGTTCACCAAAAGCTCCGAGAAAAACAAAAGCTTCGGATATAAAGCCACTTAAGCCGGGTAAACCGATCGCAGCAAAAAATGCTACTGTAACAAAACCCATGTAAGCAGGCATCTTCACTCCTAACCCGCCTAATTCATCAAGCATTCGTGTGTGTGTTCGATCATAAATAACTCCCACAATAAGGAAGAGCATTGAAGTGATTATACCATGATTAAACATCTGGAACACAGCCCCGGAAACACCTAAAGTATTTAATGATGCCATTCCTAATAACACATAACCCATATGTGATACGGATGAATACGCAATAAGTTTTTTGAAATCGCGTTGAGCCATTGCACACAATGCACCGTAGATTATGTTTATCATTCCGAACAGTGCGATATACCAAATTAACTGCTGTGTGATTTCGGGAAAGATCGGAAAGCTTACTCTCAGAATTCCATAAGTACCCATTTTAAGAAGTATACCGGCAAGTATAACTGAAATAGCAGTCGGTGCTTCGACGTGTGCATCGGGAAGCCACGTATGGAACGGGAACATCGGAATTTTAACTGCAAACCCTGCAAACAGTGCAATGTAAGCTATCAGCCTTAAGTTAGATGGATTTAGCGGTGATAAAATTCCCGTTTCGGTAGCGTTATTCGGGTCCATCATTGCTAATAAATTAAATGTAAATGCCCGTGTTCCGTCTGCAAGAATTTCTGTTGTGCTGAAGTATAATCCAATCATTACAATCAGAATAAAGATACTACCAAGAAAAGTATAGATGAAAAACTTAATCGCAGCATATTCTCGTCTCGGTCCGCCCCACACTCCTATAAGGAAATACATTGGGAGAAGCATCACCTCCCAGAATATAAAGAAAAGGAAGAAGTCTAAAGAAACAAAAACTCCCATCATTCCAGTATCTAAAAGCAGAAACAGCGCAAAGTAACCTTTGATTGATTTATTAATGGTCCAGGAAGATATCGTTGCTATAAAAGTTACAATAGCAGTTAATAACACTAATGGTGCACTTATACCGTCGATACCCAAAAAGTAATCAACTTTAAATTTACCTAACCAGGAAAAACCGTCAATATCAATCCATCTCCATTTTTCGATAAACTGAAACGTTGCTTCTTCAAAAATACCACCCAAAGCATAATTGTAATTTGCCATAATGAAGATAGCGAGAATAACCTGTATGCCAGTTATGAGCAAAGTAAAACTCTTTATTACTTTTGTCTGCGCTTTGGGCAGAGCAAGAATAATTATCATACCGAAAATTGGCAGAAATGTGATCAACGATAAAATAGGTAGTTGCATTTAAATACCTGATTATTTCAAACTAAAATGATTTAAATAAAAACAATAATAATACAATAGATATCAGAACAAATATTAAATATGTCTGAACTTTTCCTGTTTGGAATCTTCGGAATATCAAGCCGATAAATCCGCTTAGATATGCCATAAAGTTTACCAATCCATCAACAACAATGTTATCAAATTTTCCTATAAAACTTGAAAATCCTCTCGTAACGGATGCTGCTCCATCAACAATACCGTCAATAACTTTAAGATCGAAAGCACCGAGCAGCCTGCTGAAACCAACTGTGCCTGCAACAACGGTTGCATCATAAAGTTCATCGAAATGCCATTTGTTTAATGACCAATTATAAAGTGCCTTGAATCTTTCAGCGAGTTTATCCACACTAATCTTTTTCCACTGGTAAAAAAGAAAAGCAGTTAAAATTCCTAAACCAGCCATAAGTAATGATAAAATCATTGCAGGATAATGAGCTGCATGTAATGCTTCTGCATACTTTTCGGAGTACATCATTTCTGAAGAGGTACCAATATGCGAAATGTATTCTTCATCGGGAATCATAAAATCGTATCTAGTACTTTCCGGAGTATAAAGTTCCGGTGCTTTTATCCATTCCGATAAAACCCAGCCATCATTTGGATTTACAGGATTTGGTGTGTACCAGAAAAAGAAGGAAAGTCCTGCAAGTAAAACTAACGGCATTACCATAACGAATTTTGATTCATGTGCGTGTTCGTATTTTTCACGGTTTTTAGGTTCACCATGAAAAGTTAAAATAATGACGCGGAACATGTAAAACGCAGTTAACATCGCAACAAAAAATCCAACAATAGGGAAGAGCCAATGACCCGTTAAATTAGCAAATGCAAAAGTGCCGGCAAGAATTCCATCCTTGCTTAAAAATCCTGATGTGAGCGGAATACCTGAAATTGCCAGCGAAGCGATTAAAAATGTGTAATAGGTAAGCGGCATTTTCTTACGCAGACCACCCATTTTTTGTATATCCTGTTCGTTGTGCATTCCATGAATTACCGAACCTGAACCTAAAAACAAACAAGCTTTAAAGAATGCATGTGTAATCAGATGAAAGAAGGCAAATGTATATGCACCAACTCCTAAAGCCATTATCATATAACCGAGTTGAGATATAGTTGAATATGCAAGAACTTTCTTTATATCATTTTGGGTTAACGCAATGGTTGCCGGAATTAAAGCTGATAATGCACCAATCAATGCAATTATTAACATCGCATCGGCTGTAAATATTCCAAAAATTCTTACTATAAGATAAACACCAGCCGCAACCATGGTAGCTGCATGTATTAAAGCACTAACCGGTGTTGGACCTTCCATTGCATCGGGAAGCCAAACGTGCAGAGGAACTTGTGCAGATTTTCCTATTGCTCCGGCAAAAATAAGCAATCCTGTAACTGTTAACCAAAACTCGCTGTTAAAAGGTAAGTTGCCAATTGAAATCTGGTAAAAAATTTCATCGAAGGTAAAAGTATGATAGGCATTATAAAGCATCATAATTCCGATGAACATTCCGACATCACCGATACGGTTAACAATAAATGCTTTTTTTGCTGCATCGGAAGCAGACTTTTTTTCGAACCAAAAACCAATTAGCAAGTAGGATGATAATCCAACCAACTCCCAAAAGATGTACATCATTAAAATGTTATGTGTGAACACGATGCCAGACATTGAGAAAGTAAACAACCCGAGGTAAGCAAAGTAACGGTTGTATCTCGGATCTCCACGCATATATTCTATTGAGAAAATATGAACGAGGAAGCTGATAAGCATTACAACAACTATCATCATAACTGCAATGTTATCAAGCATAATTCCGAGAGTTATCTTTATATCACCCATTAAAGGAGTGTTGCCGAGATCAATCCAAACAAATTCAGATGATATTGTAGTATCTCCAAAGCTTGAAAGTTTGAAGAATGCAAGTATAATTGCTCCGGCAAGACTGAGGAACATAATTATATTTTCGAAGAAATATATCTGCTTTATCTTACTGCCTAGAAAAACTGTTACTACAAAACCAATTAAGGGTAAGAATAAAACAGCAATCGCAATATTTATCATTAAAGACTCAGTCATATATCAGTCATAGAATTATCAGTCCCTTAATGAATCAATTTCATCAACATTGATGTTTGTGATTGTTTTATAAATATTAATTACTATTGCCAGCGCAATAGCTGCTTCTGCTGCTGCAAGCACAATAACGAACAATGCAATTATTTGCCCTTGTAAACCATAGTTACCGAATTTAGCAAATGCAATAAAATTAATATTAGCCGAGTTTAGAATAAGCTCAACTCCCATCAGAACCATTACGGCATTCTTTCTTGTTATAACTCCGTACATTCCAAATGAAAAAAGAGTTACGCTAATAACTAAAAAATGTGTTAAGCCAACATTTAACATAAATTATCTTCTCGCCATTGATGCGGCACCGATTAGTGCGATTAATAAAAGTATACCAAGCAGTTCGAAGACCAATGCATATTCATTAATTAACATCCTTCCAATTGCTGCTGTTGTTGGAACAGGATCGGGAGATTCAACAATCTTCCAGTTTGTATTTAATACTGCAGCGCCAATTGCACCAGCAAATAAACCCAACACAATAGATGCAGGCAAGGCATGGATAGTACCTGTTTTAATTTCTACATTAACAATTTTATTTGTAAGCATAACTCCGAATAATAATAATATCAGTATTCCTCCCACATAAACAATCAATTGTACTATTGCGATAAAATCTGCACCGAGCATAACATAAATACCTGCAACACCAAAGAAAGTAAAAAGCAGGAAGAATGCAGAGTGAACAATATTCCTGTTAGTAACAACAAAGAATGCTGATATTAAAGTTACTGCAGCGAATAAATAAAAAATTATATCGTAAACCGTCATTTCAATTACTCTTTATTTTCTTCAGGTTTATCATCTGTATTATTTTTACTCTTCGTTACATTTTCATTTTTCTTAGCTGCTTCTTCTTCGGCTTTCATTTTAGCGGCAGCAGCTTTTTCTGATTCTTTCTTTATCATAAATTCTTCGTGATTCTTTTTCTTCTCTTCCTTTTCATCTGGCGTAAGCGTTACAAAATCGTAAATAAAGTTATCTCTTTCGAATTCTGAAAATTCATAAACATCGGTCATATAAATGCAATCGGTTGGGCAGGGGAACACACATAACTCGCAGTAACAGCATTTAGCAATATCTATATCAAACTTAGTTACCCAAAGGGCTTTCTTTTTTCCATTAGATGTTATCCCTAGATCTTCTCCGGGAATAGATTTAACAATTTCAATTTCTATACAATTTACCGGGCAAGCTCGTTCACACTGCAAACAGCCGATACAATCGTCCATATTAACGTATAACCGGTTTCTTTCGCGTTCAGGCATTTCCGGTCTTACGGTAGGATATTGTATAGTTACTGCAGGAATGAACAGGTGGCGGAACGTAACTTTCATCCCGATCATTATTGTAAAAAAGCCCTGCCAGAATTTTAAGATATAATTCTTCATTACAAAACTGTTATCAATCCAACTAATAATAAAATAACAAATGAAATTGGAATAAGGTATTTCCAACAGAAACTCATAAGCTGATCTACTCTAAAGCGCGGTAAAGTCCATCTTAACCACATCTGCACTAAAACAAAAAACACTCCTTTTGCAGTAAACCAGAAGAATTGTTCAATAGGAATCAGCCAGCTGATTTCTAGCAGGTTTCCTAAATAACCGAAAGGTGATTGGTAGCCGCCAAAAAAAAGTGCCGAAACTATTGCAGAAACAGCAAACATATTTGCATATTCTGCAAGGAAAAACATTGCGAATTTCATCCCTGAATATTCCGTGTGGTAACCGGCAACTATTTCAGATTCTGCTTCGGGAATATCGAACGGTGTTCTGTTCACTTCTGCAAGTGTACTTAAAAAGATGATCAAAAATGAAATTACCATTAATGGGATGAATAATATTTTAGTAATACCTAAATCCGGACCGCCCATTATCAGCCAATTCCAAAAGTATCCTGTTTGCCATTCGCTCATAGTATAAAGATTCATTGTGCCTGTAATCATTATAACAGTAATAACTATAAGTAAGGTTGGAATTTCGAAACTGATGATTTGGGCTGCTGCTCTCATAGCACCAAGTAGCGAATATTTATTATTAGAGGCCCATCCACCCATTAAGATGCCAGCAACAACAAGACCTGTAACGGCAATTATGTAAATTATGCCAAGATCAATATTCGAACCCATAAATGCACCTGAGAAAGGTATTGCTGCAAATGCTGCATAGCTTCCCGCAAAAACAAGCAGGGGTGAAAGATCAAAAAACTTTTTATCAATATCGGCAGCAACGGTATCTTCTTTTTGTAAAAGTTTAAGTATGTCAGCAATAGTTTGCAGAAGACCGTGATAGCCAACTCTCATAGGTCCTAATCTATCCTGCATATGGGCTGCTACTTTTCGTTCTAAAAGCACCGCAACTAATGCAAAGGGAAGAATGAAAAGATATAGAGGCAGCAAACTTTGAATACCTATAGCAATCATTTCACTTCCTGTTAAATTATATAACCAATCGTAAATCATCTGTCTATCTCTCCAAGAACTATATCAATACTGCCTAAGATTGCGACAACGTCTGCTACCATATGTCCTTTGCACAATTCTCCGAATACAACCATGTTAACAAACGAAGGTGCTCTTACTTTTATACGCGTGGGATTTACCGAACCATCACTGACAATAAAATATCCGAGTTCACCACGTGGGTTCTCAACTCTTGAATAAATTTGACCTGCAGGCGGCTTAACTCTTTTTGGAATTGCAGAGGATACATCCCCATCCGGAATTTGATTAATTGCCTGCTCAACAATTTTAAGACTCTCTTCCATTTCAAGTATTCGCATATAGTATCTGTTCCAACAATCGCCAACGGTTCCATTTTCACCTTTACCTACCGGAATTTTAAAATCAAATCGGTCATAAATTGAATATGGATCGTTTATTCTCAAATCCCAGTTAACACCACTTGCACGAAGATTAGGTCCTGTTATTCCATAATTGATAGCAGTTTCAGCAGGCAGAATACCAACGTTTGCTGTTCTGTCGATAAATATCTGGTTAAACGTTAATAAATCGTTTAGCTCTTTTAAGTTTGGTCTGAATTCCTTAATAAATTCTTTGGTCAAACGAATAAAATCAGGATGGAGATCGTGCATAACCCCGCCAATCCAAATATAATTATATAATAATCTTGCACCGCATGTTATTTCAAAAAGGTTTAATATTTTCTCGCGGTCTCTAAAGCAGAAGAGAAACGGAGTGAACGCTCCAATATCTGCGCCGTAAGTACCGATTGCTACAAGGTGAGAAGCAATCCTCTGAAGTTCAGCCATAATCACTCTAATGTACTCAACCCTTTCAGGAACTTCAATTCCCATTAATCTTTCCACAGCTACAACGTAGCCAAATTCGTTACACATTGAAGCAAGGTAATCCATTCTATCGGTATAAGGGATTATCTGCGGGTAGGTCATAACTTCACAATGTTTTTCAAAACAGCGGTGAAGATAACCGATGTGTGGAGTTACGTTTTTAATTATTTCACCCTCAATAACAAGTTCCAATCGCAGCACTCCGTGTGTAGATGGATGCTGCGGCCCCATATTCAATACCATTTCTTCTGTTTTGAGAGCCATTCAGTTTGAATCTTTCATTAGTACGGTACTTTCATCCCTTTATAAAATTCAGGGTTTTGATAATCCTTTCTTAAGGGGTAACCGCCTTCCCAATCATACGGCATTAAAATTCGTATTAAGTTATGATGATTTAAGAATTTTATACCGAACATATCATAAGCTTCGCGTTCGTGCCAATCAGCTGCTCTCCATATTTCCTCTACAGAAGCCACTTCTGGATTTTCTCTATCTGTTGAAACTTTTAGTGTAACTTTATGCTTAAGATCAATTGATTCTAAATGATAGAATACACTTAAAGTGCCGCCTTGAATTATTTCATTATCGTTTTCATCTTTTATCTTCTCTCCGTTTGCATCATCTACACCAGATAGGTTCATCAATGACTTAAAATTTAGTCCTTCCTTATCTCTCAAATACAAACATACTTTATCTATTTCAAGAGGAGCAACGGTAATAAAAGACTCAGTCGGTTTATCAGAAATTAGCTCAATTATAACTTCATTGAATTTTGCTTTTAATATTTCAAATATTTCTTCAGGATTTTTCATGCAGTTTTACTAACTAAAGTTTCGTTTCTGATTTTTTCCTGGAGTTTAAGCAATCCTTCCAATAAAGCTTCCGGGCGAGGAGGACAACCCGGTACGTAAACATCAACAGGAATAACCCTGTCAACACCTTTTAATACATGATAGCCATGTTCCCAATATGGTCCGCCGCAGTTAGAGCAGCTTCCCATAGAAATTACATATTTGTGGTCTGGCATTTGTTCGTATAATCTTTTTATTCTTATTGCCATTTTGAAGGTAACAGTACCGGAAATAATAATTACATCCGATTGGCGGGGAGAAGGACGGGGGATAACTCCGAACCTGTCAAAATCATAGTGCGATGCAGATGTTGCCATCATCTCGATAGCACAGCAAGCTAAACCAAAACCCATTTGCCATAGGGAAGATAATCTTGCCCAGTTTAAAAGGTCTTCCACTTTGGTAATGATGATATTATCATCTGTAAACTGCTTATCTAGTAAACCCATAATAATCTATTCTCCTAAATTTAGTTCCTTTTCTTGTTTTTCTTCCGGTGGTTCGGTTTTTGTTAATACAAGGGGAGTGATCTTAGGACGCGCCCATTCGAGATCCCCTTTTCTCCATTCGTAAGCCATTCCTAAACCAAGTAATATCAGGAAGATAGCACCTACCAGAAAACCCAACATTCCGCTGTCCTGATAAACTAGAGCCCAGGGGATCAACATTACTACTTCAACATCAAATATTAAAAAGATAAGTGCGACTACATAAAACCGGATATTGAATTTTACCCAGGGTGAACCCTCTGGATTTTCGCCGCATTCGTATGTGGTTAGTTTTTCCTTAGTGGGACGAGCCGGCCTGATCAGCTTTGCAGCAAACACGGCAATAAGTACGAACATTACTGCCGTTAGAATAAACGCAAATACTTTACCGAATTCTGTTAACATTAACTAATTATTATTTAAAAATAGCTGTTCAAAATTACTACTACTCAAAAGTAATGTCAAGAAAAGATTTTAATTGATGTTTATTAAATTAAAGTTAAGAACTGAAAAATTATTTGATCAAGTCGAAGTGGCTGGATAGAATTTTGGTGAATTTTCCTTCGGGAATAAAATGATCCAAGTTCATTAGAAAAAAATAAAGTCAGTTATTTTATTTTAAAAGTATCTGTCCTCCAAAGCTTCACTTCATAAAAGGTTTCGTGCAGCAAACTTTTAGCGAAGGAGGATCATCTTCTTTGTCTGCATAAAAGAGCCAGCCTTTAATTTGTAAAAGTAAATCTCACTCGGCAATCCAGTAGCATCAAAGTCAACTTCTATTCTCCTGCTGGTTTTTCTTCATTAACAAGTGTTGCAATTTCACCTCCTAAAACATCAAATACTTTAAGTGTAACAAAACTTAATTCTGGAATTTGATATCTTATCGTTGTTATCGGGTTGAACGGATTTGAATAGTTCTGAAGCAAACTATACACCATAGGCAGTTCTCCACCATTATGAGTATGATTGATTGTGCCATTCCTAGCCACAGCCCATCCATTACATGAATCGATAGAAGTACACTGAGTAAAGTCGGAGTCCGTAAAGCTACGTTCTCTACGTGTTACCACCATTTAAGTATTCGAATTGGATTGATCCTATATCTGAAAGAGCAATTTTTCTATCCAATAGTTGTTTCTATCCACTTAAAAACAATTTTCCCTTTCCGTATAGTGAGTCATACTCAACATAAAAATTAGATTCTAAAAAATGATATTCTTGAGAGTCTTTTGTTATTACTCGGATTTTATCTTGTTTGTCTATTTCTTCAATCTGTTTATATTCAGTTACGTTAACCAACTCAGATGAGTAACAACCAACTAAGTTCAGTAAAGCAAAAACAAGAATACCGGGATTTAATCTCCTGTTTCCGGTACTCCTTTTATATAAGTATAAAGCTGGTCAATCATAAAAATGTTTTCTTCAAGCACCGCATTTACAACATCACCAATGGAAATAATTCCAACCAATTTATCATCTTCCATAACAGGCAAATGCCTTATACGTTTTTTTATCATAACCGCTTTTGTATTATTAATTGTTTGGTCCGGATCAATGCAGATAACATTGGTAGACATAATTTCCTTTACCGGAATTTCTTTTGAAAATTTTCCGTGCAATATAACTTTACGCGCATAATCTCTCTCACTCATTATTCCAACCAATTTTCCCTCGTCAAGAACCAACACAGCACCTATATTCTTATCAGCCATAAGCATTAGTGTATCGTAAACTGTCGTTTCCGGTGCAACAGAAAATACTTGATTTCCCTTTTTGTTTAGTATCTGACGAATAGTTTCCATAATCTTTCCTTTTTATTTCTATAATAGTAAATAATGTGATTCTATTCAACCAAAATTTTTACTAATGGGATTTATGCGTGAAGAATCGTAATTTTGATTGTTCGGAAACAATTAGAAGGATGATTAGGAAATGGAATTATATCCCACACATTTTGTTGCTGTTATCGGCGGAGCTGTAGCTGGCTCAGAAGCTGCATTTAATTTGGGGCAAAAAGGTATAAAAGTCGTTGTCTTCGAACAAAATCCCCGTCCTTACGGCAAAATTGAAGATGGGCTGCCCAAATGGCATGTTAAGCTTCAAGCCAAAGAAGAAAGCAAAATAGATGCAAAGCTGTCACACGCAAATATTCTGTATGTTCCTAATACAGCTCTGGGAAGAATCCTTAACTTTATTGATTTAGTTAAGAATTGGGGTTTCAGTGCTATATTGCTTGCTAACGGCGCATGGCAGGACAGACTGCTGCCAATCGATGGTGTTGATGAGTTTGTTGGCAAAGGTTTATTTTATCAGAATGATTTTGTCAACTGGTTTAATCATTATCATGAAAGCGATTATGATGGCGAGCATTATCAGATCCCTGATTCTGCTATTATTATCGGTGGCGGGTTAGCATCCTTGGACGTTGTGAAAATAGTGATGATTGAAACGGTTTTAGCTGCCTTGAAAAAGTTAGCAATACAAACTGATATCCTGGAACTTGAACATGATTCAATCCGCAAGGTACTTGAGCGGAATAATTTAACTCTTGATAAATTGGGATTAAAGGGATGTACCTTGTATTATCGCCGCAGAGTAATGGATATGCCGTTAGCGCAGTTTCCGCACAATGCATCACCGGAAGCCAGAGAGAAAGTCTATTTGGCACGGAAAAAAATATTGAAAAATTTCCAGGATAAATACCTTTTCAAATTTCAGGAATGCCGTGTGCCATGGGAAATAATCACGAAAAATGATCGTTTGACCGGAATCATCTTTAAAGAAACTGAGATCATCAATAACAGGGTTGAGGTGAAGAATGATACTGAACATAAAGTTCTTTCGCCTCTGGTCATTTCTTCAGTTGGCAGCATTCCTGTGCCAATTGACGGTATTGATATGAAAGGTGAATTAATTGATTTAACCGATCAGGAAACGGGTCAGCTCAAACAGTTTAAAAACGTATTTGGACTTGGAAACGTTGTTACCGGAAAAGGTAACATAATAGCATCCTATCAACATGGCAAACAAGTTGCTGCTCATGTACTGGAGCACTTTTTAGTTTGGAGAGAAGAGGATTATGAAAAGATCTTGCAGGTTAGTGCGCAAAGAACAAAAGAGAAAGTAGAAAAAATTGCAGATATGATAAACGAGAAGAAGGTGCTGAGTGTAGATAAGATTCGTTCCATAATAGAAAAAGTTGAGGGCTATCAGCGAAATGTAGGTTACAATGGAAACTATGCTGAGTGGATTGCAAAGCATAAGCTGGAAAGTATCGAAGATGCTATTGCTGCACAAAGGCAATCACAGTCTCCGGTTTAATATTAATGATCTTAAATTATTTCATCTTTGTTGTACCTTAATTCTTAAGGTAAATTCACAGGATGGAGCCGGTAGCTATGCATGGCGAGACCTGAGTAAGTGACAGAGATTGAACTTGGGGGCATTCAATAATACTTGTTAAATTTTCTTTTAACACTGTTTACTGATTTCCTGGAACTTTAAAAGAACTGCAGCCTATTCTTAAGTTAAATACCCGAAAGACTGTAGATAAAAATGCTCATCCATTCTTTAAAGCTGCGCCATTAGCTTTTGCATAAATTTTAATTATAGATAATAATTGTAATTGCAAACAGTTTATCTTATTTTATAATTGATAGGATTATAATCCCTATTTGAATGATGGATTAACTCTTCTTTAGTCTTCCTGTTATTTATTGCCATCTTCTTTGTCCTGAGGGAATACCATCATTAAAAACACACCAGTATGTTTTATCTAATAATGTATTTGGTTTTTCTTCATCAGGATCCCATACTTCATTACTATTAAGATCGACAGGATTGTAAATACCATCCCCATCGCCGTCATAAAAATCAGCGCCGAGATCAACTGCATCAATCCAGTCCTGCCAGCTTTGCCCGAATGGGACATCATTTATACTCAATTTATAGATTGAAAATATTGGATCATTTGGATTTATTCCTACAGTACCTTCCTGGTAATCTTCGATAAGTGTAGCTGAAGCAACCCCATTTGCTCAAACCGAATCATTTGTATATCCGCTTAACCAAAAACCGGAGGAGAAGAGAAATGTTTCTACCGAAAACTGCCCGCCTCTTCCATTTGGAGGCACATTAACATCGGCAATTATACCACTATTGTTAAATGGCATATAATTTTCAATTACTTCTATATAAGCAGCACCAACAATTTGGGAATAAATGATATTTGCTGCGAATAAGAAAACAGAAAAAAATATCAAGAAACGATAAAATATCTTATTAGTGTTCATTGCCTCACCTTTAATTTTATTTCAAAAGTATCATTTTCTTTGTCTCAACAATATTACCTTCGCTTGGTTGGTAAAAGTAAATACTACTCGGCAATCCTGTACAATAAAACTTAACTGCATAACTTCCTTCTCCGCCTGTAGAGGATTCTCCATCAACAAGAGTAGCAATGTCATTTTCTTCCCTTAACAAATTAATGAAATTTGTATGTTAATGAAATAATTTTCACTATAAATTCAACTTATATTCTGAGATTTTTTTATTTGAAGATTTCTGATTAACAAGTAAAAGTAACTTAAACCGTGATTTATTTTACTGTAATAAAACTCATTGCAAATTCTTTATTTAGCAGCAAAATATGCAAAACTAAACACCGCTCAAATTGATTATCACTCACACAAAACATATATTTTATACATAAATAATTTGTTTTCTAAATACTTACTTTTCAAATAGTTATCTTCATCCTGTAATTATTAATTATCATCGTAAAAAATTGGATCTTATAAAACAATATATCATTCAAAGTTTAACTGCGGCATCAAATAATTTAAGGTTAACGAACCATCAAATTGAAACATTAGGTTTATTAAGAGAAGTACTGCTTAATTCTGATGACCTTGGTGCTGATATTGATAAAATGAAAACAATTACTGAATTATCAACTCTTGCAATAAGGTTGAATGAGATATACGATTATCTTACCCGGCGCAAAATTGATTTCTTTAAATTTTCTGATCAGTTTAAAGAACACAGCCGGTATCTGATAAACGATCTCACTCATTTGTTAGAGATTGACAATCCGGCATTGATAAAAGCCGCAATAAACAAATTGAACGGTGTGCAGGATAAAAAGGAATCGGAGGAAATTGAGGTAATTTTATCTGTAGATAAAGTAAATTTAAATCCGTTTGTGGAGAATGATAACAGTTCGCAGGAAGAAAATATTGAAGAAGCAGCGAAAGATGAAAAAGATTTCTTTAAGAGTTATGAAGATTTGATTCTTAAACCGATTAAACCCATTGATAATATGTTAAATAAGTTTGTGAACAATGATATAAATTATGAAGACCTTTCGCGCTTTGCAGAAATAATGAAAATGAACGGCGAAGTTTCCGAAAAGAATGGCTTTGAAATAATTAGCAGTATGCACAGTATTATTTACAAAGCATTAATAAGGATAAAATCCCGCAAGTTAATGCCGGGCAAAGATGTTATTGAATCGATGAGAGCATGCTTAATTGTTATTGTGGCTGTGGTGCGCGGAAAGGATGTTGATATAACAAATTACCTAAACAAGGCAGAGGATTTTGAAAAAGAAATCCAAACTACTAATAACAAGGAATTTAAATTATGAACTTATACGCAGTTATAATGGCAGGCGGAATTGGATCTCGCTTTTGGCCAAGAAGTAAAAAGAAAACTCCTAAACAACTTCTTAAAATTTTTGGTGAACGTACGATGATACAGGAAACTGTTAAGAGGTTGAAAGGTATTGTTAAGAATGAAAATATTTATGTTATTACAAATAAAATTCAAAAAACGGGTGTATTAACGCAACTGTCACAATTACCTGTAGAAAATATTATCGAAGAACCATTTGGTAGAAATACTGCTGCTTGTATAGGTTTGGCTTCGGTGTTAATTGAAAAAAAAGATCCCAATGCTGTTACCTTGGTTCTTCCCGCCGATCATATAATTAATGGTAAAAAAGAATTTCATGATACACTCTTAAAAGCTGCAGAGTTTGCAAATGAAGCGAAGGGATTAGTTACAATAGGTATTCCACCATCAAGACCCGAAACAGGTTACGGTTATATTCAAATTGATGAGAAGCCGGTGACCGATGGTGTTTTTAATGTTCTTACATTCGCCGAAAAGCCAAATTATGCAACTGCTGTAAGATTTATTGAAAGTGGTGATTTTATCTGGAACAGTGGAATGTTTATTCAGCGTGCTGATGTGATTCTTGATGAGATGAAGTTGCATATGCCGGAACTACATGAAGGATTAATGAAAATAAAGGATGCTATCGGAACGAAAAAATATATGGAAGTGCTTACAAACGTTTATGGTCGTTTGAAGAGAATTTCTATCGATTATGGTATAATGGAAAAATCTAAAAAAGTTTATCTAACCAAAGGCAATTTTAAATGGAGTGATGTTGGAAGCTGGGAAGCTGTGTATGAATTGAGTGAAAAAGATGAAAACAAAAACGCAAAAGTAGGACAGGTTTATACTGAGTCATCTGTAAATTCTTTTATTTATTCGCCTGATAAATTTGTTGCTCTTATTGGTGTTGAAAACCTGATTGTAATTAATGACGATGATTCTTTACTAATATGCCACAGGGATAAAGCACAGGATGTAAAAAATGTAATCGATTATTTAAAAATAAACGAGCTCACTGAATATTTATAATTCTGCAATCTAATAGATGAAACGAGTCAGACATTATCGAGATTGGTTCCTTCTGACAAAATTTTTAAAAATTATAAACAGACCATAACCGAACAATAAAATGAATATCGAACACCAATTAACGAATAATGATTTGAGAAGTTAATTAAGTATAAATAAATATGATTTAGAAGAACGATTGATTGGGTTTTCAGTATTGATAATTGAAATAGTAAATGAGATGCCCAATTCAAAAGCAGGATATCATTTATCAGGACAATTAGTTCGTTCCGGAACATCCGTTTCATTGAATTACTGAGAAGCATCCCGATACATCGGGACAGAATCAAGAAAAGACTTCATTCATAAAATGAAAGTAATTTTAAAGGAATTACGAGAAATATATATTTCTCTAAAAATAATTCATCGAAGTAAATTATATAAAACGGAAAATAAAATAATTGAAGCAAAGAAAGAAAACGATGAATTGATTTTCCCGATTTATCGGGATGAAAAGTATTGAAACTGCAAAAAAGAATCTTCAATTGTAATTAAATCAAAAATCGTTAATCGGTGTTCGTTATACTAAACAGGCAAATAAAAAACCAAATATTAGCGGATGAATAAACTTATTACGGAAGAAGATGTAGCCAAAGTACTTAAACGCGGAAGTAAGGTAATTGTAGCTGAAAAAGGTTGTATAATTACGCCTCTTGCTTTAGATATGATTAGAAATAAAAAGCTAACGATAATCGAAAAAGAAATTCATGATTATTCGTCGTCGTCTTCAGTTAAATTTCCTTTCAAGAAAATTGCAATCGGTTCCGATCATACAGGATTTAAAATAAAGAATATTTTAATAAAATATTTAACAGAAAAATCATATTACGTTTATGATCTTGGTACGATGGATGAAAAATCTTGCGACTATCCTGATTTTGCGGAGGCAGTTTCTGAAAAAGTTCAACAAGGTAAAGTTGATTGCGGGTTAATTATAGATGCAACTGGAATTCCATCAGCCATCACAGCAAATAAAATTGAAGGAATTAGGGCAGCCACTTGTTACAATGAATTTTCGGCAAAGAGTGCACGCAGCCATAACGATGCGAATATTTTAGTCCTTGGTGCAAAAACTTTAGGGGAAGAAACAATAAAATCGATTGTTGATGTTTGGCTTAATACTTCATTCTTAGGTGGTAGACATCAGCTGAGGTTGGATAAAATTACAGGAATTGAACAAAAGTATAAAAGCTGATTTTGTTCTGAGATGATTCGCATTTATTTTTGTAGTTGTAATCTGATTTTATAAATAAATAATAGTTAAGTTAAGTCATCATCCTTCCGGAAAACCACAATTACTGTTTTATTAACGCTCCATTATTTGCAGAGGTAAAAGATTGTTTATAATTGAATCACCTATTGTAGAAAAGAAAATACTGCAGGATAATGTCTTTTTGCTTAAAATGCATAGTCCGGAAATTGCATCAGTTATTAAGCCGGCGCAATTTTTAAATATTCGTGTTTCTTCTGAGTCTTATCCTTTATTGCGCAGACCATTTAGTGTATGTGATGTTGAAGGAGAACATATTTATCTGTTATTTAATATTTTTGGTGAAGGCACAAGAATTCTTGCGGGAAAATCTAGCGGCGATTTAATTGATATTCTCGGACCGCTTGGTAATGGTTTTAATCTTAACGATGATTACGAAACAGCAGTGATAGTTGCAGGCGGATTAGGTTCTGCACCGTTTCCGTTTGTAACCCGTGAGTTAAATGACAATAAAGAAATCATAAGTTTTATAGGCGGCAGAACGAGTAAAGATGTTATAACCTATGGAATGAAAAATGTTTTTACGGCAAGTGATGATGGTTCATCAGGGTTTAAAGGTTCTGTTGTTGAACTGTTAAATTCAAAAATTGAAGAATTACAAAAGAAAAACATAAAAGTTTTTGGCTGCGGTCCAACTCCAATGTTAAAAGCGTTAAAAGAGTTTTGTGTTAAACATAATATTGTGTGTGAAGTTTCAGCGGAATGCGCAATGGCTTGTGGTTTTGGAATTTGCCAGGGCTGCCCGATCGAATCTACAAATAACAGTGAAAAATATTTATTAGTTTGTAACGACGGACCGGTTTTTAATGTACGGGATGTGGTGATATGAGCAAAGTAGATCTCTCGGTTAAAATTGGTGATTTATTTCTTCGCAACCCGATAATGCTTGCATCGGGAACTGTGGGTTATGGGAGTGAGATATCTGAATTTACAGACCTTAACACAATCGGTGGAATTGTAACAAAATCACTTAGCTTAAAACCAAGAAAAGGAAATCCACCACAAAGAATTGCAGAAACACCTGCTGGAATGCTAAACGCCATAGGGCTTGCAAATGTTGGTGTTGAAGAGTTTATAAAATCAAAAATACCATTCCTAAAAAAATTTGATGTACCATTAATTTGCAATATTGCAGCAAGCTCGGTTGAGGAATATGTTGAATGTACAAAAATATTAACATCAGAAGAAACAATTAAAGCGTTTGAAATCAACGTTTCCTGCCCAAACGTAAAGGAAGGTGGACTGCAATTCGGAAACGATGTAAAAGCTGTTGGAAAAGTTACTGAAAAAGTTAGAGTAGCAACAAGCAAACCGATTATTATAAAGCTTTCGCCAAACGTGTCTTATATATCAGAGTTTGCCGAAGTTGTAAAAAAAGAAGGTGGTGATGCGGTTTCGGCAATAAACACTTTAGTAGGAACCACATTTGATATTAATACTCGTAAACCAAAAATATTCAATATCAACGGCGGTCTTTCAGGTCCTGCAATAAAACCGATTGCACTTGCAAAAGTATTGGAGATATCAAGGAAGGTTGATATTCCTGTGATAGGAACAGGGGGGATAATGAATTGGAAAGATGTAATAGAATTTATGATAGTTGGTTCAAGCGCTGTTCAGATAGGAACACTAAACTTCATCGATCCTACTGCTCCCGGAAAAATTGTTAAAGAACTTGTAGATTATTGTTTACAAAAAGGAATAACAAAAATATCTGATTTAACCTCATCATATTTGATAGACGAATAATAAACAATGGATATTAATTCTGCACTCGAAAAACTTTTTGTACTCCATACATTTGGAATTAAACTTGGGCTGGATAATATAAAACACTTTCTTTCCTTTATCGGAAACCCTCAATTAAAGTTAAAAGCAATTCATATTGCAGGATCGAACGGGAAGGGAAGTACCGCAGCTTTTATTGCAAGTATTTTGATGGAGGCAGGGAATAAAGTTGGTTTGTATACATCTCCTCATTTCGTACGCTATAATGAAAGAATAACACTTAATGGAAAACAGATTGATGATAAATCGGTTGCCGAATTTATTACTATTCATTGGGATTATATTATTGAACATCAACTAACTTTTTTTGAAGTAACCACCGCAATCGCATTCGAATATTTTTATAACAATGAAGTTGATTATGCAATTATAGAAACGGGATTGGGAGGACGGCTTGATGCTACAAATGTTCTCAATCCGTTAGCGGTTGTAATTACTTCAATCAGTTTAGAACATACAAATGTATTGGGTAATAAGATTTCAGGAATTGCACGGGAAAAAGCAGCAATAATTAAAAAGGATACAAGAGTATTTATAGCAATTCTTCCGAAAGAGGCAGATTCTGTTGTTGAGCAGATTTGCAAACAAGAAAATAGTGAACTCATCCGCTTAGATGAATACATAAATGAAAAAGATGGTGTGTTAGAACTCTACACCGAAGAAATTGAACTTGATGAATGGAATGTGCCTTTGAAAGGCAGATTTCAAATCTATAACGCAGCGCTTGCAGCTTTGGTTATAATCAAATCATTATTGTGCGAAGATAAAATAAAAATACTTAATGGAATTAGTAATGTTGTATCAAATACAAAAATAGAAGGCAGGTATGAATTCATTCATAAAAAACCTGCGGTTATCTTAGATTCAGCACACAATATCGAAGGCATACAGCAATTTTTATCTGAGTTCGACAAAGAATCAGATAATTATGGTAGGAAGATTGTACTTTTTGGTGCAATGAGAGATAAAGCCATAGATGCTATGCTAATCGAAGTAAATAAATCTTTCGATGAAATTCATCTTACCGAAATTAAGTACGAGCGCTCCGCGAACATTAAAGATTTGAAAAATATTTGCGATAGTATTGGTATTACCGTATCTGAAGAGCCCGATGCACTGAATTACATTAATAAATTTTTGAAAGGAAATAAGGAATACTGCCTTGTTGTATTAGGCAGTATGTATTTATTAGGCGATGTTAAAAAAAGTCTGATATTATGAAGTTACTTGACATTGCAATCAATTAGACTTAAGTTTCGGTGTACCACTTGTTCCTTTCAATACATTAACATAATTATAGAAAAATTATTAACCCCGAGAAACTTATCAGGTTTAAACTTTTTTAGTTAAAAAATTATTAAACAACTTTATTCACATTCTTATAAAATTGCTATAAGGTAAAAAAATGCTAATGGACATTTCCTCACTTAAATCGAAGAAAATTGTTGAATTAAATGAATTAGCCAAAGATTTAAAAATCGACGGCTTTAATGATCTTCGAAAACAAGATTTAATATACAAAATACTTGAAGCTCAAACTGAAAAAGACGGATTAACCTTTTCGAAAGGTGTACTTGAAGTATTGCCTGATGGCTATGGCTTTTTAAGATCAGCCGATTATAATTATTTGCCGTCTCCCGATGATATTTATGTTTCACCTTCGCAAATTAAAAAGTTCGCTTTAAGAACAGGAGATTTTGTCTCCGGGCAGGTTCGTCCGCCAAAAGAAGGTGAAAGATTTTTTGCACTGTTGAGAGTGGAAGCGGTAAACGGCATCGAACCAAATAAGGTTAGAGGCAGAACTCTTTTTGATAACCTTACACCTGTTTATCCAACTAAAAAATTAGATCTGGAATCTGCTCCGGGTGAGTATTCGATGCGCGTGATGGATTTGCTGGCTCCAATTGGAAAAGGACAAAGAGGTCTCATAGTTTCTCCGCCAAAGACAGGAAAAACTATCCTTCTGCAAAAAATTGCAAATTCCGTCGCAAGAAATAATCCCGAGGTAAAAATTATTATCCTTTTAATTGATGAAAGACCTGAAGAGGTAACTGATATGGAACGATCAGTGCAGGGTGAAGTAATAAGTTCTACATTCGATGAACCGCCGGAACGACATGTTCAGGTAGCTAATATGGTTATTGAAAAAGCAAAGAGATTAGTTGAGGCAAACGAAGATGTGGTTATTCTGTTGGATAGTATTACAAGACTTGCACGTGCACATAATATTGTTGTACCTCATAGCGGAAGAATTCTTTCCGGTGGTGTTGATTCAAATGCTCTTCATAAGCCAAAACGATTTTTCGGTGCGGCTCGTAACATAGAAGACGGTGGAAGCTTAACAATTATTGCAACTGCACTAATTGATACCGGGAGCAGAATGGATGAT
>JADFLR010000021.1 GCA_022564295.1 Bacteroidota bacterium | reverse complement strand
CCCAATACGGCTCACCTGACTTTGCTTTTTTCCAAAGTGCAAAATCAAGCGGATTTTTCTTCTCTTCATTTATTTCTATTCTCGCACCGGAAATCAGATCATCAATATTTTTTCCGCTTAACTTTCCATACTCTTTAAATTTTGATACGTTATAATACACATTGCCATCAATGTTATATGCATATCCCTTATCCTCCAAAGATTCAATCATACCGATTATATTATCCATATGTTCCGTTGCTTTAGGATAAATATCTGCTTTCATTAGTTTTAATTTTTTCAGATCATCAAAAAAAGCGGTGATGTATTTTTCTGCAAATTCACTAAAGTCTTCATTTTTTTCATTTGATCGTTTAATGATCTTATCATCAACATCGGTAATGTTCATTACAAATTTAACCTTGTATCCCTTGTACAAAAGATATCTCCTTACCACATCAGACATAACCCAAGTGCGGGCATTGCCAATATGGAAATAATCGTAAACAGTTGGTCCGCACATATATATTCTAACTTCAGGCGGATTTATCGGTTCAAATATTTCTTTTTTCTTTGTTAATGTATTATAGATTGAGAGCATCGGGTTCTCCGGTTAAAACTATTTTTCTGTCTGTTTATGAATCTTTTATGCTCGTTTCATAGATTAAATTGACAACCAAGAAAACTCCAATTGTCATTCAATAAGAATCTTGTTATTAATTATCGAATCCAGTTCCCTTATATTTTTCATCACAAAAACAAGTTTTCCTTCTGAATGACTGATGTTTGATTCAACTACCTTATGAGTTTTGAATCGTCTCTTCATTTTCTTTTAAATTGCGATTGCAAATATAATCATTGATGATTTTACTTATTAGATGATTGATTTTTCAACTTAGATATTAATTGCTGAAAATCTTCAGGAAGTTCAGAATCGAAACGCATCATTTCCTTTATTTTAGGATGAATAAATCCCAACGTTTTTGCATGAAGCGCTTGCCTAGGCATTATCTCAAGCAGTTTATTTACACTGTTTTTTATTTGAAGTAATTCGGAACCGAACCTTATTTGTCTTCCCCCATAAGTAGCATCTCCAAAAATTGGTTTGCCAATACTTGATAAATGCACCCTTATCTGATGCGTCCTTCCGGTTTTAAGGTTTAACTTTATTAACGAAGTAAATTCAAATTCTTCAATTACCTTGTACATTGTAATTGCCTGTTTGCCTTCAGCTTCACTAACAGTAAATTTTTTACGGTCTCTTTTACTTCTTGTGATATACGTTTCAATTGTCCCTTCGTTTTTTTCGAAACTGCCCCAGCAAATTGCATTATACTCTCGTTCTGCCGTATGCTTCGAAAATTGTTCGGCTAATTTTGCATGCACCCAATCATCTTTGGCAACAACTAGTAATCCGCTTGTATCTTTATCCAAACGATGAACGATCCCCGGTCTTCCCGGCTCATTAATATCACTTAAATTTTGTGTGTGATGGAGTAAAGCATTAACAAGAGTTCCCGTATAATTTGCATAAGCGGGATGAGCAACCATTCCGGCAGGTTTATTTACCACAAGCAAAAATTCATCTTCATAAACAATATCAAGCGGAATATTTTCGGGTTCAACATCTTCAGGTCGCGGAGTTATAGGTTGAATTGCTTCAATTATATCATGTGGTTTTATTTTATAATTTGCTTTAACAACTTTGCCGTTAACCTTAACAAGTTCGGCTTCAATTAATTTTTGAACTTTAGTGCGTGTGGCATTTTCGATGGAGTTTGTAAGGAAGGTATCTATTCGTTCTTTCTTTTTACCTTCGGGTATTTCAAATCGATATTCCTTTTCCTTTATCAGTTTTGTCATTTTCAGTTCTTTCGTTTACCACATTATCTGTAGAGGTACCGTTATTTTCAACTCCACTCAACTCCTGCGATAATTTTTCATCCGTTGCCGATTCCTGTTTAAAGTTTTCTTCATCTTCTATTTTATGCTGCCTGTAAAATAAAATAAGAATAATCACACCGACTGTAACAGAAGCATCTGCAATATTGAATATTGGCCATCTGTCATAACTTCTTCCAAATATTGCAAAGTTAAAGAAATCAAAATCAAAAAAATCAACTACTTTGCCGTAAAAAGCAGGGGAATATTTATAAATAATTCCATAGAATGTCCGATCGATCAAATTACCAACCGCCCCGCCTAAAATCATTGCAAGAGCAATGCGCAAGCTTAATGATTTATTCCGAACAATGTATAAATATACAAACAACCCAATACTTGCAATAAGCGAAAAAACTGAAACCCATAATTTAAAATCGGAGCCGGGATTGAAACCAAATGCCATCCCAGGGTTTTCGATAAAAGTAATTTTGAAAAAATTGCCTATAACAGATATGGATTCGCCGTAATACATCCCTTCAAAAGATATATTCAAAAAGGGAATATTTATACCTTTAATATAAAATTTTGAGAATTGGTCTACAAAAATAACACCGAATGAAAAATATAAAACTCGCAATAGTTTCTCCTAATCCATACTTAAAGTGTTTTCAACATCGGCGGTTTCAGTTGTTCGGATTTCTTTTCTTTTCTTTGTAATAGCATATAATAAAGCAAATACACCAAAGGTGATGGCAATGTCTGCAATATTAAAAACATAAATACTAAAAGTTCTATTCATCAAAAAGAAACTGAATAGCCTAAGATCAAGAAAATCTACAACATTACCTGAAAGAATGGATGCGTAACCGTAAATATATCCATAAAAAACCCGGTCGATCAAATTGCCCATCGCACCGCCTAAGATTACAGCCACCGAAAGTCGAATAAACACATCTTCTTTTTTAATGCTGAAAAAATAAATTACTAACGCTAATGTTGCAATAATTGTAATAACAGATACGATTGTTTTAAACTCGGGACCAAAATCAATTCCAAATGCAATCCCAGGATTTTCAACAGGAGTAATGTAAAAAAGTTTATCGATCACTGGAATACTTCTACTTTGCGAAAAACCTAAATGTTCAAAATCGAAAAGTGGTAAGTAAAATCCTTTAATGTAAAATTTCGAAATTTGATCAGCAAGGAGTATCAGAAATGAAACAAATAATAATTTCAAATTGTACCTATTAATAAGCTCAAGTTCAAATCAATAATATACTATTAAGGATTAGCGACCGCCTTTCCTTTGTTTAATTGGTAAACAATGCTGGGTGTGCGGCACAGCAATAAGTCTTGTCTTTGGAATAAGCGGACAGGTTTCGCAAAGATACTGTGGTTTTTCAATACACTCAATACAAATTCCGTAAATACTGTTGTCAATACGTTTAAGAGCATCATCCAAATAACCTAAAAATTTATTTTCTCGTTGCGCATAAAGAAAAGTTTTTTCTCTTTCCATTGCATCGGTTCCCTGCTCAGCCATGTGCAAAGAGTAAGGAGAATTTTCATTTATATATTCACCAGTGCTTGTATCGAGCATTTGCTCTTTTAAGCTTTGAAGGTCTTCAAGTATCTCATCTCTTTTTTCAAGAATGATTGCTCTGAACTGTTCGAGATCTTTTTTGCCGTAACCTTTAATTCTTAGAAGTGCTTCAGCACGAGTAATAACGGGTTTTTTGAACACTATTTTTTTAAGTACTTGTTTTTTTACAGTTTTTGTCCTGATTTTTTTAGTAATGGCTTCTATTGCTTTGGGTTTCGAAGTTACAGTTGTTTTAGTTGTTACTTTACTTTTGGGTACAACTTTTTTTACAGTTGTTTTTTTAGTAGTAATTTTCTTTTTAGCTATAACTTTTTTAGGTGAAGTTTTCCTTTTAGTTACTTTACTTTTTGGTACAACTTTTTTTATTGTTGTTTTTCTAGTAGTAACTTTCTTTTTAGCTGTAGTTTTTTTATGTGAAGTTTTCTTTTTAGTCACTTTACTTTTTCCTTTAGTTGAAGATTTTTTAGCTCCTTTAGCCGGGCTTTTCTTTTTAGATGTTGTTTTCTTTGCCATGATCAAACTCCTTTATTAAAAACTTATCCTTTCAATTTGAATCGAACAAGATTGATCTCCAATTTGCCAATCCTGTTTAAATCCGCCGTTCAATTTATCCGATAATTCCACATTCTCTGCAAGGGTTTCCCCGGCTACATAATTCGTAAAAGATTGAACTGCTTTATTTAATAATTCGCTGCCAGTAAATTTGATATTTATTTTATCAACAACTTCAAATCCGGCATTTTTTCTCATATTTTGAATTCTGTTTACAAATTCTCGTGCCAATCCTTCAGCAATTAAATTCTCATCCAGTTCCGTATCAATTGCAACCGTAACACCCCCATCGGATTCTACAAACCAACCTTTTATTTCCGAACTCACAATCTCAACATCTGCCGGCTCAATAGAAAATTCTTCTTCGTCTATTGTTAATTTTACTGAATTGCCATTTTCTAACGATTTAATTTGCTCCGACGTAAAGTCTTTAACTTCTTTTGATATTAACTGTACTTTTTTACCATATTTTGGTCCCAACGATTTAAAGTTTGCTTTAGTAGATTTACTTACAATTTCAGAATCATTTTCTAATACAATCAACTCTTTAATATTCACTTCATCAAGAATTACATCTTTCATTTTAGATAACGGCTCTCTTTTATCTTTGTCCACCACAACCATTATTTTCTTTAGCGGCTGCCGTACTTTAAGATTTGACTTTGCACGCATTGCTCTTGTAAGATAAACAACACGCTGAGCTATTTCCATTCTTAGTTCTAATTCTTCATCAATTGTACCAATTGCAGGAAAATCAGTAAGATGAATTGATTCAAAATTTTCTATTCCTGTAACCGAATTTAAATCCCGGTAAATTTCTTCAGAGATAAAAGGAGCAAATGGGGCAGTTAATTTACAAACTGTTACGAGGCACTCATATAAAGTTTGATATGCAGCAAGTTTATTATCATTCATTTCCGATTTCCAAAAGCGTCTTCTGCATCTTCTAACATACCAATTCGAAAGGTGATCTAATGTGAATGCTGATACAGCTCTTGCTGCTTTTGTAACATCGTAATTATCCATCAAATACTTGTATTCAACAATAAGAGAGTTTAGTTTGGATATTATCCACCTATCAATTTCTTCTCTATTTTCAAATGGAATTTTTTCTTCGCTGTAATTGAACCCGTCTATATTTGCATAAAGCACAAAGAACGAATAAGTGTTAACCAAGGTTCCAAAAAATTTCCTCTGAACTTCCACCAAACCTTCTTCATCAAACAATGTCGGGCGCCATGGTGGGCTTGTGGTTACTAAATACCATCTTGTAACATCTGCACCGTATTTATCAAACAGAACAAAAGGATCAACAGTGTTGCCTTTTGATTTAGACATCTTCTGTCCGGTCTTATCGAGGATCAATTCGTTTACAATAAGATTTTTATAAGCAACACTATCGAAGAGCATTGTTGCTATTGCATGCATAGTATAAAACCATCCGCGTGTTTGGTCAATCCCTTCACATATAAAATCAGCAGGAAAGAATTTTTTCTCAAACAGTTCTTTATTCTCGAAAGGATAATGATATTGCGCAAAAGGCATCGAACCGGAATCGAACCATGCATCAATTAATTCGGGTGTGCGTTTATAAATTTTACCGTTGCGTTCTAAAAATATTTTATCAACAAATGGTTTGTGAAGATCAATTTCATCAACATCTTTCACAGAAATTCGTTTTCCGTCTTCTTCAATAAATCCTTCATTCAGTTCCTCAATGCTGCCAACAGCAAACATATCGCCATCATCGCTAATCCATATAGGTAAAGGTGTTGCCCAAAACCGGTCTCGCGAAAGTGCCCAATCTTTATTCTCCTCAAGCCAGTTACCAAACCTTCCAGCACCAACTTCCGGCGGCTGCCAGTTAATGGTTTTGTTAAGTTCGATCATACGGTGTGCTACTGATGTTGTTTTTATAAACCATGATTCGCGAGCCATGTAAATTACGGGAACATCCTCGTGCCTCCAGCTAAACGGATAAGTGTGAACGATGGTTTCTTTTTTATAAAGCTTTCCTTCTCTCTTTAATCTTATTATGATATCCTTATCTGCATCTTTAACGAACTTTCCAGTAAAATCATTTACTTCATCGGTAAACAAGCCACTGAGAGTAACGGGTTGCGGCATCGGTAAATCAAATTCTTTTGACAGAACATAATCATCAGCACCAAAAGCCGGAGCAATGTGAACGATGCCAGAGCCGTCTTCTGTACTTACAAATCTGCCGGGGACAACGTAAAACGCTTTCTTCTCAACCTTCACGTAATCTAATAACTGTTCGTATTCCAACCCATGTATTTTTTTGCCTTTAAATTCTTCAAGGATTTCGTAATCATCATTTATTACCGAAAGTCTTTCTTTCGCAAGAATTATTTTTCTATCCTCCGTTTTTATTTTAACATAAGTAACATCGGGTCCCACAGCAAGCGCAACATTTGAGATTAGAGTCCATGGTGTGGTTGTCCAAACGAGGAAATATTCATCTTTATTTTTAATTTTGAACAGTGCATAAATGGAAGGGTCTTTTGTTTCTCTATAACCAAGTGCGAGTTCGTGGGACGAAAGAACCGTTTCCGATTTGGGATCTTGCGGAACAACCTTATAATCTTTATAGATCAATCCTTTATCGAATAAAGTTTTAAGCGCCCACCAAACTGATTCGATATAATCATTCTTTAATGTTATATATGCCGCATCGAGATCAATCCAGTAACCCATACGGGTTGTCATTTTTTCCCAAAGGTCTAAATAGGTAAAAACGGATTCGCGGCAAGCTTTATTATAATTATCAATTCCATATTCAGCTACTTCGCTTTTATGTTTAATTCCAATTTTCTTTTCAACTTCAATTTCCACTGGAAGCCCGTGTGTATCCCAACCGCCTTTTCTTTCAACACGGAAACCCCGCATTGTTTTATATCTGCAAACAAGGTCTTTTAAAGTACGCGACATAACATGATGAATTCCCGGTTTGCCATTAGCTGTTGGCGGACCTTCGTAAAAAACATAAGATTTATCTTCACTTCTTGAAGAGATACTTTTTTTAAATATCTGTTTGTCCCCCCAGAATTTCAAAATGTTCTTTTCAATTTCGGGATAACCTATTTTATCTATATTCTGTTTAAACATTTATCCGGTTTTACTTTGCTACCCAATTTGTAAAATTATTTCTCTTCATATCGTTTTATTAATTCACGTTCTGTTTGAATGAACTCTTTCAGTTCTTTTTCAATTCTTTCTTTTTTAAGTAATAAATTTTTTGCCTTTGCTTCAGCATCATTAATTATTTTCTCAGCATTTAATTTTGCTTCTTTTATTATCAGTTGAACTTCTTTCTTCGATATATCCGATTCTCTTTCCAACAGTTCAACTTTCTCCATTAAGATTTGAGTGTCTTTCCTGTTATTAATAACTTCCTGGATTGCCATTCCGAAAAAACCCATTGCACCAAGAGTTATATTCCTTAAACTGTAAAGGATTAGATTTTCTGTTAATAATTCGTTAGCATTAAAGTAGCCCGAAAAAAATGTTATCATAAATATGCTAACAATTGTTACTGCAATAATTACGGAGAAAATAATCTTACCACCTTTATGCCAGCCAAGAGTTTTATTAATATACCACCCGCTTGCAAAACATAATATCGAAAGAACAAACCAAACAGCAAAATTCTTTTCATCAAAATTGAATAAGTCCGTATCCAGAAAATCAGACGCAAAAATAAGCACCCCTAATAAAATTGCTGTTGCGTAATTAATGATGTTCTTCTTAAACATTATATCCTCTTTACGACTTCCTTCATTATTAAGGTCATTTTTGGTTCTGCTTTCATTGCAGTGGAAATAATTTCTTCAACATTTACCGGTTTTAAACTATCGGGAAAACACTCATCCGTTACGATGCTTATTCCTAAAACTTTAATGCCCATATGAATTGCAACTATATTTTCAGGAATGGTTGACATACCAACAACATCAGCACCAATAGTTCTTAAGAATCTGTACTCTGCTTTTGTTTCAAGATTCGGACCCGGCACAGCAACATAAATACCCTTTTGAACTTTTATTTTATTTTCTAAAGCAACTTCTTCGGCAACTTTTATTAATTCTAAATCATACGGTTCACTCATATCGGGAAATCTCGGTCCAAGTTCATCTTCGTTCATTCCGATTAGTGGATTATCACCCAATAGGTTAATGTGATCTACCATCAACATAATATCGCCGCGTTTGTAAATCGGATTCATACCTCCGCAAGCATTGGAAACAAGCAATGTCTTAACCCCAAGAAATTTCATTACACGCACAGGATAAGTGATCTGCTTCATCGAATATCCTTCGTAAAAATGAAATCTGCCCTGCATTGCCACAACATTTTTATCACCAATTTTTCCGAAGATGAGTTTTCCGTTATGCGATTCAACAGTTGAAAGCGGGAAGTACAGCAAATCTTCATATTCAATTTCATGCTGAATATCAATTTCTTTTGTTAAACCGCCAAGCCCTGTTCCTAATATAATTCCGAAGGGGTATTCTTCAGTTGTAATTTTCTTAATTACTTCAAGGGTTTCATTTATTTTGGAAATCAATTCACTCATTATTATAAAAGTTTGTTCACAATATCATCAACATCAACGTCCAGATCATCCTTCGGCTGTGTCTGTTTAGGTTTTTCTGGTTCTTTTTGTCCTTCATCTATTTTCTTTACTTTTCCTTCAAGAAGAGTAGACTGAGTATTTACTATCGCTTTTAATTTTGAGATTATCAAATCTCTCTCTTCTCTTAAGTTAATTATAGCGTTCCTAATATCGTTTGCATTTTCTTTTGCTTTCTCGATTGTCTGGGCTGCTTTTAATTCCGCTTCCTTCAGCATCATACCTGTCTGTTTCTTTGCAGCTTCAATTGATTTCGTTGAAGAATCCTGTGCATTTAAAAGTGCAGTCTGTAAATCTTTCTCGATATTTCTATATTCATCCAATCTTGTTTTTAATTCTTCAATCTCATCTATTAAAGTTTCATTTTCATTCATTAGGTCTTCAACTTCTGTAGCAAGTTTTTCCAGAAAAGCTTTCACTTCATCAGCATCATAACCTCTGAGAGATTTAGCAAACTCCTGAGTTTTAATATTTATTGGTGTGAGTTTCATATCGCTCTCCAGTTTTTAGAATAATCCCGTTGACCAAAAATTGCCGAGCCAATCCTCAGCATAGTTGCACCTTCATCAATTGCTATTTCAAAATCACTTGTCATTCCCATAGAGAGTTCGGTTAAGTTGAATCCTTGTTGATTAATCTTATCTATTAATTTACGCAAATCAGAAAAGCTTTTCCTAATTAATTGTTCGTCATCAGTATAAGGTGCCATTGTCATAAGTCCCATCAAATTAATGTTCGAAAGGGTTTTGCAATGCTCTATCAGTTTGATAATTTGTTCTTCCTGATTGAGTCCCGCCTTAGTTTCTTCAAAGGAAGTTTTAATTTCCAAAAGAATCCCCTGATCTTTATCATTTTTTACTGCTTGCTTATTCACTTCATCCGCTAAAGATAGTGAATCAACCGAATGGATGAGAGAAGCAGCTTTTACAACATATTTTGCTTTATTGCGTTGCAAAGTTCCGATGAAATGCCAGTTAACTTTATTGCCCAACAATTCAAATTTATCTCTTAGCTCCTGCGCTTTATTTTCGCCAAAATTTGTTATGTCAAGTTTATTCACTTCAGCTATAGCATTTATACCAAAGTACTTTGATACTGCTATTAGTTTAATCTCTTCAGCACTTCTTCCAGAGGCAGCACATTGTTCGTTAATCCTATCCCTAAGCCTCTTTAAATTTTCTGCAATCATGTCAAAATTAAGATTGTGAATGTATCGCTTTTACAATCAAAAATCAATGTTTATCGAAATATAACTAATGTAAATTACTATGGATCAGCAAAGTTAATATTGGTCATCTTCTGTTTAAAATTACTGACCATCGGTCATTCCACAGATTAATAATATTGTCCTGCTAAATTTAGTCATCAACTTTATCACATACTATAAAATTTAATTTTATTAAGTTTGCTATTGAAATTTTCGAAACTATGGAGTTAATAAATGAGATTGAATTTACTAAACGAAATAAAAGAAAAAGCATCAGCATTAAAAAAAACAATTGTTCTTCCCGAGTCACACGATGAGAGAGTATTAAAAGCCACAGATATTTTAACAAAAGAAAAAATCATATCGGTAATTACATTAGGCAATGAAGACATAATAAGAAGTGATGCTGAACGACTTGGTATTGATTTAACAGGTGTTAGAATTATTGACCCATCCAAATCGGATAAATTAAGTGATTTTACAAATATCTTCTTTAACCTGCGAAAACATAAGGGGATTACAATTGAGCTAGCACGTGAAACTGTGGTTAGGGATTTGTTTTTCGGTGCAATGATGGTCCGCGAAGGAATGGCTGATGGAAGTGTTGCCGGATCAACCGCTTCAACAGTCGATGTTATACGGGCGGGAATTCAGTGCGTAGGAATGCCTGAAGGGATATCAACAGTATCCAGCTTTTTTTTGATGCTTTTTCCTGATAAAGTATTTAGCTTCGCCGATTGCGCCGTCGTTCCCAACCCCGATTCAAATCAACTTGCAGATATTGCAATCTCTACCGCTGATAATCATCTTAAATTAACTGATAATGAACCGTTTGTTGCAATGCTTTCTTTCTCAACAAAAGGCAGCGCACAACACGAATTAATTGATAAAGTTATTGAAGCAACAAAAATTGTTAAGGAGAAAAGACCAGATTTAAATGTTGATGGCGAACTTCAATTCGATACGGCAATAATCGAATCAATCGGGAAAAAGAAAGCGCCGGGTAGTCCTGTTGCGGGCAAAGCAAATGTAATGGTCTTCCCCGATTTAAATTCCGGGAATATTGCATATAAAATTGCACAGCGTCTCGGTGGTACTGAAGCAATCGGACCCCTTGTTCAGGGATTAAACAAACCATGCTTCGATCTTAGCCGCGGCTGCAGCGTGGATGATATTGTTAATAATGCATCATTTGCCGCAGTGATGAGTTAGATATAATCTGCTTTCCATAGGATTTTTTCATTGGAAGAAATGAATCTAATTTGTGCACCGTGAAATAATTTTAATTGTATTAATTTTCTAAAAAAGGTTAATTTTATGCTCTTAATTCTTGTTGCAAGTATTGATTTTTTAGTTAATATTCCATTTGGATATTGGCGTACTAATGTAGATAGGTTTTCTCTGCTATGGATCTTGTCAATCCATCTGCCAATTCCTTTTATAATTTTGCTAAGATTATATTCCGGTATTGGGTTCGAATTTATTTCTTATCCCATAATGATTATTGCTTTTATTCTTGGACAGTTAGCCGGCACAAAGTATTATGTTAAAAGAACTACACTTTTTCTTAAGCCGGTTTCTTCCTGTTTGTTTATGGATACATACAGAAGCTTTCGGTCATAAATATTGAAATTAAAGTGTTAGTCACTTTTATGCAAGTTGGATTAGAGGTGACTGACACTCGATTAAAAAGGGCATTGTAATGAAATTAGGAAATATTAAAATTATAATAATCGCATTAGTACTCAGTTTGCAGTTCGGTGGATTCTTAAGTACCGTTTCTCAAAATAATGGAGGTGATGATTTGAAAGATAATATTAATGACATAACAGTTATTGATATGGAATACAACTCAATACCACTCTCTGATTATAACGACAAAGTTTTGCTGATTGTTAATGTTGCAAGCGAGTGCGGTTACACTCCTCAATATAAAGGACTTGAGGATATTTACCAGAAATATAACTTGCTTGGATTTGAAATTCTTGCATTTCCCTGTAGCGATTTTGGCGCTCAGGAACCTGGAACGAATGAAGAGATAAAAGCATTCTGTTCTTCAAATTATAATGTTACTTTTATGCTGTTTGATAAAATCAAAGTCTTGGGAGAAGAGAAGTCACCGCTGTACGAACGGTTAACTAATAACAGCATAACTGATAAATCAGATATTAATTGGAACTTCGAGAAATTTATTATTTCAAAGGATGGAAAAATTACGGCAAGATTTTTAACCAAGGTTGAACCAACTGACGAAGCTATCACTAAAATAATCGAACAGGAATTAGAAAAAGACTAACCGTAGTTTTTATTTATGGTTACTCTATATTAAGTTCTTTTCTAATTAACATTTTAGCGTTTATAATTTTTTTGTGTTCCATTTGCAACATTCCACCAATCATTTTTATTAAGTGGTCTTCATACCGGTTTAATTTTTTATCGGCATAAATCATTCTCCAAAGATTTTTTAACAACACCATTTTATCATCAGTTGTAAAATGTTCATTTACCGTATTCGAGAATTCGTACAAACTTATGCTTTCATCTAATTTGGCTTTTGAAAGTTCGATCAATTCATGAATATCCTGTTCATTTAAATTAAACCGCTTTTTAAGAGATTGAATTATGAGATCTCTTTCATCATCGGAAAACTCCCCATCTGCTTTTGCCATCTCAATAAATATTGCTGCTGTTGCAATCTGTAATTGCTTATCATGATTATCTGATTTATCTGCATTTTCTGCTTTTAATGGCTCGTTGCTTTCATTGGATAAAATCCTTTTTAAGTATTCAAACATTGCAATAATTTCTATTATTAATTAAATATATTGTTGAATTGTAAATTACTTCTCAATCGGTTCAAATTGCAAGTGATAGTTATTTATATTTTAAAATTTAATTCCATAAAAATTAACTCTCCTTTATTTCGATTATCTTGTGCTTTTTTAACCTCTTTAAATCCCAAACCTCTGAAAAGATTTAAAGCCGTATTAAGCTTATTATTTATATTAATCGAAATTCTTTCAGCATCTTTTTCCACAGCATAACCAATTGAAGTAAGTGCGAGCTTTTTACCAATCTGCCTTCCTTTTTCTTCTTCCGTCACGCAAATATTTGTAATTTTGAAAGCTGAGTTATCAATTTTTGATACCGCACAGGTTCCAACCACATACTCATTAAGTATTGCGAAGAAAATCTCGCCACCTTTTTTAATGATATCTTTTTCAGGATTTTTTAGGGTTCGTTTACTTTCTATATCTATTTCAAAATATTTTTCAAGCCATTCATAATTCAATTTTGCAAAATCAGATTTGTACTTTCTGTTATAGGGAACAATATTTATTTCCTGTATGGCTTTTTGTTTTAATCCTTCTTTCACTTTCAGTATTAACAATTTGCTTTTTGTAGCTTCATTTAATTTTGATAACGAATATTTCAAATTTACATCAATTTCATTGTTTATTGATTCAAGGGCATTTTCTATTTCAGTCAGAACCGGCTTAATTCTATTAAGTTCCTCTTTCCCTTTTTCAGTTAATTCAATTAATGTTATTCGCTTATCATCAACTGATTTACTCTGAGTTATCAACTCAATATTATTTAGTGAATTTACCATTTGAACAATTGCCGGATGTGTCATCCTAAGAATTGCTGTAATTTCTTTTATACTGGCATGTCCCTTTTCCTGCAGAATAATTAATAGATATAGTCCACGCGGCTCAAATTCAATTTTTTTATCTGACAGAATCTGAGCTATCTGTGAGGATAACATTTCACCTGTTTTTTTTAGTCTTATTCCAAAGAATAATTCATTATCCATTGTAAGTATTTTATATTATTATTTACGTAAGTACTTACGTTATTTAGTGAAATATTCTCATATTTCAAAATGATTTAACCTATTATTCTTGTAAGTCTAGTTCAGAAAGCAAATTAGGAAGATCCAGAGGCGTTGTAACAAGAATAAAATTTCCGTCTTCATCAGTTGGCCATACTTCGTTTGATCTGTCACAATACAGCTCAATACCATTGTCATCAGGATCATTAATGTAAATTGATTCGGTAATTCCATGATCGGATGCGCCTTCAATAGGATATTTTTCCTCCCACAAAACCTTAAAGGCTTTTGCAAGTTCATGACGATTCGGATAGAGAATGGCAAAATGATAAAGACCAGAATGACCTTCGGGTGGAGGAGTTGCAGCGGGACCTGCCCAGGTATTCAATCCGATGTGATGGTGGTAGTCACCGGAAGATAAAAAGACCGCCGAATTACCAAACCTTGCAGTAACATTAAATCCCAGGAGATCGCGATAGAACTTGATTGAACGTTCCAAATCAGCAACAGTTAAATGAACATGACCAATATGTGATTTGGAATGAATTGAATACTCCATAAATATTATATCTCTTTCAACTTAATTTTTCTCAATAAATGTAATGCTTTTTATTTACTAACGGAAATTTACAAAATATTTTTGCGATGTATTATTCTAGCAGTTAACTTTTTAAGCTTGCAATTTATTTAGTTGTATCTTTTATCGGAGTTGGTTTAACTTTCCAAATATTTTCCGCGTACTCTTTAACAGAACGATCACTTGAAAATTTTCCAATCCTTGCCACATTATAAATCGATCTTCTCGTCCACTCATCAACATTCTGATATACAGAGCTAACTTCATCCTGTGTATCCACATACGATTGAAAATCTGCAAATAAACAATAATTATCATCGTTTAATAAACTATCGATAATAGAGTTAAATATTCCCGGTTCATTTTTACTAAAATAATTGGATTTTATCATATCTATCACACGCTTCAAGTTTGTATTAGCTTCGTAATACTTATACGGATTATAACCGGTTTCTTTCAGCTTAATCACTTCGTCTGCTAAAAGACCGAAAATAAAAATATTTTCATCGCCAACTTCTTCTTTAATTTCAATATTTGCTCCGTCCATAGTACCAATGGTTAATGCACCGTTCAACGCAAACTTCATATTTCCAGTACCTGATGCTTCTAAACCAGCCATTGAAATTTGCTCCGAGAGTTCGGATGCTGGAATAATTCTTTCTGCAAGTGTTACAGAATAATTTTTTATGAAGACAACTCTTAGTTTATCTCCAACATCTTTATCTGCATTAATAACTTTGCCCACAGAGTTTATTAGTTTGATGATAAGTTTTGCCGCGTGATAAGCAGGCGCTGCTTTACCGCCAAATATTACTGTGCGTGGAACCATCTCCAATTGAGGATTATCTTTTATCCGGTTATAGAGTGTAATAACATGCAACACATTTAAAAGCTGTCGTTTGTATTCATGAAATCTTTTTATTTGAGCATCCACCATCGCTTCGGGATTAATTTTAATATCCTGATCTTTTTCGATGTAATCAATCAGCAACCGCTTATTAAGCCATTTTGCACTGCGCCAGCTTTCACGGAATTCTTCATCATCAATAAACTGCTCTAACTTGCCAAGCTCACCTAAATTTTTGATCCAACCGTCTCCAATTTTTTCCGATATAATTTTAGATAGAAAAGGATTAGCAGTTTTAAGCCATCTTCTTGGTGTTATTCCATTTGTTATGTTTATAAATTTGCCGGGAAATATCTGATTAAAATGCGGAAAAATTCTTTCCTTTATAATTTTAGTGTGAAGAGCTGCAACACCATTTACAGCAAAGCTGCCAACTATTGCAAGGTTTGCCATTCTTACGTTTCCACTCCCAATTATTGAAAGTTTGGAAATAATATTTTCATCACTAGTATAGTTTTTCTTAACATCCTTTAAAAATCTTCTATTTATTTCAGAAACTATCTGAAGATGACGCGGCAGCAATTCCTCGAAAAGTTGAATTGACCATTCTTCAAGTGCTTCCGGAACAACTGTGTGGTTTGTATAAGCAAATGTTTTGGAAGTTATTTCCCAAGCTTTATTCCATCCAATTTTTTCTTCATCAATTAAGATTCGCATTAATTCAGGTATTGCAATAACAGGATGAGTATCATTTAACTGAATAGCTGTCTTTTTCGCAAAATTATCTAGGGAATCATGACTAACTTTGTACTTTCTTATTATATCCTGTAAAGTTGCAGAAACAAAAAAGTATTGTTGTTTCAGTCGGAGGAATTTGCCTTCCACATAACTATCATTCGGATAAAGAACTTTTGATATTGTTTCCGATTCATTTTTAGTTGCAACCGCTGCAACATAATTGCCAAGATTAAAATCTTTAAAACTAAAATCTTTAGATGCTTTTGCTTGCCAGAGGCGTAAATTATTTACAGTATTATTTTTATAACCGGGTATCGGCACATCATAAGCGAGTGCCTGAACATCTTCAGTATCAACCCATTCAAATGAATAAGTACCATCAGGATTTTCAGTTCGCTCAACCTTACCATAAAATTTAACTTTGAAGGACAGCTCTCTTCTCATTATATCCCAAGGATTTCCGCCACTTAGCCAGCTATCAGCATATTCAGCCTGATAACCATTTTCAATTTCCTGTTCAAAAATTCCGTATTCATATCGGATTCCATAACCAAACGCAGGAAGTTCCAGAGTAGCCATAGAATCTAAATAACAAGCTGCAAGACGACCGAGACCCCCATTACCCAGACCCATATCTTTTTCAAAATCTCTGATTTCTTCTAGGCTGTATCCGTCCTTCTTAAGGATTTTATAGCATTCATCATAAAGACCCATATTTATAAGGGCATTACCCAAAAGTCTTCCCATCAAATACTCTAACGAGAGGTAGTAAACTCTTTTCACATCCTTTTCATAATATTGATTTTGAGTTCGAAGCCATCTTCTTACCAAACGATCGCGGACAGCCAATGATAACGAAAAATATGCATCGTCTCCCGTTGCTGTTATTTTATCCTTAACCAGTTCAAATTCCATGTGTTCGGCAAATTGATTTGAAAGGGAATAAGTACGCGGGTCTTCTTCATCTGTAAAGAAAATCGATTCGCTGTTTATTACTTTGTCTTTTGTTCTCTGTTTCATTAGTTATTTTATGCTTTTTAAATCTTAATAATGTAATTTATAATAGAATTAGTTTATTGCAAAATGATAAAACGGTCTGTACAATTTCAGCTGCGTTTAATTACTAAGATCAACTGGATTATACAATCAACACCAATAACGGTGACCAATTTTGGACATAACTGCTGTAATGAAATATAAGTTTTTTAACTTCATTCAGTAATTATTGCGGTGGCTTCCATCTCTACAAGTAATTGCGGATCAATTAATGAACTCACCTCAACTAAAGTTGCTGCGGGTCTTATATTTTTAAAATATTCGAAAAAGGCTTTTCCTACTTTTTCCCAATCAGTAATCTCTCTCACATAAATTCTAACTCTAATTATATCTTTTAACGAACTGCCGGCTTCTTCAAGAATTGAAGAAAACATTTCTATAATGAATTTAGTTTGCTCATAAGGATCACCAACAGCAACTACTTCACTGCCGTTTACAGCAGTTGTTCCTGATATTTCAATAAGATCATCAACTTTTACCGCCCGTGAATAGCCAACCTTATCTTCCCAAATTGCACCTGATGAAATATTTTCTCTCTTTTTCATATTTACTTTAGATTTCTCCTTTTAAATATTTTTTTCTCTTCTTCTCAGGAAATTTTTCAATTGAATATCGAAGCATTGTCCTCGGCATTTTTTTATATCGTGGTTTAAGAAATTTTTCTAATATTTGCAAACTCTGTTTTCCCACTTCTCTAAGCATCCATCCCACAGCTTTATGGATCAAGTCTTGATCATCATTTAATAAGATATCCGATATTTCTAATGTGGTATTGAAATCATGATTTTTTATAAAGCTGTACGTCGAAATAATAGAGATTCGCTTTTCCCAAAGGTTTTTTGAATGAGCATACTTATACAATATTTGTTTGTCATGATTTAATAAATGTATTCCCAGAATTTTAGGAGCAGATAGATCTACTAAATCCCAGTTATTAATTTTTCTTCTGTTCTTTTTATAAAAACGATAAATTTTATCCTTTACTTTTTCATCAGCTTTATCATACTTATCAACAAGTATCAATAGTGAAATTAATCGTTCTTCATGTATTTTGGAATTAAGTAGCTTTTGTAAATCTTCTAAATCCAATTCCCCAAATTTTTTGGCTATCTTTCTTTGAACAGGCACTTTAATTCCAATAAACTTATCTCCCTCTCCATATTCCCCCTTTCCTGTTTTGAAGAACCATTGCATTGTCTTAGCGTGATCCTTATTAGCATTTGCCCTAATAGTCTTTTTTAATTCTTTAAGATTCAATTAACACCCAATGGTTAATTATACAACACTTAGTTAAATAGAGAATGGAGAATAAATAGTTAAGCTGTGATTTTTTCTATTGCTGCAAGCAAATGATTTTTCGAAAATGGTTTTACCAAAAATTTATCGGCTCCTGATTGATAAAAACTGGCAATCTTGTCGTGCATAAACTCACTTGATAGAACAAGCACCGGTCGTTTAAAGGGATCGTTATCCTTGATCTCTCTTACCATCTCAAGACATTTATCCCACAAATTTTTAGGTACATCCAACATAATTATCGAAAAATAATCTTCTTTAACAAAGTCAATATCGTAATTATCAAAATTATGATTTTCAAATTTGTATGTATCTCTGAGGAACACTTTTATCAAATTATACGATTCTTGTGTATCATCAAACATATATATTTTATTGAAATCGACTCCCTCAACTGCAGGCGATTCAGGCAGTTCACGGAATTGCTCTTTTGATAACGGGAGAGTAACCGTAACAGTAGTTCCAACTCCTTTAATACTATCAACCAAAATTGAACCGCCCATTTTTTCTATATACTTTTTGGAAAGGGCTAATCCTAGTCCATTTCCTTCATAGTTCCTGCCGATGTTCAAATCCTCCTGGCTAAATGGCTGGTGCAGATGATCTAAATACTGAGAGGAAATACCAATTCCAGTATCTTTTATCTTACAGGTTGCTAAACCTCTGTCTTCCGTTAAACTTACCTCGATATCAATAAAGCCATGTCGGGTAAACTTAATTGCATTATCCAAAAGATTATTTATAGCTGTTTCTGTGCATTGTAAATCCATATCCGCATATATTTTGTTCTTTTCAAAATTAGCTTTGATTTCCAGATTTTTATCAATTGCATTTTGATTGTTAGTAACAATACAGCTTTGTACTACTTCACACAGATTATAGGAGTCAATACTCATTTTATAATTACCAGCTTCAATCTGCGCAAACTCAAGCATTTGTGTTATACTTTTAAACAACCTAGTACTTCCTGCATATAGATTATCAAGGTATATTTTTTCTTCAGCATTAAATTTATCTATAAGATTTTCTCTTATTATTGTTGAATAACCTAATATTATGTTAAGCGGTGTTCTTAATTCGTGCGAAAGCACGGTTAAAAAAGTATCTTTTAGTCTCTCGGCTTCTTTACCCATATCTCTCGCCTTTTTTATTTCTTCTTCAGCCAGCACTTGTTCTGTTTGATCTTCGTGAAGAAGAACTACATAGCTCTCACCGTTATAGTTAATAGGAAAGATACTTGTTCGTAATAATGGCACTGCAAACTCTCTGTTTATAAGAAGTGAATCAACATAATTATCAAAGGTTGAATATTTTTCTTTTTCAAATGCATCATTAATTAATTGCTGTACACCTTTCCTCACTAATTCGTTATCTTGGAAAATATTATATTCTTTAATTTCCGAAAGTGTGTAGCCCCATTGGATGGTAAATAATTCGTTCACATAAACAACGTAACCCCCCTTATTCACAACCTGAATAGGAAAACGAATTGAATCATACATTAAGCGAAAATATTTTAATAGTGACTCTGACATTTTTAAGCTGCCGGTAATGTGATTTTTATGAGTGCACCGCCTTCTTTAGAATTTTCTAATTCCATTGTTCCGTTATGTCTATCAACTATACTTTTGCAAAGATATAACCCATAACTCCCTTTCCTGTCCATAGCCGAGCCAAAAGGATTTTTCAATATTTTAGAAGGAAATCCGGAACCATCATCTTTAATCTCCAAAGTTATTTTTTCTTTTTCAAAACCAGACTTTATACTTATCGTGGTATCTCGTTTTGCTTCTGCCGCATTTGTAAATAAATGAACCATTAAATGTTGTATTTGCTCCGAATCAAAATTACAGTTGGGTAATTTATTTAATTCAGTATTAAAAGTGACTAAATAAAACTTTTTCATCGGAGATAAATATTTAATTACCGATTGAATTGTATGGTTAATGTCGCCGCTGTCTTTATTCAGATTGAGAAGAGAAGTCTCTAATAACACCTGTGCATATTTCTGAATATTTCTGATACTATCAATAGCAACCCTGGATTTTAATTTTAATCTATCGAGAACAAGTGTATTGTTTCCATTTGAGTTGCTTTCATATTCCTTTTGGGATTTTTCAATTGTCCTCATAAGACTTTCATTCTCAAGCAGAGCTAGGTGTACAAGCCCCTGAAGCGATTGACCGATTTCTGCATCAATACTCGATTTTAATGTTTTACGTTCTGCCTGAATAAGATGAGCATTTGCTTCCTGCAAAGCATTATTTGCTGCAACCTGCCCGTTGTACAATTGTGCGTTTCTGATAGCAGCAGCTACCTGACCGGCAAGTATTTCAAATGTTCCGGTTATTTCACGAACCTTAATTTTTTGAAGGTGTTTACTATCAACATAAATTACTCCTATTTTTTTTCCATCGGTTATTAAGGGAGAGCAAAGTATTGTTTGAAGGTCTAATCGTAAAATACTTTTCGATGGGTCATAATTTGCATCACTCTGTGCACCCTCGAGAAAAATTGATTGCCCAGTGAGAAACACATCATTAACAACCGTATTACTTATATTAAAAGATTCTTCGGGCAATTCATTTTTTTCAGAATCTAAGCCTAGTTTATACTCAAGGTTATCCTCGTCGTTCTTTAACACAATAAACCCACGCTCTGAATTTGTAAGTCTTATTGCATTTTTGAGTACAAGCTCAAGTACATCATCAAGTATAAGAGAGCGGTTTATGGTGTTCAAAATGTTGAGTATTGCCTCAAGATTCTTTACCCGCTCGGATGTTTCTTCATTTCCAAGAGTAGCTTTAAAACCAGCATCGATATTTTCTTTGAATTCTGAGAACTTCATTATTTTCCCAGATAAATATAACTTTTTTAGTTTCTAAAAATAGCACAGAATTTAATTAAAGAACAAAATCTATTCCGAGTTCAAAATTTAATTTTTTAGCAATTTAAGTGATAAAAACCACTCCCAATCTGTCATTTTTTCCGACCACGCTCTCGCTACACCTGCCGAAAATGTCGTTTCCAAATTATACCAATGTTTGAATTTAATGTCTAATTGTGCGCCAATATCTATCCAATAGTTTCCAAATTCCGATTCAGTTATTAAAGATTGCGAATAAATCGAAAAATCAAAGTGGTTTATAACTTGATTACCTAAAGCCCAGCCGCTAACCCTTAACGGGGGGAAGGCATTTTCGAACATTAATTTGAGAAATTTAGTCGTCATCATACTATAAATTGGAATTCCGGGAAACCTGAAAACTTTTCTGAACTGCCTTATGAGTCCATTATCCACTCCTCTGTTACCAAAACCTCCAAAATAAAATCTTCCCTGAATAACTTCTTCATTATCTAGCATATATCCACCTGCTAATTTTAAATGAGCAACATTGTGGTCTGCAATCCACAACGAATATCTTTCATATTCTAAATAACCATTTAAAAGTGCTTCTACATTTTCATTAAAATTAGTACCATACAATGTAAGTGTGAAAGAAACTTGATCGCCTTGCTCATAACCGGAACTCCCTATTGTTCGCCTAAGATTTTTCGAAGTCAAATTATATACAGCAACACCAAAATCCGGCTCCGAAACCCTTACAAGGTTATCATTAATAAATTCTACACCTCTAAAAAATGCTATAGAGGCTTCTTGCTTAATAGTATGAGGTTTATCGAACAACCAATAATGTGTATGCCCAAGTTTAAATTGTGACCCGATCATCCCCCTTTTACGGGAATTGAAAAGGTCAAAGAAATCAGGCCCATTCAAAGAATATTCTATATAGAATCTTTGTTTGTAATCGTACTTAAACCGTAAATGCCAGAAAGGGAAACTTGGAGTTTCATTTAAAGGAGAAATTCCAAATTCCATATAAAAATCATGTAAAAGTAATGGATCGGAAATACGAGTAAAAAATCCAAATACCATCTGGCTTTGAAAACCACTTAGTACCGGAACCAAGGAATGTATGTGCAGATTTTCTAATCCGTTATAAGCCTCTTCTTTTTTAAAACTTTTTTCATCAACTATTTTTGCAGCATCCTTTAAAACCCAGTCGTACACTTTTGGATTTTTATTCATTATCCTTTGTCCGTAATACTGAATTGCAGGCAAATAAACTGCAGGTTTATTTGCAATCATTACCGGAAGAAAACCATCGGTAGTAAATTCAAAAGCAAAAACAGAATCTGGACTAATCTCAATAGGTTTGAATAATCCAGTTAAACAATGTGTTATAGCTGTTGTGGTGGAATCACTAAAATAATAACGATATATATTCGATACACCGTTGGTATAGGCATTCCAATATAAAGTCTTGGCATCTTCACTCCAGGAAGGATTCTCCGGAGATCCATCCAATGTTAATATTTTAAAAGACATTGATTCACCATATAATAATTCACCAATATCAAATAGAATGATAGACTGCCGACCGTTTGCCCGATGTAATACTGCAGCAAGTTTTTCACCTGATTTTGAAACAGCCAAATGAGATAACTCTTCACCGAAGTCAAAAGAAAATATCGGTTCAATCTCCTGATATGGATATGCCGAAACAACTAATGTTGACAAACCACCTTGCTGCTGAACTCCCCATAGATCGTGTGTGCTTGTACTAATCGTAATATTGCCAATTCTGCTATCCGGAAAAATTATCTTTTCCTCCTTTGTTAGCATATTCACCACCCAAACATCCCGGTACAACTTATTATTGTTAGTGGTATAGAAGAAAAGGTTATTGCTCGCATCAAACGCAGTAGAAGCCACCTGAAACATACTTGGAGTTGGTAGAGACATTAAATCTTCTGAATTGCGCGTAAGTAAGTGAAATTTTTGCAATGTTGCTAAATGAGCTGACTGATGGTAACCGTAAATAATTGATAATGTTTGTGAATCGAAGTACGGCTGTGTAACCCAACCAAAAGGATTTTTACTAAGCTTATTAACTTTAGTTAGTTGCGATGATTTAAGAACTTCTATGTTTTTTTCTTGAAATATTTTTTCTTCTTTTGCAAACTCCTTCCATGCACCATAAAAATCTTCTCCGAACACATCATTGAATTTGCCGATGAAACCGACTAAATTTTGATTGGGGTATGTTTTAAACCAATCGATTAGTTTATCAACACCGTGGTGAATTGCTAAGTAAGACACGAATCGCGTTCCGTAAAAATAAAAGATGTTCTCAAGAAAAATCGAATTGTGAGTAAGTATAGTTTCAATATCCCAATGTGATGGAAACTTTTTGCCCTCAAGTATTAATGATCTGAAATACATTTCATCGAAACTGCCTAAAGTTCTGCCGTAACCTCCGCTTAACCATGTTTCCATAAATACTGCAATTCCTTCCTGATACCAACGCGGAGTGTAACGGGTAAAGTTTCCGAGAACACTATATATAGTTGTAAATGGCTGGGATTTTTCGGGAGGGACCTTTCGGAATAAATCTCTCACTACTGTTTCCAGATCAGATTCCTCATCGTTTACAACAATATGAACCAACTCATGGCTAAGAAGCCATTGAATCCTTTCGTTGTAAGGAACTGCTTCATAGCCTGGTTCAAATGATTCAATTTCCAACCGAATGTAATTCTGAGGAACATTCGTCGTTGCTCCAAATCCATAATCACTAACATCATAAGTATTTATTATTATTTTCTCCTTTGGTGTATAATCAAATATTGGTATTAACCGCTTGAGCGAGTTTTCAGCACTGCTTAGAATATGATTTACTAAATGTGCATGACTTTCCCTGTAAATCAATTTGAAATGTTCACTCTCTTTTTCATACCAATCAGATTCCTCCCTATAAAAAAAGTGTAAGATAAATTCATTATTATTTTTAGTTTCAATAATTTCATAAGCCATTGAACTCGAATCAAATTTTATTTTTATAATGGCATCTTCCTTGTTTGAAATTAGATCAATATCTTTTACATTACCTTGAAGAGAAAATCCTTCATCATTCTCAAAATCAATCGAAGTATTTCTAAAAAAGATAGAGAACTCGTTTTCCCGGTTTCTTCTGATTGAATACTTAGCATGTTTTAACATCTTAATTTGAAGAAATGTGTCCGAATTTTCGTTTGATAGTATAACCGAAAAAAGTTTATTTCTTTCTTTTGCTAAATTTCCAGTAATAAATAATTTGTTGGGGCTAAGAATTATAATTTCCTTGCCGGATAAAGTACTTAGCAGATTGATAGTTGCGTTTAACGGAATAAAAACCTCATTTTTATTAAAATGAATAGACGTAGGCAATTGAAATGTTTCAACATTATTTGTGCTTTTTTCTTTTATTAATAGGTAGGGATTACTTTTTATAGCGTCGAGTTTAAAATCTTGAAAATAAATTGTTAACTTTTTATTGCCCTCATTGTAAATAGATTTATACCCGAGAATATCTGCTAATCGTGATAAAGATATGTAAATAGAACCCTGAAAATTGTAAGAAGGAACGAGATATACATTATTTTCTTCGATAACGCTAATATTGGAAATTTCCTGACCTGCACCCAATGAATAAAAAAGAAAGAAAAGAAGAATAAGTTTTCTAAACATTTAATTCACTGTCAATATGAAATTTTTGAGAAAGCACGTTACATCATTAAATCTAATTATTTACAGATGGAAGATATAGCTTTCCTCATTTATATAAAAGAGTTTACCGCATGAATTAAAGTATCACGTTAAGTCTTACGTAATAAAAAAGCCTTCGGGATGAAGGCTTTTAAAAGTAGGCAATTTGGAGAACTAATCCATTATCTAACAACCTAACAGGTTGCCGATATAATAATAACTATGAACTTATCTCGACCATGCATAACGGCTTCCAAGTTCATCAAGCTGTGAGCTTGATCTCGTGAACCCATAACGGGCTCCAAGCTCTTCAAGCTGTGAGCTTGATCTTGTAAAACCATAACGGGCTCCAAGTTCTTCAAGCTGTGAGCTTGATCTTGTAAACCCATAACGGGCTCCAAGTTCTTCAAGCTGTGAGCTTGATCTTGTAAAACCGTAACGGGCTCCAAGTTCTTCAAGCTGTGAGCTTGATCTTGTAAAACCGTAACGGGCTCCAAGTTCCTCTAGTTGTGAATTAGATCTGAATTCAACTTGTACAGCATCATTCAGAAAATATTCACCATTTGAGGATGAGGGGTGGGTCTCGGACACAATTATTATTATATTATCCTGCGTTACACGATAACGGTCTGCTTTCTGAACATTATCAGCAACCTGCGCGTAACAAGATATGAAAAGTCCCCCAACAAGAAGGGATAATACAATTAAACGCATAGCGCCCTCTCAGAATTAGTTAATAATGACGCAATAAGAACTGCATGGTACCTCACCCTCATAAGCATACATGTAGCCCTTAAAAGCCTTCTAAATAGCCAATGTTTATGCCATGTGCTTTTTCAATGAAATGCTTGATTTTTGAACGTATTGAAAGGTTCTAATTGGTAATAATTACCATTTAGCAACTGTAATTAGTGAGGATTGTAAAATATTATTACGATATTTAAACAAAATCTGAATGAATTAGCATATGAAATTTCTTTGAAATTTTTGAATTTTTGAAGGTTTTAAAATCCCAGAATTATTTTAGATTATTTTATTCTTTCAATAATGTATCTAATTTTGGTCTGGAAATCCCTAATAATCTTGCAGCTTGAGTTTTATTACCGTTTAGCCGTTTCAAAACTTCACGTGCGTAATGCTTTTCAAGCTTTCTTAACCCGGTTGTACCATAATTAATATCCATTCTAACAATATTATTCGGGATTTTTTCACTTGTGATATTATCCTGAAATTCAATTTGAGTTGTTCTTATTAAGTTGGAAAAATCATCAATACTAATCTTGCCACTATCACTTAAAAGAACTGCCCTCTCAATTGCGTTCCTTAATTCTCTAACATTTCCGGGCCACGAATAACCCTTAAGAAAGTGTTGCAAATCCTTGTCGATTTTCTTAACTGATTTTTCAAACTGAATATTAAACTCTTTAATAAAATGATTTGCGAGTATCACAATATCATCTTCCCTCTCGCGTAGCTGAGGAACTTCAATTGATACAACATTCAATCGATGAAATAAATCTCTTCTAAAAAGATTATCTTCTACCATCGAATCAAGATCTCTGTTTGTAGCAGATATAATCCGTGCATTTATTGGTATATCAGCCACACCACCAAGTCTTTTGATAACTTTTTTCTCTATTGCCCTTAACAATTTTGTTTGAATGTTTATATTTAAATCTCCTATCTCATCAAGAAATAGAGTTCCTTTGTCTGCAAGTTCGAAAAGTCCGATTTTTCTTGTCCTTGCATCCGTAAAAGCGCCTGCTTCATATCCAAAAAGTTCTGATTCAAGAAGATTTTCAGGAATAGCGGTACAAACGATATCAATAAACGGAAATGCTCTCGTTTTCCCGTTATTATGAATAGCACGTGCAAAAAGTCCTTTTCCTGTACCAGTTTCACCAAGTATGAGAACGTTTGCATTGCTTTTTTCAGAAACTTTATTTGCAAGGTTTAGCACACGCAATAAACTTTCTGATTCTCCTATTATAGAATTGATACCCTGCCTGTTTACACCAAATGTACCTAATCTATTACCTTCAGTTATATAAGTTTTGTTAGATATTATTTCAGCAAGTAATGATGTGAATTTTAAAACTTCATAGGGGAAAACAAAAATGTTATAAAAACCGAATTTAAGCAGCGAGGTTACAAATAGTGCATCTGCATTGCGTATTATAATGAGGATTTTATTGTTAATCTTATTTCGTACTGCAATTACATCTTTTAATTTAAGGGATTCCTTTGATTCAAGGTGTAAGACTATAATATCATTATCTTCAGGTATAAAGGTTTCGGGGAATGTAAAATTAATGGGAATACCCTTTAATGATAATTGTTTCAATGCAGATGTTATCGAAACAACATCATTCGAATCAGAGAAAACCTTGATGTTTACTGGAACTTCATCCATTAATGTGTCCCATAAACATTATGAAGTTTTTCAAGTATTTCAATGGCTGTGCGTCTTTCTTCTTTCTGCAGATATGCAGTTTTAAAATGAGTTGTTTCTATATTTTCAGCAATTAAATATATAAGATCCCTCGCATAAATAATAAAATTTTTTGCTTTATTGAAATTGCCTCTCTGTGTATAGCTTTCAGCAAGAGCAAATAATACTCTCCATGTTAATTCAACAATGCTTTCATCCGATAACAGTTCATATGCTTTTTCATAATGCTCAATAGGTGATGACGAATCATTATGACCATTTGAAGACGATACTTCCCCGAGCAAGTATTCCCTGGATGCGTTGTAAATATTATTTTTTTCACATACTTCAATGAATCGTAATTTATTTAATTCGTCCATTGCTTCGGAGATTTTTTTTGAATCTAATAGATAATTTAACAAAATTAAATTAACTGTAACATAATTTTTTAAATCCTCCTTGTCAAAATATTCATCTCTGATTACTTTAAGGTCTTCTATTTGTATCTCTTTCCCAGTTGCTATTAAACTTAAATTATTAAGGAGCATTATTTCACTTTTATATTTCTTCTTCACTTCAGGATTTTCCAATAACTTAAGGGTTTCATTATTCAAGTTGGTTAAGTCTTTAATATTACCAATTGTAAAATGAAAGTGAGCTAACAAAACTAAAACGGGGATGAACTCTTCTAAATTATCAGACTCTCCTAATATTATTTTTGATTCTTCTAACGCTTCAAACGCATTCTGGTATTCACATACTATAAAATAAACTTCACCCAAATTGCTTAATGCAAGACCCCTATTCTTCGTATTACCCAAACTAAGAAATATATTATAGGCTCTTTTATAATAATCAATTGCCACAACAAAATTTATATTTTCGAAATAGTGTACGCCGTTATTTAGTAGCAGCACTCCTTCCTGTACCAAGTTTCCAATTGAACGGTTAATATTTAATGCCTTTTTCCAGGATGCTTCTGCCAGATCTTTATTACCAATAATGTTATGCATAACACCAATATTTACTTCAATAGCAGCTTCTTTACTAAGTAAACCTTCTTTTTCATAACAACTTAAAGCTTTTTCAAATTGTAATAGGGCAGAGCTCGAATCATTTTCGTTAAAATGGTAATACATTCCCAATAAATTATGAATTCTTCCTCTATCTTCATTGGAGACTTCCTGCCTTAACAAGATTTCGTTACACATTTCGGCTGCTTCGGCAAAATTATTTAAATCAAATTTAGCATAGGCAATTTCAACTAACAACTTGCTTTTTCTATACTCGTTTTCAACTTTAGGAATTAAAGATTTAATAAGTTCTTTACCTTCTTCTATTTTGCCACCATTTATCATCGCGCTTCCCTTCATAATATACAGTTCGAGCAGTTTATCTTTAGGAAGCGGTTCGATTTCAATTTGCTCAATGATATTTAGCGCCGTATTGTAATCACTAAGTTTGTATAAAGTTTCTGCTAATCTAAAGTCTACTTCATTTTTTACAGTTTCGGAAAGTGGCAGTTCAAGTATATGAGTTAAAATACCTCGAATATAAGAAAATGCCGATAGTTTTTGTGCGCTATCAATTTCTTCATTCCATATTGAATACGCTTTTTCAAAATTGCCGGCAAGTTCATATTGGCGTGCAAATTCGCCCCTGCTAAATCCGGGTAATTTTGTTGCAATCGATTCAGCAAGGGAAGCATGCAATTCTTCTTTATTATCAACGAAGGAATAAATATGCTTTTTCAATCCATCCGATGCAATTACCGGAACGGTGTTTGCACCAAAGGGTTGAATAACATTATTGATTTGTAAATTAGACAATATTTCATCTAATTTTGTTTGATCAATATCCAACATCCTTGAAAGTGAATTTTGCTCTACACTTCCCTCAAAAGCAGAAATTATTTTTGCCGTACGAATGTCATCCGCTTTCAGATTCGAAAGCCGTAAATCATAAATTCCACTCATCGAACCTTCAATACCTGAAATCTTTTCCAGGTTTTCGTTTATGGTTATGCCATCCTTATCAAAAAGTATGATTTGTAGATTTATAATATCCTTAATAAAATCTATAACATTGCCGGGGAGTAAGTCGGCAAAACGGAGTATGAGTTCACTAACATCTTCCCTCGGAAACAATTCGTAAAAAGCCAATTCTAAATAGTCGTTTAATTGTGTTTGTGTAAATGAACCAACTATTACTTCTCGAAGATTATTAATGTTATCTGATGAATAATCAAAATCTGATGCTTCCGAAATTATAACCTTTAAACCATTCACCTGGAAAATCGGGATCAGTTCAGAAATAACTTCCTTTGCTAGTGAATCAAACAAGTTGTAATCATCAACCAATAACACAAATTGCGATTTGTTTGTTATGATTGAAATTATCGAATGCAGTTCATCAAGATAATCTTTTTCTGATTTAGTAATAAATGATAGGATATGTTCCTTCTCGTTATCATTTAAATTAAAGAATATGCTTCCAGTAAATATTAACCTTTTAATAAAATGTTTTATCAAATTTATTCCGCTTATTCCTTGCGTATTACTAATAAGTATGGAATTTGTGATCACCTCATACATCCTATTCAATAATGCGCTTTTACCCGCACCGTCAAATCCCTTTACCGAAAACACTTCACTGCTTTTTTTGTCGTTAATGTACGCAGTGAGAATATTCATGAAATCCTGCCTGCTGCTGAACACTTTAGCTGGAACAAAATTATGATAAATCGAAGCATCAATTTCAAAACCTAAATCACAAATAACCTGTAATGCATCCCGGTATCTTTTCTCCGGATCTTTTTCTAAAAGTTTTTTAACTATTTCGATTAAGTTGGAACTAAACCGAGATGATTCCGGAAAGTTAAACTTTTCTTCAACCTGTGCTTTATAAATTTTCAGTTCATCGGAATCGTCGAAAGGAAGATGACCGTAAATTATCTCATATAGCAAAATACCAAACGAGTATAAATCCACCCTGAAATCATGAGGTTCTTTCTTTAACAATTCCGGAGCAATGTACTGTGCAGTTCCCTTAATAACATGCTCATTTTGGTTGGGTAAATATTCTGCGAGACCGAGATCAATTAGTTTGATCTGAGTAGAATTTATATTAACCGATACAAGTATGTTTTCCGGTTTGAGGTCATAATAGATATAGTTTGATTGGTGAAGGTAATACAAAACCGAGCAAAGCTGTTTTAAAATCTCTTTTAGTTTATTCTCTTCTTTCAGCTCACTGAAACTTGTTAACTCGGTTGACTCAAAGTATTCGAGTAAAATAAAATTTGAACCGACCTGTATGGGATCATCCTGGTCAACAATTACAACTTCGCCAATTTCAAATGCTTTAATAATACTAGGATGATCTAATTTTCTTAATGTGAAAAATTCATCCCGGAAGTATTTTAATTCTTCTTCGCTTACATTAGGAGGTAAAAATTTAACTGCAACTTCCCTTCCGTTGAAATCAATATCCTTGCAGAGAAAAACTTCGCTTCTGCCTTTTCCAATTTGCTTAAGTATTTCAAATCTGCAGTTTATCATTTTCGGATTCCAGGATTAATAACTTTATTCAACCTTCTGCCAAAATCATTTGCTGACAAAAGAGTAGCTACTAAAATGAGACCTGGAAATGAAATCATCCACCATGCCTTTATAATATAACGCTGCCCTGATTCAATCATTGCTCCCCATGATGGGTACGAGTTTCCTGTTCCAAGCCCAAGATAACTTAATGCTGATTCGGCTAAAATAACATTACTAAATTGAAATACTATATTAACGACCAATGGAACAAATATTACTGGGAGAATTTCTTTCGTAAGAATTTTTCTATTCGTCTGACCTAACATTCCAGCAGTAATAATATAATCTTTATTTTTTTCAGCAAGCACTTCGCTTTTAACAATTTTGAACAACCCCATCCAGCCAGATAATCCCAGCACAATAATTACCGCTAAAAGTGAATTGCCGAACAATGCAAGTATTAAAACAATAAAGTATATAATTGGAAACGCTAAAAACAAATCTGTTAATCTGCTAAATATTATATCAATAAAACCGCCTTTAAATCCAGCAATAAATCCGAATGATAAACCTATTAATAAAGATACAACTACCGCACCGATACCAACAAGCAGTGAAATTCTTGCTCCGTAAATTAATCGTGTGAATATATCTCTACCAAATTCATCTGTGCCTAAAATAAAAATTTTATTTGTTACAAAAGGAATTCCATCCTTTATTTGAACATCAGAAAAATTAATCTCTTTTTGTATATTTTTTTGTGAATAGACAATGCGATCAGATTTCACTTCTACATTGTTAACTAAAATTATATTTTCATTATAAGATGGTTTGATAATTTTATGTTTATAATTGATAAATTTTTCTAAAGCTGATGTTGGTGTGTTCTCTTTTTTGCTAAGATGAAGAATTTTTACCGAAGATAATGGTGTTAGTAGTTTCGTCATCTTTAAATCTTTTTGGAATTCGGGATTTTCATCTGTAATAATCGGTGCAAAAATAAAAGCAAGCAAAAGCATAACTAACGTGAGAGAAGAAAAATTTAATGATGCTTTTAGCCATAAACTTTTTTTTCTAAAAAGGAAAAGAATTATTGGGATAATTATAAACAACTTGATTGATAGTATAGAATCAATCAAATTAAAATCAAGCAATTGCATTGCAATGTTAAAATCACTTATAAATAACAGAAAATATTTTGCCCAAAGAACTACTAAATCAATAAGTAACTCAACGCGGATAATAATTATTGTAATCCAAAAGAATAAAAGCAGATGCCATATTTGAGGCTTAAACTTCAATTCATCAATCCCTTTATCATTCTTTTATCCAATTTCATTTTCAGCAGATCGGCAATGAAGTTTGAAATTATAATAATCAGCCCTGCAGTAAGTGCACAACCGATAACGAGCGGATAATCCCTCTCAAAAATAGAGCTCATCATCAACCTTCCCATTCCCGGTAACCCGAAAATTATTTCCGTTATTAGTGCCCCTCCTAAAAGTATTCCAAGTTCAATTCCTGCAACAGAAATTAACGGACGAATTGCATTTGGCAAAACGTGTTTTATTAATATTACCTTTTCATCATAACCACTTGCCCTAAGATTTAATATGAAGGGCTGCTGATATGTTTCTTCCAGATTATCCCGCAAGTATTTATAAAATATCGCTATTCCTGCTGATGAAAGCGTTATTATCGGAAGAGTTAGATGCCAAAAATAATCTCCGATTTTTCCCGCAATTGAAAACGAATCAAAGTCTAATGATTTTGAACCTGATGAAGGAAATAGATTTAGCTGAACTGAAAAAAGATAAATTAGAAACACGCCAAGAACAAAAGCAGGTGTAGCGTAAACAATAAGTGAAAGTTTCGAAACAACTTTATCAAACGTATTGCCTTTTTTACGTATTGATTTTATTGAAAGGTAAAATGAAATGATTATCTGAATTACAAACGAAATCGATGCGAACAACAAAGTGAAAGAAAGGAATTGCCACACAACACTTAAAACAGGCATCCTGTAATTATACGATATTCCCAAATCCCCCTTGAATATATTAGCTACAAAATTTATATACTGTTCATATATCGGTTGATCCAATTTAAAATCGGCAGTGACTTTTATTTTCAGTTCGGGGCTAAATTTCGCCGATAAAAATTTGTGTGTCGGGTCGCCCGGTGAGAGCCTGATAAGTACAAATAAAAAACTTATAAGTAAAAAAAGGGTTATCAGCGAACTGATTATTCTTTTCAATAAAGCTTTAAGAAACTCTTTATTCATCTGATTCTACTTCTAAATGCCCGTTTCATAGATTAAAATTGATTGCGAATATAATTCAAATTGTCATTCTGTAAGAATCTTGTCAATATTTTTTGAATTCAGTTTATAATTGTTTTTCATTACAATAACAAGTATCCTCCAGAATGACAGATGTTTGTTTCAACTTCATCTTGCTTTTCAAACCATCTTTTTAATTTCATCTATCATAATTTCTTATTAAGAATAGATGGAACTCGTATCATACAGTACTAATTTTTAACTGACCATTCCCAGCAGTGAGTTATTGCGCCCAAAGGTCCTATTCCCGTGTTTCTCAAACTTTCATTTATACCAACGATGTTTGAAGTCCAATACATAAACGTCATCGGCTCATCTTCGTGTATTATTTCCTGAAACTCAAAGTACAATTTTTTCTTTTTATCAATCGTAGAATTTTTTGTTAACTCATCCATAATTTTATCAGCTTTTTTATTTTGGTAACTAACAAAATTTACCGGACTGGTTTGTAAATCAGAATACCAGAATGCTTTCAATTCTATTGGAATTGGAATATACCATGCAGCCATCCAGGCATCCATGCTTTTTGAGTAAAGTTTATCCATTAAAGATCCCATTTCCAGTGTTTCAACATTAATATTAATACCAACAGCTTTAAGATTATTTTTTATAATTGCTGATGCATAAGTTCTCAATGGTGAACCCCCGGGAATGTTCAGCGTAAATTCAAATTCAACACCGTTTTTGTCTATCACACCATTATTGTTTGTGTCCCGCCACCCTTCTTTTGTAAGAATTTCTCTTGCTTTCTCAGGATCATAATTATACTGTTCGATATCAGAATTAATATATGTCTTAAAGATTGGGGAAATTGGAGTTGCAGCAAGCTCTCCGTAATTGTAAAGATATTCTTCAAGTATCTCCTTCCGGTTTATTGCATGAGTAAGTGCTATTCTTACCTCTTTTTTTCCAAACAATTTATTCGGGGTGATTCCTCCACCATCTTTGTATACGTTCGGATCAATATTATTCCATGCAACGTAATCATACTCTCTTCCCTCAATTGTCCTCAATGTAACTTTATCTAAATTCTTCAATTCTTCAATATCTTCTGTGCTAATTAATTCCATCAAATCGATTTCACCTTTTGTTAACTGAGTCAATCTTGATTTGTAATCGGGGATAATTTTAAAAATCAGTTCATTAATATTTTCTGGATTGTATAAAAAAGAATTTTCATTAATACCTAAAGTAATAGTTTGATTTCTGTCCCACTTTTTCAAAACAAAAGGGCCGTTTGTAACCGGATTGAAATTTGCTTCAGCCGTTTCGATATCTTTTCTATCGTACTTATCAAAAATATGTTTCGGTATTACCGGATGAACAACATCAATTAATTTTGGCGTAGCGCCTGGTTTGAAGTTTATTTGTAATTCATAATCTGATTTAACAAGAAAAGATTTTTTTACATCAATATGATTTTCTTCATCTGTATAAAAGTCTTCAAAAAACCCATACAATCTGCTGTTCACTACCGGGTCGGAATAAACATCAAGCGAGAATACTACATCTTCGGTAGTTAAGGGAATGCTATCCGACCACATAACATCATCGCGTAAATAAAATGTAATTGAAGAAGAATCTTCTGCCCACTCCCAGCTATTGGCTAACATAGGGTGCGCTTCAAGTTCGCCCAGGTTTTCATTCCATCTAAAATCTGCCAGGCTTAAATAAAGTAATTCAGTTACTTGACCTTCATCAACGCTAAAAGCGAACAAGGGATTAAATGTATTAACATCGGCGGGAATACCAATTACAACTCTGTTCGGGTGTTCGGTTTTAGTACCGCACGAAGATAAAAATATAATGAGGAGAATTGGCAACAAGAATAACGATTTTCTTATCATTTGTAATGCCTTTATAGAATTGTGATAATTATTACTATAATTTATTATTTTGCTAACTAAATTAAAAATAAGATTTTATATAATATGCTTAAAGTTGATATTGAAAATATAACTATAAGAAACAATAACAATACACATTTACTTTTAAAGAAAATTGATTTCGAACTTTCTGAAGGAAAGGTTTATACGATCATCGGCAAGAACGGAACGGGGAAATCAACATTAATTAAATCTTTAACAAAGCTTCTTAATGAAAATATTTTTAGTGTGAACGGAAATATTATTTGGGAAAACAAAAATATTTCAGATTGCGGTGCTGATGAATTACTTCAGATAAGAAAAAATAAAATACGATATGTGTTTCAGGATGCAGCAAACAGTTTTGATCCTTTAAAAACATTTCGATATTATTTTGATAACTCCCTCGCCGATAAAAATAAAATTGATGAATTATTAGAATATTTTCTTCTGCCGGACTACAATGAAATATCCCGTCTTTATTCTTACGAAGTAAGCGGTGGAATGGCTCAGCGGTTGAGTATGATATTAGCATTCCTTGCAGAACCGCAGCTTATCATTCTCGATGAACCAACCACGGGAATTGATTACGTAATCTCCAATTTGTTATTGCTAAAAATTAAGAAGTTTACAGAAGAAGAGAACAAAATGGTTTTAATCGTTACGCACGATATCATCTTTGCAGAAAAGGTTAGTGATGAACTTGCTTTACTATCTGACGGAACACTCACTCAATTTAAAACAAAGGATGAATTCTTTGCAAAGCAGGATATTGATTTGTTAAATTCAATTAAAGAAGTGCAATGAAGGAAGAACTGATACAGTTAAAAAATATTTCTTATTCAGTTGAAGATGAACAATTATCTTTAAGCAAAGGGATGACCGCAGACATATTGTTTGATATAAGTTTTACTGTGTACGAAGAAGATGTGCTGGGTATTTGCGGAGAATCAGGCGGCGGAAAATCAACTTTGGCAAAGTTGGTTGCGGGAATAATCAAACCTACAAACGGAGAACTTATATTAAACAAAAAGTTATCCGCAAATAAAAACAACCCACAAGCAATCCAGATTCTTTTTCAGAACAACAGCAATTTAATTAATCCTTACAGAAAAGTGAGTGCTGTTATCGATGAAGCTATAAAACTTTCCAGCACAAACAAAACTAACATTGCCGAAAAGAAAGCCAAACTGTTTGAAACACTTAATATAAACCAGGCACTTACGGAGAGAAGAGGATTTGAATTAAGCGGCGGAGAAAGACAGAGAGTTGCTCTCGCAAGGTTGTTAGCCGTTAAGCCAAAAGTATTAATATTAGATGAACCATTTTCCGCACAGGATGTTACATCCCAGCTAAATTTTGTAAAAGTTCTTAACCGATTAAATGAGGAATTTGGTGTAACGATGATATGCATAAGTCACGATTTAAAAATTTTAAGAAAATTTACTCACAGGGTAATTGTTCTGCAAAACGGAAGAATAGTAGAGATAGCAGACACATCAAAAATATTTATCTCACCCGAACATCCTTATACAAAATTTTTATTACGAGCTGAGGAGTTTTCTTTATCGGAAGAAGAAATTCATATTCAAAGTAATTATAAAACACAGTGACATTTCCATTGGGTTAACACAATTTTCATTTTACTTAAAAAATCCCTATTGCTTTTCACACACACGATTTTTAATATAAATTTTCTAAGAAGAAGTAGAAATTAACCTTTCAAACATCTTAATATCATCGGCAGTTGTAACTTTAAAATTATAAACAGAACCTTCAACAATGTTTACCTTTTCGCCTATTTGTCTTACAAGCATTGATTCATCTGTTCCGACAAAATTATTTTCATAAGCGTTTTTCATTGCTTTCATTAAAATGGAATGTGGAAAGATTTGCGGTGTTTGAACGTAATACACTTCATCTCTATCAAGATACGATTCAACAACCTCATTCCCTGTAATAAGTGTGTCTTTTGCTTTTATGCATACAAGTGCGTTCCCTTTTTGCTTTGCGGTTTGAACTGCATCGATTAATACTTCCTGAGGAAGGAGAGGTCTCGCAGCATCGTGTACTGCAACCAGTTCATTATCAGCAGCAGCAGTAAGTGATTTTAATGCGTTGTAAACAGAATACTGTCTTGTATTTCCACCTTCAACAACTTTTGAAATTTTTGAGAGATTGTATTTTTCTTTAAGATCGTTAAGAAGGTTAATATAATTACCTTCGGCTGAGATAATTATTTCATCAATCATTTCATTTTGCTGGAAGATATCGAGTGTGTAAACGATAAGTTCTTTACCGTTAAACTTTAAATATTGTTTAGGAGCGGCAATGCCACCCCTAATGCCTTTTCCTCCGGCAGGAATGATAGCGATAGTCCTCATCTGTTTATTTTTCCAGTTGCAGCCGTAGTTAAGTATGAATGCATGGCTGCATGATTGTATGAAATTAAATTTAAAATCTTATTTATAACCTTTTGCCACTTACCATTATTAAATTTTTTAATAAAAGACTCATTTATTTTTTGATGAATAATAGGTCTGATCATATTCATCAAACAACTATTAATATTTCTGTTACTATCAGTCAGAAGCCTGATGTCCCATTTAATAAATCTTTAACAATCATTTCTCATACAACCATTCAATCATTTAATCATACTATTATCATTGCATCGCCGTAACTAAGAAAACGATATTTTTCCTTTAATGCTTTTTTATATGCTTTAAAAATTAAATCGGTTTCTGCAAAAGCAGAAGTTAGCATTAACAAAGTAGATTCCGGCATATGAAAGTTTGTAATAAGTTTTGTCGTTATATTAAATTCGTAAGGAGGATAAATAAATTTATCCGTCCATCCGCTGTTTTCTTTAAGCATTCCGTCTGCTGTAGTGCTTGTTTCCAGCGCACGGCAAGTGCTTGTTCCAACAACAAAAACATTTTTCTTTGCTTCCAATGCTTTGTTAACTTTATCTGCTGTCCTTTGGGAAATCTCGAAGTATTCCGAATCCATTCTATGTTTCGTTAAGTCTTCTACCTCTACAGGTCTGAAAGTTCCTAAACCAATATGAAGAATAACCGGAACAATTGTTACTCCTTTATTCTTAATTTTTTGTATTAAACGACTTGTAAAGTGCAGCCCCGCTGTTGGTGCAGCAACAGCACCATCAACTCTGGCAAATAAAGTTTGGTAATTATCCCTGTCCGCTGGTTCCGGATCTCTTTTAATATACGGAGGCAGAGGAGTCACACCAATTTTATCCACAGCTTTAAAAATATTACCGGGTTGATTAAACCTTACCGTTCTTCCACGTGAAGTTGTATTGTCAATAACTTCACACCAAAGTTTATCGTTAAAGTAAATCTTATTACCTATTCTTACCTTCCTTGCCGGATCAACAATTACATCCCAAATACATTCCGTTTCATTAAGCTCCCGCAAAAGAAAAACTTCTATCTTAGCATTTGTCTTTTCCTTTTGACCGAACAATCTTGCCTGGAAGACTCGTGTTTCGTTAACAACCATTACATCACCCTTATTCATGTAATCAGAAACCTTACTGAACTTTTTTGTTTCTAATTCCTGAGTCTCCCTATTTACAACCATTAGCTTTGCTTTATCTCTTGGTAAAACAGGATACTTGGCTATTACTGTTTTGGGCAAATTATATTTAAAATCTGATAACTTCATCATTCATACCTTTTTTTTTAAACTAATAATTGGTAAACAGATATTAACCCGCTTACCGTAATATCACTTATTTACTTTTAAAAGATTTTTTCTTTTTATGTTTCGATTTACTCTTTTTATTCGACGACATTCCGTTAACAACTGCTCTTGCTGCTGCCAACCTGGCTATCGGTACTCGAAACGGAGAACAGCTAACGTAATCCAATCCGATGCGATGGCAAAACTCAACAGATGAAGGATCGCCGCCATGCTCACCGCAAATACCAACTTTAAGTTCGCTGTTTGCAGAACGTCCTTTTTTTGTTCCCATCTTAACCAGCTCTCCCACTCCCGTTTGGTCTAATGTCTCGAAAGGATCTGAGGGGATTATTTCTCTTTCCACATACAATGGAAGGAATTTCCCTGCATCGTCTCTTGAAAGACCAAATGTTGTTTGAGTAAGATCGTTTGTTCCAAAGCTAAAGAATTCTGCATGTTCGGCAATCTCATCTGCTGTTATACAAGCTCTTGGTAATTCAATCATTGTTCCAACAAGGTATTTGATCTTCTTACCTTTTTCCTTCATAACTTCCTTAGCTACATTTCGTACAATCTCTTTCTGAAGTTTAAATTCATTAACGTGACTTACCAGCGGAATCATAATTTCAGGTTTAACTTTAATGCCTTTCTTCGCAACATTTATTGCGGCTTCTATTATGGCTCTTACCTGCATTTCAGTTATTTCCGGGAAAGCAACACCAAGACGACAGCCCCTGAATCCAAGCATCGGGTTGAATTCATGCAGACTTTCAATTTTCTCTTTTAATTTCTTCTCAGAAATTTTTAGTTCCGAAGCAAGGGCTGATATTTCTTTTGCGTTGTGCGGAAGGAATTCATGCAACGGCGGATCCAAAGTTCTAATAGTAACAGGTCTGCCATTCATTACCTCAAAAATTCCTTCAAAGTCAGATCGTTGTAAAGGAAGAAGCTCGTTCAATGCTGCTTTTCTTTCCTCATAAGAATCTGATACGATCATCTTACGAATGGCTTTAATTCTATCGCCGCCGAAAAACATATGTTCGGTTCTGCATAAACCAATACCTTCAGCACCAAAGGCAATTGCGTTAGCTGATTGGTCGGGTTGATCTGCATTTGTTCTCACGTTCATTCTACGGAGATTATCTGCCCACTTCATAAGACTTGCATATGTTTGATAAACATCCGATTGTGACGGTTTAAGTGTTTTTGAAATTAACACCTGAATAACTTCAGATGGTTTTGTTTCAAGTTTACCCTGAATTACCTCGCCAGTTGTTCCATCTAAAGAGATGTAGTCTCCTTCTTTTACAACTATATCACTTCCATCAACCGCAACAGTTTTGTTTTTATAATTGATCTTTAACGATCCACATCCTGCAACACAAACCTTACCCATCTGTCTTGCAACCAAAGCGGCATGCGATGTCATTCCACCACGTGCCGTAAGAATTCCTTCGGAAGCATCCATTCCCTTAATATCGTCGGGTGAAGTTTCAATTCTAACAAGAATTACTTTTTCACCTTTCGCTGCCATTACCTCAGCGTCGTGTGCATTCAAAGCAATCTTACCCGAGGCTGCACCCGGACCAGCATTTAATCCTTTTGCTAATAATTTTCCTTCGGCAATTGCTTTACGTTTTTCAGCTCCGTCAAAAATTGGTCGAAGTAATTGATTTAATTGATTAGGTTCAATTCTTAGTATAGCTTCTTCTTTAGAAATAAGTTTCTCTTTAACCATATCAACTGCCATTTTAATAGCAGCAAAACCGGTTCTTTTACCAACACGGCATTGCAGCATCCAAAGCTTGCCTTGCTGAATAGTGAACTCAATATCCAACATCTCTCTGTAATGTTTTTCAAGAGCTTTTCGGAAGCCAATTAGTTCCTTGTAAATTATAGGATTATCTTTTTCTAACTCGGATATTGGATGAGGTGTGCGGGTTCCTGCTACAACATCTTCCCCCTGAGCATTAAAAAGATACTCGCCGTAAAAAATATTTTCACCCGATGCCGGATCGCGTGTAAAAGCAACGCCTGTACCACAATCCTCGCCCATATTACCAAAGACCATAGATTGAATGTTTACAGCCGTTCCCCACTCTGCAGGAATATTATTTAATTTTCTATAAACGATTGCACGTTCATTCATCCACGAACCGAAAACAGCGCTAATAGCACCCCACAATTGTTCCATCGGATCATCGGGGAAATCGTTTCCGGTTTTTACTTTAATTTCTTTTTTGAATTCTTCAACTAATTCTTTCAAATGATCTGCTGTTAATTCAGTATCAAGCGTTAAACCATGTTTTTTCTTTTTATTAGCAAGAATAACTTCAAACGGGTCTTCCGCGTGTTTATCTTCGGGTTTTAATTCTAAAACAACATCGCCGTACATCTGCACAAATCTTCTGTATGAATCATAAACAAAGCGCGGGTTGTTTGTTTTATCAATTAACGCCTGAACGGTTGTATCATTCAGACCAAGATTTAATATTGTATCCATCATGCCTGGCATAGAAGCACGTGCACCGCTGCGAACAGAAAGAAGCAAAGGATTATCAGCATCACCAAACTTTGCGCCCATTCTCTTTTCTACTTTATTAAGCGCTGAAAGTACCTGCTCGTTCAATTCTTTCGGATACTTTTTTTTGTGATTATAATAATAAGTACAGACTTCGGTTGTAAGAGTAAATCCGGCAGGCACCGGCAAACCAATATTTACCATCTCGGCGAGGTTCGCTCCTTTACCGCCAAGAAGACTTTTCATTTCAGCTTTACCTTCAGCTTTTTTACCACCGAAGAAATAAACATATTTCCTTTTTTTCGACATTAAATGTTCCTCTGTAATTGGATTTTATTGTTTTTCAGATAAATTAATTTATTTTTTCAAGTAAGAACTTTCTGAATAGTTCTTCATTATCAATTTCAAGTTTAATCTTTAAATAGAATATATCTATATCATCTAATTCTTTTGCGAAGATCATCAGTTTTACCGCGTCTTTTTCCGTAGTAACAACCGAATGAGAATTAGTTGCATAAAATTCTTTCCTAATTTGCTGTACTTCTTTTAACGTATAATCTTTATGATCCTTAAAAATTATTTTGTTCGAAGTATCAACATTTGTTTGCAAAAGTACATTTAAAAAAGAAACGGGATTTGCAATACCCGATACCACAAGACTTTTCTGCCCCTCAAATTCTTCCAGCCCGTAATCCTCTTTTTTTATAAAATCGACAAACCCAATTGCATTATACCTTGCGGTAAAAATTTTCTTTCCTTCAAAATATTTTTTTCGGTTTGCAGGAATTTCTTTTTGTTCTGAAAATTTCCTGTTAATTACAATTGCATCAGCTCTTTGTAAACCCGAGTATGGTTCTCTTAAGTTTCCGGTCGGTAGTAAATTATTTATAAAGAAATTGTTAGATGTTAAAAATCTTTGTTCGATAACAACTAAATCTAAATCTCTTTTAATCCAGCGATGCTGAAAGGCATCATCCAAAACGATCGTATCAATACCGGTTTCTTCAATAAGTCTTACGGCACCGATCACTCTGTCTTCGCAAACGGCAGCGGGAATTTTACATTCAAGCACTGTGTGATAAATTTCATCTCCGCTTTCGCGCACAGTTGACAAGATTGATTGACCATCAGAAACAAGTTTATACCCGCTACTTTTTCTGCCGTAACCTCTACTAAGCACTCCAACTTTTCGATTACTGTTTTTCAATAACCCGGCAAGATAAATTACCAGCGGCGTCTTGCCAGAACCTCCAATAGTTATGTTGCCAACAGAAATTATTTTTGCTTTAACTTTTTTACTTTTAAAAATATTTTTATCAAAGAACAAATTTCGTAATTTAATCACGAGTAAGTAAACCGGAATTAACGGATAAAGAATAATTTTCAATAATTTCATTGTACACTGTTACCGAAAATCTTGCGCTTCACTTTGTAGTTCGTTCAATTTGTTTTGACAATTAATTATTATGTTAGAAGTTTCTTCGTAACTAAGATTCGCCTCAATAAAAATCGGTTCGGAATAAATAATTTTTGCTTTGCTAAAAAAGTACGGCACTTCAAATTTATCCCAATTGCTTAGTACTTTTTTCTTCTGATATCCTACACCTGCAAGAATTAAAGGCACATCGCTTTTTTTTGCGGTTATAACTGCACCTGCTTTAAATTTATGCGCCGGTCCTCTTGGGCCATCCGGCGTTATTGCAATTGAATAACTGTTCTTCGTAAAATCAATCATAATAGCCAAAGCCATATCACCGTCAGAACTGCTCGAGCCACGAACAACATTATAATTCCAATGTTTAAGAATTTTAGCCAGCAAGTCTCCATCCTTACTTTTACTTATTAGCGCTACAAAGTTTGGATTACCGTGCAAATACCATGGAAGAAGCATCGTTCCATGCCAAAATGCCAATATGTAATTATTATTCTCATCATCTAATTTTTTAATAGTTTCATCATTAATTTTAATAGTCTTCAAGCTTTTGCAAAGGGCAGTTACAATGTTTGTTAAAAACATTTTCCCGATGAATCTTAATGAATATTGTCTGGCTTTTTTAAGTTTCATTCATTAATGCATAAATTTGCTTTGCTGCACGAGCCGATGCTCCTTCATTACCAAGTTTATCTTTAACCATATTTAGTTTTAGTTTAACAGAATTATAGTATTCTTTATCACTTAATATTTTTTCTCCCGCATCATAAATTTTTCCCTCCGAAACATCGTTCTGAATTAATTCCGGAACAACATTATCATCTAACAGAATATTAACCATTCCAATTTTGCTTACCTTTATCAGCTTTTTAACTATTAAATAAGTAAGTCCGCTTATTTTGTAAACTATGATCATGGGAAGTGCAAAGTAACCTGCTTCTAATGTAGATGTGCCTGATTTAATAATTCCGAACTTTGCATACTTCATTAAATCATAAGTATAACCCGTTATTACTTTAAAATCAGAGTGACCACTTAGCCCATAAAAGAGATTTTCATCTATATTTGATGAGCAGGCAATTACAATTTGCAAATTGAATTCATCAGCTAGTTTATTTGCTGCTTTTATTATCTGCAGAAATAATTTCTCCACCTCGTGTTTTCTACTTCCCGGCATTAGGAGCAACAATTCTTTTGATCCATCAAGATTAAATTTGCTAAACAATTCTTCCTTGCTTAAAAACTGATATTCATTTATTCTATCAATTAGCGGATGACCGACAAACTCTACATCAACGTTATTACTTTTGTATAACTTTTCTTCAAACAGAAATACAACTAGCATTTTATTAACCAGTCGTTTTATCTTTTTCATTCTTCCTGAACCCCATGCCCAAAGCTGCGGTGAAATGTAATAGATTGTTTTTATTCTATTTTTTTTAAACTTTTTTGCTATGTTAAGATTAAACCCGGGATAATCTATCAGTACAACATTTTTTATTTCTTCTTTTTTTACAACCGCTAACAAACCTGCCTGCACTTTTTTAATAAACGGTAAATGCCTAACAACTTCTGTAAAACCAAGAAACGCCATTTTATTAATATGATATAAAATGTTCATTCCTTGTTCGCACATCCTATCCCCACCGATACCGAAAATCGTTAACTCTGCATCCAATTTTTTAAGTTCCCTAATTAACGATGCTCCAATCAAATCGCCTGATACTTCACCAGTAATTATCATAAGTTTGTGTTTCAAATTCTCCTTACCTGATAAGATCATAATTTTTAACAATCCATATAATCACAATTATCAACGAGATAAGAGTGAATGCTTGTAATGTTCTATTTTCCGATTTTACCCCGGCTTTAGGATTGTAAGGCGGCTGCTCTATAATGGCATCCTTGTATGGAGTAAATCGCGAAATAAATCTCGGAACATTATTAACATATTTCTTATAATCTTCACCAAATTTTTCTTTTAAATATTTCTCTTCTTCCAGAACTATAAAATGATATTGCACTGCAAAAAACATTACCGCAGTGATTTGTAAATACGGAAACAATGACCACGACATAATTCCTATTCCAGTGTAGAGAAGAATGTTACCCACATAAAGCGGATTTCTTACAAATGCAAATGGACCGCTAATGATCAAATATGTTCCACCAACTTCACCTGTTGTCCTGGTTTCACTTCCAGCCCAACTAACTCCCCAGAATCTCATGAACTCACCGGATATCGCAATGGCAAAACCTATTGTAATCGACATTATACTTGGTTCGGCAAATATCAACATCAATAATAAAAACGGAATGGGGGTATAACTTCTGTATTTAAAAAATATATTTGAAATATTCCACATTTGTTTCTTAATTTTTTATAAGGACATACAGTGCACTTATCAGATTTACTCTGTTATATATGATTGCTGTCTTTTAAGCTGTGCCCGAAGACGCTTCTTTAATCTTTTTCTTCCTTTTAGTACATCCAATTTTTTAATCACATCATCAAAATTTTTAAAAGGAAAATAAGTTATTCTTTCCTTCTCACAAAACTTTAATAAATCATCTTTGGCAAAAATAAAATCACAGTATTCTATAGAATCTTTATCCGAATTTCCATCACCGATAAAAACTGTAAAATCTTCTTCGGACGAATGATTTATAATGTGATTTCTCTTACAATTAGCTGAACTGAAACTTGCATCATCGTAATAAGGGAAACTCGGGATTAATTTGCCGTCAACAATTTCAAGATGATTTGTGTAAACTGTTAAACCATTAATCCTATTTTTCTCAAAGATTTTCTCTATATAATAATCGAATCCATCGCTTAAAATGTAGAGTTCAATATTTTCATTTTTGCAGTAATCTTTAAACTTTACAAACGTAGGGTCTAAAGGAATACTAACAATAAAATCATCAAATTCATTTTTATTCACCAAAGACACCGCGCTGCAAAGCTTTATCCAGCATTCCCTCGAAGATATTCTGTCATTCAACAGGTCATCGATTATTTTATTTACTTTTTCTTCTTCTGCAAATTTTCTGAACAGTTCTTCTCCAACATCCTGCTGAGTAACTGTTCCATCGAAATCCATAAATATTTTAAATACTTTCTGCTTCACTTCTTTATAAACGCTATTTTAATATTGGTATCAGGATTGCTCACCCATTATTTTTTTGTGAAGGAACAATAACGGAGACCGAAAAAGATAAATTCTTAATTTTTACTTCTCATCATATTATTCAATATACCTCATCAATCTATACTGTCGTTTTGTTTTGAGCGGCAAAATCAAAATCCTCGTTAAACATTACGCCAACCAGCTTCGAAATTCCTTCTTCCTGCATTGTAACTCCGTACATTGTTTGTGCTGCTTCCATAGTTCTTTTATTATGCGTAACAACTATAAACTGAGTTGAATTACTAAAGTCATAAAGTATTCTGGTGAACCTGTCGATGTTAGCGTCGTCCAAAGGAGCATCAATCTCATCCAAAATACAGAACGGACTTGGTTTAACAAGATATATTGCAAACAGCAATGCAATTGCAGTTAAAGTTTTTTCACCTCCCGATAACAACTCAATTGAAGTCGGGCGTTTACCTTTTGGCTTCGCAATTATTTCAATCTTTGCTTCTAACGGATCAACATTTTCTTCTAACCGGAGATCAACTTCATCACCGGGATTAAACAAGCCGCGAAAGATCTCAACAAAATGTCCTCTTATCTTTTCAAAAGTATCATTAAACATTTCCTGGGCTGTAATATCAATTTGTTCTATTGTTTTAACGATGTCACGTTTCGATTCCAGCAGATCATCTCTTTGTTTAAGAAGAAATTCCTCCCGCTGTTTTTCCTCTTCAAATTCTGAGTAAGCTAATAAATTTATTGGACCGAGGTTTTTAATTCTCTGTTTTAATTCCTGAACTTCATTTCTTCTTTCGCTGAAGTTGAACATATCGAGATCATCAAATTGTTTTTGTTCAAGTGCTAATGAGTAATATTCTTTGATATGCTCGATAAGGTTTTCGCATTTCATTCGCATTTCGCTCAGTTTTATATCGGATGAATGAAGTTCTTCCGATAGAAACTCGCGTTTGCTTCGTAATTCACTTTGTTCTCTATCTAACTCATCAACTTCCGTTTTTAAGCCGGTATGTTTCGCTGCAATTTCTTCTTCCTCTGTTTGAAGAGATACTTTCACCCTGTTGTGTTCTTCAAATTCGATGGTTCGCTGCTCAATATCTTTTTCAGTATTTGCAATTTCTTCTTTAGAAACATTAATATCGTGTATTCTCACTTCAACAGTTTTCTTTATTCTTTCAATATTATGTTGCAATTGTTCAATATTATTTATCAGGTTTCTCTTATTACCCTGTAATCTTTCCAACTGAATCTTTGTATTGTTATACTGTTCAATCAGAGAATTATATTCGTTTTCAAATTCATAAAATTCTTTTTCCAGATCAGAAAGTTCAATCCCGGCTAATTGTTTTTCTTCTAAAAGTTTAACCAGCTCATCCGACACAACAATTCTTTCATTATCAATTTCATTCGATTCGGCAGCCATCTCTTTGATTTCACTATGCACATTTTCTATTTCGTCATTCGCTTTCTCTTTTTCAAAATCAAACTGCCCAATTTGTTTTTCGATGTTTGCGAGATCATTTACAAGCATTCTTCCTTGTTCAGAAATATCTTTAAGATCTATGCTGTTAATCTTCAGTTCAACATCCTCAATCAATTCTTCAAGTTCTTCAAGCTGTTTTTCTCTTTCCGGCAACCCATTTTTCAGTTCATCCCACAATTGTTTTCTTCCGAAAAGCGAATCATCTACCCTTGGTTTTGAACCGCCTTCAAAAACACCGTTGTTATCCAGGTAATCTCCTTCCAATGTTGCAAACTTGAAATCGGGATATTTTCCGGAAAGGTCGATAGCAGTTTCGAGTGTATTAATAATAACTACTTTACTCAATAAATTAGTGAAGTATGGCTGCCACTTTGCATCGGTTTCAACAAATTCGGAAGCAAAACCTAAAACTCCAATTTCCGCAATTATATTTTTTGCGTTTCTTTTCGTCTTCCAGTCTTGCAGTTTGTTCATTAATCCCTTTATATTTTTCTCTGCAGAATCAAGCAGATAAAATGAAGCTTTACCAATTTCATTTTTCTTCAGATATTCAATTCCGTTTTTTAAATCATCTAAAGAATCAATAAGTATATTGTTCAAATAGTTTTTTAATGCTGCTTCTACTGCAAATCTGTATTCCGATGCAGAATGACCAACATTAGCAAGCAAAACAGCTTCATTTCTTGCCCAATCTGAATTTTCAATTAATGTTTTCGTCCCTTTAGAAAATCCTTCAAGATTCTCAACTAAATTCTGAAGAAAAATTATTTTATCTTTAACCGCATTAATAATACCTTTTAGCTCAAGTTCATTTGATTTTAAGTCTTCAAGATGTGCCTCCAATTTTTCTTCTTCATCTTGCTTTTGAAGATAAGTTTCCTCGGACTTTTGAAGTTCTTTAGAAACATTTTGTTTTTCTACTGTTAGCTCTTCAATGTATCCAACTGTTTTTGCAACGTTATTTGTCAGCTCAAATATTTTATTACTTAGTTTGGTAATTGCTTTGTTCTTTTCATCAAGAGCTTTTACCAGGTTATTCATTTCATTTTCTTTATTGGTTATTACTTTCAATCTCTCATTCATTTCGTCTGAATTAGATTTAAGTAAATACCTTTTTTCATCCAACTGCATTTTAAATTCACTCAGTTTTGATGTTAACCCATCGGCTCTTTTTTCATTTTTCTCAATCTCTTCAGTAACAGCGAGTAAATCTTCTTTACCATTTTTAATTGTTTCAACAGTAAGACTTAGCTGATTTTCCAGCTCTTCTAATTCATGAATGTACTTTTCAATATTATTATTTAAAGAGCTTTTCCGCTCTTCGGAAATAGAAATTGTGTTTTGCAGATTGTATGTTTTTTCAGTTTGAATTGAGATCTCATAACGTTTATCGTTCAGGGTATTCTCAAGCGCTGCAAGTGCCTGTTTTAATTCGGATAGATGATCGGTTATTCTTGCAATTTCACTTTCATAATCACTTTTTTTAATTTGATTTTCTTCTTTACTTACTTTCAACTCCTTCATTTGATGGTGAAATAAAGCAAGCTCTCTTTCCGAATAATCAAGTTCAAGTTCTCTTAAAGTGGATGTTAATTTATTATACCTATCTGCTCTTCTAGCTTGTCTCTCTAAAGAATTAACTTTTTTAGTCACTTCGGAAACAATATCATTTACCCTTGTCAAATCATATTCAACTTCATCTAATTTTCTAAGAGCAAGTCTTCTTCGGTGCTTATATTTATTAACTCCGGCAGCTTCTTCAAACATTACTCTTCGTTCATCAGCTTTACTGCTTAGAATCGTTTCCACCATTTTCAATTCGATAACCGAATAAGCGTTTGCTCCAATACCGGTATCCATAAAAAGGTTGGTGATATCTTTTAACCGGCAGATGTTTTTGTTTAGAAGATATTCACTCTCTCCCGATCTGAAAATTCTCCGTGTTATAGTAATGTCTGTGTATTCAGTTGGAAGTACTCCTTTGGTGTTATGGATTGTAAGTGAAACTTCTGCCATTCCCATTGGTTTTTTAGATGCGGTGCCGTTGAAGATAACGTTTTCCATTTTATCGCTGCGAAGCATACTACTTTTCTGTTCACCCAAACACCATCTTATCGCATCAACAATATTGGTTTTACCACAACCGTTGGGACCAACAATTGCAGTAATGCCCTCGTTAAATTTAATTTCCGTTTTCTGGGCGAACGATTTAAAACCAAATATTTCAATGCCTGATAAATACAAATATTACCTCAACCAATAATGCTGTATTGCTTTAATGTAAAAAGAATATATTGAATTGCAGAGTTGTTAATTTCAAAATAAAGAAGAATGCCACCGAATATGAATAAAATAAAAAGCGAACTGTAAAAATAAACGCTTCCAGGACTCGCATCGAATATAACATAAATGCCTTTCAGTAGCCTGTAACCAGCCCAAACTAATAGCGCAAATAAAGAAATATAGATGTAAATGTTAACGATATCTGCAACCAACACTCTGTAGAGAACAATCCCCAGAGGAATCAAAAATACCATCGGAAGAAATGCCCAAATAACTGTAAAAAATATACTGGTTAAATACACTCGCGTCTTAATAAAAAGTGCAGCCAGCCTTATAAGCAAAGTAGTAAGCAGTGCGAATATTATTCCGAACATTGATATCCAAACTATAGCATTGAATGGATTCCAGCACAAATAATTTACAGCCTTAATAAGAATCGGCGAGCCGAAAGAAAGTAACAACTTTTCAAAAACAATACTTGTTTTAAAATAGTATAATAAATTACCTAGGATGAGCGACTGTACAATTACAATTATCAGTCCCAAAAAAGCGGTGTGATATGCTGACATTATCCTTTGATCTCTTATATCCGCATAATAATTATACGGACGCAATAACGCTCTTGAAGCATCTTCCCTAAATTTCCTACCGGAATTTACAAGCACACCCATAAATAATGCAAGCACTAAGCCAATTAGTATAAATACCATAGGAGCATCATCCTTAATGCTGCCAATAGGAATTGTAACTCGTTCAGTGTTATTTAATTTTGAATAAACTACTTTATAAGCAATACGATTAGTTGATCTGTTTTCTCCCACAAGACCAATATTATAAATGTTGTTAGTTGAGTAGCCCGATAGAAGCGATGAATAATCTCCTCTGATATCGGTTATACTATTGATGAAAAATCCGGAAAGCGAATTGCTACGCGAATAATCTATCAAATCCGAGAAGAATTTTGCTTGTGCTTCATAAGAGAACTTATTTACATAACCGTCCGAATTTCCTTTATTAACCGTGTAAGTTGCCTCGGAAATAAAAACTCTTCCAACACCAATATCATTCTGCAGCTTGTTGATTTCTAATAATCTATCTTCGGGTAATTCATTTAATAATTCCAAACCATATAAATCGATATTATCAACTTCACTGATTTTTAAATTGCCGAATGTTGCAAATGTAATCCAATCAGTATTTTTTTTAACAAGTTCACCTAAATTTATAAGAAGCGCTCGATGTGAATCTATCGAAGTTAGAAATGAACTCCCTAATCCAACAGCAACAACCGCAGAGTATTTTTCATAAGCGCTGAAGTAGCTTGTTATAAAATATCTGCACCGTGCTACAAAGTTTTGATCCTGGCTGACTTTTGCAGGAAGCATACCAATGGGTATTTCAATAAATACCATCAGCCCATACTTTTCGCAAAGTGCTAAATAATATGGGTGAGGTACTATCTTAGCTATTCTTACAGCATTAAATCCGGCATTTTTTATTAATCTTATATCTTCTTCAAATTTTTCATAGCTCATTAAATCGCCGTACGAATGAAACTCCGGAATATAAGTCACTCCTTCAAGCTTGAAGTTATTTCCATTAAGCATCAATGAATTATCCGTAACTTCAAAACTATAAAGCGCAACCGTTCTTTCTAACACATCAACTAAAACATCTTCCCGCCATAACTCCATTCTAATTTTATACGATTTTGGATTTTCCGGTGACCAAAGCACGGGGCTGCTAATTTCTATAGATTGCTCTATCGCTTCTTCTTTGTTTCTCTTTAATCCAAATGAATGCTGCGGAATCTCAAAGGTGTTGACACTATCAGGTGAAGTTATAAATGCTTTAAGGGAAAGATTGGCAACTTCATCCGTTAACTGATAAGATTCTAAGATTTCATGATCAACCACAGCAGAATTAAGTTTAATTATGGCTTTTTTTATGTATGGATTTACCTCTGATTGAATTTCAAAACCGTTGATATTTATAGACGGCTTTTTATATATATAAACATCATGAATGATACCTCCATAATTTCTTGCAAATAAAAATCTTTGCTTTAATGGAATGGTGATTTTAGAATCCAACTTATAAAATAGTTTTACAGTAAGAAGATTTGCTGCATCACTTTTTAATATATCCCTTGGAAGATCCATTTTAAACGGAAATTTGCCACCGGGATGCCTGTAAATAATTATATTATTAATAGAAATATCTGCTCGATAGTTTAACCCGAGAAACACTAAATCGAAAGAATTTGTTTTGATATCTCTTTCACTTATGTTAAAACTTCTTTCAAAAACAAATTCACCCTCCCCATCAAAGACTGAAGGAACATTGATTGTAACCTTTTTCTCAACGTCTCCATCTGCAGGATATACCTTCCACTTTCCGTTTAACAATATTATATCTCTGGTTTGCGTGATCTCAAAAAAAGAATGGTCTTCGAGATTTGGTTTATAATCCGGCAGTTCTCTAAAAACAACTTGACCCGGAGTGAATCCACTAAAAAATAGTGCAAATAAAAGTAGAAAAAGCACGTGATTATGTCTGATAATCATTATCCGGGAAGAGTATCCTTAGTATTTTCTAAAAAACTGGTAAATATACTAATGAAACGAGGGGAAATCAATGTGTAAAGAAGAAATGCGAGCCGTTTGGGGAATACGGCTCTCACCTTAAAACATTAAATTATAACAAGTTACGCTGATGCAATGATACTTAAAAATGAGTCTGCTTTTAAACATGCTCCTCCAACCAAAGCACCGTCAATATCTGGTTGAGATAAAAGAGTTGCAGCATTTTCAGGTTTAACGCTTCCTCCATATTGAATTTGCAAATTTTCAGAAGATTCTTTTGAATAAATATTTTCAATTTGTCCCCTGATAAATGAATGAACTTCCTGTGCTTGTTCGGGTGTGGCGGTTTTACCTGTTCCGATTGCCCAAACTGGTTCGTAAGCAATAATAATATTCATTAAATCGTCAGGCGTAACATTCATTAATCCATTTACAATCTGCTTTTTTACAACCTCATTTGTAATACCTTCTTCTCTTTGTTCAAGCGATTCACCTATACAGAAGATAACTTTCAACCCGCTTTCTAATGCTTTTTTATTTTTTTTGTTTATCATCTCATCATTTTCTCCAAAAATAGTGCGCCTTTCCGAATGCCCGATAATAACATATTCACACCCAACCGATTTCAGCATAGAATTAGAAATCTCTCCTGTAAAAGCGCCGCTGTCTTCGTAGTGCATATTCTGTGCGCCAAGTTTAACCGGTGTGTCTTTTATTAATGTATTTACTTCGCTTAAAGATGTGAACGGTGGACAAACAATTACATCACATTTAGTATCATTACCTAATCCGCTTATTATTCCGGAAACCAAATTTTGTGATTCGCTAAGGTCGTTATTCATTTTCCAATTACCGGCAATTACTTTTTTTCTCATTTTACCCTCTATTTTAAATTCTGAAATTCTTAAGCTCAAATTACTAATTCAATAGCTGTGCTTCAATAATAGCAAACATGAGATTGTAATTCATTCCGCAACAAAACGGGTTTGTTATTTTTGATGATTTGTATTTACAAATTATAATATTTGGGTTGATGATAAAATATTTTAGTTTTGACTTTATTTTTCAATAAGAGTTTATCGAATGAAGAGGAAGAATATTCCCCGCCAGGTTATAGTACTTGGTTTTGTTAGTCTCTTTACCGATATGGCAAGTGAAATGCTTTATCCGATCACTCCTATTTTCTTAACTGTTGTGCTTGGTTCATCAATGGCGGTTGTTGGAATAATAGAAGGGATTGCCGAAGTAACGGCTGCTTTTCTTAAAGGATATTTCGGTAATCTTTCTGATAAGGTTGGACGAAGATCAATCTTTATTGTTTTGGGTTACGGTTTATCAGCACTTGCTAAACCCCTACCGGGAATCTTCCCAAATATTTCTGCAGTTGCAATTTCCAGAACAGCAGACCGCACAGGCAAGGGAATGCGTACCGCTCCCCGCGATGCGCTGCTTGGAAGCTACTCCGATAATAATAACAGCGGTGCGATTTTCGGCTTTCATAGAGGGATGGATACCTTAGGTGCTGTGATAGGACCTCTTGCCGCAATTTTACTGTTATATCTTTTCCCGGATAATTTCCAACTGATTTTTCTTGCTGCTATTGTTCCCTCGGCATTTGCAGTTTTCTTCACTCTTTTAGTTAAAGATAGAAAAATTTCTCCCTCAAAAAGAGCAAAAGGAAGTTATGCTGAATTTTGGCGTTCAGCACCGAAACAATTTAAAACCTTACTGCTGCTTATTACTATCTTTTCCTTTGTAAACAGCAGCGATGTTTTCTTAATTCTTAAATCAAGAGATGTTTCCGACTCAAATATTTTAGCTATACTTGGTTATGTTTTTTATAATCTTATTTATGCAGGTGCTTCCTATCCGTTTGGAAAGTTATCGGATAAATTCGGTAAAAATATAATTTACGGCGGAGGATTGTTAGTGTTTTCTTTGGTTTACTTCGGATTTGCTTTTATTCCCCAAACATTTTTTATATGGATACTCTTTGCACTTTACGGTCTATACTCTGCAGCAACGGAAGGAGTCTCAAAAGCATGGGTTTCAGATATGGTTCCTGATGAAAGACGCGGCACTGCAATTGGCTTATTAACAATGCTCTCAGGTTTTGCAATAATGCTCGGTTCATTTACAGCAGGATTTTTATGGGATGAATTTGGCTCAACAATTCCATTTTTACTATCTGCAGTTGTTAGTTTGATTATTGGGGTAATAATTTTAACAATTAAAAAGTAGAGACGAATTGCTATGTGTCACAATAATATTAAAATTTAGAAACTGCATTTTCCCTCTTTCCCTTAAAATAACTATTTTGCCCTTTAAAATTAATTATCAATTTTATAATGAGTGAGAATAAAAAAAATATTGCGGTAATTGCTGTTAGCGGAGGATTGGATAGCTGCGTTACTGCAGCAATCGCAAAACGATACTATGAAATTGCTTTTGCTCATTTTAATTATGAACAGAAAACTGAAAGGCGTGAGTTAAAAGCTTTTAACGAAATTGCGGATTTTTATAATGTTGATAAAAGATTGATTATTGATTATTCTCATCTTTCAAAAATCGGCGGTTCATCTTTAACTGAAAAAAACATTGAAATCTCGTACGCTGATTTGACAAGTAAAAAAATACCAACATCGTATGTACCGTTCAGGAATGCAAATATACTTTCTGCTTGTGTTAGCTGGGCAGAAGTATTAAAAGCCGAAGCAGTTTTTGTTGGTGCAGTGTTTGAAGATTCGTCTGGTTACCCGGATTGCAGACCATCATTCTTTGAAGCATTTGAAAAGATGGCTGATCTTGGAACAAAACCGGAAACATCAATAAAAATCGTTACACCGATTATTCATTTATCAAAAGCAGATATAATAAAAAAAGGAATGGAACTTAAAGCGCCAATTCATTTAACGTGGTCTTGTTATCAAAACGAAGATAAAGCCTGCGGAGTTTGTGACAGTTGTGCATTTAGATTAAGAGGTTTTCAGCAGGCAGGGATTGAAGACCCCATAACATATAAAGTTAAACCGGATTATTTAGTAAATAATTAATGATGTCATTCCTACTATCGCAGGGTTCTTTCAGCATATATTATTGTAATTATTATTATTTAGAGGTGAAAAATGGAAGACAAAATAAAACTTTTGGAAACATTCGAAAATGAATTCCCAAATAGAGATTATACAATAATTCATACCGCGCCTGAATTTACATCGCTCTGCCCTAAAACCGGGCAGCCCGATTTTGCAACAATTGAGATTGATTATATACCCGATAAACTTTGCATTGAATTAAAGTCTTTAAAATTGTATCTAAATTCTTACAGGAACGACGGTGTTTTTTTTGAAAGTGTTACAAACAGAATACTGGAAGACCTTGTTGAAGTATGCAGCCCGCGTTACATGCTGGTTACTGCCGAATTTAATGTTCGCGGCGGAATTTCATCAGTAGTAGAAGCAGAATACGAAAGTGAAGATATCTGGGGTGATGAAACATTTAATTAAGCAGCTAGGAAATTTAACTAATTAAATGAAAGCGATGAGCACTGTTAAAACAATAGCGAACAGCTTCTTAAAAAGGAAAGAACAATTGTTCAATCAGCATCTTAAACAAGCTGATTCGTTTAACTTTAGTGTTGAATACAGTTTGTTAGTAGAAGAATTTATTCGTACGCTTGCCGGTTCGAAGAGGTATAAATTTATACTTGCATCCGCAGGAAGTTTTAGCCGAAGAGAACTTTCACCTTATTCCGATATTGATCTAATCTTCATCGCTAATTCTGTTGAAGAAAACGAAAAAGATATATCCTATCTGGTTAAGATTTTTTGGGACAGCGGAATTGAAGTATCTCATACCGTTAGAGATTTTAACGATATTGATAAATATTTACTTACCGATCTTCATACATTTACTCAATTTATCGAGACACGTTACCTGCTTGGTTCAAATACAGTTTATAAAAACTGGAACAAAACGTTACTCCGAACATTAACTCATGAAATTAGAGTAAAGCTTTTGAATGCATTGTTCGAAGATTTTAATTTAAGGTACGATAAATATGGCGATTCCCCAAAAGTGCTTGAGCCGAATGTTAAACTTTCCGCCGGCGGTTTGAGAGATTTTCAGGCAGTTGAGTGGATGTACATTTTCAAAAATAAAACTTTGCTGAATAAACAATACGAAACCACACAAGCCGAAGAATTTATTCACACCTTATTAAAAGAAAATATTACTTCGAAAGAAGAATGTAAGAGATTATTAGATAGCTACAAGCTGATACTCAATATAAGAAACCTTCTCCATTTAAGTACAAGACAAAAAACCGATCGATTTGAGTTTGCTTCACAAATAAAAATTGCCGAGGTATTTGGCTACGATGAATCGGACTTAACTCAGTTTATGCGTAAATATTTCAAAGCTTCGAATGCACTTAACCGTTTTTCAAAATCGATGATAAAAAAATACACCGAAGAAATAACCAAACCAATTCCTTCTTCTCTGGCAATTGTACTCGATGACGATTTTAAAATTACAGGGAAAATCATTTCCCATCAGGCAAACAGCAGTTTATCGTTTTCCAATATTCTCAGAGCTTTTTATTACCGTGGACTTTATTCAGCACGATTTGAAGAGAGTTTAAGAATGGCAATAATTAAATTTGTAGAGAGCACTGACAAACTAACAGTAATTGAAAATGTTTCTTCTGTTTTTTTCAGAGAGGTGATGAAACTCCCGAAAAACGTTGGTCAGACTCTATCAGTTATGAATGAACTTGGTGTCCTCGGAGTTTTCATGCCTGAGTTTGCTGAGTTAAACGGATTCTTGCAACATGGCGTTTATCATTGTTACACTACCGATGAACATTCTTTAATGACAATCAAAAACCTTGAGAAACTGGAAAACAACTCATCAACACTTGGTAAAATATATCACAAACAAACTGATAAAGAGATACTCTTACTGGCATTACTTTTTCACGATATTGCCAAACCAATTGATATTGACGGGCATGAAATTATAGGTGCTGAAATGGCTTCCTCAATCATGAACAGATTAGGTTACAGCGAAGAGGAAATTGAAACAGTTTCCTTCCTGGTAAAAAATCATCTTGTGATGGAACAGATAGCTTTTCGGAGGAACTTAAGCGATCCGGAAACATTAAATAATTTCACTTCAATTTTCAGTACGGTTGAAGAACTAGACTTACTTTATTTACTCACTTATGCTGATCTTTCCGCAGTTAATCCGGCTGTATGGACGAACTGGAAAAGCGATTTACTTGAAGAACTTTATCAGAAAAGTTATGCTATGCTTAAAAAGCAAATTTCAGGCGAAGAACTTTTAATCTCAAGTACATCAGGTGTTCCCGAGGAGATATCAAAACATTCTGAGGAAATAACGGAAACCCATGCCAAAGAACACATCGATTCTATAAACGACATTGGTTATACCCAGCAATTTTCCGTAAAAGAGATTGCTAAACATATTGAAGAGATTCGCAAAGGAACTAATATGACCGTTCTGTTTAAAGAGCAAAACGGATTTACAAATATCACATTAGTTACAAAAGATTTCTCATCTCTTCTCTCAAAAATCTGTGGTGTCTTTGCAGTTAATGATGTAAACATACAGGACGCTAAAATATTCACACAGAAAGATGGTATTGTTATCGATACATTTAACGTAACTGATTTCAGATCCCATCAAAAAATTGAAGAGAAAAGATATAAAAAAATTGAAATGGATCTTAAGAGAGTTGTTGCCGGTTTATTGCAGTTAAATAAAGAAGTAGCATCGATGAAATCCAAATGGTGGAGAATTGAAAGTAAATTTTTTAAACGAACAGGACAGGTGAAAATTGTTTTTGAAAAACATGAAAAGTACACTATCATCGATATCTTCTCTCCTGACCGTCTGGGCTTTCTTTACCAGGTTACCAACAAAATGAATGAACTTGGTTTGAACATTTACTTTGCAAAAATTTCTACCCGTGGTGATGATATTGTTGATTCATTTTATGTTTTGGATAGAAATAGCAATAAAATCTCACCCAACGATTATGAATTTATTAAATCGGAATTAAAGTCAACAATCTCTCAAATTTTATAAAATATTTTTTAATGAAACGAGCATGAAAAAAGTATTTACAAAAAAGAAAATGATTATAATGCGAGTTCCATCTGGCAAAAAACGAACAATTATAAACAGATGAATAACAATAAACCTATTGGCGTTTTTGATTCTGGAATTGGCGGATTAACAGTAGTTAAAAGATTTGCTGCAAATCTGCCCAACGAAAATATTATTTATTTCGGAGATACTGCACGTGTGCCTTATGGTTCAAAATCTAACTCAACTGTTATCGAATACTCAATTCAGAATGTGAATTTTTTATTGAACAGAAACGTTAAAGTGGTTGTAGTTGCTTGTAACACAGCTTCGTCCGTTGCTATTTCAGCGTTAAAAGAAAAATTTAATGTCCCGGTTATTGGTATGATAGAACCGGGTGCGGAAATGGCTGTTAGAAATACAAAGAATAAAAAAATTGGAGTGATTGGAACAAGATCAACAATTGGTAATAAAGCATATTCAAAAGAGATAAAAAAAATAGACGCAGCAGTAGAAGTGTTTGAAGTAGCATGTCCACTTTTTGTTCCGCTTGCAGAAGAAGGATGGATAGATCATCAGGCAACAATTGAAATAGCAGAAGACTATTTAAGTGAACTTCGTAATTTACATATCGATACTCTTGTACTTGGCTGTACACATTATCCCATTCTTTCAAGGGTAATACAAAAAATAATTGGAGAAAATGTAACGTTAATCGATTCGGGTATTGCTTCCACCGAAGCAGTTAAAAAAGAATTGAAACAAATTAATTTAGTAAACTATTCTTCCGATAAAGGAATGAGCGAGTTTTATGTAAGCGATATTCCCACGACCTTTAAATCTGTAGCAGAATTATTTTTAGGACGCCAAATATCCGATGTACATAAAGTTGATCCCGAAACGTTTTGGCATAGTTAATATGCTTTGTGTAAGTGTTCATAAAAATCAATGATAGTTGATTGTGAGCCAATTACAACTTGCTTATTTAAGTCTTTCTATTAGTAATTCTCCTACAAAAAAGTCGTTCCCGTGAAAACGCAGGCGCGTCAACTTAATTGCCCCGACTATTAAGAGTCTGTTGCAGAACTAATTTATGTCACTCTGAATCCGGCAGTTGCCGGATGATGAGTCTCAAATTTAGTAAGGTTGAGATTCTTCATTTCGCTCATGCTTGCTAACCACAAGGTCGCTCCATTCAGAATGATGTTCTAGACTTGTGCAACACAGACTTTTAAGTCGGGGATTTTATAAACATAAGAAAAATATGGCTTTAGCTACATCTCATCCTACATTTTTGGTTAAAGCCAATATTCGCCTGGTTAATTTATACAACGACGTTCATGGCTAATGAGATTATTAGATTGAACTCATTAGTGATTTAAAAACTTATTAATAAATTCTATTAACCTGTTATTTTTCGTTCTACTTTAAAGCCACGCAACGGTGGCGCATTAGTAACCTATAAATGTATAACTTATACTTAGCTTCGGAGGAACGATACAAATTGAGTGATTGTTTGAGTAACTCTGTTTCGCTTCTCCGAAGCTATTTTGATCTTTGATAAGAGTCTATACTAATTTGTCGCTGCTACGCAGCTAATATAATTGCTACACAGCTCCCCCGTTTTTCACATTAATTATTACAGACTTCTTCTTAAAAGAAGTGCAAATTTTAAGCAGCACATTTCTGCACGAAAATCTTTAATTATGCAAATATTTTGTGCTTTATACTAAAAATAATGCGATAATGACTACTTGTGATTTATATCAACTTATTTTCGAAACTTTTTTAAACCCTAAACATCTTAACTGATACAATTAAAAACGAAAGAAAGGATAATAATAAAATGAAAAACATTGTAGAAGGAACCGATCTGAACTTTGAGCAGGAAGTACTGCAATCGAATATACCTGTATTAGTTGATTTTTGGGCTCCATGGTGTGGACCATGCAGAATTGTTGCCCCGGTAGTTGAAGAAATTGCAAATGAATACGAAGGCAAGATAAAAGTTGTTAAACTTAATACCGACGAAAACCAAAATATTGCCGTTACTTACGGAATAAGAAGTATCCCCACTTTAGGAATTTTTAAAGACGGCAAAGTAGTTGATTCTATAATTGGCGCTGTTCCAAAACAGCATCTCGTAGAAAAAATAAAGCCCCATTTATCTAGCATAAACTAATCTCCCACTTTATGTTGGTTGGTTGAAAGAGGGCAGAAGCGATTCTGCCCTTTTTGTTTTTAAATCTATCATTTCTTTCAGTGTCAAAGAAGGAATGGGGATGATGATTTACTTTTTTAAAACCTCAATATCTCCGCCGGATGTATGAGCATTAAAATCCATACCGCCGTTATTAAGATCAGCAATTATTTTATTTTTGGATAATTTAGTTGCATTGTTCAATGTAAGATTGCAGCTCACATCACCGCCAGACGTTGATAAATTCATTGATGCATTAAAATCAGCAGGAAGCTCTACCTGAATATCGCCACCAGACGTTGACAGATCGATTCCAAGGTTTGAGCCAAAGTAGTTCAAATTTATATCTCCTCCGGATGTATGTGCAACTATTTCAGTATCCCCACAAATCAGTGTAATATCTCCTCCGGAAGTTGTGACACCAAGATTGCCTTTAACTCTCTCTGCCCAAATGTCTCCTCCGGATGTGTGTAACTTTGCAGTGCCGTTCACTCCTCCAAGTTTAATATCCCCGCCGGATGTTGAAACATCAACATTAAATTTTGCCGGTACTTTAATCTCATATTTCAGATTAATTCCTGAAAACCAGCTGAATAATGAGCCATCCTTATCCGCAATAATTTCAATCAGTTTATCATTATTATTAAACCCAAAAGACATTCTTTCCTCTGCATTATCGTCACCCAAAATTTTTATATGCACCTTTGATTTATCCCAATAAGTTACCTCAACATCACCTGTTGGCGTTTTTATTTTTAATTGTTTACCCGGATTTATTGGAAATGTTTTTTCATGGAGAACTTTGAGATCATCCATATATGTTGTTGCGCCTGAATTTGCAGCCCCTAAAAACAAATATGAAATAAGAGTAACAAATAGTAAAGTTAAAAGATATTTTTTAATCATTATTATTCCATTCATAAATTAATTATTGCAGTTTTAGACTCTTTAAAATGTAAAATAGTTACTCACTATTTAAAAGAGATTAATATTCTTAGCAATTTCTATTAGATCACAACATAATATTTTTAAGAATTTTGAACTGTTACATTATTGGTATTAAATGAGTGTTGAAACTATATAATTCTTATAGTAATCTGATATACAATAATTTAACTACAAGTTATCTTCGGTAAGAAATTTAACTAAATATTTTTAAGGAATGATAAAATGAAACTCAAAAATATAATTATACTTTTTTTGTTTATAGCATCCATAATGTTTTCTTATATAACTTTTGAAGATCAAACAAAAATAAGCGATAATAAAAACACAAAGGAAGATAAAACATCAGGTGCATACGATGCATTGAATTTCTGGACAATGGCACGTGCGTATCCAAATGATGATATACCAAACATTGCAAGGTACTCAGCTTATGAACAAGCAAAGCTAAACGATTTATATAAAACAGAAAAACTTCTGCTAACAGACCAGTGGCAAACAATTGGTCCTCATAATAAAGGAGGTAGAACAAATGTCATCGCTTTCAATCCTCAAAATCCAAATACAATGTATGCGGGAACTGCGAGCGGAGGTTTGTGGAGAAGCTACACTGGTGGTGTTGGTGTTGATGGCTGGCATTATGTTCCAACAGGATTTCCAATTTTGGGTGTGAGTACAATTGCAATTGAGCCAAATGACTCGAACACAATTTATATTGGGACGGGGGAAGTATATAATTATGATGCGGCGGGAACCGGCGCAGCATACAGAAACACCCGTGGCACATATGGAATGGGTATTCTAAAAACTACTGATGGCGGAGGAACCTGGACCAAGAGTCTTGATTGGTCTTACCAGGAGCAAAAAGGTATTTGGGCTGTTAAAATAAATCCTCTTAACCATAACACAGTTTGGACTGCCACCACTGAAGGAACATATAGATCTTATGATGCTGGTACAACATGGACTCAGGTGCACGATGTGGTAATGGCTATGGACCTTGTTATTAATCCTGTTGATACTAACATAGTTATCACTGGAAATGGAAATTTTGCAAGCGCCGGGTTCGGTATTTACCGTACTTCAGATGGAGGTAATAGCTGGACCCATATTACAACAGGTCTTCCAAACTTTTATGAAGGTAAAATTCAATTAGATATTTATAATGCAGATCCGAATATTGTTTACGCAAGTATTGGTAATGGTTTTAGTTTAGCTAACGGTGCAAGCTGGCTCTGCAGATCCAATGATGCAGGATTGACCTGGACTATAATGACAACACAAGATTATTCAAGATGGCAGGGATGGTTTTCGCACGATGTTGCAATCAACCAATCTAATCCTGATGAATTACTTGTAATAGGAATCTCGGTTTGGAAATCGACAGATGGCGGTTCCACAATTGTACAAAAATCAATTGGCGGTATAATCACTGGAACAACTCCACCTATTGGAGGACAGGAGGGTGGACCTACTTATGTTCACTCTGACGCTCACGATGTAAAGCAGCATCCAACTGATTATAATACTTATTATTTCGCTACCGATGGAGGTATTTTCAGAACAACTGATTTCGGTGAAACATTTTCATCTCATAACGGAAGATATCAAACCACACAGTTTTACAATGGAACTTCCAGCTCTCAAACTGATTCGTTGAAAGCAATGGGCGGTTTCCAGGATAACAGTACTGATATTTATAGCGGAGACTTAGCATGGTTTAGGGCTCCTTTTGGGGGTGATGGCAGCTGGACTGCTATAGATGCAGCCAACGATAATATTATGTATGCATCTTCTCAATTCCTGAGTGTGAGAAGATCTGCAAACGGAGGTAACAGTTTCTCTAATATTTCTCCACCTGGAGTCAGTAATCTTACTGCATTCATAGCGCCTTTTAAAATTTATGTCGGAACCAGTGTAATCATATATGCAGGAAGAGATAGAATTTATAAATCAACTAACAGTGGGGGAAATTGGACAACAACTAATAGTGGAAATGTTTTAGACGGTAATCCGGCACTTGCTATGGATATAAGTTATCAGACCAGCGATAAGGTATATGTTGGAACGGCTCCTTTCCAAACACGTTCAGGTTTATTCCGCACAACTAACGGTGGAACAGGCTGGGATAACATCACAGGAACTCTTCCGGACAGGTTCCCAGCTGACATTGCCGTAGATCCGAATTATGATAATATAGTTTACGTTACTTTTTATGGTTTTGGAACGGGGCACGTCTTTAAATCTACAAACAGTGGGGATACGTGGACCGATATAAGCGATAATTTGCCTGATGTACCAACACCTGCTGTTATTGTGGATATGAATAATTCTAATCACGTTTACATTGGGACTGATATTGGTGTTTTTGTTTCTACTGATGGCGGTGGGAACTGGCAGGATTTAAATGATGGACTGCCCGATGCTGTTCTGGGAATGGATTTGAATATTACGTATACAAATAATGTTATAAGAGTGATGACACACGGCAACGGTGCTTATGAAAGAAAATTATTGAGCACGATTGTAACCGAAGTTGATGACAATGAAATTGTAGTTGAAGATTTTCGTCTTGAACAAAACTATCCCAACCCGTTTAACCCAACCACGGTCATTAACTGGCAGATACCAGTAAACAGTTTTGTTTCATTAAAGGTTTATGATGTGCTTGGAAACAAGATTGTCGTATTGGTGAATGAAGAAAAAATTGCAGGTAGTTACCAAACTGAATTTGATGCTTCAAAATTATCCAGCGGAACATACTTTTACAGACTTGAAGTCGGCAGTTTTGTTCAGACGAAGAAGATGATTCTCTTGAGGTAATTTTAAAAGAGAAAATGTGACATATTCTTAACACTTTAAGTGAAAATAAATTTATTAGGCGGTCACTTTATGATCGCTTTTTTTTATGGCGGTAGTAGTTTCACAGCGAGGAGAAATCATTCCTAAAAATATCCTGTGTGTTTTTGATCATTTTTCTTTATAATTCAATGGAACTATTAAAAAATATTTAAGGTTAAAATGTCTAAATACAATTTCATTCCATTGAACGATTTTAAAGAATATTCTCCCGAAGAAATGATCAAAAGATCCGAAAGTTTTTACAATCAAGTAAAACAGCGAAGAACTGTACGTGATTTTTCAGATAAACCGGTTTCAAAAGAAGTGATTGAAAACTGCATACGTACTGCCGGTACTGCACCTAGCGGAGCAAATTTACAGCCATGGCATTTTGTGGTTGTATCTGATCCAAAAATTAAAAAGCGAATAAGATTTGCTGCTGAAAAAGAAGAAAAAGAGTTTTACACAAACCGCGCACCGAAGGAATGGTTAGATGCACTTGCTCCTTTAGGAACAGACGAAAAGAAACCTTTCCTCGAAAAAGCACCTCATTTGATTGCCATCTTTGCAAAGAGTTACGATATACTAGCCGATGGGCGAAAAGTGAAGCAATATTATTCGCAGGAATCAACCGGAATTGCGTGTGGAATATTAATAACCGCCATTCACAATGCCGGATTGGTTTCGCTCACTCATACACCAAGCCCGATGAACTTTCTGAATGAAATTTTAGGAAGACCAAATAATGAAAGACCCTTTTTACTGTTAGTTGTTGGCTATCCTGCAAAAGATGCACAAGTGCCGGATATTAAAAAGAAAAAGTTGGAAGAGATTGCGAGTTTTATTTAGAAAATTTAGATGACCCATTGAAGCATTGCTTCAATCAATCTCCCTTCACTCTCCCCTCGCCAGGAACTGTGCTGGATTGGGGAGATAAAGAGTTAGATTTTTTACTTTAGCAATATCATCTTCCTGGTATCTGTATAGGATCCAGCTACCAATCTATAATAATAAATTCCACTACTTAGATTGTTTGCATTAAACTCTATTTCATAATTTCCTACGATTTTTTCTTCATTAACCAAAATTGCAACTTCGTTACCCAAAACATCATAAACTATTAAACTTACGTTTGACGTCTCATGTTTTACGTTTGACGGAATAGAATATTTTATCATAGTGCTTGGGTTAAAGGGGTTGGGATAGTTTTGCTCCAATTCAAATTGCGTAATTCTAACAACGTTATCCTGTTTTGAAGTTGGAATTGTATAAATAAGAATCCCTATATCATCCACGTACCAGCCGTCTTTTCTGACTGCACCATCAGATTCAAGCTGGAAACGAATTTTAAATTCACTGCTTAAATAATTTGCCAATGAAATTCTTTCCTGAACCCAGTCTATAACTACTCCATCATAAACCGGTTCACCGGCAGGCTGAAAGCTGCCAACTCCAGGTTCGGTATATTCACCCTCAAGTGGAATCCAGGTAACACCGTTATTTGTTGATACGTCTACCTGACCGAAATCCCAGTTGCTTTCAATATCAAATTTAGTCCGGAAAGTTAATCTTGGATTTGTGTATCCGTTTATATCTATGGCGTTAGTTAAAGTCATAGTTACTGTTGCATTGTTTGAGTAGTTGCCATTCTTACTATCGGTAAATGAAGTAGGATCAGAATAATAAGTTACGGTGGTTGCCTCCCATTTAGGATTGGATGGGGTGGCAGTTATTGTCCAGAGTTCAGTCGGGTCATTCGTTGTATCCGCAAAAACCACAACTGGAAACCCGATTATTATAGTTACCGTATCGGTGCTCATTAAGCTGCCGTTAGAATATGTTGTAAATGCTAAAGGAATTTCTTGTTCTACAGTTGCAGAATTTGAGATCGTAAATGAAAGTGGTGATGTGGCAGTTAGTAAACTCCTGGCTTCAATTGAATCTATTGAAACACTTCCGTTATTTACAGTAACTAATCCGCTTGGCGAACTTAATTCAATAGTTAGATCATAAGCTGTTGCCAATCCTTTATTTTTAAACTCTGGCATCAGTTCTACATTATCTCCGGGTAAAAAATATTCCTGGCTAAAGTTAGGATAATTAAGTTTTACATACTCCCCGGCAACAAAAGCATGGTACATATTAGGTTTTACATTTATCTGTGCTATTGGAAATATCCTGTTTTGATTGGGCCAAAAGCCGTCTGATGAACTTCCGAACTCCACTGTATATCCAAATATTTTACTCTTATCAACCTGTTCTCCGTACATCCAATCTCTAACAGTGCCATTAGATTGGTAACCGAGTATCTCTCCGCTTGTTCCAAAAACGTAACCATTTAAAGCTGTCATATCGCCGGCAAATTCTCTATATGTTAATGAATCAGGGCACTGCTGGTTTATGTAGCCCCAGGGATAAAGGTAAGCATCAGAATATGCATGCATATTGAAATGAGTTCCATAGTTATGCAGAATTGCTAAATCGCTAACTCCCTGGGATTCAGGTTCTGAAAAAGGTGCAGGACCACGGTAGGTGTTGCTTGTTGGGTTAGGGCTTGATCCGTTATTATCGTAGCCCCATTTATATCCAAAGTTCCTGTTCAGATCCACACCGAAAGAACCACCATTGTCTCTCCTGTTCTTTCTCCACAAACCGCCGCCGTTAGGATTATTCTGGCGGTTGTATTCATAACCATCCGGATTAAAACATGGTACGCAGTATATTTCCCTGTTATCTAGGAGGTATGTTACTTCAGGATCTGTACCATAGTTTTCCAGCAAGTACCACATAAAATACATAAGTGTTGCCATACCCTGAGGTTCGCGCGCATGAGTCAAAGCATCAAAACCAACAGCAGGTTCATCTTCATTAATATTTGGATTATTCGATATCTTAACAGCCCAAATTGTTCTGCCTTCATGACTCGTACCTATAGAATCTTTTTCTGTGATCAGGTTAGGATATAACTGAAACATTGTATCAAGATCGGCAAGAATCTCATCAAAAGTATAAAAGCCGCCCATCGAACCGAATTTAAAACCTGACACACCAAAACTCATATTACTTTTCATTTTTACAATAGCTTTTTCTTCTTCAGTTAATACAGGAAGAGAATTATAGTAAGTTTTCCAGTCATCAATTAAAACTTCATATCCCAAACCGGTTTGTTGAAGTTCTGAAAATTCAGCATCGTTAACAAAGAGAGAGATATTGCCGCTCTTATCATAACCCGCATCTTCTAAATCCAGAGACAATTCAGCAACCTTGTTAAGATCAAGGTCGTTGTTAATAAAGATTTTAACTTTTTTATGGTCTTGAGGAAAGGCAGAAATTACGAAAGCTAACAGGCAAATGATTACAGTTTTCATACTACATTTCATATTTTTTATTTTAATATATATTTATATAACTTAAAATTTCAATAAAAATGAAGCCAAAAGTTGATATAAATTAAACTAAACTTTTAATGTTTCCCCTTCTGACTTAGCAATAGTTACGGCGCCACAGGAATCACTCCACACATTTACGGTTGTTCTGCACATATCTAAAATTCTATCAACAGCTAAAATTAATCCTATCCCTTCTAACGGCAATCCAACAGCAGAAAGAATTACGGTGATCATTACAAGCCCTGCCATCGGGATACCGGCAGCACCAATTGAAGCAAGCAGTGCTGTCATCACTACAACCATCTGCAAAAGAAAACTCAACTCAATACCGTATGCCTGCGCGATAAACATGGCAGCAACACATTCGTATAACGCAGTGCCATCCATATTAACCGTTGCACCAAGAGGAAGCACAAAACTTGTAACTTTATTCGACACACCGGAATTATTTTCAACAGCATCAAGTGTTAACGGCAAAGTAGCTGAAGATGAAGATGTTGAAAATGCAGTTAGCAATGGGACACTCATTGCCCTTGCGTGTAACCGTGGATTAACTTTTGCAACAAATCTTATTATTAATGGTAAAGTAATAAAAGCATGGATTATCAAGCCAAGTAATACTGCAGCCATATATAACCCAAGACTTCCAATCAGGTTCGTCAGGTTATCTGCTTGCTCTGCAACAACACCTGCAACAAGTCCTATAATGCCAAGAGGTGTGAATTTTATTATAAAGTGAGTTAGTTTCATCATCACTTCGAAACCGCCGTTAAAGAAATCGGTAAACATTATTTTATGTTTTTCATTAACCCGCGTGATGAAATATCCTATCAATATCGAAAAGAAAATAATAGCAAGCATATCTGCAGAAGCAAGCGCATCAAATATATTGGTGGGAACCATTCGCATAATAATATCACCTAAATCACCGCTCGTTGCTGCAAGTTCCGGCACTTCGCTTTTTAATCCTAAATCTGCACCAATACCAGGCTGAATAATATTAACAAGTACTAATCCTGTTATGATTGCAAAGAAGCTTGTGGTTATATAGTATGCAAAGGTTTTTAATCCCAACCTTCCAAGGTTATGGGCATCGCCTATGTTTGCAACACCTGAAATAATTGAAGTGAGAATAAGAGGAACAATTATCATCCTCAACGCTCTTAAAAAGAGGTCGCCCATCCAGCTAACATAACTAACATAATCGGTGAGGAATAATCCATATATAACAGCGATAACAAGTGCAATTAAGATTTGCCAGTGCAGCTTTAATTTTAACATCAAGAAAATATCTTAAAATATTTTATAAAATGTTTTGAAGAATTTCATCACAAACAGTGTAGCCCTTTTTTGTTAATTTAATGTTTGAATCATTAAGAAAAATAAAATTCTCATTTTCTAATTTTTCAAGATAAGAATAATTTTTCTTAAGCCAATTATCACCGAAAGTTTTTTTGTATTTGTTCAATTTGATTCCGGAGCTTCTTAATGCTAACATTACGTATTCATTGTGAAATTCTTCGGGAGACAATTCTTCATAATTAGCAATGGCATTACCGTTAGTATCTATTTCACTTATATATCTTTTCAAGCTTGAAAAATTCCACCAGCGCTTTCCATCTACAAAAGAATGAGCTGAAGTTCCGAGACCGAGGTAATCTTTATATTGCCAGTAAGCATTGTTATGATTGCACTCATAACCAGGTTTTGCAAAATTGGAAACTTCATACTGATAAAAACCATTTTGAGTAAGAAATTCTATAGTGGTTTCGTAAAGATCAGCATCATGATCATCACTTTGCATTTTAACTTTTCCATCCAAAACCATTTTATTAAGAATTGTTCCTCTTTCTAAAATTAAACTGTATGTTGAAATATGTTTTATCGGAAGCTGAATAGCTTGTTTCAAATTGCTTAACCACATCTGTTTTGTTTGCTTTGGAAGATTAAAAATTAAATCCAGACTAATGTTTTCAAAACCCACTTCCGATGCAATGTGTAAAGTCTCAACTGCAGTATTGCTATTGTGAACACGGGTGAGAAATTTAAGCTCATCATCGTTAAATGATTGCACGCCAATGCTGATACGGTTTATACCCGAAGATCTAAATTTTTGGAGTTTATCTTTATCAACGGTTCCAGGATTTGTTTCCATTGTAATTTCAGCCTCAGTAGAAACAGTATAGTTCTCCGCTATTGATGAAATTATTTCCTCAAGATATTCGGGCTGCATTAAAGACGGTGTTCCGCCGCCAAAAAAGATTGAAGTTATAATTCTGTTTGAGGAATAATTTTCCGCATAATATTTTATTTCCTTCTTAAGTGATTGAAGAAATGATGAAATATTATCGCTTGTAATAATCGAATAGAAATCACAATAAATACATTTATGATCGCAGAATGGAATATGAATGTAGAAAGCAGTCTTTTTCAAGCAAAAACCTGGTTATTAAATTTCAAATAACTTTCTTCAAAATTAATAATTAAAAACAACATATAGCATTGAAAGATAAGTAACTCTATGCTTGTTAGATACCCGGTTTGATTTCTTTTCCGGCTATCCTGCTTACCATTGTTAACCGGAATTGAATTTATTAATCGGATTTTGTGTCAGCTTATTTAAAAAGTAATTAAATCTTTGTTTTTATCTCAACCACAATTTCTACAACACCCGTTAGTGAATAAGGTGGGCCAGAACCTGCCGATATATTAGTTACTGACAGGGTTGTGGTATAACAATCTTTATTTTGATAGTCTGCCAGGTAAGCATTAAACAAATCGATCTGCTCTTGTGTTAAAACAATTTCGAATGGATTGTCGATAAAATCTTCAACCATTACACCCGGAATAGTGACTGAAAACATAGTCGTCCCATCATCTGAAACAAGACTTGCAAAGATATCCCCTGTCAATCCCGGTGTGGAAGAAAGAGTTCTGTAAGCAGCAGCTACATATATAATTTCTTGTATATTATCAATGTTGTCCTGTATTTCATCAAAATCGCTTAAACAGAAGAAGTCTGTCGCCGATATAGGACCATCCCCGGAGGCGGTTATTTCCTGAGAAATTTTTAGATTGATGAAAAGATTTTCCAATTCATCGCAACTTAATATTCCAATTGTAATAATAATTCCAATAAATAATAATAATTGTTTATATATTTTATTCATTTTGATCTCCTTTAAAGTTCTAATGATATACCAGCAGTAAAGAGGCTTTGTGAGGTTATATTATAATCAATATTAAACACTATAACTGCTAATTTAACTGCTGTACCAAGTGTTAACCTAAAATTGTTATCGCCATCAATCGTAACTTCTTGCTGACCAGCCAAATTCGGATAAACTTCATCCGGATCTCTAAAATTATAAGTTAAATCCATAGATGATGACTCATACTGTAACCCTCCATAAAGAGTGAACATACCGCTAAAAGTTTTACTTACATGAACATTTGCTGCAAAGTTTTTGGAATCGCTTTTAAAATCATAGTCATCATTATCGCCGTCAAATTCAAAGTTAAAATTATTGTAAAGAACCTGAACTGCAATATCGATAGGGGATAGAGGAATGAACTGGCTTATGCTGTATTTCAATCCAATTCCCCACAAGTCAGTTGAAACATCTTTTATTCTAATCCTTGGAAAATACCTTAACATTAATTCTGCTCCAAACATACTTCCTGATGCCTGATAAATGCCCGCAGGAACTTTTTGCAAATTGATACCGAAAGGATAAAGAAGAAATCCATCTGGACCGAGATAAACACCACCTTTGGATCCAAAAAAAGCTGCTGTTCTTTCGGAACCATTATAACCTTCGGGTAAATCGGGAGTAAAAGTTGTTTGTCCATCAGGCACAAAAATGTACATTCCAATAATGCTGAATTTGAAACTAAATGTTTTTGGAACGCTCGCGGTATAATAACCACCAGAATTGAAATACGTACCAAACCAGGTAGATAGCGGTGTGGCAAATTGAGATGCTTCACCTGGTGGGAGTGATGTTATCCTTTCTCCTACTTGAGAAAAGGATGCATTAAAATAGAACAGAATTATTAGAAAAACCGTACTAACAATTTTTTTCATCATTGCCTCCTAAAGTGAATTATTAATTTAGTTTAAACATCATATTTTGTCTGCTAAATTGCAACATTGGTTTATTAAAACATTATGTGCATTTGCAAGGAGTAACTAGTTAAGATTTATTGCTCATCAATTGCTTTGCTCCTTTTAAACTTGCTTCGGTTATTTCTTCGCCGCTAATTAGCTTTGCTACTTCAACAATCCTTTCTTTAGCATCAAGTTGTTTGATTAAACTGATAACTCTTCTATTTTTAAGTCTCTTTTCAACTACGTAATGATGATCTGCTAATCCGGCTATCTGAGGTAAATGTGTAATTGCAATTATTTGATGATATTTTGCAAGGTCCTTTAAAACATTCCCAACTTTCTGAGCAATCCTTCCGCTAACTCCAACATCAATTTCATCAAATATGAGAAGTGGAAGTTTATCGTTTTTTGCAAGTGTGGATTTTAGTGACAACATTATGCGCGATATTTCACCGCCGGAGGCAACTTTTGCAAGCGGTTTCGGGTCTTCACCTTGATTGGTAGAAATAAAAAATTCAACTTTATCAATGCCCTTTGCAGAGCACCTGAACGACTTACCATTTACGGTTATAAAATTATTATCAACTGCTAACTCGTTTAGTATTTCTGTTCGAAAGTTAGGGTGTGAAATACCAAGTTCCTTTAACGAATCTTCTATCCCTTGTCTTACTTTTTTAGATTCTGTTTTTCTTTTCTCTGATATACTTTTTGCAAGTTTACCAGTTTCAATTCTAATTGAGTTGAGTTTATTGTTTAGATCTGTTATTCTTTTAGAAAAATTTTCTGCAAGTTCAAACTCTTCACCAATTTTTTTACGATGCTCTAAAACAGAATGAACTGTACCGCCGTATTTTTTCTTAAGCATATTTATTGAACCAAGCCGCTTACGAACATCCTCAATATGTTCCGGTTCCAAATCAATTTTAGATTCGTAACTTCTAATAAAAGACGAAATATCATTTATCAGCGCCAGCACTGTTTCTGCTTCATTCGATGATTCGGTATATGATTTATCAATCTCTGCAAGTTTGCTCAAATCATTTTTTACTTTAACAATTGAATCGTGAACCGATTTATCCGCATCATAAAGAATCTGGTAAACTTCCGAAGATAGCTCTGCAAGTTTTTCTGAATTTTCAAGAATTTTTAGCTCGCCATTTAATTTTTCTTCTTCTCCTTCTACGGGAGAAACATCATCAATTTCGTTGATTTGAAACGCATAAATTCCTTTCTTTTCAATCAAAATTGCTTCACGTTCTCTAAGTGTTTCAAGCTCCTTTTCAGTTTTTATAAGTTCATTATACTTGTTTTTGTATTTTGTAAGAAGGTCATCATAATTCCCGAATTCATCAAGATAATCTATATGAGTTTCAGTGTGTAAAAGTGATTGGTGTTCGTGCTGCCCATGCAGATCCACAAGCAAATTACCGATTTCCTTTATAAAAGAAAGTGATACGGGCGTATCGTTAACAAAACAACGGTTGGCGCCTTTTAACGAAATCTCTCTTCTAAGGATAAGCTCCGGATAATCGTCAATTTCATTTTCGCCAAGCAAATTTTTTACCTTATTATTTCCCTCAACATCGAAGATTCCTTCAACAATAGATTTGTTAGCTCCCTTACGCACAACTTCGGTTGAAGCACGTTCACCCAAAAGCAAACCCATTGCATCAATTAAGATTGATTTACCTGCACCGGTTTCGCCGGTTATAATATTAAGTCCTTTCCCGAACTCGACATTAATTTGGTCTATTAGTGCGTAGTCTTTTACTTCAAAGGTTTTGAGCATAATGTAAAAATAATTTTGGTCTGGTTAAATTAATCTAATTAGGGTGGAAATTCAAAAGGAAAAAAATTTAATACAACCGTAGCTACAAAGTAATTTTGCTCTTTAAAAGGTAAACCGCACAAATTGTTTTAGCATCAATAATTTCTCCGGATCTAATTTTATCTTCAATTTCTGCAATATCAAATTCATAGATTGCCATTCCATATTCACCTTCCTCTCTTTTGTGATCGCCTTTCTTTAATTCCTGCGCAACATAAATATGAAGAGTTTCAGTACAATAACCCGGAGCAGTATAAATTTTTCCAAGCTTATTAACCTTTGCGGCTTTATAGCCGGTTTCTTCTTCAAGCTCCCGAACAGCACAATCCAAAGGGTCTTCATCAACATCCAATTTTCCTGCAGGAAATTCCAACAACGTAGTTTGAAATGGATAACGGAATTGGGTGACCATGACTAACTTTCCTTCATTCGTAACAGGAACCACAACCGCCCCGCCGGGATGAACAATAACTTCTCTTATCCCTTTGTTCCCGCTGTTATATTCTATTTCATCAACTTTAAGATTGAAGACTTTGCCTTCAAAAAGTGTTTTGCTGTTTGTTAGTTTGAAATTCATTTCTTAGATGTAAATTAATTCATTTTTGAGAGCATTAAATTTTCTCAATTGCTCGGTTGATCAGTATTTGTAACTATTGATTTGGAAGATAAGGAATTCAGGAGCGGTATCCCGCCTCATAATAAGGTATCAATTCACTGCCTAAAAACTTTAGCAAAGCGGTTATTACACCGAGGTCATCCAAATAACCGAACAAAGGTGCAACGTCGGGTATCGTATCAATTGGCGAAATGAAATATATGAGCGCTGCAATTACTATGGCTTTCCGGTGCCACGATACAAAAGAATCCTGCATATAACTGAACAACGCCATAATATCTTTAGCGAAGGAAATCTTCTTCCCTACTTTCTCTAATTTGTACCAAAGATTTTCTTCCACATATTCTGCTTTCGGTTTATACTCTTTTTTAATTTCCTCTTTGCTTTTTCCACCGAAATCCAGTTCACTCAAATCCCCCAGATCATCAAAAATAATTTCATCTTCCATGGTTTTATTTTCTTTATTCATTTAATTCTCCTTCTGATTTTATCACCAGAAATAACAGATTACTAAGAGTGTATATTTTTTTCTGCTTCAATCTATTCAAAAATAGTGTTAGCATCTGCTAAAGGCAACTTAGCAATTTATCCCCGGCAAAGTTTATTCTAAATATCCAACAGATTAAGTAAGTTTGAACTCATTAATATTTTTTAATACAATGGCTGAAGATCACACAATATTTCTGCCGGGTTCCGGCAAACAATTCAATCATTTAAAAGCCAAAGTAAGTTTAGAAAATAAGGATATTCTGATTATTGGTTCCAACTCAGAGAAGATAGCACAAATGTTTTTAAGTGCTGAAGTTAATGTTGTAACTATAATTTTAGATGAATATGATTCATTCCTTAAAGCAAGATATCTGCTCAAAAATAAAGGGAAAATATCTGTGCGGTTAATGGATTCTATCGGTACGGATTTTAACAATGCTGTGTTTGATATTGTTTACGCACAAGCTTCAATCTCCAGCAAAATGAGGAATAAAATAATAAAGGAAATAAAAAGAATATTAAAGCCAGATGGGATTTTAAACGTTGGTGAAATTACTTCGCTTAAATCATCGCCCCCAAAATTTGTTGATGATATTTGGGAATCCGGAAATATCTCACCATTAAATTCTTATGATATTAAAAAATATTATGAGGAAAGAAAATTTGAAGTTGTTGACACTTTGGATTTATCAGAACATTTAAAAGATTTTTATCTTGAAAGTAAAAAACTTTTATTTAATAATATCGAATCTCTATCGGAAAACGAAAAAGCATATTATAAAAAATTATTAAAACGGATGAGCCATGAATCGAATGCTTATCTTAAGCTTGGCGGTAAAGATTATATGGGATTCACATCAATCATCGTAAGGAGAATAAGTTGAAAAAAGGTGACACATTAGAATTAACGATTTCCAGGTACGCATCAGAAGGTAAAGGAATTGCGAAGATAAACCGCAGTAAAATTAAACCTACGCAAAAAACTGAAGATCAAAATATTGAAGAGGAAAACTACGTTGTTTTTGTTCATGGTTCCTATCCTGGCGATAAAGTAACTGCGCAGTTAAGAAAGATTAAAAACTCTTACGCCGAAGCAAAAGCAATAGAAATAATTTCACCTTCAAAACATAGGGTTGAACCAAGATGCAAATTTTTTGGAACGTGCGGTGGCTGCAAACAACAGGACCTCAATTATGAAACCCAGCTTAAATATAAAGAAGAACTTGTAAAAGAAACTTTTGAGCACATCGGCGGATTAACAGATTTTAAATTTGAAAATATCATTCCTTCGGAAAACGTTTTCTTTTACCGCAACAAAATGGAGTTTTCATTTTCAGATAAACGATGGTTAACAAAAGATGAAATCGGTGCGGATGAAATTATTGATAAAGATTTTGCTCTTGGACTTCACATACCAAGAATATTTGATAAGGTTTTAGATATTGATGAATGTTTCCTTCAATCAGAACTCAGCAATGATATTTTAAATTTTACTCGTAAGTTTTTTAAAGAAAAAAATACAGTAATCTATTCGACAAAAACCCATAAAGGATATTTAAGACATCTTGTGATCAGGCAATCGCAAAACACAGATGATCTGATGGTAAATCTTGTTACAAACAGCGAAGATGATGAGTTGATGAATGAATATACTACCGAACTGCTAAAAGCTGTTCCTCAAATAACAACTATCATTAATAATATTAATCTAAAAAAAGCATCTGTTGCAATTGGTGATTATGAAAAAGTTTATTGTGGAACAGGTTTTATTTACGATAAAATTGGAAATTATAAATTTAGGATAAGCGCAAATTCTTTCTTTCAAACAAATACTATTCAGGCGAAGAACCTGTACAAAACCGTAATGGAATTTGCAGAGCTGAAAGGTGATGAAATTATTTATGATCTTTATTCCGGTGCAGGAACTATTTCAATTTATGTTTCGGATAAAGCGGAGAAAATTTATGGTTTTGAATCCGTTAGATCTGCTCTGAAAGATGCTGACAAGAATGCAAAGATAAACTCCGTTGATAATGTTGAATTTGTCGAGGCAAACTTGTACAAATCATTTCTGCCGATTGTTGAGAAGAAAAAACTCCCAAAACCTGATGTGATAATAATTGATCCCCCAAGAAGCGGCATGCATAAAAACACGGTTGATGATGTGATACAACTAAACCCGGGAAAGATAGTTTATGTAAGCTGCAATCCTGCAACCCAGGCGAGGGATATTAAATTGATGGTTGAGGCAGGTTATAAATTAAAGAAGATGAAACCGGTTGATATGTTCCCTCATACATATCATATTGAAAATGTTGCATTACTTCATAAATCCTAATAATATAATAAGT
>JADFLR010000020.1 GCA_022564295.1 Bacteroidota bacterium | reverse complement strand
GTGATGGTTCCGCGAAGGGTGATTGGGATGTTGGCATAACACTGGACGTTATGGAATATGCAAAGAAATCAGACGTAGTTGTGTTAGCATCCGGGGATGGTGATTTTGACTTATTGATAAATAAAATCAGAAAAGACTTTGGTGTTTCAGTTGAAGTATATGGTGTGGCTCAACTTACAGCTAAATCTTTGATTAATTCGGCGTCAAAGTTTGTATCAATTGAAGATGATTTGCTATTAAAAACTACAAGGTAATGGAGAATAAAATGCCTAACAATTCGCTCCGCTTGCCATTTTTCTGCCCCCACTCCAAAATGATTGTGAACTCTGCCGTTATTTAGGCAATCCCGATGAAATAGCAAAAGCAGCCGCCGTTGCCACACAGGGGAAAGCGAGGTAATTTAGAATGTAGAATTAAGAACTGTTTTTCCATTTCTAAAGGTATTTTTTTCATGATTTTTAGATATGTTATAAATATGTAGAAACCACATATAATTACAAAGTTAATGATATTTCGCCAAAATTGTCAGATAACCTTACTCTGAAACTCAATGAATTCAGTTGGATTTGCAACTATTATATTTCTCTTAAAGCATATATAACAGCCCTTCTTGTGAGAATTGTAATTTGTACTTCAATAATACATATTAGTAGTAGCATTAATTTCATCATAAATTAATTTAAATAGGCATAGAATTAATTTTCTATGCCTTGCCTTATACAATGTATACCTTTCAAAAGAAAGTGTCTTTAGAATTAAAATTAGAAGCGGCACTGATTGACAAAAAATTCAACCAATAATACAAAGGAGTATCTGAAAACAGAGGGGGAAGGTTGCGGGCGGAAAGCTGGCATCCAATCTCGAACAAATTTAATAATATGGTTTTCTTGCTTTTGTGCAAATAATGTTGCAAGTTAAACATTGTTAAATGAATCTGGAATCTATACTTTGAGGAAAATTGTAGCCGAGATTTTGTTTTATCGAGTTTATTCTTATCTATTTTTTCCCCAAGATGTGAAGTATTATAAAACTCATTAAAGGGATAAATTACTGTGCTTCCTGATTCCCTTTGATGAAAATTAATTTCACAATAATTTTTTAATCTTTCGGAATATTAGCTGTAAAGTTATCAGCAAAACTCCTACAATGTTTTGTGTTCGAAATCATTAACTTAATTCAAATATAATCTAAGGGAGGTTTTATTATGAAGAAATTGTTATTAATTTTTTCTTCTCTGCTTTTTGTCTTTACTATTAACGGGCAGAATGTTGATAAGAACCTAAATGAAGAACCGGTCATCATACAAAAGTATTTAGGTAATGGTGATCGAAGTAATACATCAAACACCCCGGGGCAACGGAACGAAGATATGATCGCCCAGGTTAATGAACTTTCCAAACAACTCAATCAAGCGAGGCTAAACGGGAAAACTCAATTAGTAAGAGAACTTGAAAAACAAATTAACGCCCTGGTTGGTTCAAAGGAAGTATCCCCGGATTTTGGCCCGCAAGCCACACCACTTGTAGAATCTATAATACCAAACGATGGGCCCAACAACATTGGCATCAGCATTATTACGCCGGGTAGAATGCGGGCAACAGCAACTACAACGCAGAATACCGACGGAAGAATCTGGGTCGCGACAACAAATTATGCCGATGGTGCAACAGATACACTAAGAATATTTTATTCTGATAATGGTGGGTTAGGTTGGAGTTATCTTACCGGATTTACCTATCCTACAATTGTGGATTTCCGAACCGACGACCTTGATATAGAAGTTTTAAATGACGGGACTGATTGGTATATTTACATTACAGGTGGTTTTGATTGGTTCGGAGCTGCCTTTGGATTTGTAGCAAGATACAAAACAGATGGTACCGGCTTCTTCTATTTGAACCTTCCCAAAAGTTCGGATACTGATCAATATTGGGCCAGAGTAGTGTCTGATTATCCCAGACATACCAGCTTGGCTAAAGTTTATATTGTTGCAACGATGGATTCAGTGATTGATGCAACTACCAGAATGCTGAATACAAGAGCTTTTGTAATTGAAGACCCTTATGCCCTTACACCTACAGTTCTTGACCGAAATAATCATCCATTCGCTAATGCTTACTGGTTTCGCTTTATTGCAGCCCCAATCGAGGCTACTTTGAAGATGGATGTTGCTTATTTTGACTCGCTTTCGTCGGGCGACAGAATAGTTACCTGCTCTATATTTGAAAACACTGGTGAATTAATTGATAGTGAAATCAATATAACCTATAGTGATAATGCTATGGTGACAGTTCCCTATCTAACTCAAATTGTTAGTTTAACTTATATATCCCACCGTCCTAGTATGTCTTTTAGTGGCGGAAATGATCAGATAAGCGGCTGTATTACGACGACGAGAAATTTTAATAATATGGCTGATACAGACGCGAGATATATGGTAACAAATGATGGCGGTGCCACCTGGAATCAAGGGTATTTTGATGCAAGCTTAAGTATAACCCATATAGCAGATGTTATAGGTTTAAGAGGAGTTGATGGGCATTTTAAATTTGCCTGGTTAAATGAAGGTGCACCGCTTCCTGGATTTTGGTACGGGGGGGGCAGTTATTTGGGTGGTTCATTTGTAACGACTCCCGATATAAAAATGGATGGGGCAGGGATATTTCCAGATTCAACATTTGGAGGGAGGGCAGGTTACCGTCTAACAGGTTCTGATAGTTGTTTTGCTGTTTTTGTAGGCCCCGCCGGGGTTACTGCTTACGGAGTAAGTGGTTGTTCCGGCCCAGTAACATCAGTAGAAAATGATGAGATCCCTGTTAGTTACTCACTTTCTCAAAACTATCCAAACCCATTTAATCCATCTACACTTATTAAATACAGCGTTCCCGAAAATGGTTTTGTCAGACTCTCTATTTACAATTTAGTTGGAGAGGAAATTAGTGTACTGGTGAACGAAACAGTTGATGCTGGATTTTATGAAGTAGCATTTAACGCAGCTAACCTATCAAGCGGCACTTACTTTTACAGATTACAAGCGGGTAATACTATTCAAGTAAAAAAAATGGTTCTCCTACGCTAAAGCTTCGGAGGATAAATATTGATGAAATAATTATGTCAGTCTAAACCTGTCAAAGATTGATCGTTACACTTCGACAAGCTCAGTGTGACAAGGAAAAATACTTAAGCAAATGTTATTGTTGAAATAAAATCATCACAAACACTTGCAGATTAAAGCCCTATCAATGAAAGTTGGTAGGGGTTTTGGAAGCTCAATTTTTCTGATTTGTAGGAAGATTAGCTACAAAGTTATCAACGAAATTCCTACATTATTTGTGTAAATAATTTCGTATTCTTTTAACCTGGGGTTATGAAACTTTGTAATCAATAATTCATTAATAAATAAGTGAGGTGCTAATATGGAAGCTGTATACATTATGACTCGTTATGTATTGCAACTCCTTAGGGGCGTTCTCGCTCTTGCGCTCGTTTTGACCCTCTCAAGCTGCAGCGAGGAAGAACCAACCGGCCCGGAGGAGGAGGAAGTCATTGAAATCGATCCTGGGGGCAATCCCGACCTCGAAGTGGATGAAGGGTATATTGGTGTCGTGATCGACGCGCGGCAGATTGTCAAGAAGGGGTATTTCCCCACGGAGGCTCAAATCAGCTTTCCGGGCTACTCGCGCTTCAACACGTCTCTTCCCATCAATGCCTCTACGAATCTCACGATTCTGGACATCCACAACACTGAATTGTCGGAAGAAGAAAAGAACGCGTTCGCCAATGGTGTCACCGTTAATATCGTCATCAGAGACGCGACACAACTCGAGTTGGCGACATACGATGGTATCCTCGAACTTAATGATTCGAACCTTCCCCTTAGCTTGACGACGGCGTTGCCCTATATCCCTCCCCCTGTGAAGATCGATGAGGGCATTCCGTTTCTTCTGCAGCGTGAGGGCAGTGAAGGTGTCATCACCAGCTCGTGCTACGATTGCTTTGAGACAACGAATTACTTAGGTAATGATGGTACACAACAGTTCTATTTCACTCCGAGTGGCGCCCCAGATACTTATTACATCAGCCATCTTGGTTACGCTGAGGGAATCTGGTGGTACATCTTACACTTACCTATTCCATTTTCCGAAACCGGTTTTGTAAGTCTGCGTGGAGGTGTTGGAGGTACCGTTCTCGGTGAACCTGACGAATTCGTACTCGAGCAGGACGAAGATGGGTGGGTCCGGATCAAGCACAAAGAAACGGGCTACTATGTACAAGAGGAGTCTACACTCTTGAAGACCAACACATTTGGCGGCGACCGATTCCGGCTCATATCGGACCACATCGACTGGGAGATCGAGGACCGCGGGACGGTTTACCACCAGCCGATTATGCCTCCAGCGCAGCTCGACTTCGCCTACTTAGCGACTCTACGCAATTGTTCTTCAGCCACGCTCGAGGAAACCGTTGGAAGGACGGAGTCGAGGTCGTGGAGTACAACTATAGGCACAACTGAGAGCTTGGAGCTATTCTCGGGTAACACGTACAGTGCTGGACTGACTGTTGGGGTTGAGGTATCAGCAAGAGTCGGCAACAATACTACACCGTTCGGGGGGGGAGTCACCTTTTCGGCAGAGGCGAGCGTCAACTATGAGTACACGACACAAACTACCACTACTACCGCCTCAACCTGGTCGAGTACCGAAGAAACGACGATAGAAGTCTCCCGTATCAGAACTCTCACGGTGCCACCCTTCACGGCCGTGGAGATCTATGACGCCATAGAGACAGTCAAAAATATTAAGGTACCATTCACGCAAGAGTTGAGGATACGCGCTACTGACACGCAAAATAATAATGCTAGCTTGTCTGGTGAAGAGATTGTCACGCAAATGCTTTTCAACTTCGTGGAGGGCGTTGTCAGCAACGTCGGCAGCGATTTTATCGACATCACCTTTCGCGGGAACGCCACGATGACCGAGTTATTCAATGGGTATACCGATGTGAATGAATTGGAGAACGCGTGTAATTAGGGCGAGTGTCGACGCAAAGGCCGATAAGTGCGTCCGAAACGATGCGATGGGTTAGGTTACTCTATTCGTCACTCATCGAAACTGAAGGAAAGGAATGAAATTCCGTATGGTGGGCTTGTTTTTTAAGCCCACCATTTTGATGACCTATTCAATTCACTAATATGTTAATTGTTAATTGTTAATTTTTTAATTGTTAATTACTTCTTCGCCTCTCCCTGCGCAGCAACAGCTTTTGCAATTTCTAAATTATCTATTTCCAAATATCTCGTTTAAAGAAGATCGAGATCTACAGTGGCTCGGCCAAACGTTTATAGGTGCTGTCTTCGTTGTGATAGCGTTCTACTTGATTGACAAGACGTTTGGTTTCTTGGGTGGCTTGATTTAATGAAATTCTGAAATAGATGTTGGTGTTGTCTCAAACCCCTCCAGGGCGACGCGGCTATGCCGCGCACCTGTGGCGTAACGTTATTTAGGTACTCCCGATGATATTACAAAAGTAGCGCAGGCAGTTGTTAACCAAGGGAAAGCGAAGTAATTTAGAATGTAGAATTAAGAACTGATTTTCTATATCTATAGGTATTTTTTTTCATAATTTTTAGATATGGTAAGGATACTAAGAAATATTCTTTGAATTCCAAATTTTTCTTTGTAGTTTTCTATAAAATCACATAATTATATGATGTGACCAATACTGGAGAGACATAGATCTCAAAAATCGAAACCACATCATACGTTCACCAAAAAGGAGGCACACAATGTGTGAAACAATTACCTACGAAGAAGGTTACTGGACCGTATGCTGGAAGTGGATCTTCCCTTATCCATGCAAGAAATATCGAACCGTAACGAAATGGTGCTGCTTCTTCAGCTGGATTAAGGAGACCCGCTGGGGCGTATTCTGCACGTTGGAAGGTTGTGCAGATGGCCAATTGTACAAGTGGACAGCGTTCTGCTTTGGCTTATTGGGCACTGCCTACTTCTACAACTTAACGAAATGCTTCAGCTCAGCAAAATCACCAAAGGGAAGCTGTACACCTGTAGCAATCGGTCGCGTTTTTGAAGGGCTGTTACAGCAGCCTGACGGAGATGATAGTAAGCAGCGCTAATTGGGGCCGTTAATAGTGCGTCAGAAGGTGGAGAGTTCGGCATTTCGGTCTAACAAGGTAAATTCACACAGACGTATTTTTCGTTCTCTGCGCTCACTGCAAATACCCAATTTATGACAGCCATTATTTAGGTGATCCTTAAGAAATTGCAAAAGAAGCAGCTCCAGTTGCAGCACAGGGTAAAGCAAAGTAGTAATTATTGGATAAAACTTTAAAACAAAAATGATTTTTATAAGGATTGGAGAGATGTCCTCCTTTTGTTAAGTTATAGTTAAGTACTCAAGCAACTCCAGAAAGGACAATCAAATCTATGCAAAAAGTCGTCGTGTTTGTGGACGTTCAAAATATTTACTACACTACAAAAGAGTTCCACAATTGCCATTTCAACTATAATGCGTTTTGGGCTAAAGCTACTTCAAATAGGGAAGTTGTGAAAGCGATTGCTTATGCCATTGATAGGGGTGATGAGAAGCAGAAACAATTTCAAAACATACTTAGGGGAATCGGATTTGAAGTAAAACTAAAGCCCTTTATTCAAAGAAGTGATGGTTCCGCGAAGGGTGATTGGGATGTTGGCATAACACTGGACGTTATGGAATATGCAAAGAAATCAGACGTAGTTGTGTTAGCATCCGGGGATGGTGATTTTGACTTATTGATAAATAAAATTAGAAAAGACTTTGGTGTTTCGGTTGAAGTATATGGTGTAGCTCAACTTACAGCTAAATCTTTAATTATTTCGGCGTCAAAGTTTGTATCAATTGAAGATGATTTGCTATTAAAAACTACAAGGTAAAGGAGAATAAAATGCCTAACAATTCTCTCCATCTAACATTTTTCTGCTCCACTCCAAAATGCAGGCGAACTCTGCAGTTATTTAGGAAATCTCGATGAATAAAAAAGGGAGCAACAGCAGTTGCAAACCAGGGGAAAGCGAAGTAATTTAGTTTTTAGTATATAATATTAAAATCGATTGATTCTTCATTTATGTGGTAAAATAACTCCCTTACAACATTTTATTTGGATTATGGAGTTGTCTTCCTTTCTCGTCAAGACTCAAACGGACCCTTAGATAAAGTTACCTGAGAGACGGAGTTAATGGAAAATAAATGAGCAAAAAGCAACAAGTTTCCCATTCTGAACAAAATAATCGGAGCAATGAATTCAACATTTATCGCATCGATGATAAGCTCATAAAAACCTATCACACAAAACCATTTGAGCCGCACAGGAACAATTATCAAGCGATAATTTGGATTAATACAGGCAGCGGCACACATTTGATCGACGATCAACTTTATAAGATTGAATCGAACACATTTATGTTGGTCACAAAAGACCAGATTCATGCATTTGATCCAAATTCTGGCACACTGGGATGTGGTATAAGATTTTCCGACAGTTTTCTGGAATCTGCTCGTTATCATTCAACCTGGAAATACAGACTTTTTAATAACTTAACAGTAAACTCAGTGCTTAAAGTGAATGAAACGGAAAAGTCTTCATTTGAAACGTTAATTATTCAGCTTTTAAATGAATATGAAAAAGAAGATGAATATGGAAAATTTAATATTTTACAACATTTACTAGAAACTTTAATAATAAAATTGGATCAATTGAAACGAAAGCAATTTACTAGGCAGTACTATACGACCAATTCGACTTATCTAATATTCCAAAATTTTAACTATGATTTAGAAAAATTTTTCAAGACATATCACGATGTAACGAGCTATGCTGAACGACTAAATATTTCTAATAGAAAACTGTCTGATGTTCTAAGACTATTTGTAGGGAAGTCCACCATTGAAGTGATACGCGAAAGAATTGTAACGGAAGCAAAAAGAGCTCTTATGTATTCCGGTCAAACCATCCAAGAGACAGCATTTGATTTAGGATTTGAAGACCCCTTCTATTTTAGCAAAGTATTTAAGAAAGTGACTGGTCAAACTCCTAAAGTTTTTAAACTCAAACTGCAGAAATTTACATGATATTTGCAGTTATTTGCATTCCTTTACGCTATCGCAAGCGCTAACTTTATTACAATCAATATCATTTTTTACATCAGAGAGGAGTTAATAATGTTTACTGTAAAAAGTTCAGTTGCGGTAATTTTAGCGGTGCTGGGATGTGCAGGTTTCTATAATTCTATGGTCAGCGCCCAAACTCTACCGGATCATGTTGCCAAGATTGCCGAGGATGTCTACAGTTATGGTCCCGGTGATCACTACTATTCGATGTTTATTGTCACTGGTGAGGGTGTGATCGCTATCGAATCCATAAGTACTGAACACTCAGAGGGATTGCTGCAGGCAATCCGGGAAGTAACGGACCAACCCGTAAAGTTTATGCTGCACAGCCACAATCACTGGGATCATGCCAGCGGCGGTCAGGTCTTTAAGGATGCAGGAGCAACAACACTTGCTCATATCGAAGCTTATAATTGGATGGAGGCAAATACAGGACGAGACATGGTGGTACCGGATGAATCGTGGAGAGGAATGCGCAAGGACATTACTCTGGGCGGAACTACGATTGAACTACACTACCTCGGTATGAATCATGGCTTAGGCATGACAGTTTTTCTTCTTCCGGAGCAGAAGGTCGCTTATATAGCCGACCTGGTCACTCCTAACAGAGTGCTTTTTAGTATTGTGCCAGATTTCAACATTAGGGAATTGGAGCGGTCTCAGGAAGAAATTCTGAAATTGGATTTTGATAAAGCAGTCTACACGCACAATGAAGCGCCGAATGCATTAGAAGGGGGAACAAAGCAGGATGTGACAGATAATCTGCAATTCATCCGTGATTTACGAGCTGCCATTTATGCAGAATTTAATAAAGGGACAAATCCTATGATGGTGCCAGGTATTGTGCTGTTACCGAAATACAAGGACTGGGCTATGTATGATCAGTGGCTGGAGATGAATGCCTGGCGACTGCTGCTGGATGACTGGAAGGGTCCATTTCCCTGGCAACCTGATCATGTCCATTAGGTAAAGAAGTAATTGTAGTTCTTTAATAAGTTAAATTGAAGGTTCAGACTTGCTAATAATGCGCACAACATTCATTTCAATTCGGATTATACCGCACAAAACAGATTTTAAACTAAAGTTTCGATGTGCGGTTTAATCGTTTAAATGGGTATTACCTTAGCGATCCCGATGAAATAGCAAATGCAGCAGCAGCAGTTGCTAACCAGGGGAAAGCGAGGTAATTTAGAATGCAGAATTAAGAACTGTTTTTCTATTTCTAAAGGAATTTTTTTCATAATTTTTCGATATGGTAAGGATACTAAGAAATATTCTTTGAATTTCAAATTTATGTTTGTAGTTTTCTATAAAACTACCTTATCATTTGGTTAGGTATGTGAATATTAAAATATAACAGGCCCTGAAAATAAATAATGTAGAATTATTGTCAATAATAACAAAATCAGGATGTGTCATGAAGCAAGTGCTTTGTATCATTAGTATATTTGCTTTGAATTTATATGCCCAGCAAAGTAAACAGCCAATTATTGATATGCATCTTCATTGTTATGATCAAACCAATTATTTTGTTGCCCCCGATCAATATGGTAAAATAGCTCCGCAAAATGTGGATGAGCATTTTAACCAGACATATGAGTTAATGAAAAAATACAACATCGTGAAAGGTGTTATCAGCGGTCCATTTAATGCGGTTAATAACTGGATGGATCGTGATAATGATAGAAGATTTATCAGGGGCATCTCAATGTTTGCACCTGGTGAAATTGATACTGTACAATTTGAGAAATGGGTTAAAGAAAAGAAAATAGAAATCTTTGGAGAAATTGGCGCTGTGTATGAGGGCTATAGTCTGGATCACCCTGGATATGAACCCTATTTAAGAATATGCGAAAAATATGATATTCCTGTTGCTATCCATACTGGTGGAGGACCGCCCAAAATAACGTATATAGGCCGTCCAAATTTCAGGCTTTTAAAAGGAGACCCACTACTTTTAGAGGATGTATTAGTAAAATTCCCAAAGCTCAGAATGTATATGATGCATGCCGGTGAAGTCTTTTATGAAAGGGCTTTAAGAATGATGGGATTATATCCACAATTGTATGTTGATTTGGGCGTATTATTATGGGTGCATCCAATGACAAAGTCCTATGCCAAAGATTTCTTGAAAAAAGCTAAAGAATTTGGTTTTATAGACAGAGTTATGTTTGGTTCGGATCAGATGGTTTGGCCACACGGTATTGAAATGTCCCTCGAACAACTTGAATCCTTCGACTTTCTTACTCAGGACGAAAAGCGCGATATTCTATACAATAACCCCGCCCGTTTTCTAAAACTCTCGCAAGATGAGATTGATGCTCATCACAACCAGTAGGGTGTAAGAGAGCGCACGGGTGCCCTTGACATGAACAAAAAAAAGAGTTGTTTGACAGGTTCTTACGAGCAAACAGGTGCCTAAAAAACCAAATCCAGACGATGCGCTTCAGGTGCGCGTTTCGGCTTCATGGATATTCGAGACTCTGTGCAACTCCAGAGTCTTGCGTCAAGCGCGCGGCTGATTTACATAGTTATACGGTTTGCTTAGTCGAACTCTGAAGGAATAAAGGAGACCAAACAGAGTTTATCATCTGATGATCTATATAGCATTAAAAAAGGAGGAAGAATCATGAGCGAACATCCAAACGCAGCGAGACTTCGACGCGGACACGAGGCTTTTTCTAGTGGCGACATGGACACACTTACCGAACTGATTGCAGAGGACACCGTCTGGCACTGGCCAGGCAAAAGTCCTATTTCCGGCGTTTACAAAGGACGTACGGCCGTTTTCGAGGCTTTCGCCAAGATTGGTGAGTTATCTGGAGGCACGTTCAAACTGGTGGACCTTGACTTTCTAGCAACAGACAAGAATACGGTGGCGATCTCCCGAGCTACGGCTACCCGGGGAGATAAGACCCTTGAGTATTCCTTCTGCGAGGTAATCCAGTGGCGCGATGGACAGATAGTAGAGGAGCGGATCTTCATAGATGACCAGTATGCTTTCGACGAATTTTGGAGTTAACAGTACGTACCTTGAGGACGATTCTGGCGCTCGCTAGATGTTAAAGTATATATGTCAGAAGAAGCGAGTAAGATGTAATTGGGTTTAACCTGCTACTCTAGCGTGACAAGATCAATGTATTTATACAATGTTAGGTTCAATTTCTAAAAAAGGATATAAAAATTGACTATCAAAGAGAAAACCCGTAAGAAAATTTTAAGAATACATGGGTCAATATTAATCGTGATTGGTATAGCGCTCACCGTCAATGCTACCATAGGGACTTATCTTGGAGTTGGGAAATTCAGCTTCCTAATGGATAATGAATTAGCGTTGGTTGGTCTATTTCAAGCTTATTTATTAATGGCCATAATTGGAGTTTCTTTATGGATAGGCACTACGAGTGCAGGAATAAGAAAATTTCATATGATTGGTGCTTTAGCACATTTTCCACCTTTGGCAGCTAATATCATGTTCTGGCATCTTTTTTCAGGTATGGGCATGACAACACTCTCCATAATAGGAACGACATTTCACTGTTTGTTTATTTGTATTGAAACTGTTGCTGGTATTAGTAGAACAAACACAAAAATGAACCCCAATAAAACGACGTTTATTCAAACTGTTGAGAATGAAAAATGAAAGAAACACATAACAATTCGTCCCACCTGACATTTTTCTACTCCACTCCAAAATGATGGTGAACTCTGCCGTTATTTAGGCGATCCTGATGAAATTGCAAAAGCAGCCGTCGCCGTTGCCGCACAGGGGTAGCGAGGGTAATTTAGAATGTAGAATTAAGAACTGTTTTTCTATTTCTAAAGGTATTTTTTAATAATTTTTATATATGGTAAGGATACTAAGAAATATTCTTTGATATTCAAATTTATGTTTGTAGTTTTTTAAAAACCACCTAATTATATGGTTTGCAATTTTAGATGCATATGGATATTTATTTACAATAAATCTTTCACAATTAATAAAGGAGAACATTATGTTACTTAGAATCAACGATGAAGCGCCTAACTTCACAGCCCAAACCACCCACGGGGAAATAAATTTTCATGAATGGTTAGGTGATAGCTGGGGAGTTTTATTTTCACATCCTAAAGATTTCACACCAGTCTGTACCACCGAATTAGGTTATATGGCTGGCTTGGAGCCCGAATTCACCAAGAGGAATTGTAAAGTTATTGGTTTAAGTGTTGACCCAGTAGAAGATCATACTGAATGGTCTAAGGATATAGAAGAAACTCAAGGGCACGCTGTTAATTATCCAATGATAGGTGATAGTGATTTAGCTGTTGCAAAATTATATAACATGCTACCTGCTGAAGAAGAAGGTACATCACAAGGACGCACAGCAATGACAAATGCGACAGTTCGATCAGTATTTATTATTGGTCCAGACAAAAAGATTAAACTAATGTTAACCTATCCAATGTCAACAGGACGTAATTTCGATGAAATCTTACGAGTCATCGATTCTATGCAGTTAACAGTAAAACACAAAGTAGCCACCCCTGTAAATTGGAAAGATGGTGATGATGTAATCATCTTGCCCGCAGTTTCCAATGAAGAAGCTGATAAAATGTTTCCAGGGGGTTGGGAAACGGTAAAACCTTATTTGAGAACTGTAAAGCAACCAAAAAATTAATTGCTAACAAATCAATGCAGCAGATAGCTAACGCGTCGGCTGATTTAGGCGTTAGGTGATCTCGATGAAATAGTAAAAGCAGCGGCCACCGTTGCCGCCCAAGGGAAAGCGAAGTAATTTAGAATGTAGAATTAAGAATAGTTTATCTATTTCTAAAGGTATTTTTTTTAATAATTTTTAGATATGGTAGGATACTAAGAAATACTCTTTGAACTTCAAATTTTTGTTTGTAGTTTTCTATAAAAGTACATAATCATATGGTTAGATACGAAACCTCCGGAGCATGACATGTTTTTTATAGTAGAAAGAAAATGTATTATTTCAATAGAATATCAACATAAGGAGAAGACGTTATGAATACATTAACTACGCGGCAGTCACAAACGCAGTTAAGGATATTTGGAATTCCTTCTTTTTTAATAGGCACTATATTATTACTGCTAACCCTACTTGGGTGTTCTGGTATACCAATATCATATTACGATGCAACGACCTATACCCAGTTAACAGCACTCAAAGCAGAAACAACTTTGTTAGTCGAAAGTTTCGATACAAAGTCTGTAAATGATAACCAGGGTGCAATTGATAAAATCACGCTAAACTTGCGAAAAGCATATGAGTATGAATTAGGTAAAGGGGAGCCTAATAGCGATACAATAAAGCAGCTTAAGAAAATACAGGGTTTATTTGAAGATGATGTAAAAGACTATAAGGAAAATGGACCTCTAGTACTAGGGGAAAAGTACTTTCGGGAAGCTTCTGTAGTTCTTGGGCAAGCGTTCGATATCGCGATTGCTACTGAAAATCTAAAAAACAAAGATAAACGCTAGGAGGATACTATGAATAAATTTACAGATTTTATCGATGGTATTTTGGATGAAAGTGATAAGTTAGCAAAAAAAGAATTAAAGCAGTTGATCTCATCATCGAAAAAGGACACGTCTGATTTTGTACGTCTTCAAGCAGAGAATTTTGAACGGTGGACAGTAATGCTTGCTGACGGCGACCTTACCGTAAAAGGATATAAAAAATTGGTTAAAAAAATGGAGGTGCTTACACAACTTGAGATAATTAAGTTAAAAGTCAGTGCAAAAGCAAGTGCCCAGCGATTAGCTAATGGTATTCAAGAAATTGTTGTTAAGGGGCTATTTTCGTTGATTTAAGTAGCTAACAATCTCATGCACCCGGATAGAAAAAAGCGCCGCTCGTATCTCGCTCTGTTTTTCTCTATTGGTGATGCGTGGCGTTAGGCGATCCCGATGAAATAGTAAAAGCCGCCGCCGCCGTTGTTGCACAAGGAAAAGCGAAGTAATTTAGAATGTAGAATTAAGAACTGTTTTTCTATTTCTAAAGATATTTTTTTCATAATTTTCTCTAACCATAATTTTAACATTAGTTGTTGATATTTAAACACGATAAACTACAATCTAAAATGCGTAATAAAATAAAAGGTATTGTTTAATGATAAGAAGAAATAACAGATTGCTGATTACTGGATCTGAGGGTGTAATCGGTAATGTATTAGTCAAAAGACTAAATAATTATGACATCATTAGGCTTGATATTCATCCTATAAAAGATAATAACTATTATCAATCAGATTTAAATAATCTTACTGATTTGATATCTCAGTCAAAAGCTTATCTACCAATAAATTGTATTATACATTTAGCTGCTGATTCTAAGGTAGACGCTTCATGGGAATCGGTGTTAAAGAATAATATTATCACAACAAGAAATATATTTGAATTCGCAAAGAGAAAAGAAATTAATAAAATAATATTTGCAAGTTCAAACCATGTGACTGGTTTCTATGAAGGAAATCCGCCATCTTTACATTTACAAGAAAAATATGAAAATTTAATAAGTCCACAAATGGAGAATAGACCTGACGGATATTATGGTGTTAGTAAGATATTTGGAGAAGTGTTAGGTAGATATTATTCAGATTATTATGACTTAAATGTAATTAGTCTAAGAATAGGAACCGTCTTAAAAGATGATAACCCATTAATAAATAGCAGATTTAGATCTACATGGCTTAGTCATGATGATTTAGTTAATTTAATAAAATGTTCTTTGAAAACTAATGTAAAATATGGAGTGTATTATGGTGTATCTAATAATACTCGAAATTATTGGGATATATCTAATGCAAAAAAAGAACTCATTTTTAATCCAAAAGATAATGCAGAATTATTTTTTAAATAATATGATATACTTCTAACGCCGTATAACAAGCGCATGCACTCTGACAGCTAAAAGCGGCGCTCGTTCTTCGCTATACTTTTGGCTGCCGGTGATGTGAAGCGTTAGACATCTCGCTGGAGCATGTGGAATATGAATCAGTGAGTGAACTAATATTTAGATATGTAGACATAGATGAAAACCGTTATTGTAAAATATAAAGTCACAAACCTCGCACAGTGGCGTTCATCTCAACAGGAGCTTTATGATCTGTTAGTCTCTAACGGTGTATCCTCTATTCGCACATTTTCCGATCCTAATAATCCAAACACAATTTATCACATCTTTGAGGTAGATGACTTCGACAAGCTTAAAAATTGGATTGAAACAGAAGCACAATCGGACCTTCAAAATAAACCTCTTTCTGATCTTCAAGTGATTGCCAGAGAGCTTGAAGATATTTGGACTTTTGAGACCGATTTACATCAAATCAGAAAGGATGGTTTATTAAAGGAATTCGATTTTGTTGAATCAATGATTCCCCTATACAGACGATTCCAAATGCAACTTCTCCAATATAGCGTTATAGTATACACCGCTGTACTTGGACTTTTTTCGGTAAGTCTTAAACTAGGAAATCAGCAAAACCAATTTGAAAATATCATATTGACTGCAATCGCATTACTTCCTTTCCTTATTGCAATTTTGTTGTTGGTATTCTGGACTACAGAAATTAGAATTCGAAGAGCAAGTTTGCATATTAGCAAAGTCATCGCTCCAAAAATGAAAGATTTATCGGGTGGACTCGATATTCTTACTTGGGAAGCAAGTCCTGGTGCGCAATTAAAACTACTGGAAAAATTATTATCTGCCTCAGCATCTTTAATTCTAGCATTGAGCTTACCTTCACTTTGTGGTTCAGTCCTTTACTTATTTTTTGCTGGCAATGCAACTAAAGTGGTTCCAGATTATATTGTTTGGATAGGACTCGTGCTCTTGGGTTTGTTTACAATTCTTACAAGTTGGTCATCAATCAAGCATGAGGTTAGATAGTAGAATTAAAAAGTGGTCGTTGGTACAAATTGTTGTTTTAGTCTAACCATTGCTTGCACCTGATGCCGCCAATTCAGTTTATTTATTTAAGTTAAGTGGTGAATTGAAGTCAATTGTGTTTGTTCAGGTTCAGTAGTGATTTAGGCGGCACAGGTGAAACAGGTCGTTAAGCGATCCCGATGAAATAGCAAAAGCCGCCCAAGCTGTTGCTGCACAGGAAAAAGCGAAGTAGTTTAGAATGTAGAATTAAGAATGATTTTTACTAGGTTATTAATCTTGATAAAACTCAACATTGAATAATATCAAGAATGAAAGCTATCAAATTTTAGTAAAATAAAATATTTTAGAGCAACACTGATTATTAGAAGGCTTGGAGAAATGTTCTCCTTCCTTGTTAAGTAATAGTTATATTTCAAGGACTTACATGCTTTGTTCAAATTGTTTTTCTAACGAAGGTTTAAAAATTACAGCTGAGAAAATCGGTGATAAATCTGAAACTGCTTGCGAAAATTGTGGTTCCAATGATGGATTAGAACTCAGTAAAGAAAAGTTAGTGGAATTAATGCAAGTATTTTTTTCGCAAGGCTCCGTACTACAAAATATTGGTGGTTATGCTCCAGTTTATAAAATATCAGATAAAAAAGAAATGGAATCCGTTGAGTTTGAAGAGCCACTAAAAAGCGATTACGAATTACTCAAACAAAAAACTGACCTAGTTGTATTTCATTATGGGCCACCTTTATGGCGATTAGGTTTGACGGAACAGTACGATGCTTTGACTGAGAGTAATGATGAAGAAAAAGAAAAAGCCTTGAATGATATTCTAGAAGCATCAAATGAGATAATTCTTCCAATTGGGACAAAACTTTATAGGTTACGAATCAATGCAAATGATTTATTAAATAATACTACATTTGATACTCCCAGAAAAGATTTAAAGACTTCCTATTCCCGATTTGATACCCCAGATATTGATATATTTTATTCGTCTCCTGATTTAGAAACTTGTTTACACGAAACAAGAGTAACAATCGCTGATGAAATCATACTTGCTACTTTCAAAACAAAAAAAGAATTGAAAATACTTAATATTGCTGATTCCTTTACTGAGAAAGAAGGTATTACCGAGTTTGAGATGATTAGTATTTTAATGTACAAACTCTGTACGACGAACGAAGAAGAATATGAAAAGTGTAGATTTATTTCGGAATTTATAAAGAAAAATGAATTTGAAGGGTTTAAATTTTTGAGCTACTATACTAATGTTAAAGATGAAGAACTTTATAATATAGCTATCTTCGGATTCCCATTAAAAGAAGATAAGATAGAATTACAATCGATTAATAGAATAAAATTAAGGAGGGTAGACTATACTTTTTCTTTTGGACCGGCGATTTAAAAATATAACGTTATTAAGGATACATCTCGAAGCTTGCGAGAGATAATCCAGTGTTAAGTTAAGCCGGAAAGGGGTTCGCCATTATTTAGGCGCTCCCGATGATAATTGCAAAAGCAGCAACAGCCGTTGCCACACAGGGGAAAGCGAGGTAAACCTAAGAAGGTAATTTACAGTAAAGCGTTCTTATATTTTTATTCCGGTAAAATATTTTCTAAATCAAATCTGTATATTTAGCATTCTCATTTAGAAAATATGGAAATAAACTTGCCGAAAGAAAAAATACTTGTTACATCTGCGCTGCCTTATGTAAACGGACCAATTCATCTCGGTCATCTCAGCGGGGCATATCTTCCTGCAGATATTTATGTGCGTTATAAAAGATTAAAAGGCGATGATATCATTTACATCTGCGGCTCTGATGAACATGGTGTGCCAATTACTATTAGTGCAGATAAAGAAAATGTTTCACCGCAGGTTATTATAGACCGCTATCACAAACTAAATTACGATGCATTTAAAAAGTTCGGGATGAGTTTTGATAATTATTCCCGGACGAGCTTACCTATTCATCACAAAACCGCAAAAGAATTCTTTTTAGAATTTTATAACCAGGGAATACTGAAAGAGAAAAAAACACTTCAGTTTTATGATGAAAAAAACAAAATGTTCTTACCCGATAGATATGTTGAAGGCACGTGTCCCAACTGCGGATTTGAAGAAGCGAGAAGCGATGAATGCGAAAATTGCGGTGCGCTGTATGAACCAAAGGAACTGAAGAATCCTAAAAGTAAAATAAGCGGAGAATCACCCATTCTGAAAGAAACCGCTCATTGGTTTTTTCCTTTGGGAAAGTTTCAACAGCGGCTTGAAAATTATATAAATGAAATGAATGATAAATACGGCTGGAAAGAAAACGTTTTGCAATACTGCCGCGGTTGGTTTAAAGATGGATTGAAAGACAGAGCTGTAACACGTGATCTCGATTGGGGAGTGAAAGTTCCTTTAGACGATGCCGAAGGGAAAGTGCTTTACGTGTGGTTTGAAGCAGTTCTGGGATATATTTCTTCCACAAAAGAATATTCGGAGAAAATTGGCAAACCGGATCTTTGGAAAGAATACTGGCAGGATCCGAACACTAAGTACATTGTATTTATTGGGAAGGATAATGTTGTATTTCATTGCATCGTTTTCCCGGCGATGCTTATGGCATGGAATGACGGAGAAAAAGAAAAGTATTGTCTGCCGCAAAATGTTCCTGCAAATGAGTTTTTAAATTTTGAAGGCAGGAAATTTTCCAAAAGCCGTAACTGGGGTATTGATGCAATTGATTTCCTCGAGATATTTCCAGCCGATCCGCTGCGTTATACCCTGGCTGCTAATCTGCCCGAAAACAGGGATACCGATTTTCAGTGGAAAGAATTTCAGGCGAAAAACAACAGCGAGCTTGCTGCTATTTTCGGAAATTTCATAAACCGTACTTTTACTTTTGCACACAAACATTTTAATGGTGAAGTCCCGCCGAAAGGTGTATTGAATGAAATGGATAAAGAGATGATAAAAACCATTTCGGAATATCCCCAAAAAATCTCCGGGTACTTTGAGCGGTATAAAATTAAAGAAGGCACAAATGAAATTATGAATCTTGCACGAGCGGGAAATAAGTACTTCAACGATTCGGAACCATGGCTTACTGTAAAAACTGATAAAGAAAAATGCAGTACTACAATTAATATTTGCCTGCAAACCATTTACACTTTGGCAGAATTGTTTGAGCCGGTCCTTCCGTTTTCATCTAAAAAAATATTTAAGATGCTTAATACAGAACTTACAACCTGGGAAAAATGTGGTGATGAAAATCTTCCAACTGGACATAAACTAAATAAAGCGGAAATTCTCTTCCCGCAAATTGAGGATAAAATGATCGAAGAACAGATAAAAAAACTCGGCGGTGGTGAATCCAAAACTGATAAAGATAATCTTATCAGCTACGAAGATTTTATGAAAACCGAGCTTAAAGTTGCCGAAGTTATTGAAGCTGAAAAAATAAAGAAAAGTGAAAAATTGTTAAAATTAAAAGTAAAACTTGGGGATGAAGTAAGACAGGTTGTTGCTGGGATTGCACTAAGTTATGAACCGGAAGAAATGATAGGTAAAAAAGTTGTTATCGTTGCAAATCTCCAACCGGCAAAGCTTATGGGCGAAGAATCGAAGGGTATGATTTTAGCAGTGGAAAATGAGCTGGGAAATTTGGAAGTTTTAACAGCAAGTAATTCTGTAAAAAGCGGAACAAGAGTCAGTTAATTAAATAAATGTTAAATAATTTTGGAAAATGAAATGAAATTTTTTATTGCAATCCTTTCGATGTTGATGTCTATAAGTATTTTTGCACAGACAAATTTTAACAAAGGAACAACACAGCTTAATGATCTATTAAATGCAAGTTCGGATAAAGATGAACTTTTAGTGTGGGTTTTCTTTAATGACAAAGGTGATAATACTGCTCACTATTTTGCAAATCCTGAGTCTGTAGTTAGCGTAAAATCACTTAAACGTAGAGCCAAAGTATTAACTCCAGATGAACTTATTAGCGAAATGGATTTACCCGTTAACTCTGAATACATTGAAAAAGTAGTGAGTTTGGGTTTTGAATTGAAGCAGAAATCAAAATGGTTCAATGGTGTTAGCGGCTATTTAACCAAATCGGAAATTGGTTTGATATCGCAGCTTTCAACAGTTAAGAGTTTGGATGTTGTTCATAAATTTAAAAAAGATTATTCAATTGAAGAAGATGCAGGTAATCAACCACAAGGCAGCTCACTCTATAAGCAGAATGGTATTAACTCATTTGACTATGGTCAGTCATTCACACAGTTAAATCAAATTAATGTGCCTGCGGTGCACGATATGGGTTTTACCGGTCAGGGCATTACCATTTGTTCAATGGATGCCGGGTTTGATAATCTTGCACACGAAGTTTTTTCATCGATGAATATTATTGCAATGTGGGATTTTGTTGATGGCGATCCCGATGTTAGCCAGTTGGGTTCACATGGAACAAGTACTCTTTCAACAATTGGCGGCTTTAAAGAAGGTCGGCTAATCGGTCCCGCATTCGATTCTGATTTTATTCTGGCAAGAACAGAAGATATATTAAGCGAAACACCGGTTGAAGAAGATAACTGGATTGCAGCTTTAGAATGGGCAGACAGTATTGGCGTTGATGTCACAACCACATCGCTTAGCTACTTAGAATTTGATCCTCCATTCCAGAGTTATACATGGGAAGATATGGATGGAAATACTGCTCTTATTACTATTGCGGCAGACTTAGCAGTAAAGCTTGGAATTGTTGTTGTTAACTCAGCAAGTAATTCGGGATTTAATCCAAATCATAATACTCTTGGTGCTCCTGCAGATGGTGATAGCGTAATTACTGTTGGAGCAGTAGGAAGTGATGGTGAAAGATCCGGTTTTAGCAGTGTTGGTCCAACGGTTGATGGAAGAATAAAACCGGATTTAATGGCAATGGGATCTGGTGTCTATGTAGCACGGTCTTCAAGTCCAACAAGTTACGGTACCAGCGGTGGTACATCTTTTAGCTGCCCAATACTTGCAGGTGCAGCAGCATTGGTGCTTTCGGTTGATCCGACTTTAACACCTATGGAGCTTTTGGATTTACTGAGGCAAACTGCTTCGCGTAGTAGTAACCCTGATAATTTAATGGGATGGGGAATCATAAACACACTCGATGCTATAGAATTAATTCCTGTCCCGGTTGAGCTTACTCTTTTTAGTGGAAGATATATTAACGGAAGCGTTCAATTAGAATGGACTACAGCTACCGAAACAAACAATTTTGGTTTTGAGGTTCAGAAGAGATATGATAATACTTCGTATGAGAAGATTGGTTTTGTGCCGGGAAATGGAACAACAACAAATGGTATGCAATACTCATTTGAAGACAATGACTTGTTTGCAGGCAGAATTTTTTATCGTCTCAAACAGTTAGATTTTAACGGTGAATTTGAATATTCCAGTGAAATATTGGTAGAGGTATTAAATTTAACCAATTATCAATTATTCCAGAATTATCCTAATCCGTTCAATCCGAACACATCAATCAAATATTCTGTTCCTGTACAATCTAAAATTAAAATTAAAATTACTTTATACGATATTATTGGAAATGAAGTTAGTACGTTGTTTGATGGAATACAGCAATCGGGTGTCCACGAAATAAATTTAACGGCAGATAATCTTCCCAGCGGAGTTTATTTTATTTCGATGACTGCTGAAAACTTTAACAAGGCAATAAAAATAACTTTGATGAAGTAAAGTATTTCCAGGTACCAGTCACCTTTGAGATAAGAGATTTAAAGGTGATTGGTACTGAGTTATTAATCTTGCTTTTCAACCCTTCTATTATTAAAATACCAAGCTAAAATTTGAAAATTATTAAAATTGGAGAGTTATTTATGATAGTTCGTCATTTCTTATTATTGCTTACGGTATTTTTATTTCTATCTGTAGCCAACATTCCGGTTTATTCACAAACAATTGTTGGTGAATTCGGGAATTATAAAATTACCTTAGATGAATTTGAATATGCTTACGCTAAAAATGTTGGCGGGTGGGAAGTTGCTGAGGAAGATAGTTTCTCACAATATGAAGACTTTATGGATCTTTATATGAAATTCCGGATGAAACTTCGTAACGCACAAGTCAGGAGTTTCGATACTGACCCGGAATTACAAAAAGAATTGGAAGATTACCAGAGACAGGTTGGGGAAGCATACATAATTGAAAAGTATATTATTCAGCCAGGAGTTAAAGACCTTTATGAACAAAGAAAAGTAGAGTTAAGAGTTAGCCATATAATGATAAGATCGAATGAAGATGGCGATGACGCAGCATTTGAAAAAGCTAATGCAATTATAGACAGCATTAAAGACGGTGCAAGCTTTGAAGAAATGGCAGAGAAATATTCGGACGACCAATTCTCCGGACCAAAAGGCGGCGATATTTTTTACGTAACTGCAGGTGTTCTTCCTTATGAATTTGATAATGCTATGTACACACTTCAAGCCGGTGAAGTTTATCCTGAACCGGTAAAAACAAATTATGGTTATCATCTTATAAAAATTACTGAAAGACAGGCACGTACTCCAAAAGTTAAAGCAAGTCACATTCTTATAAGTTATTTTGATGTTAAGGGCGAAGTTGATTCCGCCGCTGCTAAACTTACTGCCGATACTGTCCTGATAAAACTAAATGAAGGTGAGTCATTTGAATCTTTGGTTGAGCAGTATTCTGATGATTCAGCTACAAAGGTTAAAGACGGAGACCTTGGGTTTATTGAAAGAAGGCAGATGGTTCAGGCGTTTGATGAAATAGCTTTTAATTTAAATGTGGGTGAAATGTCCGGTTTAGTACAAACAAATTTCGGATATCATATTATAAAACTAACCGATAGACAGCAATACCCAAGTTTTGAATCGGAAAAAGATGATTTGAAAAAGATATACCAAAAGCAGCGTTATCAGGCAGATTATGATGGATATATAGATTCACTTAAGAGTAAGTATAATTATGTTTTGGATGAAACCACGGTTGATTTAATAATTGAAAACTGCGACTCATCAAGGTTCGGTATTGATTATCCGAATCCTGATGCAATTGCCAATAAAACTCTGTTTACTTATGTTGGCAAAACTATTAGTGCGCAGGAATATATTAATGAAACAAATAATAATTCTGATTTTATGAACAAACCCATCTTCCTAAAAACCGAAGTGATGAAAGCCGTTAATAAACTTGCTGAAGAAAAATTAATCGAACATCAGGCAATGAACCTTCAGAAGGAAGACCCCAATTATGCTTCTCTTATGGATGAGTACAGAAACGGTGTTTACATTTTCAAACTTCAGGAAGATGAAGTATGGAACCAACTGGATATTGACAGTGTTAAGATTTACAGTTACTGGGAAGAACATAAAGAAGATTTTGCTTTGCCTGATAGAGTTGCATTCGGCGAAATTTATTCGATGGAAGATTCTTTAATTCAAAAGTATCATAAATGGATTCAGGAAGGTGCTGATTTTGATAGTCTCGCTGTTCTCTACACGGAAAGACCCGGAAAGAAAAAAGACAAAGGGCGTTATGAATTACAAGATGTTGATTTTTCAGACCTATCAAGGAAAGCAAATACAATTGAAAATACAGGCGACTTTACCGAACCGTTCCCGTTTTCTGGTGGCTATGCTTTTTTTAAATTGTATCAAATAGAACCATCCCGTTTAAAAACTTTTGATGAATCCCGAGCTGAAGTTTCAGGTATTGTACAGGAAATGGAAAGCAAACGGCTTGAGAAAGAATACCTAGATATTTTAAATAATATTTATAAACCCGCCATCTTTTATGATGAACTCCATAAGGCATTTAAGCCGACTGAACAAGATTAGTTTAATGTTAATTGCCGCATCCATTTTAACCGGTTGCGGCAAAGAACAGCCCAAAACCGAATATGTTGCAAGGGTGAATGATGTATATCTTACAAAAAAGGAACTTGCGTCACTTATCGATACTACTATGGTTAATACTCTGCATAAAAGTGAAGTAATAAGAAATTGGGTTAACAGGGAAATCCTGTTTCAAAAAGCAAAAAATGATGGGATTTTGCAGCAGGATAATTATAAAAGATTAATAAAAAATTCAGGCAAAGAACTTGCCGGAGTGCTTCTTTTAGATAGTTATATATCATCCGTAACAATCAATTTTGAACAGCGGGATATTATAAATTATTATAAGGAAAATAGTAATGATTTCAAACTACGGGATAAATCCTATCTTCTTAACATAATCCATTTTAGTAACGATAACAGAGCGGTGGAATTCAGATCGTTGGTGATAGACAGCGATTGGCAGAAAGCCATGAATGTTTTTTATGGCGACTCTGCCATAATAAGTGCCGAAAACAAAGTATTATTAAAAGAACAAGATGTTTATTCGATTAAGGTTCTTCGTGTGGTAAAAAGATTGCACCCACTCGAAATTAGTATTGTTATTTCAGAAAGGGAAGGATATTATACTGTTGTTCAGGTTCTCAAAAAATATTTAAAAGGTTCTTTACCTTCGTTTGATGTTATAAAGCAGGACGTTGAGAAAAGATATCTTGCGGAGAAAAGAAAAGAATTATTGGAAAATTATATTAAAGATCTTTATTCTAAAAACGAGATTGAAGTTATAAATTAGGTGATTAATGAAACTTAAAATTGCACCCTTATTTTTTATTTTATTTAGCTCCGGCATTGCGCAGGAAACTCTTGATAAAATTGTTGCTGTGGTAGATAATGAAATTATTCTTCAGAGCGAACTGGATTTTCAAATTAACATTTTTTCTGCGCAGAGGGGAATCGACCCCTCCACTCCCGGGCTGAAACAGAAAATTCTAAAATCAATGATTGATGAAAAACTTGTTTATGCTCAATCGGAATTAGATTCAATTACTATTACTGATGAAGAGATAAAACAGAGGATCGATTATCAAATACAGGTGTTTCAGCAGCAATACGGTTCAGTGCAGAAAATTGAAGAAATGTACGGTATGAGCATCGAGCGGATTAAGCGCGAATTAAGAGATGATGTTAGAAAAAACCTTATGATACAGAGAATGCAGCAAACAAAGTTTGCAACTGTAGAAGCAACACGAAGAGAAGCCGAAAAGTTTTTTAATACATACAAAGACAGCATTGGAATGATACCTGAAAAGCTGAAGATATATCATATCTTTAAAAATCCACAGGCAACTGAAAGAATAAAAAAAACAGCAAGAGACCTTGCACAAGCTTTACTCGATTCAATTCAAGCAGGTGTTGATTTTTCGGAACTTGCAAAAAAACATTCTGATGACCCGGGCAGTAAGGTGCGGGGAGGAGACCTTGGTTTTGTTAAACGTGGTGTGTTTTATCCCGAATTTGAAGCTGCTGCATTTGCTCTTGCTGAAGGAGAATATTCCCAGGTTGTAGAATCACCCATTGGGTTCCATATTATTCAACTGATTGAAAGAAGAGGTGAATCACTTCATACGAGACACATTTTAATTAAGATTGAGCCGGACGATGATGCTGATTTGGAAACGATTCAATTCCTATCAGATATAAGAGACAGTATCATAAGCGATAAAGGAACATTCCAATACTATGCAAAAAAGTTTAGTGATGATGAAGAAACGGCAGCTTTTGGAGGTAGTCTCGGAACTTTTTATTTGAACCAGCTCGACAAAAATCTTTTAGATATTGTTTCGAAGTTAAAAGAAGGGGAGATCAGTTTTCCAAGAAGATTAGAATACGCTCCCGGTACGTATGGATATCACATTGTTTATCTTGAAAAACGTATTCCAAAACATATGCCAAGCCTTGATGAGGATTATAAAGAAATTAAAAAGCTTGCCGATGAACAAAAAAAGCAAAAAGAATATGACAAATGGATTGAAGATTTGAAGAAAAGAATTTACTGGGAAACAAGAATCTAATTTCCTCACTTCTATAAATAAAAACCGGGAAAAATATTGAAAGACAAAAACGTTTCAGATAAAGATGTTGAACTTGTTGAAAAACTAAACGATAAAATAAAACAAGTTAAATCGGAAATTGAAAAGAAAATTGTTGGGCAGGAAGAAATAATAGAACAGCTTTTAATCTCTTTGTTCGCACGAGGTCATTGCTTGTTGGTCGGAGTTCCCGGATTGGCAAAAACTCTTCTTATTAAAACGGTTGCTGAGGTAATGGATTTGAAATTCAGCCGTATTCAGTTCACACCCGATTTAATGCCAAGTGATATTACAGGCACAGAAATTATTGAAGAAGACCAGCTTACAAAAAAGAGAGATTTTAAATTTATATCGGGCCCGATCTTCGCAAACATTATCCTTGCCGATGAAATAAACCGTACACCACCAAAAACACAAGCAGCTCTTTTAGAAGCAATGCAGGAACACAGGGTAACCGCTGCGGGAACAACATACAAGTTACCCGAACCATTCTTTGTTCTTGCAACTCAAAACCCTATAGAACAGGAGGGCACTTATCCATTGCCCGAAGCGCAGTTAGACCGATTTATGTTTAACCTGTGGCTCGATTATCCTTCATTCGATGAGGAAATAAAAATTGTGAAAACCACAACCAGCCAGTATAGTGCTCAAATTGATAAAGTTTTAGTTACCGAAGAAATAATTGAATTACAAAATTTGGTACGAAGGGTCCCCGTTTCCGAAAATGTTATTGAATTTGCAGTTAAGACTGTAAACATGACCCGCCCAACAAACGGAAACTCTCCCCAGTTTGTTAAGGATTGGATTACATGGGGAGCCGGACCAAGAGCTTCGCAGTATTTAACACTTGCTGCAAAAACCAGGGCAATAATGGAGGGAAGGTTTACTCCCAATATTGATGATGTTAAAATTGCTCTCCTTCCTGTTTTACGTCATCGCATAATAACAAATTTTAGTGCAGAAGCTGAAGGAATTACTTCGGTTGAAGTGATTAAGAAAATTAGTGAAGAAGTAAATTAGACTTATATGGTATGAATAAATAAATCTTTGTTTTTTTTGCAAAGAAATATTTACATAAGATATGATGGTTCTGATAATGACTTTGGGAATATGAGACTTTGGGACTCTGCGAACCAATCAACGTTGTTAGGAAAAAAATGCAAAATATTTATAAGTCTCATAGTCCCACCTTCTCACAGTCTCAAATTTCTCTAAATTAATAATTTCCCAGATATTTTTTTGTGGTTTACAGCTCTATGAATTTCAAGTAACTATACTTTGCAAAGAATGAAATTCAACTAAGAAAATCTCCAATGTATTTTACTAATAGACTTCTAAACATAAAATATCTTTACCTTTCGAAAAGTATTTTTTGCTTCAGTTGAAGCCCATTTAGTATGGAACAAATAAGTAAAAAATACATAAGGAGTGATGTTCTTAAAATTGCAATGTTTCTTGTCCTTCGCCGCAGAATCATCACCAACTTTAGCATTAAAGATGTTATGTGACAATTCCGAATTATTTTGTAGTCGCAAACTTCAGCTTTCGTTTTTATACTAAAGGCATTACTTCGGTGGAAGTTATTAATAAGTTGAATGAATAGCGAAAGCAGTTGTTAGTGATTGGAATTCCGTACTAAAAATTCAAAGCATCCTAAAAAATAATTGTTAAGTAATCCTTAATTATTAATGAAAATAAATCTCTCAAAACTTTTCTTTAATTCGCAGCCGAAAGTTGGTCCAATTATGTTTCGACTAAATCCGGATTTATAATTATTACTTGCCAAAGATAAGCAACAGTTATTTATCAAATTTTATAATCTGGTATTCTTGTTATTGTGCTAAAATTGTTACAAGTTATAATTACTTAAATCTAGATGTATGAACTTTGAGGAAAGTTGTAAAACGAGATTTTGTTTTAACAAAGAGTAGTGCACGAGCACATTTTATTGGTATTGATTTTTTAGAATCAGTGTTATTGTGTTGGTACTGAATATCAAATTAATAAGAAGTAAAAGATTTTAATTAATTAAGCATTAATCATACATAAACATTTACAATAAATTGCGAAACGAGACAATTTCGTTTCTGGTGCAAATCGAATTCAACCACAAGGTGATTCTCATGAAATTTATAATCAACACTATCATAATAATACTGGTGCTGTTAATCGTGCCACTCTTCCCCCAGACACCGGTTTTACAATTTTCATCCACTTCAGTGCCGGCTGGAGAGGGTCCACGTGCAGTAGTTTTAATTGACTTGGATAGGGACGGCAATCGAGATCTGGCGGTCAGCAACCTATTCGGTTCAACAATTTCATTAATCTTTGGGGATGGTAAGGGTAATTTCACACTTCAGGGTAGTATCGCTACCATCCACAAAGCGCCGCACGCGATTGCTGCCGGAGATTTTAATGAGGACGGTATACGCGACGTAGTCACTGCCAACAAAGACAGTAGTTCGGTTGCCTTGTTTTTGGGCGACGGCCTCGGTGGACTGCTTCCGCCTACTTTCTTTACTGTTGGCAACGGTCCACGCTGGATCGCAGTGCATGATTTCAATGACGATACACATTCCGACCTGGCTGTCACCAACCGCGATGACGACAACATCACTGTTTTACTTGGAGACGGAAGCGGAAATTTTGTTATCGCCGGTACCTATTACACCGGTGACGGCCCGGTGCCGATTGCAGCTGCAGATTTTAATAATGACGGCTTTATTGATCTGGCAGTAGGTAACGATCTGTCTGATACATTAACGATTCTGAATGGTGACGGCACTGGTGGATTCACGTTTGGATCGACTACGGAGGTCGGCGTCTCACCAAAAAACATTGCTTTGGGGGATTTGAACCAGGACGGCATTTCCGATTTAGCGGTGGCTTGTGTGTTAGGAGGATCCGTAACCATACTTTTTGCCGACGGCGAAGGTGGGTTCATAGATAGTTCTTATCAGATAGACGGAGGACCCTTTGCAGTAATAATAGAGGATTTTGATGGTGATGGGAAAAAAGACCTTGCGCTTGCCGACGGTATTAATGATAACGTGGCCATTTTACTGAATACCGGTATGGGTAATTTCGCTGAAGCGCAGACTTTTCCCGCTGGTCTGGCACCGCACGATATGGTCTCAGGAGATTTCAATGCCGATGGTCGCCTTGACCTAGCCGTTGTAAATACCGGCGACAATTCAGTGACTATCCTTCTTAACGAAACTCCTCCACAGGAGAGTATACGTGTGGTTTCTGTGATTCAGGAACTGTATGAAAATTTTTATCCCGACCCGATTATATCTATTGTAAACCAACCATTAAGACTTTTAGTCACCTCGGATAGAGAGGAGCATATAAACCGCCTGCAAATCCTGCCATGGATTCAATCAACAGATTTAGTGCGCGTTGGCGAGATACTGACTGTTGAATTCACACCCACAGAAACCGGGACTTATCAAATCCGGAATATAGGTCATGGTTTTACCGGGGATATTATTATTGTAGAAGATTCTGCTGCAGTAGATGTAAAGTACATTGAACTAGGTGAGCAAGGCGCTTCTCTCATTCACAGTAACGCGCTAACGCAAATTTTTCCATCTACTATCAGAGTGCTTGAAGATCTTCCGCTTACGATTCACAATATCAGCCTGGATGATACCCACTGGGTTAGCATTCTGCCATGGGTAATAGCTCCTCCACCCAACAAAACTGGTAACGTGGTACCTCGAGATGTTACGGCCTTCCAATTTACTCCTGATGTTACTGGAAGCTACGTTATTCAGCATACAGTTCACGGTTTCAGTGGTACATTGATTGTTGATAAGCCAATCATTAGTGGAGTCGCTACCACACAAGCGGTTCCGGAAGAGTATACACTTTTTCAGAATTATCCTAACCCATTCAACCCGACAACTAAAATAACATTCTACATTTCTCAATTAAGTTTTGTTACAATTAAAGTATATGATGTTTTAGGGAATAAAATTGCAACGCTTGTTAATGAAGAAAAACCAACTGGAAGTTATGAGGTTGAGTTTGATGCAATAGGTTTACCGAGTGGTATTTACTTTTACCGACTTCAGGCTTATGACTTCACACAAACCAAAAAGATGTTGCTTCTAAAATAAGCTATGTTTAGGAATCTGCCTGCCCAGCATATCGGCTGGCAGATATGATTATACTGAAATAAGTTTTAGATATGAGGCTGTCTCATTAGTCCAAATTTGTCAATCTGAGCTTGTCGAAGACTGACAAATTTTATTACAATCACACTTCGACAGGCTCAGTGTGACAGTAAAAATTACTTTTGAGACATTCACATCTTATTATACTCTTACAACCCTGTAATTTTTAAATGCAAAGTAAATTTCTTTTGCCGTAGTTTTAACAACTGTTGCTACGGGAATGGCGAGCAGCATTCCAATTAAACCGAATAACTGTCCGCCTGCAATAATCAAGAGTATTATAAGTATGGGGTGTATAGCCACACTCTTTCCAAATACATACGGTTGTACAAAACCATTATCAACTGCATAAACACCAAGTACTACAAAAATAATAAGTGGTACCTGTGAGAGATCGCCATTAACCATAATTGATAAAATAATTGCCGGAATTCCACCAATTACAGGTCCAAAATATGGAATAAGATGACCGAGTCCTGCAATTACTCCTAATGGCAATGCATTTGGTATTCCAATAATATAAAAACCAAAACCCAATAAAGTTCCCACAAAGGCTGCATCAAAAATCCATGCCCGTACGAATAAACCAAGCTGCAAGCTTACTTTCTTTATTATCCAATAGGACATTTCGAAGTAGTTGTTTGGCATTATCTGCAAAATGCCCTGAAGAATTTTTTTGCTGTCTTTTACAAGAAAGAATGTAATAAAAGGTACAATTACTAAAACGGCAACTACAGAAACAATGCTTGATAACAATAATGACAGACTTTGAACAGAATTAACTAACTGTGTTGAGATAACCTCTTCTAAACGGGTGGTGAGATTAGTGAAATCAATAAAGGGTAATGATACTGCCAGCCAATCCTGAACGGCTTTTAATTGATCTGTCAATGAAAATTGTTCGAGGCGTGTTATAAGCTGATTCATCTGAAAAGAAAATTTTGGAATTACCACCGATAAACTAAGAAAAATTATAACTGCCAATCCAGCGAATACAATTAGCGTTGAAGAAAGACGGCTGGCACCTCTCTGCTCAAGTAAATAAACGAAAGGTGAAAAAATAAAAGCAAGCAGAACGGATAATGCAAGAATAATAATTATATCGGATAGTAAAAATAAAACATAGAGCAACAAAAATGTACCCGATATCCATAACAAAAGGGTTGCTATTTTTTTGTAGGTTGTATCAGGCATATATGCAATATAAATATTTTTTTAGGAATTGCTTACTCAAGATGACTGGTCGTTTTGATAAACCATTAAAACGGTAAAAAAACACCTTTTTGTTTCAGTAACCTACGACTTAAGTCGCAGGTTACTTTTAAATAACAAAAAAATTAGCCGGTCAACTTGAGTTACTTAACTGCTTCAATTCTTCTAACACCCGGCACTTGTTTCATCAGCGAACGTTCAATTCCTGCACGCAATGTCATTATCGAAAGGGGGCACTTTTCACATTCGCCTAGCAATCTAACTTTAACAATTCCGTCATCGGTTACATCAACTAACTCGATATCGCCGTTGTCTGCCTGTAGAAAAGGTCTTACAGATTCGAGTGCTTTTAGAATTTCTTCTTTCATTAAAAATCAAAAGAGAAAGCAATTAAAAAAACAACTTTTACTTTATAAATATCGTTTTAATAAATGGATAAGTCAATCATTATCGCCGAGTAAAATTTCTATCTTGCCTGCAGCTTTTGAGTTTCTCAAATTTACTTGGTCAATCAAATTGCTGGCAATGTTCATAACAATATTTGCTTCCTCCGAGTCGGGGATGTCGTGAACTATAGGCACACCTTTATCACCGCCTTCGCGGATTCTTTGATCTATCGGAATTCCACCTAGGAAATATGTATCAAGTTCTTTTGCTAATTTTTCTCCGCCGCCTGCACCAAAAATATCATATCTGTTTCCTGTATCGGGAGCGATAAAGTAACTCATATTTTCTACGATGCCGAGAACCGGAACGTTAACACGATTAAACATTTTCAAAGCTTTTCGAGCATCAATTAATGATACTTCCTGTGGAGTGGTTACTATAACAGCACCCGTTAGGGGAATAGTTTGAACAAGCGTAAGCTGTATATCACCTGTTCCCGGAGGCATATCAAAAATTAGGTAATCCAGCTCACCCCATTGAACATCGGACATAAATTGTTTTATTGCACCGCTTGCCATCGGACCACGCCAGATAACCGGGTCTTTATTATCAACAAGAAAACCAATTGATATTAATTTTAAATCGTAACTTTCAACCGGTTCCATTTTAGTTCCGCTTTCAGTTTGATAAATTCTGGGCTTTTTATTTACACCCAACATAAGTGGAATGCTAGGTCCGTAAATGTCTGCATCAATCAAACCTACTTTTGCACCGCTTTTTGCAAGGGCAACTGCCAGATTAACAGCAACGGTGCTTTTGCCTACACCGCCTTTGCCGCTTGCAATGGCTATTGTATTTTTTACGCCCGGCAGTAATGCATCTTTTTTTGGATCCTTATGAGCAGTGATCACAGGTTTTGTTGATTGGATGTTTAAATGTATTTCATTTAAAGACGAGTGTTCCTTTTTTATTGCATCAATAAACTTTTCATACGAACCTTTATCAATATCTTTTTCACTACCCGGAATCGAAATATCGATTGTTAATGAATTATCTTTTAGCTCAAAGTTTTTTATTGAATTAAGTGTGAGATGGTCTGTCTTTATGTTTGGATCATTAACTTTTTTAATAATATTCAGTATCTCACTTTTTGTAATATCAGTCATTTAAGTCTTTTGTCCTTTCTTTTTCATCAGTAAAACTAAAATGCAGTTTGTTTTCTATGATGATTTAGTTAACGATAAATAATTCAAAGCATCAATGCTTAACCATTTCTCCGCCAGCTTTAATAGTATGTTTCATCAGCCATTCCTGGCTATTTATTTTTTTAACACCGTTTTCACTTTTAATTATTTCGTAGTCCATATCGGGAGTAAGAATTTTTGTTTTAGTATTATCTTTTAATGAAATTTTTATGAGTGTACGCATCAATTCGTTCTGCAATCTTTTATCTTCAATTGGGAAGGATATTTCAACTCTTCTATCCAGGTTTCGCGGCATCATATCTGCACTGCTAAGATAGAATTCTTCTTTACCATTATTATAGAAATAAAATAACCTGCTGTGTTCGAGGAACCTTCCGACAATACTTGTTACTTTAATGTTTTCACTTAACCCGGGGACATTTGGTATGAGGCAGCAAATTCCTCTTACACTCAATTCAATATTCACACCATGGTTTGATGCCTCATACAAAGCACTGATAATTGTCGGGTCAACAAGAGAATTTAATTTCCAGATTATTTTCCCTTCGCTGCCTGCTTTAACGTTTTCTATTTCTCTTATAATTTTTTCAATCATTTGATTACGCATGTTAACAGGAGCAACAATAAGTTTTCTGAAATCTTTCTGTTTTGAATATCCTGTTAAATAATTAAAAATATCCGAAACATCTGCGCATATATCTTCATCACATGTAAAGAAACCAAGATCGGTGTAAAGTTTTGCAGTTATTGCATTGTAATTGCCGGTTGCCATGTGAACATACCTTTTAACACCATCGAATTCTTTTCGTACAACTAAAGTCATTTTAGCATGGGTTTTCAAGCCAACAAAACCGTAAACAACGTGCACTCCAACTTTTTCAAGTTCTCGTGCCCAAAATATATTATTCTCTTCGTCAAACCTTGCTTTCAATTCTACAAGCACAGCAACTTGTTTACCTCTCTCGGCAGCTTCAATCAGGCATTTAATTATCGGCGAATCGGTGCCAACCCTGTAAAGTGTTTGTTTTATTGCCATAACCTCAGGGTCGCGTGCTGCCTGCTTAATAAATTCTATAACCGGAATGAATGAATGATACGGATGATGCAAAAGAACATCCCGCTGTTTTATTGTGCTGAAAATATCTTCCTCATCCTCAAATATTTTTGGTGTTACAGGATAGTAAGGTTTTTCTTTTAGTTGATGAAGCGGAAGTTTACAAAGTGTCATCACATCACTAAGTCCTATTGGTCCATCAAGCACATGAACATCGTCCCTGGTTATCCGGAGGTTTTCCATAAGAGTATCGAGCATAAATTCAGGCATATGGCTTGCCACTTCCATTCTCACAACCGAGCCGAATCTTCTTTGGCGAATGTTTTCTTCAATCACGCGTAGCAGATCATCAGCTTCATCCTCCTGAAGTTCAATATCAGTATCACGAGTTATTCTAAAACGATGTGCTTCAACAACTTCCATTCCGGGGAAGAGCATATCGAGGTTTTCGCGTATCATATCGCCGAGCCAAATAAATTTTGCATTAAATTTTCCATTTGAACCCGGTTTCTTTTCGGGTTTTAAAATATTATCTATCTGTAATAAACGTGGAATAATATTCGGTATTTTTACCCTCGCAAAATGATTTTCACCGTTGGGTTTTTTTATTAGTATTGCCAAATTTAAGCTGAGATTTGATATGTACGGAAATGGTCTGCCTGGATCAAAAGCAAGAGGAGTGAGAATAGGATAAATTTCCTTCGTGAAATAATCTCTTAATTTTGCTCTTTCCTCATCCGAAAAATCTACAAATCTTAATAGTTCCACGCCGTGCTTTTTTAAATCAGGGACTATCTCATTCATCCATAAATCATTCAATTGCTTAATCATAGGTTTCAAAGCTGTCTCTATTTGCCTTACCTGTTCAATCGGTGTCAGACCGTCGATAGTCGGTTCATGAATATTTGCAGCAATTTGTTCTTTCAAACCTGAGATCCTTATCATATAAAATTCATCAAGGTTTGAGGAAAAGATAGAAACAAATTTGACTTTTTCTAAAAGAGGAAGATTTGGATTGAGCGCTTCGTCAAGCACACGTTTGTTAAACTCAACCCAGCTTAGGTCCCGGTTAAAGAAATTTTTAGGATTTTTATATTTTTTTAATAATTCTTTTCCGCCCATGGCAATACCAAATAAAATGGATTGCAAATATAATGTTTTTCCTGAAGATTATCCGTACTAAAAGGAGATAGAGAATAATTATTGCGTCACAATTTTATTGTGGTAAAGAGCTTCAAAAGTAAATTATAAAGATTGCTGGCTAGGATTTCCAGAAAGCAGGTGTAAAAATTAATAACACTGTAAATAATTCTAACCTTCCGAGCAGCATAAAAAAGCTTAATATCCATTTAACCATATCAGGAAGATCGGCGAAATTATTCAAAGGACCAACAGCACCTATCCCCGGTCCGACATTTCCGATACAGGTAGAAACAGCACCGGCGGCTGTTATAAAATCTAACCCGAAAAATGAAAGAATAATTGAACCCAAAACTGTTATTCCGATATAGAAAATAAAAAACGCCTGTACATTCAAAATGATATCCGCACTAACAGCTTTGCCGTTGAACCTGACAGGAATAATTGCACGCGGGTGGATGAGTCTTTTCAATTCGAGTGAACTGTTCTTTATAAGCAGATAATGCCTTGCGAATTTTATTCCGCCGCCTGTAGAACCTGCACATGCACCGATAAACAATAGTATAAAGAAGAACATCCTTGAAAACGGTGCCCAGTTTTCATAATCGGATGAAACGTAACCTGTTGTTGTAACAAGTGATGTTACGTGAAACAGCGCCTGCCTAAATGATTCTTCAATGTTAAAATTTACATGAGCCAAATGAATAACTGCAACTACTATAGTAACAATTGCAATGAAAAAAATATAAAACCTGAATTCGGTGTTGATTTTTGTAAATTCAAACCTTCCGTGAAAAGCAAGATAATGAATTGTAAAATTCATTCCCGCTAATAACATAAAAACTATAAAAACATATTGTATAAACGGCGAAGTAAAATAAGCAGTGTTTGCATTCTTTGTTGAAAACCCACCAGTTGCCATAGTTGTCAATGAATGGTTAATTGCGTCGAAGAGATTCATTCCGCCTATCAGGAGCAGGATCATTTCGGTAAATGTGAAAATAACATAAATACCCCAAAGCCGTTTTGCTGTTTCTCTAACGCGCGGATGAAGTTTATCTTTTGTGATTCCGGGAACTTCGGCTGCAAACAATTGCATTCCGCCTATACCGAGTATGGGTAAGATTGCCAGTGATAAAACAATAATTCCCATTCCGCCAAGCCATTGAGTTAAACTTCGCCAAAAAAGAAGTCCGGCAGGAACAACTTCAATATCGGTTAAAATAGTTGCTCCCGTAGTTGTGAAACCTGACATAGTTTCGAAAAAAGCATCCGTAAAATTAGGGACTGCACCGTAAAGCATAAACGGAATTGAACCAAAAAGAGCCATCGATAACCAGCCGAGAGTTACAATAAGATATCCTTCTCTCTTACCAAGCTCTTTGTTTTCTGGGTCGCGGGTAAAGAACCAGATTATCAATCCTACTGCCGAAGTAAAAATGCCTGACTGCAGTAATGCAGAAATATCATCGGACTTATAATAAATGGAGAAAGGAATTCCAAGCATCATAAAGATGCCCGTAAGCATTAAAAGAAATCCGATAATTCTGAATATAATTTTAAAATTCATATAGAGAGAATAAGTGACTATTTAAATAGCTTTTCTATTTTTTTTACACCACTCGGCAGTGAGAAGATAACAACCTTATCATGTGCCTTAATTTGTGAATCACCAACGACTATAAAACTCTTATCGCCACGGATAACTCCACCAATAATAGCATCTTTCGGAAATCCAATGTCTTTAACTGGTTTTTTTGTGATGGGAGAATTTGGCTGAACAACATATTCAAACAGTTGTGCATCAATTCCTTCCAAAGTTGTTTGAGCAATGATCTCTCCTCTACGGACAAACTGAAGTATATTTGTTGCAGCAATAAGTTTTTTATTTATAAGTGAATCCAAACCTATTGTTTGTGTAAGAGGAACATAATCCGCTTTATCCACAAGCGCAATCGCTTTTTTTACACCAAGATGTTTTGCCATCAAACACGTAATTATGTTGGTTTCAGCATCATCAGTAACGGCAACGAAGGCATCAACATCAATTATGCCTTCCTGTGCAAGAAGATCAATATCGCGTCCATCTCCCTGAATAACCAAAGTGCCGGGAAGATCATCAGCTAATAAAAAAGATTTATCTTCATTCGATTCAATTAATTTGATGGTCATATCTTTTTGCAAAAGTTCCGCTACTCTTCTTCCAATTTTACTTCCACCCAATATCATAATATTATCGAATTTAATATTCTCCTTACCAGCAAGTTTCAGTATCAGCTCAATTCCTTCGGGTTTTGTAATTACAAACACCTGATCGTTAGCAATAAAGCGGTCTTTTCCTCGCGGAATTATCGTTCTGAAATTCCTGTAAATCGCCACAATCCTAAAATCGATGTTTTGATGTTCGTGGGCGACTTCGGTTAATGTTTTATTTATAATAGGCGCGTTTTTATCCAGTTTTAATCCAATAACGGTAACTTTACCGCCTTCAAATTCAAGCAGGTCGGTTGCTGCGGTTCTTTTTATAAGATTTACTGTTTCCTGTGCGGCAAGTTCTTCCGGGTAAAACATAAAATCTATGCCCAGGTCCTTAAAATTTACCTCAACATCTTTCGAAAGGTATTCTGCATTTGCAATACGTGCAATGGTTTTTTTAGCGCCCATTTTTTTAGCAAGTATTGCGCTGGAAATATTTGTGTCTTCCGAAGATGTAACTGCAACAAAGAGTTCGGCTGCACCTATTTTTGCTTCTTTTAATATTGCTAAAGAAGTTGATGAACCTGTTATGGTTAAAATATCGGTCATCGAATCAATACGTGAAAGCCGCTGCTGATTTTTATCAATCGCAATTATATCATGGGATTCGTTTGAGAGTTCTTTGGCAAGATGATAACCAACATCACCCATCCCGGCAATAATAATTCTCATTTTATTTTTATCTCACAAAATTCTAAATATTCAAATAATAAATTTGATCATTATCAATCAAAATACAAAAATTAGAATTTAGGAAACAGGGGGGGACATTATATTATGGTTATGCTGAATTCATTTCAGCATCTTTAATGGGATTTCGAAATAAACCTGTCTACCAATTGATAGACTCAGAATGACAATTGTTTGTCACACTGAGCGCAGTAAAGTATCTCAATTATATTGGGGTGAGATTCTTCATTCCGCTGCGCTCCATTCAGAATGACAATTCAGACTTGTACAACACAGACATTCAAGCCGGGGGAACTTGTAAGCACAGGAGAAATACAGTTTTAGCCACGTCTTAGCTTACAGATTTGGCTAAAGCTAATATTCGGTTAGTATTTGGTGGGGTTGTCTAAAAAGTAATAATTATAAATTTGTCATTCCCACGAAAGTGGGAAACCCATAAATTTTTAATCATTTTAATTCTTGTTTTCGCCATGATTACCTTATTAAAGTTGACTCAAGAGTAAATCAACAGAATTTTCTAAAACGCCGTAACCAAACTTATTCTATGCAGGGCGCCAATCTTTCCCAAAGATGAATAGCCATAATCGAATCTGTAGCTAGAAATATTTATTCCGAGACCTGCATTAAATCCGGCAATACCTGCAGTGGTTCCTACTTTAAGCTCAGAACGTTTTTCATTATCGTAACCAAATCTTAGAGCAAATACCTTACTTAAATAAAACTCTGCTCCAATAGAAAACGCTTTAAAGTGCTGAATAAAATCATCTCGTTTTTCAGTCAGTTTGTGAAAATCGAGAGAAAGCCGCAGCGGCAAATTTTCCAATCTTTTTGAAACACCAATTGCAACATCAACAGGCAGATCTTCTCTCGTATCGATAAAAGAAGAAAGCTGTGTGCCCAAATTAAGTGCAACAACCGCAATGTCTATTTGCTGAGCTGGAATCTGGTAATGAATTCCGAGATCGAGAGCGATAGCGCTTGAAGATCTATCGGCTATACTTGAATAAATTATTTTTGCATTTGCACCATAGTAGAAATTTTCTTCAAGCTCTCCGGCATAACCCAATAAAACAGCAAGTTCACCAGCACTAAATTCACCTGTTCTGTTGCCAAACTCATCTGCTTCAGTAAAATCGCCGTAATTTATATATTGGATTGCTGCACCAAACCTGCCTATGTTTTCTATCTCTGTAGAATAAGCGAGACTGGCAAGATTTATATCAAGCAAATGTTTTGTAAATGAAAATGAGATTGGTGAACCCTTTGAAAGCTTCATTCCAGCTGGATTATAAAATATAATATCTGCATCATCAAAATAAGATATAAAACTGCCGCCAAGCGCACCGGCACGTGCACTCATATCAACTCTTAAAAATTCATAAGTGTTTTGGCCAAATACGATGCCGTAAGAAAATAAAATTGTTAGTGTTACGACGAAAACTATTTTTTTCATAAAACTCCTTAAAAACTACAACAACTATTTAACCATATTCAAAAATAATCGCAAGGGAAGAAATTTAGGATATGTAATCCGGGAAAAAGGATATCAGAAGGAGAGAGTAATTAAGCTCACCTTCGGTAGCTAAATAGATAGGCCGTAATTATTAGTCGCATTTATTTATTGTGGTGTTAAATCAATAATTTATTTTATTTGCTTCCCTCAAAATAAAATTACGGCTTGATATAATTACGTAATCTTTTGATATTAGTATTAGTTATGTTCAAATATTTTCCCAATAAAAATCCGTTTTATATTATAAAGAATTTTTTTCTTGTTTTAATTTTAATTTCCGGGATTATTTTTCCTCAAACCAAAACCAATCTCGAAGTGTTTTATTCTTTAAATGATTCGCTTGTTAACCGGATCGCTGAAGATATCCCGCAAAATAATGATAAGATTATATTAACATTAAATCTTGGTAATTCTTATTCAATTTTTTCAAATCACATTAAAAATGATTTTATTAAAAAAGGTAAAGAAATATTTACAATTCCGCCGGGAGAATTAAATCTTACTGAAATAAATATTGTTTTGGAAGAAGCAGGTGTTAAGTATGGTGAGTTGGATAGAGACGGCTGGTTTGGCGATTATTATGTTCCGCGCACGCTATTAATAAAAGGTCATTACTTAAATACAGCGTCTAATAACGGGTTACAACAATTTTTCATCACAGCAATTGATACCGTAAAAGTGGAGGAATTAGAATCATTGGAAAACAAATCATTCCCGTTTACAAAAGGAATAATTCCTACAGAACCATTCTTATCAAGTGTTTGGGAACCTGTTATTGCAATTGGTGTTGCGGCTGCGGCTATTCTTTTATTCTTTTCGATACGAAGCAAGTAGCTAATTTTACCTTTGAAGGTTTTTTAAATTTGATTAACATTATAGCTAAGTTTTATAAGAAAAATGTAAGATATGAATAAACATGTAATTTTATTATCAATAATAGCGGTATTGTTCTGGAGCTGTTCTTCATCTGTTGTTGTAAGCGAGCTTACTCCTGAAGAGCATCTTAAGTATGCTATAAAATTATACGAAGAAGAAGACTACTTGGAAGCAGTTAAAGAGTTTGAATCTATTCTTCTTCAGTATGCAGGCAGCAGCTTAATTGACGACGCACAATATTATGTTGGCTTAACAAGGTATAAACGCGAGGAATATATAATCGCTGCTTATGAATTCAGTAAACTGATAAAAAATATGCCTGCAAGTTCCTTCGTTGCCGATGCACAGTTTATGCTTGCGGAATGCTACTATGGACTTTCACCCAACTATAATTTAGACCAGGTTTATACAAAAAAAGCAATTGAGGAATTCCAGGTATTTATCGATTTCTTCCCGCTGAACGAAAGGGTGCACAAAGCCGAAGAGAAAATTAATGAGTTGAATGAAAAGCTTGCAATGAAAAACTTTACAATTGCAAAAATCTACGAAAAGATGGATTACTATACTGCATCGATGAAGTACTTTGATTATGTGGTAGAAACTTACCACGATACGGAATATGCATCTAAGGCATTGTTCAGGAAAATTATGCTGCTTATGGAACGTGAACGTGAAGACGAAGCACTAACTAACATGAAAAAATTCATGTTACTTTTCCCGAAGGATGAAGAAGCAGAATTTATCAGGGAGCTTAAAGAATCATTAGAAGGAAAGATTTCGCTTAACTAATGAATAAGCCAATAAAAATTAGTGATTCGCAAATTATAATGACAGAGCTGGTTTTGCCGCATCATACCAATCAGCTTGGAAATCTTTTGGGCGGACAGTTAATGCATTGGATTGATATTTGTGCTGCGCTTAGCGCTGCTAAACATAGCCGCAGAGTCTGCGTTACAGCTTCGGTAGATAATATAGATTTCCATCATCCGATAAAATTGGGTAATGCGGTTACTCTTGTTGCTTGCATTAACAGGGTTTTTAATACTTCAATGGAAGTTGGTGTCGAAGTATTTACCCGGTCTTTAAAAGAGGGAACAAACATACATTCCAACACAGCATTTTTAACTTTTGTTGCTGTAGATGATGATGAGAATCCCGTAAAAATTGCTGAAGCGTATCCGGAAACAGAAGATGAAAAAAGGAGGCACGAGGAAGCTCTTGCAAGGAGACAATACAGACTTAAAAACAGATCGAAGAGCAATTAGTGCAGCATTTCTATGGGTTTTTCTCTTTAATTCTGCTATCGCCCAGGTGCCAATTAATGGATTTTGTCAGGTAAAATCTTTCCCTGCATTTCCCGGGTTTGATCGTATTTCTATTTCTGATGTTAATTATGATTCCTTTAAAGATGTTATTCTTTACTCTTCAGCTCAAAAATCGATTGCTGTAATTGAAGGAGAAGAGGACAACAGTTTTATGGATTATAAAATCATCACTTCTCCGTATAATTTTTCCAATATTATTCCGGTTTACAACAAATCAACAGGTTTGGAGCAGTATGTTTTTTCATCCCGCAAAAAAAGAACTGTTGGGATGTTCAGTTTTTCCAGCTTTGGAAGGTTTAATTTATTGGCAAAGATAGGTTTTGATTCTTACCCCGAAAACATAAGCGTTGCTGATATTAATAATGACGGAAATTTTGAATACCTGATTTCGGGGAGTGGATTTAAAGGTCTCTCTCTTTTATCCTTTATTGATGGCGAATTTAATGAAATCAAATTAGAAGAAAGCTCAATTTATGGTGAAGCTGTTTTTGCGGATATTTCAAACGATGGTTATCCTGATATTACTGCATTTAATCTATTCAATAATACTTTCGAAATTTTCTATAATGATGGAAAAGGCAATTTTGAAAGAGTACGAACAGAATTTGAAAATACCAGCATAGAAAATTTAGAAGCACTTGATTTTAACAAAGACGGGTATGATGATTTGATTTACACTGTAAAAAATTCGTTTAAATTAGCTATCGGAGATTCTCGTTCTTTCTACGATTCTTCGATTGTAATAACCACTGAGTTTATACCCCATCGATTTAAAGTAGCGGATTTTAACGGAGATAATCTGAATGATATTGCCTACATCGATTCTTCGCAAGGCATTCTCTCTGTTATTTTTGCGAAAGGTAAAAATCAGTTTCATTCCGAAATTATCTACATGAAAAAAGACGGACTAACAGATTTACATTTGTTTCGGTCACATAATTCGAACAGCCTTATTCTATTAAACAAAACGGGTGAGATCTTTATTGTCTCAAGATTATTTTCTTTACCCGATGAAGCAAATCTAATTCCTGCTGTACAGCCATCAACAATCGCTAAGTTTGATTTGGGAAATGACGGCATAACAGATTTTTGTTATATCGATGTTCAAACGAACACTATTAATTTTTTAGTAAATGATTTAAAGGGAATCCCCGAATATTTCTATTCTGTTTCTGTTTCGGCTGATCATAAATTAATTGTAGTTGATGATGAAGTTCCCTTCAACAAGGGATTTTATTGTTATTCGCCGGGCGGGAAAATGCTTGAAATAATTAATTATGATTTTCATCTTAACAAACCTGAAATCGATCAGTTATACTCACCGGGATTAATTAAAGACATAGAACTTCATAGAACCGATGAGCTTGTTCATATATTTACAGCGTACGAAAAAAATAATGTACTGCATGTTCGCGAGTATGAACATCATGATTTTCGCTACACTTTTATGGATTATCCCAAACTTGAAAAAGATGTTGCAAACGCAAAGCTTGTTATTTCTGATCATCCCCGGGTTTACTTTTATAAATCGTATGGTGATTCAATTCGTTTTACTGAAGCAAAGCTGCAATCGAAATCTATAGAGTACAAACAAATTGGTGTTTTAAGCATTAATAATAATCCTTTAATTGCCGGCTTCTCTCAGTATCTGCTCGGCAAAGAGAGCCCCAAAATTTTATCATTACTAAATTCGGATACCGGTTTTTTATCAGTTGTTTCAAACGATTCGGTTTTTAATATTATAGCACGAATATTTAAACAAAATATATTTGATGCTGGAAAAGGAATCGAGTTTTATTTTAATACTAATAACAAATTAGAATTTTGGAATATGATTATATATTCACCCGAAGATCATTCTTTTAACATGATAGAGATAAAAAACCAGGGACAAGAATTATCTGTTACTAAATTATTCGATTCTGATAAACCAACGGATTTTATTGTGCAAAAAATTATTTCTGATAAAAAATATTTGATCTACACCCAGCAATCGGAAGGAATCATATCATTAAAGCGATTAAAGTAATTGCGGCATTCGCCTTTTCAATTTTCTTTTTTTCCTCTTTCCTTCAAGCACAGGATTTATCATCTGGAGAATTGGATTCATTATTTAATGAGTTTGTTAATTTAAGAGTTCCAGAAATAAGCCCGGAACCAGGAACACAACCACAAATAATAGATGAAGGCCATAAATGCGGTTTGGAAATTGTAAATGCCATTGCATTTAATTTTGATATGTTTGATAACGATCAGCAGTTGTTACTCAAACCTTTGTTGCAACGACCAGTTACGGCAACAAGTTTTGTAACACCCGGAGGATTTTTCAGAGTGCATTATGATCCTACTGGTCCAAATGCACCCGGTTACGATCTCAATCTTTTTGCCGAAGCATTGGATTCAACTTATAAATTCGAAATAGATTTTCTCGGTTATGATACTCCTCCCGGAGATTCAGCAACAAATCCAAACATCCATTCTGAAGAATACGGTGGAGATAATCGTTATGACGTTTACATCGGAAATCTCGGAAGCGGCCTTTACGGCTTCACAAAATTTGAATACGAAGTTGAGGAAGGCAGCAATCGATTCTCATCGTATATGATGATTGATAACGACTTTGTAAATTATTTTTCACCGGGAATAAGCGGGGCACAGGTAACAGTCGCTCACGAGTTTCATCATTCAATTCAGGGTGGCAATTATATTTTCCGGTCGGAGGATACTTTCTTTTACGAAATCACTTCCACTGCAATGGAAGAATTTGTGTTTGATGATGTGAATGATTATTATGCTTACATTCCTTCTTATTTCAATAATCCTGAAACTCCATTACAGCGGACTACCGGTTACAATACTGCAACGTGGAACATATTTCTTAGAGATAATTTTGATTATGATATAATCAAACGTCAGTGGGAATTGATGCCTTCGCTAAGAGCAATGATTGCGATAAACAATAGTATTTTTGAATACGGTTCTTCGTTTGCCAGAGAATTTAACAGATATGGTATCTGGATGTATTTTACCAATTACAGAGCGGTTTCCGGAAAATATTTTGAAGAGGGCGTAAATTATCCATTAATTGTGCCGACTTCGGTTGTACAATTTACACCCCCTTCTCAAATCTTAAATATGAGCGGTAAAGCTGCGTCACATACTTTTATTACTTTTGTTATTCAGGGGAATAACGATTCTCTAGTAACAATAGTATCCAATGGCGATGTGCAAAATGCGGTGATCGGTTTGAACAATTTCTTTGATTTTAACTACACCCTTTATTCTGACTCATCAAGCGGAGATCGGTTTCTAACGGAAAATTACTCATCAATGTTTCGTGCTGGTAATCCTGCACTTTGGTCGGTTTCTGAAATTTTAAATAATCTTTTAGTAAGAGAAGATGACGCATCTTTTTCACCACCTGAGGGAAGCACTTTTGCTTTCCCAAATCCTTTTACATATGGTAATGGTATTATAGAAAATATTAATTTTTCTTTTAATGGAAGAAATGGGGAAAAAGTAGATTTTGCTGTTTATTCTACTTCGATGAATTTAGTATATTCTTCAGAACATTTTGTTGGACCTTTGACCAATAACTCTTTAGGTTTAAAATGGGATGTTCGCGGAAATGATGGTGAAAAACTTGCCTCCGGCGTTTACATTTACGTCATCCAAAAAAGTGATGAGATTACAAAAGGAAAAGTTGTTATTTTCAATTAAATTTTTCCTCCACTTCTTATTATATAAAATCTTATTTTTGTATCCTTAATTATTAGCAAATGTTTATTAAAATTCCACAATGTTAATGAGCAAATATTCCGTAGAAGCAAACGAATTAAACAAAACTTTCGGCAGAAGATTAATTTTTCACGGTATCAATTTCAGGTATGATGATAGTGGTGTGTTCGGAATATCAGGTCCGAATGGTTCCGGAAAATCTACTTTGGTTAAAATAATTGCAGGACTTATCTCACCAACAAAAGGAAGAATAATTCACAAAAATTCAGATGATGAAATTATTCCGGAAAAACTGCATAATCATATAGGTTTCGTATCCCCGTACCTTGTTTTATACGAGGAATTTACTGCCTGGGAAAATCTAAATATTTTTTCAACAATAAGAGACATAAGTTTTGATAAAGATTATGCAAAAGATTTGCTAAACAGGTTTTTGTTATACAACAGAAAAGACGATTTCATTAAAACTTATTCTTCAGGAATGAAACAAAGGATGAAATTTATTTTTGCGTTAATTCATCATCCCGAACTATTGATTTTTGATGAACCGACATCAAATTTAGATGAGGAAGGTAAAAATTCGGTTTATGAAATTATTGAAGATAAAAGTAAAGAGAGTATTATTATTATAGCTTCAAACGATAAAGCCGATTTGAATTTATGCACGGAAATTCTTGATCTGAAAACTTTTAAATAAATTATTATAAAAACGATATCAAATGATAGCAAAAGCAATTGCATTATTTAAAAAAGATTATCATTCGGAATTAAGAACCCGTTACGCAATAAACTCGTTGGCGATGTTTATAATTGTTGCAATCAGTGTAATATTGTTTGCTGTTGGGCAGGAGAAATTATCTGAAGGGTTAGCAGGCGGATTGTTTTGGGTAGTTATCTTTTTCACCGCAATGTCGGGGCTTGCCCGTGCATTTGTTTCCGAGGAGGAAAGAGGAACTTCTTTAACGCTTCAACTAATTGCAGCACCATCGACTGTTTTTTCAGGCAAATTATTGTTCAATATAATTCTCGTTTTCTGCATGAACACGGTTATAGCTTTATTGTACGCAGCGCTGTTTGAATCATTTGTTATCAAGAATTTTTCTCTGTTCGTTTTTGCGTTTGTGATTGGGAATATTGGGTTGGCAGTTTCCTCAACTATCATTGCAGCCATAATTGCAAAAGCAGGTGCAAAGGGTACGTTGTACCCTGTTCTTTCATTCCCCATTTTATTACCTTTGATTCTAACCTCAGTTCAATTAACTTTGTTCGCGCTCGATGGCACAAGTATTGAAGATGCTAAGTTTGAATTGGCAATTGTTGTGAGTTACGATGTAGTTATGTTAACCGTTTCATATATGTTGTTCGATTTTATTTGGAAAGATTAGCGTATTCATTTAAAAAAGAATTGTTAGAAAAATGATCTGGAAAATATTTTTATTTTTACTAATATCTTTCATCTCCGTCGCTGGAATTGCATTTCCCATAGTTGAGAATCCGGAGTCGTGGTACGAATTCCCAAACATACCGGGACTGGAAGAAAATGCAAAGATTATATTTTTTCATGTTCCAACTGCATGGCTTACAGTAATAGCATTTCTTATGTCCACAGTTTTTAGTTTTAAATATTTAAAGAATAAGAACCTTGATGATGATGCCAAAGCTTATGCTTCTGCACAACTTGGGATGATCTTTTGTATCCTTGCAACTGTAACCGGAGCGGTTTGGGCTAAGTTTGCTTGGGGTGCTTTTTGGAGTTGGGACCCAAGACAGACAAGTATCTTCGCTCTTTTATTAATTTACGGTGCATTATTCGCACTTCGTTCATCAATAGAATCTGAAGAAAAAAGAGCAACACTCTCGTCAGTTTATTCTGTGCTTGCATTTGTAACTGTTCCTTTCTTTATTTTTATTATGCCGCGTATAATGAAAGGATTGCATCCGGGTTCTGCAGATGATACAGGTGCAGGTCCGGTTGTTAATTTTCAAATGAATTCGAGTATGCAGTTAATATTTTTTCTCTCGTTAATTGGATTTACAATACTCTATTTCTGGATGTGGCAGATAAGTTATAAATCAATAATTATTAGAGATAAATTAAACAAACATTTAATCAGAGGATAAAATTGGAAAGTTTTTTATCAAATAACGCTATCTATATTGTTATGATAATCGTTCTTATTGTTTGGAGCGGTATATTTTTATATCTGTTCAGTTTGGATAAAAGAATTAAAAATATTGAAAAAGAAATAAAAAATGGAGTAATAAATGAAGAATAAATATATTTTCGGCAGTTTTATTATTGTGGTATTTCTTGGGATTATGATCTACCTGTTTACCCAAAGTAATATTCAATACCAGGATGATTTCACCCAGGTAATGAATACAACCAAAACTGTTAAAGCAACAGGAAGCTGGGTTAAGGAGAAAAGCTATCATCACGATAAAGAAAACAATACTTTCACATTCTATATGGTTGACGGGAATGGTAATGAAATGAAAGTTGCATATAACGGGTCTATCCCAAATAATTTTGAAACAGCTTCAAGTGTTGTAGTTACAGGCAAATATGTTAACGGATATTTTCACGCAAAAGATATTCTTACCAAATGCCCGAGTAAATATGAAGACGAACAGGTTCGAACTTCAACATTGTAAAACTGTTTAGCTGCTATACTTTTAATTTATAGAGGATTCTATGGTTGGAACTATTTTCCTGGTAATTGCACTTGCCTTTAGCATTATGGCTATGGTAATGTATTACCTAAGTTTCAAAGGATACAGAAACACACTTAATTATGCAAGGATATCTTATCATGGAATGGTGATGTTCATAATTGCAGCATCAACATTATTGTGGTATGTACTGCTTACCCATCAGTATCAGTATAATTATGTTTTTAGTTACAGTAATAATTCGTTGGATACAGGTTTTCTTCTTGCTTCATTTTGGGGCGGGCAGGAAGGAAGCTTTATGCTATGGCTGCTGATTACATCTATAATTGGAGTTATTCTACAATCATATACCTCAAAAAGAAAAGAACTTGAACCGCAGGTAATGGCTGTATTTACTCTTGCAACTACTTTCCTTCTTGTGATGGTATCACCATGGTTCAAAAATCCCTTTGAGTTCATTTGGGCAACCCCTATGTTTTTAGATATAAGTTCAATTAATCCTCTATACTTAGAGCTGCCGTTTCTTCAATCATTCTTTTTTACAGATAATAATAGCGGTGCAGGATTTATTCAGATGAATTCCGAGCTTCAAGGTCTTCTTGCCGGTTCAGGAATTTCAGTTAGTCAGTTTATTGCAGATGGAAGAGGATTGAATCCTCAGTTACTCAATTTCTGGATGCAGATACATCCTCCGATTCTTTTTACAGGATTTTCAATGGCAACGGTTCCTTTTGCTTTTGCGCTCGGTGCATTAATGAAAAACGAATACAAAGAATGGGTAAGGCAGGCATTCCCCTGGTTGCTTGCAGGAATGGGTATACTTGGATTGGGAATTATGTTGGGTGGTTACTGGGCTTACGAAATGCTCGGCTGGGGTGGTTACTGGGCCTGGGATCCCGTAGAAAATTCGAGCTTAATTCCGTGGATAGTTGGCCTTGCAGGAATTCATACTCTATTAGTCCAACGAAAGAGCCAGTCGAAAGGCGGGATTGGTAAGTTTGCAAAGACTAATCTTATACTTTGTATTCTTACCTATGTCTTAGTCCTTTACAGCACATTCTTAACAAGGAGCGGCGTGCTTGGAGATGCTTCCGTTCATTCTTTTGTAGATCCGGGAAATATAGTTTATTTCTTCCTCCTTCTTTTTACAGGCACATTTTTAATTTTAGGTTTGGGGGCAATTGTATATAGATGGAAATGGCTCACCGATAATACTCAAACTGAAGATGGTTTGCTTTCCAGAGAACTTGCATTGTTTACGGCTGCAGTTGTGTTGTTAGCATCAGGACTCATAATTATTGTGGGTACCTCAGCACCAATTTTCGGGCAATCGGTTGATACATTCTTTTACAACGAACTGAATCTTCCAATCGCAATTATTATAGGCTTGCTCAACGGTTTGAGTCTTTTGATGAAATGGAGAAACACAAAAACGGAAGATCTTCTAAAAAAGTCGTTGCCGTCCTTGGGCATTTCACTTTTAATTGCTGTTTTAATTATAGTGCTGGGAGGTATTGATGAAATATTGATAATGCTGTTAGTATTTTCAATGGCGTTTTCCCTCGTGGTAAATGCCGAGATTGCTTTTAAAATTATAAAGGGCAATAAAAAAATGTTGGGGGCATATGTAGCTCATATAGGAATTGGTTTGTTCATCCTTGGTGTAATTGGTTCTTCGGTAAACAGCCAGCAGGTAGATGTTGATCTTGTAAAAAACGAAACTATATCTGCGTTTGGTTATGAAATGACCTTTACCGGCTGGAAGCCAATTGATAACAACACAAAATATTCTTTCAATATCGATATTAGAAAGGGAGATTCTGAATATCAGGTAAATCCTGTTATGTACGTAAGTGATTTTAATAACAGTCTTATGAGAATCCCTGCTATATTAACACTTCCCACTCAGGATTTCTATATCACACCTTTGGGTTATGATGAAGGGAAAAACTCATTCGTCAACCAAGGAGAATCTGTTGTTTTGGAAAAGGGCGGCCGTACCGATTTTAATGGTATATTTATTACCTTTACAAAATTTCATCTCAGCGAAGAAACAATGGCAGCCATGCAGGAGGGAAGAGATTTCCAAATGGGTGCTATTCTAACCATAGAAAAAGATTACAAGGTAGAAGAGATTGAGTTGTTACGGAAACAAATTAGTGGAAAAGTTGAGTTCACATCCTTCGCATCAGAAGAATTCGATATCAAAATTAAATTAATAAATCTAACTGCAAGCAATGTTGAAATTGCTCTTTCAAAAATAGCGGAAGAGATAGAAGAGCAAATTGCCCAAACACAGGAAGTTTTATACGTAAGTGCCAGCATAAAACCATTCATTAGTTTGGTTTGGATTGGTGTGGTTGTTATGGTAGTTGGATTTTTCATTTCTGTTATGCGGAGACTAAAGGAATCCTTATCGAGATAATAAATATTTAAACATTTTCCTTTATTTTTGAATGCCCATTAATCGGGCATTTTTTATTTTTATATAAGTCATTCTAAATAAAATGAGATTTTAGAATGAAACAATTGAGCCAAAGGATGCTTACAGCAGATTGGTAGGAGTAAATTTCGACCGCTCCTTTGAAGCTACGATAAATGATTTTGTACGGAGAGAAGAGCACAGCTGTTCGATTGGAGTGGGTATCCGTTATGTTTTATGGATTACTCAAAAAGAAAAGTATTCCGATTTTATTTTAAGAGAAATGAAGGTAGTATTTGAATAAGAATTGTAGTTAAGAAAACGAAAGGATAAGATTTTTTTTGCAAAGTAAAAAAGCCGACTAAATAGTCTAGCCAGCTTTTTTATGGTGGTCGAGTTGAGAATATAATCGTAGTGATTCTTAGATTTTTCAATTTATATGCCATCGCAGAAGTAAATTAATTTTGTGCGCCAGTAAATGTAATTGATTGACAAACGAGACGTTATTAAACATTTTTTTGGCTTAACTCATTATTTTCTTGAGAAAGACTGAGCCAAATAACCCACAAAATTAGTATTTGAACAGGAAAGTGGAAATCATTACCTGTAATATTTTCAAAATTATGAAAATCGGAAGATATTTTTAATCAAATAGAAGATTTTCCAATAAATAAACGTCATAATTGACGAGAGAGATACTAATTTACTATTCGTAAGAGTGAGCAATTCAAAATAGTGCGATTTATTAGGATTACTTGACAAATAATAAATGAGTAACTATTTTTGTTGCTCATTTTATTAAAAATTCCGCGTTAGCTCAATGGTAGAGCATTCGGCTGTTAACCGAAGGGTTGTAAGTTCGAGTCTTACACGCGGAGCTAAAATCCGGCAGCTGCCGGATTTTTTATATATGGAATATAATTTATACATATTAAGATCAATAAAGGTTTATAAATATTACACGGGCGTTTCAAAGAACTCACATAGAAGATTAGAATATCATAACACAATAGAAAGAGGATTTACTTCGAGATACCGTCTGTGGGAGATAGTGTTTACAAAAAAGTTTAAGACTAAAGCTGAAGCGATGGCAGCAGAGAAAAAGGTAAAAGGATGGAAAAGTAAAAAGATGATTGAAAAATTAATTAATGGTGAAATTATTTTATGAACATTCGGCATTTATCTGGAAGGCTTTCGGGATGTAAGTTCTCCCGACAAGGGCGGGATTACACGCGGAGTGAGTCGTCCTAAAATAGTTTGACTGTTATTTAATGAACCTGCTTATGTAGTAATGGGGTTTTTACTATATAAAGTTACCCCCATAATTTTGTATATAGATTATTCAACATTAAATTTACAATTATATTTTTTCCATTTAAATTTGACTATTAACTGAGTTTTTTAGAAGGCAAAATGTTTAGTAAAGTATTAGGTGTTTTACAAATTACATCACTGTTGTTATTGATTAGCTGTGCTGATAAAAGCGATGACCAAAAATTGCAATATAATTCAATTCAAATTGAAACTGTAATTCTAAAGCAAAATTCGGAAGGTTGTGAACATAACGTTCCTGGTAATTGTGCAAAAATTAAGATTGAATATATCGAACTCAAAAACCTGCATGATCTTTCCGTAATGGAAAAAATCAATTCTAAAATCCAAAAAGAAATGCTAAAACCAATCGGAAGCGAGAAGAACAACTCAAATTCTGAAGAGTTAATGCAGAACTTTATTGATGAGTATAAAAATTTCAAAAAGGAGTTTCCTGAGTCGCAGCAAGAATGGGAAATAGAGAGAAAAGCCGTTAATAACTTTAAAGATGATAATATTTTATCTTGTACGATTAGCGAGTATTCTTATCTCGGCGGGGCTCACCCAAACACTTTTTTAACAGTTATAAATTTCAATTTGAATTCTGGAGAAATTTTAAATTTGCCGGACATATTAATTGATGAGTATCTGGATGAGTTAAATAATATTGCAGAACCAATCTTCAGAAAAGAAAAAGAATTAACAAAAGATATAAATCTTACAGAAGCCGGATTCTGGTTTGACGATGATAAGTTCAGCGTAAATAATAATTTTACAATCGGTAAAGATGGTTTAACTTTTTTCTACAATAGTTATGAAATAACTGCTTATGCTTTTGGTCCTACCGAATTATTTATCCCCTATAATTTGATTAAGAAATTAATTAAACCGGATGGCTTGCTTTCAGGTTTTTTCGGGAACTAATTTATAAATATTTAATTAAAATAAATCATATCAAAAAAATGAGGAATAGAATGAAAATTTTTTATCTGCTATTTACTTATGTTATCCTTTCTGCCACAAATATTGCAGCAGATGAAACTGAAGAAAAGAAAGATACATTATGGGTACCCAAAGGTGTTGTAGGATTAAATCTTTCACAGGTATCGTTTGAAAACTGGACACAGGGTGGTGATAATTCTATATCGTTCACTTTCTTTTCTAATTTCGGAATAGATTATTTGGCTGACATTTGGAAATGGAGGAATTCATTAAAATTTTCTTACGGAAGAACGAAAACCGGTGATGAAGGATTTAAAACAAATGATAACGAAATATATTTTGAGAGTACAATAAACAGAAATGTTGGCTGGTTGATCCAGCCATACTTTGGCATTACAGCAAGAACTGCTGTTACCGCAGGATTTAATTATGATGTTACACCTCCAGAACAAATAGTTGGATTTCTCGATCCATTTTATTTAACAGAAGGTATTGGTTTAATATATGACCAAATACCAAATTTCAGAACAAGATTAGGTCTCGGTTTTAAGCAAACTTTTGCGGATGAATTTAACAAAAGATATACTGATGATCCTGATACGCCCGGTGAAATAGAAAGTTTAAAGAATGAAACAGGTATTGAATCTGTAACCGAATTTGAATGGGTATTTTTAGAGAATATGGCTTATAAAGGTTACTTACGATTGTTCGGAAGATTTGAAGATATTAGCGTATGGGATGTAAGATGGGATAACACCATAACAGCAAAAATAAATGATTACTTTAATGTTAACATCAACGTACTATTAATTTATGATGTTGACGAAACTTTAAGGACACAGTTAAAAGAAGCACTTCAATTAGGTATATCTTATACACTATTTTAATAGCTGGATAAATCAGATTATCCTTTTTTAACTTTGAACATTATTTACTAATTTAAATTTTAATTATTATAGATAAATTATGAAGTGCCCAGTTTGTAAAGAACCAACAATCGTTCTGGAACTTGATGAAATTGAGATAGATTACTGTACATCGTGTGGTGGAATTTGGCTTGATGCTGGTGAATTAGATTTATTGATTGAAGATGAAAAAGAAAGAGAGATACTCCTGTCTTCTTTTCAAAAAGATGCTGAACACCCCGAGAAACCATACAAATGTCCTATATGCAGAAAGAAGATGGATAAGGTTCATGCAGGTGAAAACAAGGATGTGCTTCTTGATAAATGCCCTGATAACGATGGTCTCTGGTTCGATAAAGGAGAACTTAAAGACGTAATTCAATTAGCATCAAAAGACAACAAAGTTGTAGAACTTTTAAACGATTTATTCGGAAGTAAATTAACCAATAATCAAAACGGAGAAAACTAATGGGTACACTAATAGTATTAATAGTGATCGTTGCATTTTTAGCACTCTTTTCCATTTCTATTTATAACTCTTTAGTTAAGTTAAGGAACCGGGTTAAGAATGCATGGTCTCAAATTGATGTACAGCTTAAGCGCCGACACGATTTGATACCTAACTTAATTGAAACTGTTAAAGGGTATATGACTCATGAAAGAGATACACTGGAAAATATCACTAAAGCAAGAAGCCAGGCGGTTACAGCTGAAGGTGTTGGCGAAAAAGCAAAAGCTGAAGGTGAATTAACAAGAGCATTGGGTAAATTTAATCTTGTTGTAGAAAACTATCCTGATCTTAAAGCAAATCAAAATTTCCTATCTCTTCAGGAAGAACTAACTTCAACGGAGAATAAGATTTCTTTCTCAAGGCAAAACTATAACGACCAGGTACTTTTTTATAATAATAAAATTCAAATGTTCCCTTCAAATATATTAGCTGGAATGTTCAAATTTAACGAGGAAGAATTCTTTGAAATTGAAGATGAGAAGGAAAAAGAAGTTCCTAAAGTCAGTTTTTCATAAATCATTTTATAACATTTTCTTATGTGGGAATTAATTCAGGCGAACAAGCGCAAATCGATAATCCTTATCATTTCGATGGGAATTTTACTTGTGCTTCTCGGTTATGTTATTGGAAGCGCTTATAGCCCGGATGGCGGAGGCGTAGCCGGGGTTTTTATTGCACTTATGTTGTGGGGAATTCTTTATATAATATCTTACACCAGTGGCAGCAAAATATTACTTGCAGTAAGCGGCGCTAAAGAGGTTACCAAAGATATTCATCCACAGTTATATAATATAGTTGAAGAGATGAAGATTGCTTCGGGTCATCCGTTCATGCCTAAAATTTACATTATTGATTCTGCTGCACCGAATGCTTTTGCTACCGGAATAAAACCGAATAACACAGCAATAGCAGTTACTGCAGGTTTATTGGGAAGATTGAACAGAGACGAATTGCAGGGAGTTATTGCACACGAAATGTCTCATATAGTTAACCGTGATGTTCTGTTTATGACTGTATCCGGAATAATGCTCGGGGCTATTGTTTTAATATCGGAAGTGTTTATCTATAGCTTATGGTTTGGCGGGGGTGGAAGATATTCGAAATCATCAAAGGATAGCGGACAGGGACAGATTATTTTTATTGTAATTGCAATTGCATTTGCTATACTTGCACCCATCGCAGCCAGACTGCTTTATTTTGCTATTTCTAGAAAAAGGGAATATCTAGCCGATGCTTCCGCAGTCCGGTTTACACGTTATCCCGAAGGATTGGCTTCTGCATTAGAAAAAATTTCCCGATCGACTGAGGAGTTAAAAAAAGCAAATAAAGTTACTGCACCAATGTACATTGCCAATCCCCTAAAGAAAAAGGGGAGGAAACTGAACGACTTAACAAGCACTCATCCTCCTATTTCTGAACGAATAAGAATCTTAAGAGGCATAGCAAAAAGTGCTGATTTTAATGCTTATCAAACTGCTTTCAATAAAGTAACAGGTAAAGAAACCGATATTATTCCTCCGGCTGAATTGAAAGATTCTACTCCTATAAATATTCGCGGGGCAATGGGTATTCCTGCAGTTGGATTAACACAAAAACAAACCCAAAGAAATGTTGGCGATCTGATAATGAAGTTGAACGATTATTCGTTCATCAATTGTAATTGTGGCGTTAAGATAAAAATCCCACCTGACTATAAAAAGAAAATTGTTTTCTGCCCTCGTTGCGGAAGAGAGCATAAGCTTTAAAACTAAAGTCCCTATCTTTTTTAAGATTTATCCGTCCAGCCATAATAAGGTTTATATCATCAATTTTTTTGTTTGAAATTAGTAATATAATCTGTTATGTTAAAGAAAAAAGAATCTGTCTATGTTAATCTTTGATTCCTTTTGAGTAAATTATAATACTATTCGAAAATTTTCAGGAGAGCTGATGATGGGACACTTAATGAAAATTACAATGTTTCGACGATATAATTCTATTATTTTGGTTTCTATCTTATTGTTGATAATAACTTCTTTATGTTTTCCTCAAAACTCTCATATATCTTCCTATCAATTTATTTCACCTGTACCAAATTCGTCAATGCTGTTGCCGGAAACCAATATTATAATCAGGGAAGGAAACTTAATAAATGCAGCAAGTCTATTTGGTACAAATATTATTAAAGTTATTGGCTCTAAGAGCGGAACGCACGACGGAAAATTAATTCTCTCTGATGATGGCAAAACAATTATATTCAAACCATACAAAAATTTTACCTATAGTGAAACAATTAACGTTTCTTATTACAGCGGCATTTATAAATTAACCGGAGAAGAACTTCTTCCGTTCAATTTTACTTTTATTATAAGTGATAAAAATTCTTATACTGATTACAATAGAGCTATAGAAGATTTATTAGAAATGGATATCAAATCATATTTAAATTCCACACCAAAACTAAAAAGTCAAAAACTCTCAATTACGAACGACGGGTTACCGGAAGATTTTCCAACAGTTACTGTTAATACATTTAATAATCCTTCCTCCGGTTATTTATTTTTAGCACCGTTTACTTTTCCTTTTATTCCCTGGGGTTATCTTATGATTGTAGACAATAAGGGTGTCCCAATATTTTATCAGCGTACCCACTCAATTAAAGCTGATTGGAAACTTCAGCCCAATGGAATGCTTACTTATGTTGATATTAGTAAAGTGAAATATTATGAAATGGATTCATCCTATGCAATTATCGATTCATTCTCAACTGGTAACGGGTATACAACTGATACACATGAACTTCAAATACTGCCGGACGGTCATGCCCTTTTAATGGCGTACGATTATCAAACAGTAAGGATGGATACGGTTGTTCAAGGGGGTGATTCATCTGCTACTGTAATTGGGTTGATTGTTCAGGAATTGGATGTCGATAAAAATGTTGTGTTTCAATGGCGAAGCTGGGATCATTTTCAGATTACGGATGCAACAGAAGATATTGATTTAACAGCAGCTTCTATTGATTATGTTCATGGTAACGCAATAGAATTGGATGATGACGGGAATCTCCTAATTTCTTGCAGACATATGGATGAAATCACTAAAATTAACAGGCAAACGGGAGAAATAATATGGCGCCTAGGTGGATTGAAATCGCGGAACAATCAGTTTCTCTTTATAAATGATGAGATAACATTCTCGCATCAACATGATATAAGAAGATTGCCAAACGGAAACTTAACCATATTTGATAATGGAAACTTACACGATCCGAGATTTTCAAGAAGTCTGGAATATCAGTTAGATGAGAGTAATCTAATTGTCAGTTTAGTCTGGGATTACAATAATGAACCTAAAACATATTCATTAGCAATGGGAAGTTCTCAACGGCTTCAAAACCATAATACTGTAATAGGATGGGGTTGGAGTTTTGAAGATGCGAGAGCTTTAAGTGAAATAGAAGCGGATGGTACAGTTGCATTAGAACTTTCTTTACCCGATACAATGCTTAGTTACAGAGCATTTAAATTCTCCTGGAGGACAAATCTATTTATTACTAATCCGGATTCAATTTTCTTCGAATCAATACCGGTTGGAGATTCATCAATAATAAAAGTAAACCTGATAAATAATTCTGATGATGCGATTAATATAACTTCGTTTTATAATTCTGATTCAGCATATACTGTCGAAAATCCAGTGCCTTTCGTTCTACCTCCGTTTGGAACTATTCCTGTTAATATTATATTTAAACCTATTAAAGACGGATATTTTAAAGATTATCTCCATATCAGATCAGATACCGATACAAGTAGAATTGCGCAAGTCTTGGTTATGGGCGGAAGGACTGATTCAACTATTTCCATTATCCAGGATGAGAATCCGCAACTCACTTACAGGTTGGAACAGAATTATCCAAATCCATTTAATCCAATTACAAAGATCACATACTCTGTGCCGGTAGATGGATTTGTTAAATTAGCAATCTACAATTTACTGGGCGAAAAAGTAGCTGATTTAGTTAATACAAATGTTAATAGGGGAACTTACGAAGTAACATTTGATGCTACTCATTTTGCCAGCGGTATATATCTCTACAGAATGGAATCAGGTGATTTTGTTTCCATTAAGAAGATGATGATTCTGAAATAAGTTTCACATCTCTAGCCCCCACCGTTTTTTATGGTGTCTTTCTATGCTTATGTAATATTAAATCGGCTGATTAATCGCGTACGGCTGCTGTAATAATTTTCTTACCCGCTTGTTTAAAATGAAGTTTAAATTCTACCTCATCACCCTTTTCGATATCTCTTTTAAGTTTCATTACCATAATATGCTTTCCACCCGGTTCAAGTTTTACAGAAGATTTCGGTTCAATAATAATTTCACCGATTTCCTTCATACCCATAACATCACCATTTGAGTATGTTTCATGCATTTGAACCATCTTTGCAATGTCTGTTTCAACTGCGAATAAAGTATCAGCTTCACTACCATTATTTTCAAGTGTAAAGTAAAGTGCTGTAGCCATTTTTTCAGCACCTGGTCTTATCCATTGGTCTTTTATAACCATGTCATCTCCGGGATTAAAGATCATTAATAATACTGCTAATAAATTGAACATTATTATTCTCCTAAATTTATTATATCGTTATAAAGTTCTTCTAAATTTACTTTACTTCCCCGGTAATTCTTTTTCAATCTGCTTTCGTTATCTATTAAAGAAATTCTGTCTGTGTGCATTACGCTGTAGGTAAGTTCGCCATCATCAAAATATGTTGAGTCAGTTTTCAATGCAGTGATATCAAATCTTTTCAATAATGATTTCGTGTTTTTTTTATCACCCCAAAGAAATACCCAATTGGTAAAATCAATATCTCTTATCTCTCCAAATTTTTTTAGAACAGAGGGAAAATCTCTGTCAGGATCGAATGTTACGGTAACGAATAATACATTCTCAATCGCATTCTTTTTTAATTTTTGTTGTGTCAAATACATATTGTGAGTAGTCATCGGGCAAATATCGGGGCAGTTAGTGTAAATGAATCCTATCACTGTTACTTTGCCTTTTATAATATCGGGAAAAATCACTCCAACACTATCCTGATTAAAAAACGTATAATTTTTCCTCGTTAGATCTTTATCCAACGGGTACTTACTCTGGCAACTTATTAAAATTAAAATGGTGGATACCATTATCAGGTAAAAGAATATTTTCATGAACGATTTCGAACAGCTTCTTAAAAAAATGAATTATTTTAGGGAATGAAAATTATCAATTTTATATTCGTTAAAGAAATTTAATTTAATGATAAATCTTCAATATTAATCTTGCAATCATTACTGGAAAAAATAATGCTGCCTTTCAGCTTTTGCAGATATGATGAAGATAAACCGATATTATTCTTAATCGATCTGAACAAAAAAACAAAATGGCTTACGTTTGTAAGACTTCCTTATGGCTACGACCTTACAAAAATTCTAAAAGAATATCTCTATACTTCTAACGAAGGAATATTGATTGACGGTTGTAACAAAGGAGTTGCTTACGAACTTTCGGATAATGGATATGAAATTTATAAAACAGGGCAGGAAGCAATTCTTGATCTTGAATATGATCATTTCAAAAAGAAATCTCTTAAAGAACTAATAAGAAGAGGAAACAGGGGAAAACAAATTGAAGAAATCCCTTTTTCAATAAAGATGAAAGACCGATTGCGGAAATTCAGATATGAATGTGCACACGGAAAAGAACCGCAACTAAAATATCTCTTTAGTGATGAATTTAAATCATTTAATCGCTTATTTGTTATTAAAGATGATAGTGATTTTTGGTACGGAGCGTTTATGCTTTCTCATAAAGAAAAAAACTACGCACAAACCGAACTGATATTACGCCGAAAGCATGCACCTGTTGGTGTAATGGAAGCATTGATCTATTCTATCTTTCACAATTTAAAGATGGAAGGTTATGAATACTGGAGTCTTGGTGGTGTTCCTTTTACTGTTTATGAAGATACATTATTTACAAAAGAAGGGATGATCAATTTTATCGGCAGGAGATTAAGATTCGCCTACAATTATAAAGGTTTGTTTTTCTTTAAAAATAAATTTAATCCTTTCTGGATAGATTACTATTTTTGTGTTAAACCCAATCTTACTGTTTCTATTTTGTTAAAAGTTTTATTTAGAACAAATTTGCATAAACTTATTATATATAAACTTTCACATATTTTATCGTTTGGAAAAATAAACAAAGGCAGTTGAATGAATAATAAAGATATAATGATTACCGGCTTAAATGATATGCCTGTTGATGAATTCCGAAAGAACGGTCACGAGTTTATCGATTGGATAGCTGATTATTTTAATAACATTGAAAGCAATACAGTTCTTCCGAATATTGAACCGGGAAAGATTAGAAGTAAATTACCGTTAGAGCCGCCTCAAAAAGGAGAAAGTATGGATGCGATTTTTTCCGATTTTGAAAAAATCATTATGCCTGGAATTACTCACTGGAACCATCCGGATTTTATGGCGTATTTTAATTCTACATCAAGCGGACCGGGAATATTAGCGGAGATGTTAAGCGCTGCATTAAACATTAACGGAATGTTATGGAAAACATCTCCTGCAGCTACAGAGTTGGAAGAAGTAACGTTAAATTGGTTAAAAAAAATGCTTGGATTTCCCGATAACTTTTGGGGAATAATTTATGATACAGCTTCAATCAGTTCGATGCACGCAATTGCTGCTGCAAGAGAGCAGTTAACAGAATTAAAATTTCGTGAAAAAGGAATGAGCGGCAGAAATGAAATACCTAAGCTTCGTCTTTATGCTTCCGAGCATGCACATTCTTCAATTGATAAAGGAATAATAACACTTGGAATTGGTTTGAGCGGAATTAGAAAAATCCCAATTGATGATAAATTCAGAATGATTTCGCATGAGCTGCAGAAAGCAATTTCGGAAGATAGAAAAAATGGATGGCTTCCGTTTTGTGTTGTCGCAACCGTCGGTACAACTTCCACCACAAGCGTTGATCCCGTTAGAGAAATTGGTGAGATATGCAGAAAAGAAAATCTTTGGCTGCACGTGGATGCGGCTTACGGAGGAATAGCTGCCGTCATTCCCAAAATGAAGTATATATTTGAAGGGATTGAGTTTGCAGATTCTATTGTTGTCAACCCACACAAATGGATGTTCACCCCTATTGATTTGAGTGCATTTTATACAACTAAACCTGAAATCCTTAAACGTGCATTTAGTTTGGGAGCAGAGTATTTAAAAACCTCCGAAGACAGTAAAGTAACAAATTATATGGATTACGGTTTGCAGCTCGGCAGAAGATTTCGTTCGTTAAAGTTGTGGTTCATTATCAGGTATTTTGGTGTTGAGGGAATTCAAAATAGAATTGCTGAACATTTGCGGCTTGCAAATGAGTTTGCGGATTGGATTGAATCTCATCCCGACTTTGAAAGAATGGCACCAACACCTTTTAGTGTGGTTTGTTTCCGTGCTCATCCAAAAAATATTAATGATGAGGATGAACTGAATGCTTTGAATGAAAAACTGCTTGATGAAATAAACAAATCCGGCAAGCTGTTTTTATCCGGCACAAAATTAAGCGGAAAATTTGTGATAAGGATATCTATCTCCGGGTTAAGAACGCAGGAAGAGCACGTTAAGCAGGCGTGGGAGTTGATCAGTAATGTGTAATTATTTCTCACAAAATAATTTATTTATTTTTAAATTATGATTGATGTTAAGGAAGTAAAATATTTTATTAAGAATTCTACTTCAAACAGTTTCGTTACGAGATGTACGGATAATAGGGACTGGGTGATTCGCTTGAAAAAACAAGGTAAGAATTCTAAGAGATTATTTTCGGAATACGTGGCTGGTACATTAGCTCAAGAATTCGGAATTAGTAGGCCACCTGTTTCTCTTGTGAGATTAAGTAAGTCTAATTATTCAAAAGTTAATTCCAAAGAAAAATTATTTGACGATAAATGTAATATAGGAGTTGGATCAAAGTATATTAAAGGACTTGATGACATTGGTATGCCGCAAACAAAATCTTTTCTTAATAAAGATTTTTCTGAAATAAATAGAAAATTCATTCTCAAAATATTAGAAGGCTCCCCAAATTTTGAGCAAATTTTTGGTCTTAAGGTGTTCTCTCACTGGATTTATTTGAGTGACTATCACAAATATGAAAATTTAAAGGTGAATAGAGATAAACAAATATATTTTTTAGATTTTGATTTAGCATTTTCAAGTAACAATGGTGAATGGGAAGAATTACAACCTTATGATTGGATTAACATCCAAACGGATCAGGCGCCATTTTGGGAAGGATTTACATATGAAATTGAGCCATTCGAGAATTGGTTTACGAAACTATTACAATTAGACCTTCATCGAATAATTTTGAATCTTGGTCGCATACCTGATTGTTGGGGTGTCCCTGAAAATTACCTTATCGACACCTTAAAGTTTATTTTTAGTAACCGGGATAATTTTATTGAAGAATTCCGGCACGCAATTGATTTTAAAAAACAATCAAAATATGGGTTTGAAAATTATTAATAAATAAATATTAATCCTCTAAAGTAAATCCAACTTTAATTGTAACCTGGTAATATGCAACGGCATTGTTTTCGATATAACCTCTTTGTTCAGTAACGATAAACCATCTCATATTTCTTACAGACTTTGCTGCTTTATTAACTGCGTTCTGTATTGCATCCTCAAGGCTAGTTTTGGATGAACCTGTTAATTCGATGTGTTTATAAACATGCTCGGACATAATTTTACTCCTGTTTAATATGAAAAAATATCTGTTATAATATTAGATAATTTCTTTTTAAAATACTGAAACTAATCTACTTTTATGACATCAAACTTCAGTGAATAACATTTTGATTTGAAAGGATAAACATGACAACTTCAAAAGCATATTTGAAACAGATTAAAGGAATTACATTTGCCGGTAAATCGGATTCAAATCACTGGATAACTATGGACGGACCGGAAGACTTTGGTGGCAGTAATGCGGGAATCAGACCGAAGGAACTCTTGCTGCTTAGTTTAGCCGGCTGTACAGCAAGTGATGTGGTTTCTATTCTGCAAAAAAAACGTGTTAAATTAGATGACTTTGAAATTAATATTTCAGCTCAGATGACAGAAGAACATCCCAAAGTATTTACAATAATAGATTTGGAATATGTGTTCTATGGCGATAACATAGCGGAAAAAGATGTTGAAAGAGCTATTGAACTTTCGCAAATAAAATATTGCGGCGTTTCTGCAATGTTAGAAAAAGCTATTAAGATAAATCATTCTTATAAGATTAAAGATCCTGTTGCAGTATTAATGAAATTGTAGTCCCAACTTTGTATTGTAGCGCACATTTTTGAAAGAGTTCCTACCTTTTCTATTGTTTCTTGCATAATAATCAATTATGTTTGAACAAACGTTCAGTCAATAAATATGTCACCGAGAACAAAACAACAATTTGAGAAAATTAGAAAAACAAGAAAGGATAAAATTCTTACTGTTGCACTTGAGCTATTCGCACAAAACGGTTATCAGGGTACTTCCATTGCACAGATTGCAAAGAAAGCAAAAATTTCAAAAGGGTTGATGTATAATTATTTTAAGAATAAAGAAAAATTACTTGAAGAAATTGTACTTGAAGGGTTTAACAAAATTATGGAACTGGATTATGGATTAAGTAAATCCGATAAGCCAACCGATAAACTTAAAAGTTTGATTGATGAAACATTAAATAATCTTTCCAATAACCTTCACTATTGGCAGCTTTATACAGTTCTGCTTGTTCAACCTCGCGTACAGAAAAAATTTGAAAAAAAATTCTACCAATTCCGTGAATTTTTTATTACTACGATGACTGAGATATTCAAAGGACTTGGAAGTAATAATCCGGAACTTCATTCATTTTTATTAGGTACTCACTTCGATGGATTAGCATTAAATTTTATTGCCACACCGGATGATTTTCCCATAGAAGAAATTAAGCAGGCACTTTATGAGCAATATTGTAAACCAAAGCGAAAGAAAAAGAAATGAAAATTTCATCAATAAATACTTTTATAACTGTATTGTTTTTGCTTACTGCAATTGGTCATTCTCAGGATGCAAAGGAAATTATCAGAAAATCGGATGAACTGATAAAGTCGAAAAGCAGTTATTCTGAAGTTACAATGACAGTTATAAAAACAGACTGGTCCCGTACAATTACAATGAAAAACTGGTCATTAGAACCGGATTATGCTCTGATCTATATCTCGGAACCGGCGAGGGATAAAGGATCCGTAACACTTAAACGAAAAAAGGAAGTATGGAACTGGATTCCCGCAGCACAAAAGGTTATAAAGATTCCGCCTTCTATGATGCTTCAATCGTGGATGGGATCTGATTTTACAAACGATGACCTGGTTAAAGAATCATCAGTTGTCAACGACTACACTCACGCCATTGTAGGTGAAGAAAAATTTGCCGGATATGATTGCTATAAAATTGAATCAGTCCCCAAACCCGATGCAGGAGTTGTATGGGGTAAACTTTTAATCTGGGTCGCTAAAAATGAATATTTCCAGCTTAAGGTAGAGTTTTATGATGAGGATGAATTTATTGTAAAAACATACCTCGGAAATGATATTAAGGAAATGGGCGGAAGGACTATTCCAACAGTTTGGGAAATGATTCCCATAGACAGGCCCGGTGAAAAAACTGTTTTTATTTACAACAAGATTGAATTCAATTATAATGTAAATGAAGAATTTTTCTCTGAACGGAATATGAAAAGGGTGAGATAAGATAAAACGAGAATGAAAAATCTATTCGCACATGAAGGAATGATTATATGTCTGAAATGGTAATTTGTATGAGTGCATGGTTGAATGTGTGCATGCGGAATGATTCGAAAAGTTTTTCAAAATGTATCTATACGCAAAATCCAGATTCATTACGTGCAATAATACATTCATGCATTCATACTTAACCACTGCGGAGGTTAGAAACACAAACATATGAAAACTTATTTTCTTTTAGCATGGAGAAATCTCTGGCGCAACAAGAGGAGAACATTAATTGCTTCTGCATCAATATTTTTTGCGGTTATTTTTGCTCTTCTGATGCGTTCAATGCAAGAAGGTTCTTACGATTACATGGTTGATGCATCGGTAAGTATGTACACAGGTTATATCCAGGTTCATGCAAAAGAATACTGGGATAAAAGATCGATTGATAAAAGTATGGAACTTTCACAGACAAGAATTGGTAAAATCGATTCTGTAAAACACGTTACTCTTGTCACACCCCGTCTCGAATCATTCAGTTTAATTTCGTATGGCAATGTAACAAAAGTTGCTTCCATTGTTGGCATTCATCCTGAATTAGAAAATAAAATGACTGATTTGAAAAGCAAACTGATTTCCGGAAAATATCTTACGGAAAAATCCCGGGGCGTAATGATTGCGAAAGGGCTTGCAACAGTATTGAAAGTTGGAATTGGCGACAGTGTTGTTTTGTACGGACAGGGTTATCACGGTGTTACGGCAGCAGCGCAGGTAGAAGTAGAAGGAATTATAAATTTCACACTTCCGGCTCTTAACAAAACAATGGTTTATCTTAGTTTGGATTATTCACAGTGGCTTTATGCTGCACCGAACAGAGTTACCACCATTTCAATAATGATAGATGAAGCAAAAAAAATAAATGAAGTTCACGTGGCTGTAAGAAAATTATTCGATGAAAAGTATGAAGTAATGATGTGGTCTGAATTAATGCCCGAACTTGTTCAAAGTATTGAGATAGATAATGCAGGCGGCATAATTATGTTAGGAATTCTTTATGTGGTGATCGGCTTTGGGATATTTGGAACGGTGATGATGATGACTGCGGAAAAAACCAGGGAGTTTGGAATTTTAATTTCTATTGGGATGAAAAAATGGAGATTAAGTTATGTCTCCTTTCTGGAGTCTCTGTTTCTTTCGTTCATAGGTGTGTAAGCCGGAATAATCGTAAGTATTCCGATCCTTTATTACCTAAAACAAAATCCAATTCCGTTAACAGGTGAGATGGCTGATGTTATGCTAAAATTTGGTTTAGATCCGATTATTCCTTTTAGATTTGCCCCAAATATTTTTGTCGATCAGTTTTTAACTGTGCTTGTGATTGCAATGATATCTGCTTTATATCCGTTATCATATATCAGAAAACTGAACCCTGTTAAAGCTATGAGAAAATAATGGAAATAAAAAGATATGTTATTTAATCTTGCCTGGAAAAATATCTGGCGTAATAAAAAAAGAAGTTTAATAATTATAACAGCTATTACATTAGGTTTGTGGTCAGGACTTTTTTCAGTTGCTGTAATGATAGGTTCCTGGGATACAACGGTAAACTCAACAATTGACAGAAACTTAAGCCATATTCAAATTCATACAAAAGAATTTAAGGATGAAAGTCTTACATCACATTACATTCCGGATGGCAATAAATTAGCTGATGAAATAAGTAATCTTAAAGCTGTAAAAGATGTTACGGCAAGAGTATTGATTGAAGGAATGGCATTGTCTCCAAGCTCTTCGCGTGGAGTGAATATTATAGGAGTTGATCCATTCCGCGAAAAAAATGTAACAACCATTGCAGATTATATAACAGAAGGTGAATACTTTAACGGTATAAAAAGAAATCCAATTCTCGTAGGAGAAAAGCTTGCCGACAAACTTGGATTGAAGCTGCGCTCCAAAATGGTTTTGAGTTTTCAAAGTATTGATACAACGCTTACTTATGCCGCTTTCAGGATAGTTGGTATTTACAAAACGGAATCTTCAACATTTGATAAATCTAACGTTTTTGTTAGGAGGTCTGATCTGTACAAAACTATGAACAGCGATCCGGTAGTAAATGAAATAGCGATCAGGTTAATTTCCTCGGAAGATTTAGATTCAACTATAGCAATCTTAAAGGAAAATTATTCCTCACTTGTAGTGGAAACCTGGAAAGACCTTGCCCCGGAACTCGAAATGATGTATGAGTTTCTGATCATTGAAATGCAAATATTTCTTGCAATTATTATGGCTGCTCTTCTATTCGGAATTACAAACACGATGCTTATGTCCGTGTTAGATAGAGTAAGAGAATTTGGCGTATTGTTAGCCGTTGGTATGAAGAGAGTAAGAGTATTTTTTCTTATAATGATTGAAACAATATTACTATCGCTCTCTGGCGGTATAATTGGGATGGTACTCGGCACATTTACCATCTGGTATTTTTCTGATAAGGGAATCGATCTTTCACTATTTTCTGAAGGATTATCTGCCTGGGGAATGCCGACCATATTATACCCGATTTTACCTCTATACTTTTATGGGGTGTTAACTACAATGATTGTTATAACGGGAATTCTTGCTGCAATCTATCCATCAATCAAAACTATAAAACTTCGTCCTGCTGATGCAATAAGAACTTATGGATGATAAAAAAGAAAAATTCCGCCTGAGGCGGACAGGTATAAACAGGAGAAATAAATTATGGCGCTTATAGAATTAAAAAAAATTACAAAAATATATGATGATACTGCTGTGCCTGTGCAAGCACTAAAAGATGTTGACTTAATAATTGAAAAAGAAGAATTCACTGCAATTGTAGGTCCATCGGGTTCCGGTAAAACTACTTTGCTGAATATTATTGGCGGATTAGATAAGCCAACATCAGGAAATATTATTATTGATGAAACAGACATTTCAACATTCAAAACCGATCAGATGATTGATTTCCGGCTTCATAATATTGGGTTTGTATTTCAGGCATATAATTTAATCCCGGTTTTCACTGCAAAGGAAAATGTTGAATTTATAATGCTGCTTCAAGGTGTTGAAAAAGAGGAACGAGAAAGAACAGCCGTTGAACTTCTCACCGCAGTCGATCTTTCAGACAGAATAAACAGTAAGCCAACCGAGCTTTCCGGCGGGCAGCAGCAAAGAGTTGCGGTAGCTCGTGCCTTAGCTTCAAAACCATCTTTTGTTTTAGCTGATGAACCAACGGCAAATCTGGATTCTGTAACTGCTAATAATTTACTTGATATAATGGAAAAGCTTAATAAAGAACATAAGATGACATTCATCTTTTCAACTCACGATGCAAGAGTTATTAAGCGTGCTCACAGAGTTGTTACTCTACGCGACGGAGCAATAGAATCGGATGTGATAACAGATAATGCAATGGCTAATGCAAATTAAATTTTTTTTCCTTTTGTTGTTTATTCCTTTAATAAATATTGAGGCGCAGCTCTCCTCATTTGATTATTACGGTTATGCAAAATATTTGTTCAGTTCAACCCGTTTCCCGGATACTGAAGAAAGATATTCCGATCATCTACTTCACGCACGCTTAAATACGCGCTGGTATCCAACCGAAGCATTTACCGCTGCCCTTGAATTAAGGTTTAGAGTATTTTATGGTGAAACAATTGAAAATGCGCTAAACTATATTGAGTTTATTAAAACACCAAGAGATTGGGTCCGGCTTGATGCAGTATTGTGGGATGAAAATAAATCTATCGGTTATCTTGAGGTTGACCGGCTCTGGTTCAACTGGATTAAAGATGATTTTGAGATAACCATAGGCAGACAGAGAATTGCATGGGGAACCGCATGGGTTTGGAATCCAACCGATCTTTTTAATCCGCTTAATGTGTTGGATTTTGATTATGAAGAATTGCCTGCAGTTGATGCTGTAAGAGCTCAATATTATACAGGCGCAGTTACAAAAGTGGAAGCCGGCTATAAACCTGCAAAGGAAAAAAAGAATACCATCTTAGCAGGATTGTGGAGCATCAATTCATTCAATTACGATTTTAATTTTATCGGCGGAATGAGAGATGAACGATGGGTGTTCGGCGGTTCCTGGGTTGGAGATATTTATTCTGCAGGATTCAGAGGTGAAATAACAGTAAGTGAAGCACCAAACCGCACGTTTACAAATCCTCTTTATGAAGTTTTTGGTGAGGAATCACTTTCATCATTTGATAAACCGCTTGTAGCAATTGCACTTTCCGCTGATTACACATTTCCTAACACATTTTATATTCATAACGAAATGCTTTATAATAATAATGGTAAAACAGAAAATACTTTTATCTTTTTCGAAGAGGCACTGAGTTTAGGAATGTTATCTCCATCAAGATGGTCTATCTACCAGGAATTTTCCTATGATATAACTCCTTTGCTAAGAGGATCGCTGTTCGGAATTTTTAATCCTGATGACGGTTCTTATGTTATTGTGCCATCAGCAGCTTATTCTCTGATCACTAATTTTGATTTGCTGTTTATCGCACAGATATTTGAAGGTGATACTTTGACTGAATTTGGTGAATTCGGAAGTTCCTTTTACTTCAGGTTAAAATTTTCCTATTAGCATCTAAAATTTCTGCCTATTAAAAAAGCCAAATCTTTTCTTGTATCAGTCTCACATTTTCATTAAGTTTTAATTACATTAAAGCACAAGACTAACATTCCGGAGATTTATGGAAATATTATCTACTATCATTTTGATGATTTGGGTTATCCATTCAGGGAGATTACTATTCCGTAAAATTGTTAGGGGACGGTTTGTAAAATCATTTTTATTATAAATTTATTATCAGGAGGCATTATGATAAAAAAATTAACTCTTTTCATTTCAATTTTATTGTTCATCTTCTTTACCGGATGTGATAAATCAGCTAAAGATGATGCCAATCAGGAAACTTCTCCCAATGTAACAAATAACAATGGTTCTGATGATAAGCAGGTAGATAAAAACAAAAATGGAGATTATAATGATTTTACTGAAAGTATGAAAAAATTGGAAAATATGATGTCAGGTGGAGAAAAAGTTGAAGTTGTAAATTTCAGGAAGCTGAAGGAATTACTTCCCGAAGAGTTTGATGATATGAAACGAACCGGTTTTAGCGGTGAAAAAACAAATGCTTTTGGTATTAAAGTCTCAAAAGCTGAAGGCAAATATAAATCCGAAGACAACAAACAAAAGATTAAAATCACAATTTTGGATATGGGAAGTATGAAGAGTCTTGCAGGAATGACAGCTTTTGCCTGGTCGTGGGCAGAAATTGATAAAGAATCAGATGATGGTTTTGAAAGGACTTTCGAATATAAGGGACATAAAGCATATGAAAAATACAATACGAAATATCAGGATGGAGAAGTACAGGTACTTGTTGCAAAAAGATTTATGGTAGAGGTTAAGGGCAACGATGTCCCGATGGAAAAAATTCATTCAGCTCTTTACGAAGTTAATATTGGTGATCTGGAGAGTATGAAAGATGAAGATAAGAAAGAAGAGTAAAATTTAATTGAATTTATCATTCTAACAAACTAAAGGAGAAGAAGTATGAATTTAGTTGACAGGGCTAAAAATATTATTACAAGTCCTAAAACCGAATGGGATGTAGTGGCAAATGAAGAGCCGAACATCCAACAGATAATAACCGGTTATGTCTTTCCGCTGGCAATTATACCTGCAATTGCGCTGGTAATTGGTTGGGGAGTAATTGGTATAATGGGCTTTAAATCGTTAAATTATGGTATAGCTTTGGCTTTAGTGCAGCTTATAAATGCTGTTGTTTCTGTTTTTATTGCAGCGTTTATTATTGATGCACTTGCACCAAGTTTTGGATCACAAAAGAATTTAGGGCGAGCATTACAGCTTATTGCTTATTCCATGACTCCTGTCTGGGTAGGAGGCATTTTAAATATAATTCCGGCAATTGGTTGGCTTGGCAGTTTGTTTGGATTATATGGATTGTACGTGTTGTACCTAGGTTTCTCTCCATTAATGCAAACACCAGAAGAAAAGAAAATAGGATATATCATCGTTTCAATAGTTGTATTGATTGTAGTTTATTTTGTTATTGTTGCTATTCTTACAACTATATTGCTTTCTGTTTTCGGATTAAGTATGTGGGGCGCTGCTAATTTCTATAACTAAATTTAAAATTAAAATGCTTGCCTGAAAATTTCGGGCAAGCATTTATTAATTTTCCAGTCAAATATTTTTTTCATCTGTTTATAATTTCTCTTTTTGGTCAGATGGAACTCGTCCCGATAAATCGGGACTCGTTTCAGATTACTTTTTTAACAGTTTCTCTATTTCTCTAATTTCTTCTTCAGCTTCAATCATTTTGTAATAGTCCAAGGCATCGGCAAAGTATTTATTACTCTTTTCTTTATCATCTGCCATATTGTAAAGAATACCTAATTCGTAAGATGTTTCTGCCTGGTTTAGTTTGTTTCCGGTTTCGCTATTTAAACGAAGACTTGTGAGCAGATAATTTTCGGCGGCTGCAAGTTTATTTTTGTTTCGCTGAATAATTCCTTTAATCTTATAAACCTCAGCAATAGTAAGTTTATCATCCAGCTTATAAGCAACTTCCATCGATTTATCTGCAAATGCTTCGGCAAAATCAAAATCGGATAACTGTGTGTAAACGTAAGCTTTGCTAAGATAATTTATTCCGAATGATTGAAGATAATTTACTTCTTTTGCTGCCATTAAACTCAAATCAAATTCACTTAATGCTTCTCGGAATTCTTTCTTCTGGGTATAAACCATTCCCATATCCTGCCTTACTTCTGCAACTCTTCGTATATCATCTGCTTTTTCAAAATTTAAGAGTGCACGGCGGAAATATGAGAGCGCCGAATCGTATTTACCTTGTATGTTATTAATAATACCAAGATTTATTTCAATTTTCCCCTTTAAAACATTATCGGGATTATCAACGAGAACATCTAATGCTTTTTCAAAATGCTCAACTGCTTTTTGTAGTTCGCCTTTATCTCCGAAGATTGTTCCCATTAAGTTTTCACACTCAGCATTGCCTTTTACATCATTCTCCTCCAGGAATAGTTTATCGGCTTTGCCCAAATAGTTAAAACTCAGTTCCCATTTTGCCTGGCTGCTGTAGACCTCACCCATTCTTAAAAAAGCATTGGCTGCAATGTTTTTCATTTGTGGAGTATCTTCGGAGGAGTGAGCTAATTTTTCATGGATTTCCAGTGCAGTAGAATATTCACCGCTGGTAATTGTAGATTGCCCCACAAAAAGAAGCAAGTCTATAAATTTTTCTTTAGAAAGTTTATTCTCTGCAAATGTTATAAGAAGATCTACTTGAGAACGTGTTTTGATACCGCTTTGTAAATCGACATCAAATTTTTCTTTAAGTTTTTCGTCAGATACATCTTGCGGTTGTTCAGCAGCTAAATAATTTGAGTTAAACTCTTCGGCTTCTACTTCCGTAAAAAAATTCTTTATAACCTCTTCAACTAACGGTTCGATATTTGGATAATTTTTGCTCAATTACTTTCTGGTTTCGGTGCTATAATTATTGAGTAATCTATACTCATTTCCCTGTCTCCCGTTTACCACCGTAAAACTTGTGCAACCCTTGTGCCAATCCATAAAAGTTTAGGTAGTTAAAATAGATTAATCTTAAAATAATAGCCATTGTAATTATTACTTAATATTATTAGAAATTCTTACGAAAACTAAAGTTTTTTAGCTGTTTTAATTTGAGAATTTATCAAATTGTGATAAAGATTTTATGAGCTGACCGAAACCTTTAATTCAGTCTATGTATTAGGATTTCGATTGGTTATTGCTATCAATTAAATTAATTGGATGCTGTAGTTTCAAATTGATAACCAAAATGAGAATGTCTTTATAAGAATTAAATTTTAAATATTTCGTGTATCATTTTACGATTTTTGATATCTGTTTAAACGTATCTGTTCCGCAAACATTCAACAATTCAAAGAGAATGGCTTCTGCAGTTGTAACATCCGCTCCTTGCTGCCCCATTCTTGATAAAGAAATTTCATAATCTTTTACTCTTCTTGAAGATACTGCATCAGCCGCAAGGTTTACCTGAAAATCGTTTGTAATCAAATCGAGAACAGTTTGCTGAACACATACATGTGTTTCAACTCCGCACACAACAACTTGAGATATTCCATTCTTTTTTAATTCATTAAACAAATCACCTGCTCCAGAACAGCTAAATGAAAGTTTCTGAATTGCTTCATTCCCTTCCAATTCGTTTTGTATTGATTCTACAGTTGGACCCAATCCTTTTGGATATTGCTCGGTGTAGTAAATCGGAATTCCGAGAGCTTTGAATCCCTTTACAAGTTTTAGTGTGTTTTCAACTACTGCTTCATATTCATTAATAACACGGATAATTCTTTCCTGTATATCAATTATAAGCAGAGCAGTTTTATCTTTAGTTAATAATTTATCAAATCGTTTTACGTTGTTTTCCATTATATCATTTTATTTTAGGATGAATAAATTTTGTTCATTCCGTATTTGCCGCAAGTGTACATCATCAGCAAGCTGGTTAAATCAACAAGTGCTTTTCGCTGATGTTCCTCGTAAATAACAAGATTGTAGATATCGGCAACAAACTTAAGATTGTTAAATATCTTTTTTAATTCATTGTAAGATGGCGAGCCATGCCAGTATGCAACCTGCTCGATCAATAATTTTTCGTTTCTTCTTAAGAACTCACCAAACGTAATTGTGTAAACCGAAAGTGAAGTTAATGGTCTGCAAATCGCAATAAGATCGTTAAAATATGTATCCCAGTTACGTGCTAATTCTCTGTTACGCTTATTCATCACATGCTTTGCTTTTGCAAGTGTTAACTTTGCCTTTGTTAATGATTTAAAGTTAGGAATTACAGCATAGCCATCATAACTGCGGAAAGAATTATCGGGGTCAACATATTTCCATCGTCGTGCAATCTGATTGGCAGAGTTGATCCTTATCACATTATCTAACGAGCTATCAATTACGATAAATTTTCCCTGCTGCCAATTTACAACTGTTATCCAATGGCTCCAATCATCTACACTGAGAATGCAGGGATAACCTTTTCTCAAATTCTTGGTTAATGCTATCACCGCATCGGTTGAGGTTTCGCGGCGGAAGTACTTCATTCTGCAATTAAAAGACTTTGCGGCTTTTTCAAGACCAATCTCGTCTGTTCCATACCACCAATTACTTCCCGCTTTTTTAGCGATGAACTTTTCGCTCTCAAATCTGCCAAGCATTACCAAGGCATATTTAAGAGCAAAAGGACCGCACTGATATTTAAAAGGTTGTGGATAAAAACTCATAGCAATGTAATTTTAATGTGCAAATGTAATTATTGTTGATGACTTAATCATCACTTAATTTTGGGTTTACAGTTATTTTTCCATATTATCAAAAGGATTGCCCCTAATTTTTACTTACCAAAGTTTTTGAAATTATTTGATTTGTAATTATCTTTACAGGCTAAATATGAATTGGCGGGGTAGCTCAGTTGGTTAGAGCAGTGGAATCATAATCCACGTGTCGGGGGTTCGAATCCCTCCTCCGCTACTAATTTTAAGGAGTAAAAATATGTATTCATTATTAATTATTATCGCAACAATCACGGCTGTGTTGCTTATTATTGTTGTTTTACTGCAATCGAGTAAAGGCAGCGGCTTAGCAGGGACTTTTGGTGGTGCCGGAGGCGGAAATGTAGGTGCGATGTTTGGAACAAGAAGAACGGCAGATTTTCTTAGCAAAGCAACCTGGTGGCTATCGGGCATTGTAGCTGTTTTGGCTGTGGTGATAAATTTGTTTTTCTTGCCCGGGCAAACCACTGTTGAGCAAAGAAGTATTATTCAACAATCTGGAAGAACAATAATACCGGAAACTCCAACTTTACCTCAGCAAAATCAATTGCCGATTGAGAATAATCAATCTTCAGACGGACAGCAGTAAAAACATAAAATTCTATTTAATACCCTGAAGATCAATTTCTTCGGGGGTTTCTTCGTTCCAATCGTTAAGTATCTCGATTATTTTATCCTGTGCATCACGGTATTTTTTTGAGCCGCCGCGTTTAAATTCGAAAATCATACTTATAATTAATTCATCACCACTTTTTGTTGTTAAGTAACCAGATAAAGATGAAACACCGTTAAGCGTTCCCGTCTTTCCTCTGAAATTAATCGGGTCACCTTTTTTGTCCAATCGTTTTTCAAGCGTGCCGTCAACTCCGGCTATGCTTAATGAATTATAGAAATCGGGAAAATTTTTAAGATCAAAATACATAATTTCCAATAAGCCAATGATAGCCCCAACTGTAATCTGATCGAATCTGGAAATACCGGAACCATCAACTATTGAAGTATTCTCAGAATAAATTGCATTATCTTTAATAAACGTTAAAATAGCTTGAGTGGAATAAAATGAATTGCCCTGTTTGCCGCTTGCAATAGCACCTATGGTTTTGAACAAACATTCTGCTAAAAAATTATCGCTGTTTTTGTTTATTAATTGTATCAGTTTATTTAGTACCACTGATGATTGAACTATTACTGTTGCGGTAAGAGGAGTTTCTCCTGTTTTTGCCACGCCCTCTACATTAATACCTGATTCAACAAGTTTTTGTTTTAACAATTGTGCCGCATACTTTGGTGGATTAGTTACATTTACCCTGTAAGTTCTCCACCTGCCTCTTCTTTTCTTTTTAACATACTTTGTATTTCTATCAATCACCAAAGCCGAAACAGGAGGCAGATTTACATTTGCTTTTTCGTCTTTTATCCAGTCATCCCTTGTGTAAACATCATCAAAAAAAGTATCATCGCCTATTATATCACCTGTAATTTTTGTCATTCCTTTTTTACTAATTTCCGATACAAGACTATCTAAATCCTCCGATGAAAAAACAGAATTACCCAAACCTTTTATATAAACATTGCCGGTTACTATACTGTCGGTAAGAGCATTATTATCCATCAGTATTTTTGCGTGAAGAAGAAAATCGCGCCCCATAATTTTAAGTGCGGTTGCTGTTGTAAAAAGTTTTGTGTTGGATGCCGGGATCATTGAACGCGTATGATTAACGGAATAAATTGTATCTTCTGTTAAAGGATTGAAAATAAGAATTGCTATTTCGGTGCTCGCTGGAAATGCGTCCAATATTCCTCTTATTTTCGATTGTATATCTTCGGTTGATGAAGAAAATAAACTCGAAATGATAACTGTGATTATCAATACACCATGAATTATAACCTTCAACATAAATAATTACGCATTACTAATTTTAAAATATATTTGTTAAGTTTAATTATTAATAATTATAAGTGAGTTAAAAATAAAGCAGCGCGATTTCACTTGGTTCAAATATATAGTATTCAAAATTAAAAAGGGAGATTAACTTATCCTCCGCCTTTTTCTAAAAATTCTAACAATAAAAAATAAATATAAACTAATACGGATAAACTATGGTAACAATTATTAAACCTAAAAAAGCATATGAGAATGATAGTTTTCTTAATTCGAGAGATGGAAGAGCGTTAAGAATATTAGCCGAGTATCTTCAACCGAAGAGTAAGTTTCGTAAGCATAAAATAATGGATACAATTGTATTCTTCGGTTCAGCAAGGTTAAAATCGAAAAGAGATGTATTGGCTGATTACAGAAAAATAAATAAAATGAATCCTAAAGCACCTGGCTTTGCACAGAAACTGAGATATTCACAGTTAATGGTTGATATGTCTCGCTATTATGAGGAGGCTGTTGAACTTTCACGTCGACTGACTGAATGGTCGTTAAATCTGGATACAACAGCAAACAGGTTTATTGTTTGTACCGGCGGCGGACCCGGAATAATGGAAGCAGCAAACAGAGGTGCTAAAAAAGCAGGCGGTTATTCTGTTGGTTTGAATATCAGCATTCCATTTGAACAATTTGTTAACCGTTATGTTACGCCGGATTTAAGTTTTGAATTCCATTATTTCTTTATGCGAAAATTCTGGTTTGCGTATCTCTCAAAAGCATTAATTATTTTTCCCGGCGGCTTTGGTACTATGGATGAATGTTTTGAAGTATTAACGTTGGTTCAAACGAAAAAGATAAAAAAGAAACTGTTAATGGTAATATACGATGAGAAGTATTGGAAAAGTATTATCAATTTTGATGTGCTGGTGGAAAAAGGAATGATAAGCGAATCGGATTTAAAACTGTTAAACTTTTGTAGCAGTATTGACGAGGTTTTTGATAAGGTTGTTAAGCACTTAGAAAAACATTACGCAAGAGGAAAATTCCCAACAATTATTGAACCTGTTCTGGATCTTAAATAAAAAAAGCCCCTCAAAAAAGAGGGGCTTAGTTTTATTGTGTAAACCTCATTGGGCGATGTGCACGTCTTGCAGCTTTAATTCTTTCCAATCGTTTTTTAACGGATGGTTTTACAAAAAAAGTTCTTTTCTTAAATTCTTTTAGAATCCCCGATCTTTCATATTTCTTTTTAAATCTTCTTAGTGCTTTATCAATAGATTCGTTGTCGCCGATATTAATTCCAACCAAATTTAATCACCTCTTTCAGGTTGCTTAATTATTTAATGATTCTATTAATTTTTTAAGTCCGGATTTCTGAAACTCAACCGAAATTGAATTCCTTCCGTTCGATAGAGTTTCTTTTGTAACTACCTTGCCGAAGTCATCCCAATTCTGATGATAAATGGCTTCCCCAAGTTCGTAAGTTTTAGTTGGGGAGTAAGTAGTACATTCCGAATTCTCAATTCCTTCGAGCGAGACCTTACTGGCTCCAAAATTTTCTTCCAGATCAATGACCATTGTCTGTTTACATTTCTTGCATTTTGCCCATCTTTTATTCACGTTTTCATCGCCGGATAATTCCCCGGAGATTTCCATTTTACTAATGGTATTGCATGTAGAACAAAATGCCTCAATATTTTTTAATCTAGCCAACTAAAAGCCTTTATTAGAAATGTGTAATTACAAATTTATTAAAATTGAAGTGGATAATCAAGAAATTGGAACAGTATCTTTCATTTATTACAAATTTCCACTATTAAATCCCTGTTTTGCCTATTAATTGCATAACCAAAGATATCCTCGCCTGATTTCTTTAATAAATAAACTGTTTCCCCTTTTCTATTAGAAAAACATTTCCCTGAATTTAAATATTCTAGGAGATTTTCACTTAGTTTGAGAATATTATTTTCTTTCAGCAAAGACAATGGTACCTGATAGACATATAAGAACTCTTCATCAGCATTTTTATAAAAATAATTTGCTATTTTTATCCCGTTAAACTCTGTAGTAGAACAACTCTCAATTTTCCAAG
>JADFLR010000059.1 GCA_022564295.1 Bacteroidota bacterium | reverse complement strand
GCGGTTGGTATTATGCATGAAAGTATTGAAAAATTGCGAACAACAGGTGTCGGTGATAGGATTTTAAAAGAAGGCATGGCTTTTGGGAAGATAAAGATGCACCGTTGGAATAAGCTGCTGATGAGTTTAGATTTTTCAAAATTATTAGAACGTAAAGATCGTGTAATTGGTTTACCGCAAAATAGAACGGAAACTATCATGCGGGAGGCATTAGAAAAATTAGGTGCAAAAGTAAAATATGGCTGTACAGTTATAGATGTAGAAACATCTGACAAACAAGCGACCGTTACTTTTTCTGACAATATATCTCAAAGCTATGATTGGGTGATCGGAGCTGATGGAATTGAGTCCACTGTTCGTACAAAATTAGGCATTCCATACCTTGGTTATGATTTATCGGAAATTTGGTCAATTGCAGATGTTGAACTAAAAGGAGGCTATGACCCGGAATTAATTTCGGCCTGGATTCAAGAAGAAAATAATGGAGATTTCATATTGGTGATACCAATAGAATTGAACCGAGTGCGAATTGTATCTTCAACACCAGATTGTCTGAAATCTTTGCCAATCAATTTAGATATTCAAAAGATAAGGAGAACAGGGACTTTTAAAATTTCTATTAGACAAGCAGAAACTTATTTGAAAGGAAGAGTTTTATTAGCAGGTGATGCCGCACATTGTCATTCACCAGTAGGCGGTAGAGGAATGAATTTAGGAATTGATGATGCCATAGCAGCCGTTAAATCCATTTTAGATGAAAAAACTTTTGCATACAAAGAAAGCTCAGGCATTTACCATTGCAGACTTGGGTACTATTGCAATCGCATTGGTTTTAGTGTTTTTTGTAGCTTATGGGATAAGTGTATTTTATGAGTCTCCCCAATATGAAGATTATTGTGGGGAACGTACTAAGACAGCATTCCCTAGATTTAGTAATGAAACAGCCTGTTTAGAAAATGGGGGACGATGGGATCCAAACCAGCGTCCATGCCTAGAGGGAGTAGAATGTCCTGAAGGATTCTGTGATGCAGACTTTACCTGCAGAAAAGAATATGATGGGGCAAGAGATTTGTATAATAGGGATGTGTTCATTGCAAGTTTAATTTTAGGGTTGATTATAATTGTAGCAGGCGTTTTGTTAAAATTAGAAAGTGTAAGTGTAGGAATTATGGGTGGAGGAGTTTTGTTAATCTTTTATGGTATGATTAGATATTGGGGTGAACTTGGGAAGTTTGTCAGATTAGGTTTATTAGGAGCAGTATTAGCTGCCTTGATTTGGATCGGTTATAAAAAGTTTGGAGACAAGTAAAGTTTATAAAACAAAAAGAAGGTTAATATCTGTTAAAAGATGGTGAAATCAAAGTTATTTTTGTTTCCAATTTTGTTATTATTCTTAGTATTTGCTAATGCTGCTTTAGTTTCTGCAGATTTTAATTTTAATTTAACTGTTAAATATACTAATGGCAGTATTGTTGATAATGCTACTGTTAGTTTATTAGAATTTGATTTTAATATGGGTCCTCCAACATTGAATCAGACGCATACTAATTATACAAATTCTAATGGTGTTGCTTTTTTGAGTGGTTTAACTAATGCGAGTGGCAAATTTTACCAATTAAATGTTTTACTTAATGAATCTGGAAACATTAAATATGTGGGCCCAATTTTGCATGAATTCCCTGCTGAAATGTTCCAATATGGATTATCTGGAGCAGAGGTTTATTTAGAAGAAGCTGTAGCAATGAATATTACAGTGTATTATGGAACTAATTCATCTATTTATATGAGCAGAGGATATGATATTATTGATGGAGAATATGGTAATCACTTAGGATTTTTAGATGAAAGTGGTGGCGTTACTGATAACCTCATATATTTGCCTTTAAATGGAACTTATTCATTTAATATACATCCGAATGAAACTGCACCACTAAGTGTTGCTTATGAAGCTGATGGCTGTTTGAATTCCACAGGAGTTAGTGCAGGAGATGTTGTATCTTGCAGCATTAATGGCACTGTATTGTTTAGACAAGTTTATGGTTATTTGAATACTTCAGCATTGTCAGGGTTTGATTCGCTGAACGGAATTAATTATGTCTTAGAGGCTGGAGATAGAGTATTTGCAGAAGCTGCCTTTACAAATGT
>JADFLR010000058.1 GCA_022564295.1 Bacteroidota bacterium | reverse complement strand
CATTTCCAATAGCTATGTATTTGGAGACATTACCTTCTGATTCTGAAATTCGAAATTTGATATCTCCGCCACTTCGACGAACGGAATCTATAATTTGAACATTAGTATAATCTGTGACATCAAATACTTCGTTATTCGTTGAGGTAAAACCATTTAAAGAATATTCAATTATTGCTGTTGTATCCTTGGAAAAAAACAAGATGTTATTATTAAAAGCCTTTAAATTCCTGGAATAAGAAATTTCAAAATAATCTAAATACCCTACTGTGGTAACAGATGTTGGAATTATACTAAATTTAAGCACACTCCTATTATCGGGCAGAGTGTTAGTAAATACTGCGTTCCTGCTATGAGTAACACCTGCAGTGTATGGAGTATCTAAGTATCCGTTTAATATCCCATTAAAAATTAAAGAGTTATTTTCTGAAACCTGAAGTGTAAAATTTCCTGATGAACCATTAGCAAATCTGAATTTGTAGTTAATTGGTACTGAAGACAATCTTCCATTAAGAGTGTTTAGGTAACTTCGCGAAATGATTGCCTGGGAAAAATCGTCACCATAATAATCTCTGCCCGATTTACCAATATTTATTTTATCCTCTTCAAAATCTGCAAATGCTAAAGAACTATTTTGGTTGTATTGGGGCGATGTGTTCAATCCTGCTTTATCCTGAATTCGTTTACCGGTAACTCCACCATAAGTTATCCAATAATAATTGTGATCCGAGTAAGTGTGACGAAAACGTTTAATTTCTCCTGAGTTTTTATCATAATCCCAAAAGCTTGAACCTCTACCGTAAAATATTATGTAATCTCCCTGATCAAATTTACCATCACTTTCTCCGATTATTTTAATTGCATTTTCCACCAGATCAACCGGGCGTGGTTCCAACAAATTTTCAGATAAAGTTTTACCACCATTATTAAAGATTTTTATTGTTCGCGGATCTATCGCTGATGGGTCAAATCCTGCAGACAACAGAAAGTTAAAATCTAATTTATAGATACCTTCATCAGGTGCTTCAAATTTTACCCAATCACCGGTTGATAAAACGCTATTTTGAGGAGTTACCTTATTCAATAGTTTCCTTTTTTTCTGCCAGAATCTTGCAACGTCATAATTAATAAATGCTGCACTAAGTAATTCATCATATGGTTGAGCAGAAATTGTTCCACCTTTAGAATATGTAATTCGGAATATTATACGTTTATATAACCTTATTTTCTGCGCAGATGGATCAAATTTTACCGGAAGAATTTTAATGATTTGATTATTTATTCCCCTGGTTATTCCAAAACCTCCAAAAAGGACTAATTCGGGATTATCTACGTAATTGAAATACTCTTCACCAACTTTAAATTCATATTTATAGAGAAATTCATCTTCAACAAATCTTCCGGAAATACTATTCAAGAATCGTAGAAGGGAGGATAGTTCAAATACCCTTCTATCGGAAATCACTCGAGAGCTGTCAAGTTTTGAAATGACATCAAAAACAATTTTTTTGCTATCTACTACCGTGTTTTCTGAATCGTGTATTACAAAATCCGAATAGGAAATTCCAACTTGTTTCGAGATATTCCGCCAATACAAATCAATTACTTTCGGAGATTGAGTTATAATTGTCGATGTTGAGGGATTGAGCAACTGTATGTCATCTTCGGTGATCGTGGATATAACGGCATAGTTGATTTTCGGACTTGATATCAATAAGAATGAGTGATTTCTAAACTTATCTGTTTCGGTTACACTAATATTTTGCAAGGTTGATTTTTCAATTGACTCTGATATACCGTTCAGGATTATAATATTTTTAAAATTTGTACCTTCAATAATGTGAATTATTTCTTGCCTTCTCGAATCAAAGTCAAAACTTTTATATAAAAGAACGCCGTCATCACCGTTTGAAGGCAGATCTTCCAAAACCGATTTATAAAAGTCCGAAACTGTATTTTTCGACAGGTTTATATCAAGAACTTGGCTTTGAGATTCTTTAGGTAATTTTAGATCCATCGATTCCATTTGATTTATTTTACGCGTTGTTTTAGGTAAGAAAGATAGCCTTTAAAAACGCTATAACCGAGCATATATTTAATTGCAGGAAAAGCAAGCACTTTCGGCATAAATATGTATGTTGACCTAACCATCCGGAAAAA
>JADFLR010000019.1 GCA_022564295.1 Bacteroidota bacterium | reverse complement strand
TCTGCAACAGTCTCTAATAATTTGTGCTACAAAAATTACCAATCGTTTAAGGCTTTTCTTATATCAACTATCTTTCCGAGATGGTAAGCATTGTGTTCTACAATTATCAAAAATTCCCTTAAATATGTATGCGCAGTTAAGTGAGGAATAATTGCAAGCAAGTCGATCGTGGGATCGTTTACAAGTTTGATTACATTATTGAAATCGTTTATAAACCCGTTGTAAGTATTATTCCATTTCTCATCGGAAAAATCAGCAGCTGGCTTTGGCCAGTACTCCTCAGGCCACTTTGGTGATTGCCAATCGGGATTTATAATATATTTAAGAATATCTTCCTGGACAATTCGAATGTGTTCAAGTTCTTCCCAAATTGAATGAAGATTTTCATTCGGTTTTATATTTCTCACAGCAGGAGATACATTATTTATTGCTTTTTCTATCGGGACAAATGCCTGTCCACCTTTTAGCGAATTAACTACATGTTTTCTTAATTTTTCCATAAACTATTTATCATCCTTTTTCTTGTTTATCTTTATGTTCATCATCGTTCCGATTGCCACACCAATTGTAACGCCCATTCCAATACCTGCACCAATGTCATTTATAGCAATACCAAGTGCAGTTCCAATGCGAATGCCGATTGCTATACCAGCTACAGCAAAAATACTTATTGAGGAATATGGTAACACGAGTGCATTCCTAAAATATTTTGATCTCATAAGAAGATGATCAATCGTTTCATTCGAGTGTGAATGTTTTTCATCAATTTGATGATGTACTTCATCGTGCGTATGATTTAATCTGATTGAAGTAGATAAAATTAACAAAGCGGCACCAAGTAATAACAGTAATGGGCTTAACAAAATTCCAATTGATGCCATTTTCAGCCTTTCTTAATGAATCTATTCCTTAATTTGGTTATAATTTACTAAAGTGATAATACCATAAACAACAAAATAGTTCTAAATAAGTCCCGCACTTTTTAAAATAATAATAGCTGCGGAAATAGTAATAACCGAACCGATTGTACTTATTACAACTATATTCCCGGCAAGTTTACTGTTACAGCCCATCGCTTCTGCCATAATAAAACTTACTATTGCTGTAGGACATGCAAACAGTATAAACATAATCCCCAAATCCATTGTTCTGTACCCAAACAAGTAAGCAAAGAAAGTTAATACTACAGGCACAATAATAAGTTTAAGTATTGATGAACTGAATGCAAGCGCTGAAGCACGTTTGATATTTTCAATATTCAGTGATCCGCCTATTCCTATTAGCGCAAGAGGTAGTGCAACATCAGCAAGAAAGTTACCGGTAGTAAGAAGCATCGAGGGTAATTCTAATTTAAAATATGAAAAAGGTAGTGCAACAATTACTGAAATTATCAACGGATTTAGAATTATTTCCTGAACTGTACTGCTTAAATTAAGTTTTCTTGTTTTTCTCATGGGAATAGTAAGAATAATAACAGCAAGCACATTATAAAGCGGTAAAAGAAATGCAAGTATTAAAGAAGCTTTGCCCAACCCTTCGTCTCCGAAAAGATTGGCTATGATTGCAAGTCCGACGATTGCAAAATTACTACGGTAAGCGCCCTGAACAAAGACGCTCAAATCTCTGCCATCTTTTATAAAAAATGAAGCGATAATCCAAGCAATGAAATAAACAAGCAAAGTACCTGCGTAGATAAATATTATTTGCCCTATATCTAAAGCTGCGGTTAAATCGAGTGCTGAAATTTTCATAAAGATAAAAGCGGGAAGAGAAACGTTGAAAACAAATTTTGAATTTATTTCAATAAAGTTTTCGTTGATAACACCAATCCTCTTAAGAAAATAGCCGAGCAGAATGATGAGGAAAACAGGTGCTACAATGTTCGTTGTGAATATTATGTTATCTAACAAACCGTATTATCCTTTAATAAATTTTGTGATTCTAAATTTTTTTTATTTCATTTGAGAGTTCACTCTAAGAGAGACTTATGTGTCATTCTGAATCCCGATAAGTCAGGAAAGAATCTCTAAGTCATTGTAAAATAAGAGATTCTTCAGTTGCTAAGCTCCTTCAGAATGACTTTGATAAGCTTTTTATCGCGGACTCATTAATAAAATAGATTTGAATTTTTCAGGAACAGACACAATCTTATTTCTATTATAATCATAAAACACAATTCCGGTTTTTACAATAGCGATCACGATCCCTGTATTTTTGTTGGTGCAACGATACACAAAATCGCAGCCAATCCTGGTGATATCTGTCACTGCAATTTCCACTAAGATTATATCGCCGTGTAATCCTTCAGATTTATACTGCACGGCTGCATCAACCATCATAATTCCGGCGCCGCCAACATTCAATTCCGTAAAATTGTATTGTTTGAGAAATCTCAATCTTGCTTCGTGTGCAATTGAAAGTACGGCATCATTCCCCAAATGACCGCCGTAGTTTATATCATTTATACGAATTGGAATTTCGGTTTTAAAAATGAATTCTTTGGGGAGTTCAATTTTAACTCTTGCCATAATTTATAACTTCTTCCTGAAAATATTTTTGTTCTCAGTATCTTCTTTAAAACCAACTCTCTTTAAGTAATTCCGGTGTTTATCAACCTCACTTTTTGCAATTAAATTTTTAATGCCTTTTTCTTTCAGAAACTCTGATGCGGCGTAATACAAATACTTTGCATTTTTTAAATCTCTATAGTCTGGTATTGCATAGTCTAAGAGTATCTCGGCTTCGTCTAATGATCTCATCTTATAGATAAAAATGCCGACCGGAACAAGGTTGCGCAAGATGAAATAATAATTGGCTTCTTCAATTTTGTACCTATTAAATTCAGGTGAGAATTTTTTAATATCATCGCTGTAAAAATCTAAAAACTTATTCAAATAGGGATGATTTGGATCGAGCACAGGCATCAGACTAAATGCATCTTTCTTTCTATAGATATCTACCAGGTAATAAATATCCACAAGTGCAATAAAAGAATTAAGTACAAGTACGGGATATGCGTTTACAAGCAAACCGTAAATTGCAAACGTGGAAGCACCAAATAGATTTACCTTTCTTAAACGAACAATGTTTTTCATCATAAGAGAAAGAGCAATAAGTACAGAACCTATATATCCAACTATTTCCTGCCATTCCATATAAATTACTTTCTAATCTTAAATTAAAATTAAAGATAATAATTCTAATTGTTCGATAATTGTAGTGATCCGCAGCTTATATGTTATTAATAATACTCAAGAAAAATAAATTTTTTTGCATTGATTAAACTTTCCATTGATTAACGATGTCTAATCGAGTAAATTACTTACTATAAATTCAAGGAGATAAAAATGCTTAAGAAAAGTTTTGCCCTTTTTATTACTGTTTGTGTATCGGGGTTTTTATTTATTGCCTGCAATGATGTTAATAGTCCTGATGATAGATTTTCCGCCTTCCTGGAAAACAGCAGCTTCCAGACGATTGACAGTGATCTTGCTCTTTTAAAAGATGGGGGAATTCCAGTTGATGAAAGTGACGGTGTATTCTCAATTGGATGGAATGAAATATTCAGACCTTTTGATGATGCAGCACGCATAAGAGGGATGGCATTCGCAGTTGCCTTTGGCGATCAAAATGACTCTCGTAGATATGGTTTAAATATGGGATCCGTGTTCATCAATTACAACGGTAACCAAATTGAATTGCATAAGCGTTCTAATGATGTACGAGGCACAATGTATTCATTATTCAATCGACCCTTCGGTCACTCCGATCAACTACTTGAATATGTTCCTGATATAGAATATGAATTTCAGGTTACTGGAAGTGATGTGATTTCACAATTTTCATTCTCTCTTACGTCTCCTTCCACCCTGATGGATATCACGAGCCACGAACACGGTAATACAATTGATCCATCGCAGGATCTAACAATTACATGGGAAGGTGGTAATGCCGATGGAAAGATCGCTGTGAGATTAATGGCTAATACCCGTTTCGATAAAGGATCCCGTGATAGGAGACGGAGAGGACCTCGTCATCCACATCCTGATCATATAATCTTTGAAATACTCGATTCGAATACAGGTGAATACACATTTTCTTCAGCACAAATCCAGGAGTTGTTAAGCAATGTTGATTCAGCACATCTTATGGTTGGTGTATCGCAGATGGATATTGGTGAAGTTGAACACGATGATAAAGTATTTCACACTGTAATGAGAAATGGCAATAGTGTGATGTTAACTATTCAATAAATACACAATTGATATTTCCGTGATGGTTTTTTAACCCCGCTTATTGCGGGGTTTTTTTATGATAGCTTATAAACTTCGATAGGATTTGTAAAGCCTTTTATTGTAACATTTCCCAAAGATGATCAAATACGAAGGAAACATTTGCGTTTATATTTTATAATTGCTAAGTTCCATTTGGAACAATAATACACCCAACAAATTTTCTTTTTTTTAAGGCAGGGGGGAATTGATATTGATGCTATGCCATAGAAAATTTAAGAATTATTTCCTGTAAAAGCTTTGTTTGCTATAGCCTGCATTAAATGCCAGATGTTGGTTTTAATAAAATTGAGAGCTAATATTTTCTTATAACAACATTATAAAATAATGAGAGATTTTTGAAAATATTAAATGAACAAATAATTGATTTTTTTGTAAGATATCGTTCTAAATTGGATGATTACTTTGCAGAATAATAATATGTTGGGCATCGACCAATCGACGCCCGGCAAACATCAACTCAACTTAGCTGGAGGAACACAATGACAAGGTTATTTATTTTTTTACTAATGTTCACCATTGTGCATACCGCACCGGGTGGCGTAGCGTTAGCGCAATCGAAAGTGGTGTGGTCATTCAATGCAATGGCTGCTCAGTCTGCAGGGATACCAATTCTAAGGGATCTTCATGTGTCTTCACACGGAACAGTCCGTTTTAAGGACAACAGGACCGGAAACATTACATTGATTTGTCCCATCACAGATGATCTCGATGGAGCCAGTTTGCGCAGCCTCCGGCTAACGTATCGCGACGGGGACGGTAGACAAGGTCCCTCTTTAGTAAGTGCGGTGATTAGACGAGTTAGAAGATCAGATGGACATATTGCAACGCTACCAAATGGAAAAGTCAGTTCAAATGATGCAAATGCTCCGAACAGCGGCCCGACGGGCTGGAAAACGCATCAATCAGGTTCGCCCAGCAACGTTCTCAGCCATGTGCTCGATCTTACGAATTTTTACTACTTCGTGCAGATTAATCTCAAAAGGACTGATGGCGCAGCGCCGTTGGGCGTGATGGGCGTGCATCTGATAAATTAACCACTGCCGGATCGGTGTTAAGCAACAACGGTGGCGTACCTCTGCTCTCACGGTAGTAGTGCGGGGTTTGACACAGGTTTTCACGGGGCTGCTCATTCGCAGCCCTTGAAGCCAAGCGTTAGTTTATAAACTTCGGTTGGGTATGCATAACCTTTCAATGTAACATATCTTAAAGATTGTTATCCGTAAAGCAAACAATTGAGTTTATACTCTATTATCACTAAATTTAGTCCGACACGATAAGACACCTCGCAAATTTACTTTTTTATACGGCGAGGGGGAATGGATACAGAATGTGGGAACTGATAGTGATGAAATTGATGAAAAGCTTAATTAGGAAGTAACTATAAAAACCAACATTTCTGCACGATGACTGGAAAAACCAGGTAGTAATCTTGCAGGTTGATAATATGCTGCTGGAGAGAAAGTATTATAGATTTTTGAAATACTTGATACGAATACAGGCGAATACACATTTTCTTCTGCACAAATCCAGGAGTTGTTAAGCAATGTTGATTCAGCACATCTTATGGTTGGTGTATCGCAGATGGATATTGGTGAAGTTGAACACGATGGTAAAGTATTTCACACTGTAATGAGAAATGGCAATAGTGTGATGTTAACTATTCAATAAATATACAATTGATATTTCCGTGATGGTTTTTAACCCCGCTTATTGCGGGGTTTTTTTATGAAATAAAACGGGAACTCGTCTGCATTTCATCAAAGTTTATAATTTACTGAATGGAATCTTTAAGTTATAAAAGAGCGGATTCGAAAATCCGCTCTTAACTCTTAAGATTACAATGTTGCAAGCATATCTTCAGCTTTCTTTTGTACGAACGCCTGGTTCATACTGGTTAACGCATTAAAGTTGGCAGACATCTCAGCATACCTTTTAGCTTCCTCTTTATTATCGTCGCCTGCATAAGCTAAAGCAAGTTTATAAAAAGTGTAGGGGTTTTGCTGGTTTGCATTCATAAACTCGTCCTGGGCTTTCGTGTAATCTTTTTCATTTAATGCAATAATTCCATTCAGATCGTGTGATAACCAAATCTGGAAAGTATTATTAGCGTCATTTGCCTGCTTGGTGAATTCCATTGCATGAGTCTTTGCATCTTCAATATTTCCTGTCATAAGCATGATCCTTCCTTGCCTGTATAACGTGATTCTTCTTGCATTTTCCTTCACCTCGTAAGAAAGATCTGATTCTTCTGTTGTTGCAAGCGATTCTTCATATTTTTCTCCGGCATCTTCGTATCTACCGGCTTCAAAAAGAATATTTCCCATTATAGCTAAATCCGTAGCCATTGCACCGGGGTCTTCTATAGCATTAGCTAACCCATACCGCTTAATCATAAGATCTATTGCGTTATCGGTATTCCCTTCATATACATTAGCAACCGCTAATGTGAGTAATGCAATTCGTCTTTCCCCATCATTTTTAGCTATTTTATAGCAAGCTTCACAATTCTCTTTTGCTTTATCAAATTCTCCCTGGTAAATGTAATTATTTGATATACCCATATGTGAAGCAAAGAATGTAGGATCAAGAGATAGTGCTTTATTATATTGCTCGATTGATTTAACATACTTGCCTTGTTTCATCAGCAGCTCTGCATAGGAATCATAAGGATTGGGATCATCGGGAATTAACTCGATGTACTTTACAAAAGATTTCTCTGCTGCATCATAATTCCCCAAATTTCTGTATGAATAGCCCAGCATATTGTAAGAAGCAGAATAATCCGGATTGATCTCGGTGGAAGTTTTTAATTGATCGACCGCTTTTTGATATTTTTGTTGACCAAAATAAAAATTACCAAGCTGAACGTGTGCTCTCTCATCATTTGGATAGAGTTCCACAAGCTGGGTTAAATAATCCCCCTGATTTTGCTGATTACCATCTACTCCTGCTTGAAAGGCAAGGATTATTAGTTTTTCCCCTTTCGATGTTTTGTCAATAAATGCAACCGCATTCTTTAAATCCTTAAAGAATCCTTTTGTTGTTGGATTGGATAATGCGCTATAATAATGCGCAATTGCAAATTCATTGTCTTTGCTGATTGCATTTTCAAAATAAGTATGAGATTCACGCAACTCTAACTTTTCAAACAGATCACGACCTGCAAGAAAATCCGTTTTCCCCTCTTCCGATATAGTGGTTACCGGGATTTTATCAATATCTTCCTTTTGCTGGCACCCTGCAATCAGAATAAAAATCAAAAGGAATGCAGCAAATGGCAGAAGCCTGGGATAAAAAAAGTTTTTCATATCACTCTCCTTAAAAGTTGATAGTAAGTTATTTAGTAATGAGAATTAGGAACACAGAAATATTTATGTTAAGAGCCCGAAGCAATAGAGAATAATGAGTAGTAGAAATAATTTGTAAGCTTACTATAAGTTGAACTTAGTAACAAAAAAACTAAAACACAAGAGATTAATGATTAATTGTAATTTAATTTGCAATCACAATCAATATCCTGTAATAAAGAACTAATAATCATTTCATATCTTTTATATTTCAAAATTTTGTTAGGAAAACGGGGAGAGGGATTTACAAAACTTGCAGGAGCAACAATAAGAAGTGTTGTTCAGGGAGTTTTGGGTGTAGCAATTATACAGTCGGTGGCTGCTGGAATAGTTATGCTGATATTTGACATACCTGCAGCAGGTTTATGGGCACTAATTGTTTTATTCCTTGCAATTATTCAGTTACCACCAATTATAATATTAGTTCCCGTCTCAGCTTATGGTTTTAGTATTCTGGATACGACCTCTCCAGTTATTTTCCTGGTGCTAAGTATTATTATTAGTATGTCAGATGCATTTTTAAAACCCCTATTCCTAGGAAGGGGAACTGATGTTTCTACGCTGGTAATTTTACTCGGCGCAATTGGAGGGATGATGCTTTCCGGTATTATTGGCTTATTTGTAAGCGCAGTTGTTCTTGCTCTTGCTTACAAAGTTTACCAGGCATTAATTGATGAGATACCTCTTCCGGCAGAGGAATAATGGAGTGATGTAAATATTGTATGTTGGAAAATTCATATTCTGATGTAACTCAATTGTTACTCACTCAATGAGAAATGGAAATGGCGTGATGTTATCTGTTCAAAAAGATTAGTAAATTAAGATTGGATAATCCCATAGCCCATGCCGTGGGATTTTCTTTTTTCCATAAAGTTTCTTTTCCTTCTCATTCCTTTTTTATACACTCAATGGCAAAGTTGTGAAACTGAACTCGCTGATTTACATCATATAGTACTAAACAACTAACTTATGCTTAATTATTTACTAATTTTACATTTAGAAATATTAAAAATTAGTATAATAATATTTCTTATGAGGAACTAAATGAAAAGAATAAAATATGTAATTATAATTATCCTTTTGTTAGGCGGGGCATGGATTCTGGCTTCATTCCTTAGCTCTCAAAACAAAGATGATTTGCGTAAACCTGTTGAAGAAAAGGTATCGAAAGAATCGTTTATAAAAGTTAAGAACGAGTTGCAGTTTTCTGTAATTAATACAAGCGGAAGAATGTACGCGTTTAATAAAGTGGAAATCTTTGCCGAAGTCACCGGTGTACTCGAAGAAAGTTCAAAAAGCTTTAAATCCGGACATCGATATAAAAAAGGTGATGTGATGATAAACATAAACTCCAATGTTTATCTGAATTCATTGCTTGCAAAAAAAAGTAATTTATTAAATCAACTTTCTTTTTTATTAGCTGATGCAAAAGTTGATTTTCCTAATTCCTATCAAAAATGGCAATCGTATCTTGATAATTATGATCTTAAAAAACCTTTGTTGCCTTTACCGGAGGATTTAAGCAGAAGAGAAACTATGTACCTGGCTTCTCATAATATTCTCAGTCTTTTTTATGAGATAAAAAGTATGGAGGCAATTTACGGAAAATATACAATTGAAGCTCCGTTTAACGGAGTGGTTACTCAATCAAATATAAATCCGGGAACGCTTGTTAGAAACGGGCAGAAATTAGGTGAGTTCATCAATACATATCTTTACGAAATGGCTGCGCCGGTTAAAGCTTCAGATTTACATAAAATATCAATCGGAAAAGTAGTTGAATTAAACACAGTTAATAATGATAAAATCTATACTGGAAAAATTGTTAGAATAAATTCTATAGTTGATCAACAAACGCAATCTGTACAGGTTTATATTCAATCAAGTGATAAAGGAATATTAGATGGAATGTTTTTTAATATTGCTATAAAAGTTCGGTCCGTTCAAAAACTTGCACGCATTCCTTTGCAGGCAATTCACAATGGCAACCAGGTTAAGATAAAAATGGAAGAAAGCACCAAGCTAATTGAAGTAACAATTGTGGAAAAGGGAGTAACCGATTATCTTGTAAAAGGTTTGGAAGATGGTTCATTGGTTGTAATTGATAAATCGACAAATTAAGATTCGGGTGTAAGGTAAAAATTATAATATGAAAAAACTGATTGAATATTTTGTAAAACATCCTATCTTCGGGAATTCTATATTAGCACTCATTATGGTATTCGGGCTTTTTGCTTTGATAAATACTAAGGTTACGTTTTTCCCCGATCAACCCGCAAAATTTATCACAATAACCGCTTCCTATTTGGGTGCATCGCCGGAAGAGATTGAAGAAGGAATTACAATAAAAATTGAAGATGCAATAAAAGGCATAACCGGAGTTGATAGAACAACATCAACTTCAAGTGAAAATTTTGCATCTATCTCCGTTGAACTTAAAGACGGTGCAGATGCAAATGTTGTTCTGCAGGATGTTCAAAGTGCTGTTAACAGTATCAGCTCATTCCCGGCTGGATTAGATAAGCTAAATATTTACAAACAGGAGCCGCGCGAGTTTGTGATTAGTATAGCAGTGAATGGAGAACTAAGCTTAAGAGAATTGAAAACTTACGGAAGGCGGATAGAACGCGATCTGCTTGCAAAACAGGGAATCTCAAAAATAAAACTTTCCGGCTTTCCCGAAGAAGAAATTGAAGTAAGCTTTAGAGAAGATGACTTAAGAGCATACAATTTACGCTTCGATGAAGTTGCTAATTCTATCAGCGGTGCAAACGTTAAAATAACCGGTGGAAAAATTAAAGGTCTTCGTGAAGAATTTTTAATACGTGCTGATAATAAAAAATATTACGCTGAAGAGCTAAAAAATCATGTTATCAAAACCACGGCTGATGGCACTGTGCTAAGGTTAAAAGATGTGGCTGATGTTATAGAAAAGTGGGCTGAAGATCCTAACAGAAGTTTTTATAACGGTCATCAATCCATAATTGTTGAACTTCAAAAAACAAACGATGAAGATCTGTTTGATATCACAAATACAGTTAAAGAGTATATGGCAGAGTTTAATGATAAACACGACGATGTTCAGCTTGACGTTGTACGCGATGGTTCAACTGTTATTCGTGACAGAATGAACATACTTGAATTTAATGGAATGATTGGAGCCATACTGATTTTACTTCTTTTAGGATTGTCACTCAATCCGCGTTTATCGTTTTGGGTTGCTCTTTCAATTCCTGTTTCATTCCTCGGTATGTTTGTTTTAGGGCAAATGTATGGTTTAACACTTAATGTAATGTCTTTGCTTGCAATGATTTTGGTTATTGGTATTTTGGTTGATGACGGAATTGTAGTAGGTGAAAATATTTACACTCATTACGAACGAGGTGAATCTCCTATAAAAGCTGCAGTTAACGGAACGATCGAAGTCCTGCCTTCCGTTTTTACGGGTGTATCAACAACAATTGTAATTTTTCTTATTTTCTTTTTCCTTCAAGGTGCTTTGGGAGACAGAGCCAGAGATTTGGCATTCGTTGTTGCAACAACACTTGTTATTTCTCTAATAGAAACGCTACTCATCCTACCGGCGCATATTGCACATTCAAAAGCATTGCAAAAAAAAAATGGAAAGAAAGATGGGATCCTGCAAAAAGTTGAAATGTTCATATTCAAATTCAGAGATAGAGTATACAAACCCATTCTTAATTTCAGCATTAAACATCCTTTGGTAATTATCGCAATTCCGATTGCATTGTTTATTATAACGATTGGAGCAGTGAAGGGAAGTATAATTAAAACAACTTTTTTTTCCAACCTTGAGTTTAATAATGTTACCGTTACACTAGAAATGCCTGCAGGTACAAGCGATTTAGTTACTGATAGTATTTTGGTAAATATTGAAAATGCCGCCTGGGCTGTAAACGATGATTATGTTCAACTTTTTCCAATAGCAAAACAGCTTGTTGTAAATGTTATTCGTTCTATTGGTCCGGGAACTCACCAGGGTTCACTTAGAGTAACTTTAAGCGGTAGTGAAGAAAGGTTTTACGATAACTTTAAAGTACGGCAGGAATTAAGAAATAAAATCGGAATAATTAAAAATGCCAACAAACTTCAAATAGGCGGCGGCAGCTTTTTCGGAATGCCTGTTTCTATTGCTTTACAAAGCAATGATCTGAATCAATTAAGAAATGCGAAAGATGAATTAAAATCAGAATTAAATAAAATTATTCAATTGAAGGATGTTGCCGATAACGATCCACCGGGATTGCGGGAGGTACAAATTCAACTAAATGATAATGCTTATAATTTAGGTCTTAATACAGCTACTGTAATGAGCCAGGTAAGAGGTGGTTTTTTTGGAAATGAAGCACAGCGCATTTTGCGCGGCATTGATGAAGTACGGATCTGGGTTCGATATTCTGAAAATGAGAGGCGCACGATTAAACAGCTTGAGGATATGAGAATAAGACTAAGCGGAGGGCAGGAAATCCCGTTAAGTGAACTTGCTAACATCTCGGTTAAGAGGGGTATCCTTTCAATAAATCATATTGACGGGCAAAGAATAATAAAAGTTGAAGCAGATATTTCAAATCCTGATGTATCTGTGCCCGATATAGTAGCAAATATTAAGAAAAATATTCTTCCCGAATTAAAGCAACAATATCCTGATGTAACCTGGATCTTTGAAGGTGAAAGCAGGGAAAGTGCAAAAACCATGGGTTCGGTAGCTACTTTCGGTCCTCCATTTCTAATGTTAATGTTTATGCTTGTTGTTTTAACTTTCAGATCATTTATGCAGGCAGCAATTATTTATTTAATAGTTCCGTTTTCTATTATAGGTGTGCTTTGGGGACATTTTATTCAAGGTTATATTTTCAGCATCTTATCGGGATTTGGTGCGATAGCATTAATTGGAATTGTTGTGAACGATTCACTCATTTTTGTCAGTGCTATGAACAGGTACTTACTTCAGGGTCAGAAATTTGAGGAAGCGATAAGAAACGCCGGAATAAACAGATTCAGACCCGTTATGCTCACAACGTTAACAACTGTAGCGGGATTAGGTCCCTTAATTTTTGAACCGAGCGTTCAGGCACAATTCTTATCGCCAATGGCTATTTCTGTTGCATACGGTTTAATAGTTGGAACCGGTCTTACCTTAACTTTGCTACCCGCAATGCTGGTAGTTGCAAATAAAATAAAGATGCGGGTTTATCCTCTATTAGGTAAAGAAGTTTTTAGTAGTGAAGATGTTGAACCGGTAGTGATAGAGCAAAAAAATATTAGTAAGTATGAATAGATATCTGTCAGTCTGAGCCCTACCTGTCCGTCAGGCAGGCTGTCGAAGACTGGCAGTCAATAAAGACATTTGATAAACCACAATTGAGTTTATACTTTGTTATCACTAATTTTAATTTGAAATAATAATGACGGAATTGTCATTCCCACTGCCTGTCCCGATTTATCGGGAAAAGTGGGAATCTTTTACTTTTTTGAACATTTGGATTTCCGTTTTCACGGAAATGACAAGTAGTAATTTTGCAGGTTAATAATATGTTAAAATCAAAAAAGGAGATATAATGAGCCACGAAAAACTAAAAAGGAGATTAAGGAAATCTCGGAAATCGCGGCTTCCGTTCCTGAGGCATTTAGGGAGAAGTGCTTTGAAGTACTTCTAAACCACATTTTGTCAGATGAAGAAAGCAAATCTACACTGCCTGCTGCCAAGGAGGATAATGAAAAGCCAAATGATCCACACAGCATGGAGTTGCCCTCACACGTAAAAGCATTCATGCGTCGAAGAGATATATCTCAAGAACAAATTGATGCTCTTGTAATGTTAGATGGTGATGATTTACATTTCATAAAAGAGCCATCACACAATGAGGCGTCAAGAGGACAAAGTGAATGGGCTTTATTGTTAGCATTAAAGAACGGAATACTCAGCAATACTTTAAAAGCAGATCCAGAAGAAGTCAGATCTCAAGTTCAAGATAAGGGCTTTTACGATTTAAGAAATTTTTCTACCAACTTCAAAAAAGCAAAATATGCGGCTTATTTTAAGGAAGCATTAGAACCACAAGGTTCCGCACAAGCATTAAGTCAGGATGGTGAAAAAGCACTTGCTGAATTAATTAGAACTTTAACTAGCTAACACTGTGAAAACTAAAATTATCGATTCTCTTAGAAATTATAAGGATGATTTATCTACGCTAAAGCGTGAGATAGGAAAGCTGGATACAAAAAGAGTTTCCCGAAAAGAACTTCGTGAATCAGCTGAGAAGCTAGCCTCTAGATGGGTGGAAGAGCTTAGGAGCCCTTTAGAGCATAAATACAAAATAGATAAATCAATTATTGAAGTAACATCGGAGCTAATGAAGAAGCTTCATGTCTTAAGTCGTCCCAATAATCAAAAATCATCATACATACGATGTATAAATCAGATTTTAAAAGACTTTGACAATAAATTTATTCTGCCAATTCTTCAGGTTACTTCAGAAGTCCACGAAATATCTGAGCTGCAAAAAATATTAATGGAGATCATTGATCAAAATGAGTCGGATTATCTCGCTGAAGCAATATCGTGTGCACAGTCTGGTTATTACAAAGCTGCAGTAGTAATGGGTTGGTGTGCTGCAATAGCTAGAATCCAAAGAAAAATCATGGCAATTGGATTTGATAAGTTTAATAAAACATCACAAAACATAAAGTCACAAACTAGTGGCAAGTTTAAGCGATGGAATAAAGAATTTAATGTTACAACTCTGTCAGAGTTACAGACAATATTTGATAGAGATCTGGTTGTCATTCTTGAAGGTATGGGTCTGATTGATGGAAATCAGGCGCAAAGACTTGAAACTTGTTTCCAGTATCGAAACCATAGTGCTCATCCGGGTGAGGCGCCTGTTGAACCGGTCCATGCAGTATCCTTCTTTGTGGATATTAATAAAATAATCCTGAATAATGCTAATTTTTCACTATCATAAAATTATATTGGCTTTTGACAAGGCGCTGTGCCCGACCCACTCTATCGGCGGGTGAGCTTGGTCGTTATATTTTTCAATAAATATGAGGTTGATGTGGATTTTTCTATCATTGAGAAAATTATTGCAGACTCAAAACATTATTCAAAACCGTTCAGCAAACAAAAAATAGTTAATAATATTTCAACCAAGTATAATTTGAAAAAAGATCGAAAATTATATTTATCAAAGATTCTAGCCCTAAGATTCTCTAGTGCTAAAAGTGGCTATTCAAATACTTTTTTAGGTTTTCAAAAAATTTTAGATAATGACAGCAAACCTTTAATTGCTTGCATCATAAGAGATAATGAATTGGAATTTCTTATGGCTAATAGTACGTTTATTAATTGTATTTCGCATTCATCTAAACTACTTACATTCTTAAATATAAGAGGCTCCGCCAATTTATCAAATATTATTAGGGAGTTCTCTGGTCTAAAGAATGAATTGTTGAATTTTAATGAACTATTTAAGATGCATTCTGATATACCACAAAATGATAATATTGATAGAATTGTCGAAAATACAAAACGTATTAAAGCAAAAGGGGAAAAGTATAACCCTTCTGCAATACAGTTAAAGACAATTTATAATTCAGCACAGTTTATTAACGGGATTGAAACAGATGAGGGATTTCAAAAATTAAAGAGTAACTTATTCAAAAAAGTGAGAGATCTAAAAGATGAGATTTTGGAAACATCGAAAATCGACAATGTAAACTTAAGAGGTAATAAAATTGAACAATTGATTACTAAAGGGGTAAACTCACACGATTTGGGAGATATACTTGGAGTAATTAACGATGATAATAAGATTATCATAGATGTAAAATCAAAATTATTAAATAGTTCTTCTGCTCCTAAGGCTTATAATGTTGATAAGCTTTTAGAAGCAATTTCAATTGAAAAAACATATTTTGGTTATTTATTTATTGGTGTGGACGATTTGAATAAACAAGTTAAAGTGAACTTAGTGAGCTTTATTGATAAGTTTTTAATCGATAATACAAATATTCAACACCATTGGTCTGGAAAGAATTCAAGAGGTACAGCTCAGTTAACTGATAATATTAAAGGAATTTTTTTTGATTCCTTTCAAAATGAGATAGATTTAACGAAGGCAAAAGAATTTATTAAAACTTTGATAAGGCTATAAAATAATTAGAATAACGTATCCTGCATTTTTTCAAGCTTTTTTGTTCGTTTTCCAGAACCGTTTTTTCCATTCTTTTTTTGAAGAGCGAGAGTGTTTCTTTCCCAAAAAACACAATCTTCATATCCCTGAATTGATTTATCCTTTTCGGCAATTTCTAATCTTTTTTCAGCAAAGCAACAATAAGTCAAATCTTTTTCAACACCAATGTAATTTCTTCCCAATTTTTTTGCAACAACAGATGTAGTTCCAGAGCCTAAAAATGGATCGAAAACAATATCACCTTCATCTGAACTTGCAAGAATTATTTTTGCCAATAATTTTTCTGGTTTTTGAGTAGGGTGGTCAGTATTTTCCGGCATTGACCAATAAGGTACAGATAAATCCGTCCAGATATTAGATGGGTAGGTTATTCTAAAATTACCCACATCAGTTTCCATCCAATCTTTTGGTTTTCCGTTAACTTTATAAGGTGCAATCACTTTTCTTTTTTCTTTAACCCTATCCACATAGAATTTATAGTTCTTAGATACAGAAAAAAACCATATATCTTCAGATGAATTTTTCCAATTAGTTTTAGCACCTCTTCCTTTTTCTCTTTGCCAAGTTATTCTATTCACTAAATTAAAATGTTTTATTCCAATTAAGTGAATAGATGTCGAAGAATTATAGTCGCCACAGATATAAATAGAAGCATTGTCTTTTAACTTATTTTTAATTTTACTTAACCAAGAATCTAAATATTCTGAATATTCATCAATTGAAAGTTTATTAAACTTATTTCCATTAAAATCCTTAGCTAAGTTATATGGGGGGTCAACAAATAACAGATCAATACTCTTTCCCGGAAGGAAATCAATAATTTCGAATAAATCTTGGTTTATGGTTTTATTAATAATATTCTTATTAGAGACTTTCTTATCTAACCTTACTAATCTTGCCTTATATTTCTCAATCTCAACATCAGTTAGAATAAGTGTTCTATTCATAGGAGCACGTTTTTTTTCAGTATCCATATCCAATTTTAATATTGTTTTTAGAAAAATATATCCAACACCTCAACCAGTCTGCAATTTATAATTAGTATTTTCTAGTTGTGGTAGATATTCAAATTTATTAAATAATAAAGATAATTTATAGTATTTAATTGATTATCGCAAAACTATCAGCAATTGTTGTTTCTGTAGCTTAGCTGTTCTGGATGGCTGGTTAGGCGCAACACCGTTATAATAGTTTATAAACTTCAATAGGATTTGCAAAACCTTTTACATTAACATCTCCCAAAGAGATAAATTCAACACCTTCCGTTTTCATATTAGCAATAATATCTTTTGAAACAATTACCGAAGAGTTAAACTCCTTATTTAATTGTTCTAATCTTGCAGCCAAAATTATAGTGTTCCCTATTACAGAGTATTGCTTTCTATCTTCGGTGCTTGGAACAACTTCACCGCAATGAATTCCTATTCCATCTTTTATTGCCTTTGGAGAAGAATATTCTTATTATATAATAATCTTTGTAAGTATCATTCAGTAGGAATCTTTTTTGTTTTAACAGTAAAACTTAAAGGTTAGTTAAAAAATTAATAAACAAGATCCTGACCTGGTTACCGATCAGGCGAATTGAATGACTGCTGTTTTTTAGCACACATTGAAAAAATTATAAAAAGGGTTTTTCGTGTAAGATAGATTATTAAAAACTAAATTGGAGGGAAGGCGCTATGAAAGCCTTAATTGTAATTACATTGTTAACTTTACTTACAACCACAGGATTTACACAGGAAAAATTAGAATCCGATATTGATTACGCTTATCAGAACGCTAAGAAAGGAATCTACTGGGCTTTATCTAACATACCAAAAAAGAAAATAAAGCTGGATAGCGATTTAATTGCCGATGATAGATTATACGCACACGTAAGATTAAACAAAGAAGTAAACGGTGTGAAAATAGTTTCAACGGGACACTATCAAACAAATAAAGTTACCATATCAATTTACAGATCGAATGATAGTTTGAAAGAGAATGGATATTTAGAGCAAACTGATAAAAATTGAAAACATTATTTTTTGTACTATTACATTAAGGCTCCCTCTTTATTGTGTGTTAAATAAAGAGTTTATTATAAATAGGAAAGAATTGATGCTGGTAATTTATTATATTCGCAAAGTAATTAAAGTAATTCAATTATGAGAAAGCGATGAGTAATTTAGAAGAACATTTTAAACCGTTCAGGGAAAACACAATTGGTTTTAATTCTACCTTTACTTCAGCTTATGGTGAACAAAAGTTAGTTTATGCAGATTGGATTGCCAGCGGAAGATTATACGCACCAATTGAGAAAAAAATTTCCGATGTATTCGGTCCTTTGGTAGGCAACACTCATTCCGAATCAAGCGAAACTGGTATTTCAATGACTCATTCCTATCACGAAGCTCAGCGAATAATTAAAGCACATTGCAATGCCGGCAAAGATGATGTGATTATAACTGCCGGAAGTGGAATGACCAGAATGGTTGTAAAGCTGCAGAGATTATTAGGATTGAAAATTCCCGAACAGTTAAGAGATTTTTTAACGCTTCCCGATGAACTTCGTCCAATTGTATTTGTAACTCATATGGAACACCATTCAAACCAAACTACATGGCTTGAAACGATTGCTGACGTGGTAGTGCTTCCTCCGAACGATGAAGGTTTGGTTGACACGAATGATCTTGTAAAAGAATTAGAAAAACATAAGAACCGGAAATTAAAAATCGGTGCTTTTACTGCATGTTCAAACGTAACTGGAATTGAAACGCCTTATCATCAATTAGCAAAAATAATGCATCAATATGAGGGATATGCTTTTATTGATCTCGCGTGCTCCGCACCATATGTTAGGATTGATATGCATCCTGAAGATCCTGATGAAAAATTAGATGCTATTTTCTTTTCACCTCACAAATTTCTCGGAGGTCCCGGTTCAAGCGGTGTGCTTATATTCGATTCGAATTTATATAAAAACAAAGTGCCGGATTCACCCGGTGGAGGTACTGTTGATTGGACAAATCCGTGGGGACAGCATAAATTTGTTTCTAACATTGAGCTGAGAGAAGACGGCGGCACACCGGCATTTTTACAAGCAATAAGAGCTGCGCTTGCAATTAAGTTAAAGCAGGAAATGGGCGTTGAAAAAATGAGAGAAAGAGAAGGAGATCTTCTTAAAATTGCGCTTGGAGAGATGAGAAAAATTCCTGGTTTGCACATTCTTGCTGATAATGTGGAAGAACGGCTTAGCGCAATCTCTTTTTATGTGGATGATATTCATTACAACCTGATAGTAAAATTATTGAACGATAGAAATGGAATACAAACAAGAGGCGGTTGTTCCTGTGCGGGAACTTATGGGCATTACCTGTTGCACGTTGATCCTCAACACTCCAAAAGAATTACAGATAAAATTAATCGGGGCGATCTTTCCGAAAAACCCGGCTGGGTGAGAATGTCAATCCATCCAACCATGACTAATGAAGAAATATTTTACATAACTAATGCTATAAAGGCGATTGTTGATAACATAAATGACTGGCAATCTGATTATGATTACGATATACATAAAAATGAGTTTTTCCATAAATCGTATAATGGAAATTTGAATGAGCAAATTAGGGGGTGGTTTAATCTATCGAGTGAAGAAAAAATTACAAGTTAGTTTTTAATCTGTTACAAACTTGTTTTTTTAATAATTAAAATTATATTAATTGTATAATTGGCAATTATCTTTCTAACAAATGATATGGTTACACTCAAACTGCTGTAATAAACAAGAGAGGCGGGGATTAAAATGGCAGTAGGTAGTTACGAAAAATGTAAGCGATATATAGAATCTCATTCTCCGGGAACGGAAACACCCGTAAAAAGAAAAAAGGTATATCCCTGCATTTCTGTTTCAAGGGAAACGGGTGCTGGCGCCCAAGCGGTTTGCAAAGAATTAATAAAAATCCTTGATTCAAAATCCGAAAAGAATGAAAACCAGTGGACATTTTTTGACCAGCAACTAATAGAAAAAATTCTCGAAAACCATCATCTGCCTAAACAAATAAGCAAATATTTAGTAGAAGATAAATACAAACATGTTAGTTCCGTGGTTAACGAAGTTCTTGGTTTGCATCCTTCACAGTGGACACTTTTACATCAGACAACCGAAACTGTTTTACAGCTTGCAAGAATGGGAAAAGTAATTATAGTCGGAAGGGGAGGAAATATAATCACTTCAAAATTAAAAAATGCATTTCACGTACGGTTGATTGCTCCTCTGGAGAGCAGAATAAAATATATTATTGATGTTCGTAAAATGAACAGACAAGATGCGGAAGCTTACATTAAAAAAGAAGATGTAGCCCGACGTAAATATTTGAAATCATATTTTTCAAGAGATATTGAAAATCCTGAATTATACCACGTAGTGTTGAACACGAGTCTGCTATCTTATGAAGAAACTGCTGCAGTAATTGCCGATGCTGTGATGAAAAAATTTGCGAAGTTACTTCCTTAAAATGTGAGATAAAGACAATACCTAATCAAATTAATTGTTGGATATAATATAACTCTGGATTAAAGAGAGATTAAATTTAACAAGTGCACCACATATCACTTAATTATATTTTTTACCTTGTAGTAAAGCATCTCTATACCCGCAGCTGCAAATGGTACGAGTGCAATTTTCATCATCGTTTGATAGCGCGGTAACGCAAAGAAGATGATTGCCACAATACTAAAAAAGATGAAATAAAGGTAAGAGAATTTATGAACTTTCCACGAGCCTGATTTAAATAATCCATAGACTGAAAATAGTAAAAAAACAATCCAGGGAATCAAGTAGATAATATTGAACGTCCTATTATCTGAGGTATTAATAATCCATAAATTGTAGAGTTTTATAAATGGATAGACGATCTCTTTGTCGGGATTTTCTTTAATAGATGTAAAAGCACTTTCCAGATAAATATCATTCATCTTCACTTCGAAATCTTTTTCGTTTCTGACCGAACGGATTCGAGCAAATAAACTATCATCGCCCCATAAACCGATATCGTAAGGATTATGACCTCTATATAGATTCAATCCGCTGCTTGTAGTAATTGGTATTATTTTGTCAAAGACAACATAGTTTCGAACCTGCCAGGGAAGAATGATGAGAATGATTATTCCCATTATGATTGCCGATTCCTTGAAGTCCCTTTTATTGATCAGATATATAATGATTATAGTAGCGAAGAGAAGTACTTCCGATCTGAAAAGGATTAATGATCCGAATATTATTCCGATAACGATAAGAGTATTGAAGTTAATTTTATGCGAATTCAATTTATATAACTGCAAGAGAAGTGCGACTATTCCTATGTGATAGAATAGCGTAATCTGAATATGAGTAGAGGCAAAAACAAATTCGGGTAGAAATCCGGTGATAGCCGCTGCAATTAAAGCCGATGTTTCGGAAAAACATTCTCTTGTGAATTTATAAACGAGGAAAATCAGTAAACAGGAAATGAGTATTTGTGAAAAAATAATCAATAAGTTCCGTACAACCGTATCGGAAATAGCAAAGAACGGGTAGAGGTAGAAAACATATCCAGGCGGCATATAAGCTGATATATGTGGTTCAACTGAACGATTCAGATTATTTCCATCCTTATCGATCTCGTGTAAAAGTGAGTAGCCGTGTCCTTGATACAGGTTATTCGCGATGTCTCCGTACTCGTAATATTCAAGATCGTTGAGATTTATAAATATAAAGACAAACAGTAACTTTCCGATTAAGGATAGAACGATAATAATTTTTAGGAAATCTTTTGGTTTGAAATTCATAATCACTCTATTAAACTAAGCCAGAAAGAATTTAAGAACTTTAATGATAAATTTTCCGCTACTGATGCTTATTCAAGTTAGCAATCAATAATATTGTTAATTCCTTGTTTCAAATTCTTCTATTATTTTTAATATTTCCTCTTCGGAAATTCCTTTGCCGAAAGATACTTTTGTTTTTGGTTTTGGGTGATCGTTTTTAATCTCCGGTTCTTTTACAATATTGTATTGATAAGAACCCCTTAGCGGAGGATTACCTGCTCTGGCTTTAAGCCGTTCTTCAATTTCGCTCATAAACATATCTTTCGTTCCGTGAGTTCTTTGCACATCAAATTGTGTAACACTCTTTCCTTCATTTATAGGATTGGTTTCGAAAGCAAGACTTTTAATATTTATTAAATGTTTAGCGGTAACATTTTCCGAAATTATTGATCCTCCCCAGGTTCCCGGACCTAGTGTCATCGAAGGGTCAAGAGCAGTTGTACTACCAACTGCACCAAGAGAACCAACGGTATTAACTAACACACGGAACGCAGGTTTTTCAAGTGCAAACTTCATAATTATTGGTTGGTCGTTTGAATGAATAACCATAGTGTGACCAACTCCGCCAAAGTTTAAAAGATCGATACTTTTATGGCAGCCCTCAAGCCAGCCGTTTACAGTATAGAACGCAAGTATTGGTGAAAGTTTTTCCATCGAAAGCGGCTCGCTCTTACCAACGTTGTAACATTCTGCAATTAATACTCTTGTATTTTCAGGCACGGAAAATCCAGCATACTTTGCAATGAACGTTGCTGTTTGACCGACTATCTCGGGATTTATACGGAAGTTAGTTTGAATTGCTTTCCCTAATTTTTCTTTTTCATCGGCTGTTAAAAAGTAGCCGCCCTGCGCTTTAATTTCCTCGCGTATCTTTTTATCAATAGGGGCATCTGCAATTATTGCCTGCTCTGATGAGCAGAGAGCCCCGTTATCGAAAGTTGTTCCGTAAAGAATATCTGCGACGGCTTTTTTAACATTTGCGGTTCTTTCAATAAAAGCAGGAACATTACCCGGACCGACACCATAAGCAGGTGTACCTGTGCTGTATGCAGCTTTAACCATAGGTGTGCTGCCTGTTGCTAAGATCACCGCAATGTTTTTATCCTTCATTAATGCTTCCGTACCTTCAATTGTTGGGCTCGATAAACATTGAATCAGTCCATCGGGAGCACCTGCGGAAACAGCAGCCTCGGATAGAATTTTAAGCGATTCCACTGTACAATTTGCTGTTCTTGGATGAGGACTTGCAACAATTGCATTTCTTCCTTTAAGCGAAATCAATGCTTTAAACATTGCAGTAGATGTTGGATTAGTTGAAGGAATAAGTGCAGCAACTACTCCCATAGGAACAGCGATCTTTAAAACTTTTCCGTTTGCTTCTTCTCCAACTACTCCAACCGTTTTAAGATCTTTTATCGATTCATAAACATTTTTTGTGCTGAATTGATTTTTGATGACTTTATCTTGCCACCGACCAAAACCGCTTTCTTCCTTAGCCATTTTTGCAAGATGTTCGGAAGCTTCGTATCCTGCTTCCGCCATTGCTTTTACAATTTTATCTACTTGCTGCTGAGAAAAGTGCTTGTATTCTGATTGAGCACCGTGTGCTTTGTGAGATAATTCGCGCGCTTCCTGTATTGAGAGTAAGTCTTTATCGAAAATCATTATTTCCTCTGTGATAATTAACAACAAATATATCTATACAAAAACAGATTTTCAATTTTGGAAGTAAAAGCATCCGGGTTTTTTAGTTGAATTAACTTAAAAATTCTTACAAAGTGTTTTTTAATTTTGTTAATCCCGTTTTACTTACCGGAAGTTCCTTGCCGTTTTTAAGAATTAGCCGGTAAGATTCTTTACCTTTTTGTTCGAGGTGCTGAATATAATCTGCGTTAATAATATACGAACGATGAATGCGAATAAACATATTTTCATTAAGATGGTTTTCAAAATATCTCATCGTTTTCTTTTTTATAAATCTTCCCTGCTCTGAATTTATCATCACGTAATCATCTTGTGCTTCAATCCATTTTATTGATTCAACCGGAAGGATGGATATTTTTGCCCCTTCTTTTATTACAACCCGTTCTAAAAACTCTATTCTTTCATCGTTTTGTTTAATTATGTTTTTGATAGCTGAGTTTTGCTGGAATTTATCCTGGATATGTTTGTATGATTTTTTTAGCGCTTCATTGAATCTCTCTTCCGAAAAAGGTTTGAGAAGGTAATCAACCGCACTTACTTCAAATGCTTTTATTGCAAACTGATCGTAAGCAGTTGTAAAAATTATTGCCGGCGGATCCTCAAGTAATTCCAACATCTCAAAACCGTTTATTTTCGGCATTTGTATATCAAGAAATATTAAATCGGGTTTCTCTTCATTAATTTTTTTTATTGCATCAAAACCGTTCGAGCATTCTGCAACTATCTCTATCTCGGGATGCTTGGAAAGATAACTGTTTGTGATTGAACGAGCTAACTGTTCATCATCAATTATTATTGTTCTTATTTTGTTGCTCATAATTAATTAATTGTTTTCTATTGGAATATACAATGTTACCATAAAAATTCCTTTCTCTTTTTTTACATCAAGCAGATTATTTTGATGATAAATAAGTTTTAATCTTTCTTCAATATTCTTTAATCCAACTCCTGCACCCTTTTTTGCTATTCCAGTTTCATCAAAATTGTTTTGCACAACAATTTTTAAAAATCCGTTTTGAATTTTACAGGAAAGTTTTAGTGTAACTTTATCAAGAGTTTCATAAACAGCGTGTTTTATGGCATTTTCAAACAACGGTTGTAATATCATACTCGGGATTTCAACATTACTGCATCCGTCATCAGTTTCTTCCACATATTCAAACTTGTCTTCAAATCTTATGCGTTCAATATCCAAATATAATCTAATGTTTTTCAACTCTTCACTTAATTTATTCTTTTCAAGTTCATTTGTTCTGAGTATAAAGCGAAGAAAATCTGCTAATTTTAATATCATTTGTTTTGCTTTAGCGGGATCAATCTCCGTTAATGCACTCATCGAATTTAAACTGTTAAAAATAAAATGCGGATTTATTTGAAACTTTAGCGACTTTAATTCTGCCTCGGTAATAAGACTTTTAAGTTCAGCTTCTTTTATCTCTCTTTCGTGAAAACCTGTGTAATAAATTATCATATAATAAAACGACACGATAAGTGAGTAGAATAATAATCCAATAAGTATTCTCCAGGCAAGTGTGCTGTAAAAGAATGGTGGATAGGTATTGCTAAAATTGAATAATCCCACTAATAAAAAATAACCTATTGAAAGCCATATAACAGTTGTAATAAATGCTCCAATTGAATGACTTAGAATTATTTTTAGCGGTCTGTTTTTTTCAATTGGAATATAACATGCAGGATACCATAACGTTAGTCCAATTCCCCCGAGCAAAAATGTGAAAACCAAGCCATCTGTTATTGATGCAGTTAATCCTATTTCAGTTCCAATATAAAGCAGTTGTATAAATAGGAAAGAAAGGACTGTCCAGAAAATCAGGTAATAGTTAAAATTCTTTAAACTTTTAAGTATGGGATTTGAAAACATCTATCATTACATCAAAGATAATTCTTCACTTCGCCGCCGCCAAACATAGCGAGACCTTTTACATAGAGAGTTCTGGATTGATCAGGTATAACACCAGGATCTCGTATACTTTTATCCGAAAAGCCGCCAAGTATAGAGGTTACATTTACAACCACATTCCAGTCTCTTGGAACAATGATAGTTGTACCGCCGAATATTAAAAGCACATCTATAATTTGATCTCCCTCAGCAAGTTTGCAACCGGTAAGGTTTATTTCCGATCCGCCAAATACAGATGTAATATTACCGCCTCTGAAATTATCTGAGGATACAATTTTACTTCCTCCTCCAAATATAGATACATCATCAATCAAATCTTTTTTAAAGAAGCCGGATTTCTCTGTTTTCCCCACCCCTTTTTTTCGATGATTAATAATAATATAGATACCAAGTGCTATCATAATTACCGGGAATATAATTCCTCCATGATAATGTACATGAGGAAATATTCTTGGGATGAGGAAAAATATTCCTATTCCGGTAAATACTCCACCCAATACTTTTTTATTTGTGTTGAAAAGAATAAACAAACCTATAATTGTCATGATGAATGACCAGGAGAAGATTATACGAGAAATGCTCACGTCAAAAATATCCATTGAGCCCAATAAAAGCAGTGCACCGATTACTACCAGTACTCCGCCCAATATAACTCGCTTATCAGTAATATTTTTATCTCTGTTTTCCATTGATGTTCCTCGTTTCCATTAATTTCTGTCGAAACATAACCAATAATATTAATTGATGAAAGAGTTAATCGGTGAGTTGAGGAGATTAGTCGGTAAATGTACAGAAAGTATAGCTGCTGGAACAACTGCTGGAAATGGTTGAGGATAACATTACGATATTTTAGGAAGGATTAGGCATTGAGATTATGGAAAGTCCGCGATATGATATAAGACAGTTGTATGAAAAACTTGTTGATCTCCATAACAAGAAAATATCCAAAGCTGTAATTACTGTTGCTTTAACCACTGAGATTGAAAAGGTTGGTTCATACAAGGCAAGTGAAATCTATTCTGATTACAAATAAATGTTAAAAATTATTCTAATTTTAAGATATACCAGATTTCAAAAACCTGGCATATCTAAATAACCTATATTAGCAAATCAATACATAAAACTTGCAATCTCTAAAGACTCCGGATTACCAATCAATACAAATTGTAAGTTCTTAATATATTTCTGTGCAACATCCTGAATATCCTTTGGAGTTACTTTGTTTACATGTGTCAAAAACTCACTAACTTCATTGTATCCTATTCCGGCCAATTCATAAAACGCTAAAGCATTTGCCTGCGCCTGGTTTGTTTCGTTGCCCATATAGTAAAACGTAATGAACTACCTTATTTTGTTTGATAACTCCTTGTCGGAAATCAGTTCATTTTTTAATCGTTCAAGTTCGTTTATCATTACCTTAATTGTTGTATCAGGATCAACAGCTGTTACATAAATAGCACCGTAGTTGGAAAAATTATTTACATAACGTGTTGACGGTGCATACGAGAGGCTCCTTTTTGTTCTTACCTCTTCCCAAACACGATCTCTTAAAATTGAATTAGCGATGAGCATCGTATAACCTTCCGTTGTACCGCGCTGCGGTGCAGAATATGAACCCTGGATATAATTGGTGGGCAGTTCACGATGGATGATTTTTATAGACGGCTCCGCATGATTTACTTCCTGTATAGAAATTTTAGTATAGCTGCCAACTGGAAGGTTTCCAAATGCATCTTTTACCTTTTGCTGTAAGTCAGCCATAGTTGTATTTCCAACTACCACAAGAAGTATCTCTGATGTTTGTAATCTGCCGCTCATAAAATCTTTCAAGTCATGAGTAGTGAACGAATTCAAAGTCTCCTCCGTTCCGTTCACCGGAACTGAATATGGATGATCGACGTAAAATTCATTGATTACTACCTTTCGTAAATATGCATCGGGGTTATCATTCACCTGTTTTATAGAAGAAATAAGTCTATCTCTTTCAAGATTTAAATCCTCCTCTGAAAATGATGGATTCAACAACATATCAACAAAAATATTCCAAGATGCATCAAAGTTTTGTTTTACACAGATCATACTTAATCTGGAGTAATCGAGACTCGCATTAGAGTTAATCTGTGTGTTCATTCTTTCCAGCGTTGCATTCAACTTATCTTTGGGATAATTTTTTGTTGCCTTCTGTGCAACTAATAATGTTAATGCTTCCAATCCCGCCTGATCTTCATTCAGATTTACCACACCACCTTTGAAATACATATTCACCGAAAGAATATCATTTGCAGTGTTCTGTTTAAAGATCACTTTTAAACCATTCGGATCAAATGATTGAACATCCTGTGAGAAAACATTAGTGCCTGCAAGAAGCACCAATACAAATACTACAAAAGTTTTGTTAATTGCTTTCATCTTCCAACTCTCCTTCCTTTATGTTCAGAATGAGATCAATTTTTTCTGCATTTTCCGGCGAAGTTAATACGCCGAGAACATAAGGTTTTTCGTTTACATAATTGTTCAAATAAAAAGCTATATCATCTCTTGTTGCCTTGTTCAGATTATCGATGTAATTCATATAATAATCCAATCCTGCAACAGCCCACCAGAAACCTACAGTATGAGAAAACTGCGTTGCTCTTTCCCTGGAGTATTGCTCATTGATAGTTAAAATTGTTTTTGCATTTTCAAGCTGCTCATCCGTAAAGTAATCCGGATCACTCATTCTTTCAAGCTCTTCAAATATTGCTTTCTGGCATGCATCAAAATTGTCGGGGGTAGTTTGTGCAAACAGGGTTATTGGTCCTGTATGATTTAAAGTATAATAGCTAAAACTTACACTCAAAGCCAATCCGCTCTCAACCAAATTCTTATAAAATTTTGATGTTTGTTGACCGAGAATAAATGACAAAACATCGGCAGCATAAGTTGATTTAGGATCTTTACCAACACTTGGACCGTGCCACTGAAACATCATTGTAACTGCATTTACCGGCTGTTCAACCACAACAACTTCATTCATAGGAATTGGAGGATGCTCAGGGACTTCATATTTTTCAAACGGGTCTTCTCCTCTTTCCCAATTAGAAAATATTTTTTCCGCCAGTGCAAATCCTTCTTCTGGTGTTATATCACCAGCAAGAATTAGTGCAGAATTGTTAGGAATGTAAAATCTTTTTTGAATGGTTAGCATCTTTTCAGGTGGGGTGGATAGAATTACATCTCTATCGCCAATTACATTTTTACGACTGAAATATTTCCACCAGACTTTTTTGCTAACTGCCTGATTAAGATGAAAGAAAGGATTTGCTTCATTCCTGTCGTACTCACCTGTTACTATCGGTCTTTCGTTTATCAGTTCCTCCTCTAAAAACAGCGGAGATGTAATCGCATCATACATAAACTGAACCGCCTCTTCCAAACTGTCTATCGGGGCAGTAATAAAGTAGTTAACTCTTTCTTCGCTTGTTGTTCCGTTAAAAGTTGCACCGAGTTCACGTAGTCTTTCCATATATGCTTCCTGGTTCGGAATTTTTCCATTCGCTTTGAAGAACATATGCTCGTACAGATGGGAAAGACCGTCATACTCGGGTGATTCAGTGTATGACCCGTTTTTAACATTGATTTCTACAGTTACCAATGGCACTGAATGATTTTCAATCACAATTACGTCAAGTCCGTTATCCAGAGTTTTATTACTGATTCCATACTTTTGTCCAAAAGTATTTATCCCGGCTAACAGAATAATTGTGGTTAATAAAAAGAGTTTTAGATTTTTTATCATCCTCTTACCTCCATTAGTTTTGTTTGTTTTGAATTTTTAATTCAGTTGAAATGAATTATTGAAATTTATCCTAAATATAAGTGAATGGCAAAAAATATTTTATAAACGGTAAAATGCCTAATTAAACATGATAGTTCGGTTATTATATACCATGGTTTTCATCTTAAACTTTTTTGCAATTCCTTCTTTAAAAAAGAGTATCTATTTTATCAGTTGAGATAACGAAATTTTCAAGATCCCATTCAATTAACATATAAAATACATTTTCTTCAGCATCAACATATTGATCCAAATAGATAATGTTGCCTTCGTGTTCGTGAACAAAATCGGTAACAGAAGCGATTATTAAGCGTTTGTCTTCACAATAAATTAAAAGAGTTGCTGAGTAAGGATGACGATTTTCCTTAAAAATATCTATTAATTAATTAATGATTTTGAAACATACGAATATCTCTTTGAGGGAATGGGATTGAAATATTCTATTTATCCAATTTCTTTTTGATCTGCTCTGTTACATCGAAGTAAACTCCCCAGTAATCAGCTCTGTTTACCCAGGGGCGAACAATAAATTTCACACTGCTGCCAGACAGCTCTGAAACTACAATTTGTGGTGTAGGATCTTTAAGAATGCGTGAATCATTATCAAAAACTGATTTAATAACATTTTTCGCCTTATCAATATCATCACCGTTACCAATACTAAAAACCATATCAACACGGCGAGTATCTTTTACAGAATAATTAACAATATTACTACCCATCAAAGTTGAGTTAGGAATATAGACAACTTTATTATCGGGTGTTACAAGAGTTGTAACAAATATGCCGATTGATTCAACTGAACCGGCAGCTCCGCCGCCTTCTATGTAGTCTCCGACTTTAATTGGTTTAAATATTATTAACATCACGCCCGACGCAAAGTTTGAAAGTGATCCTTGCAGAGCAAAACCAATTGCCAAACCTGCAGCGCCAATAACAGCTATAAATGATGTGGTTTCTATTCCAATCTGACTTATAGCTGATATAATAACAAAAGTAGTCAGCCCGATTTTAACAATACCGGTTGCAAATTTAGTAAGTGTAGGATCAACGTTACGTTTATCAAGCACTTTGCCGGCTATTTTTGCCAGCCATTTGGCAATCAATACACCAATAACAAGCGTTGCAATTGCACCAAACACTTTTAATCCGTAAGCTGCCACAAGCGACTGCAGCTCTTTAATAGTTTCTTCCATAGTTCTTCCTAATCATAATATGATAAATTAATATTTTTATACAAAAACAATATAATACTCCCCACTTCCGGATGTTCCTTAAAAAAGTTATAAGATGAAGTAAAAATTAAAGTACAGTTAAACCGATTGCTGAAATTCGCCTACAAAACTTCCTAATATACTAGCAATTACACCGAAAAAGATAATCATAAGCACAATTACAATTACCATCATTATTAAATATGCCTGTGCCCAGGTTTTTTTGCTTGGATGTGCTCCGTCTCCAAAAGCCCAAACAAAGAGCATGATAAATCCAACAAGCGGGATAGAAGTGATGATAAATGTGATTAGCCATTCCCCGATAGTTATTGGTTGATATGCGGGTCCCTGGTTTTGCAATTCGGCAGTTTCCATTACGCCTCCTGTTACATGAATGAATTATTTAATTTGAGTGATATATCATAAATTAAATTATGATATATAATATAGTAAATATTTTAATTTCAAAATTTTTTTTAGAAAAATATTCAAGCCATATAATCACAGATGTTATGTAAATATTCATTTGTCTTTACTTACTCTGAAAATTGTTATGACAAATAATAGAATGGAAGACCCTTTTAATTTAATATTATCACTCACAATGTTGTAATAAAAATGATGATTGTACAACCTCAAGTATTTAAATAAAAAAACACATTTTTTGGATTAAAAATGGAAAGAAAAAAAGTAACAAGCGATAAACAATTTTTTCAGAGCTTCAAGCCATTAAGGATCATAGATATAGGAAAGAGTTTTCGAATTTGGTGCCCAATATAATTCGATTGATTTATCAACAATTTGTAATGGCTTTCCTCCCAAATAGTTACACCTTAAAACGTAAAAGCCACCCCAAACCTAAAGCTATCAAATGAAAGCGGCGGAGTGCTTGAGAACGGCCAGTTCATTTCTCCCTGCCTTAGTTCATAAATACCATAAGCCAGTGCGTTCTTTAAAAGGAAGTTTACGATTGGACCTGCTTGATGGGAAGATTTAAATATTTCTTTAATAAAGGCATCAAGGAGTCCGTTCGCTAATGCTTCGATTACTGCACTGCCTGCCCATTTCCAAAATAAGTGCCTTTCGAATACAATTGACCTTTGATAATTTACATCCAGAGAAATTAAAGACGTTGCTACAATTTTTATTCCACCGGCGTTACTTGTTCCAAAGCGTATTCCGTCTTCAAACCGATCCAAAGTTATTTGGTCTGACTCATTGTCTGCAGTATCTGTAAAGTCAACTTTAGTCCAGTCGTAAGAATATGAAGAGTAAAGTATGATGGCTGCTTTGCCAAGTTTATAACCATATCCGTTTGAACCGGCAAAACCAAAACGCCAGTTCCTAAAATTTAACTCATTCTGATTTTCAGAGCCGCCAGTTAATTCGCTGGATATGTAACTTAAAAACAGATACTTGAAATTGAATTTTAAAATATTCTCAGCATACCTGCTTGTCTTTCGTTTAGTATGCCCTAATTGCAGTTCTAATAAGTTCGCATCAGAAAGAGGGTCCGATATGCTTTCATCGCTAACATCTGTAATTCCATAAAGAAGTGAAATCGTTGGCATCTTTTTTCCAAAATAAAGCCATTGCTCAACCTCATCAATTTCCCAACTCCATTCCCATTTATCTTTTTCCGTTTCAGTTGAATCCTGCGCAAACAGGGTTACAGAAAAAATAACAATGAATTTAGAAACGCTGTTATAAAAAGTAGTTTTGATTTCATATTTCAACCCAAAATATTATTGTTAATATTTAAAAGACGAAAAAAGATATGAAAAGGTTATCGGAAAAACCTATTTGATTTTCCATTTTATTATTTCATCAAGGTACGGATGAAATTTAACCGGCAGGTTTTTATACTTAGATAAAAATTTTGATCTCACTTCCTCAAAATTACCGTCTCCTGTTTTGACAATATCATTTTCAATATTATTAATAAAAATGTCAATTTTGCCTTTTACTTTTTCTCGAACTTCCTGGTCAATAATTCCTGCTATTGTGTCAACGCTCAACTCAATATCAAAATTATTTTCACATAAAGTGCGAAATACAATACCGCGGAAATTCTCAGCTACCATTGTGCGGTTAACATTACCCAACTCTTTTGCCGTTTCCGAAATTGATGAGTGCGAGAATTTTTTATCCCGTAATGATTGTAAAACAAGCTCTTCAAAATCAAATTTACTGTCTTTTACAATTTCTTTTGGAAGATCGGAAATCTGAAGCATTTTTCTTCCTTCCGATTTTGCAAATATAGCACCGCTTTTAACCACCGATTGCAATTCCCTGATGTTACCTTTCCATTCATAATCCATCAATGCTTTTGTTACAGCTTTAGAGAAACTCATGTCGGCTGCTTCTTCCGTTAGAAGGTGAGCTGCAAGAATTTCGATGTCTTCTTTTCTCTCGCGCAGCGGCGGCAATTTAATTTGTATTACATTTAATCTGTAATAAAGATCTTCACGGAAATTTTTCTTATTTACTTCATATTCCAAATCCTTATTTGTTGCTGCTACAACACGCACATCAACATAAAACTGATCTGCCGAACCAACCTTTTCAATCTCACCAGATTGTAAAACACGTAAAAGCTTAACCTGAAAATTCACCAATGTTTCGCCTATCTCATCTAAAAATATTGTTCCTTTATCCGCAGCTTCAAATTTTCCTATCTTATCGTTGGATGCCCCAGTAAATGCTCCTTTCACATGCCCGAACAACTCACTTTCCAGCAAGGATTCTGTTATTGCAGTGCAGTTTACAGCAACAAAATTATTATCTCTTCTATTACTCAAAGAATGAATTGCTCTTGCTACCAGCTCTTTTCCCGTTCCACTTTCGCCTGTTATTAAAACTGTAGCGTTCTCCGGAGCAGCTCTTTTAATAATTTCAACTACTTTATCAATTGCTTTTGAACGATAAACAATCCCATGAAAATTCTTAACATTGTTTTCAGAAGGTATTTCAGCTTGTGTTTTATCCTCTTCGTTTTCGCGCAGCTTTTCTATATCCGATTTTAAAGTTTTTATCTTTTCAATTAATCCTGCTGAGCCGCTTCCTTCAACAATATTCAATTCTTTTTGAAGCCGCCATAGTTCAGATTGCTTTGTTTCGAGAAGACGTTTCAACACTTCACTTTCATCCAAAGCACCTCGCAGCAGATTTTTCTTTTCTAAAATGAAGAAGACTGTTTCTGCCATTAAAACAAAAAAGAACGGGATAATAAAAAATGACAAACCGGTTCTATAATTGAATGCAATAAAGAGAATAAAAGTAATTATGAGGAACATCCCAAAAATGAAAAGGAAACTATATACCTGCTTTGCTTTTAATTTTGGCTGGATGAAAATGAAACCTATAAGAATTATTAAGAACAGAATGGTTGATATAAAATAAATATCCGTTTTTAGCCAACGCAAATTCAATAGATTGTCAAGTGCAAATGCATGCAGCGCTACACCGGGAAGCTGTTCATCAAAAATAGTTTTTATGGTCGATGCAATCTGTGGATCGCTGATTCCGATAAGTACAATTTTATCTTTTAAATATTTTAACTCGCCACTATTGTTTTGAACAAGTTCGAAATACCGGAGTAAACTATAATTATTAAATTTCTTCCAGGAAGACCTGAAGTTTAACAGTGTTGATTTTTCTTCACTATTCTTTCCCAATAACTGGTATGAAAACGCTTTTTCAAAATCACCGCGGTTGTCAATCACAAGAGGAATGGCAATTCCGTTTTCTCTCAGATAATTCAGATGACCAGTTAAAAAACTTTGATTGAGAAGTTTGGGGCTTGGATAACTTAACGAATCTGTATAAAATTTTCCGTTCGATTCAATAACATTACCGGCTAATGAACTCAACACAACCCTGCCGGATTTTTCAATTTCGTTTTTTAGTAGTTTATCATAAAGTGTTTGAGTTATCAGCCGGGAACTCAGAAAGATCTCTAATCCAATTTTACTTACGTTCTGTTTATTGAGATTTTTTATTAACAATGCATAGTAACTACGCTTTATTGGCCAGGGTCCAATTCTATCAAGATCAGATTTTGATATATGAATTATTACAATGTTAGAATCAGGAGATCTCTCACCGGCAATTACAGAATAAATATCTTCGAAATATCTATCTGTACTTTCTGTAAATCCCTTAAATGAAAGTAAAATAATAGTTACAAGAATTACGAAAATTACTTTTATGTAGAGTTGTTTTTTCTCAGTCAATTCATCAACATTAATATTATTACGGATTAAGTAACTAAATATAGGAATTTAGAATAATGAAAATAAGAAGGAGCAAAAGTGAAATTTGTTTATGGGAAAAACATCATTCCACAAATTATTAGAAGTTTATGTATTGCAGTTCCTGAATTGACTATTTTGGGTTTGAAAAAATAATAATGGAAGAGACACAGAACAACAAATTCCGTATTTCTCCATTAAAAAGAAAAAAAATTAAAGGATATACTTACTCAAGTCTCTGTCTTTAACAATTTTGTCGAGTTTATCTTTTACAAACTCAGCCGTTATCTTAACAGTTTCCGAAGGAATTTTATCGGGAACATCGAAAAGAATTTCATCAAGAAGAGTTGTTAAAATTGTGTGCAGTCTTCGTGCGCCTATGTTTTCTACCTGATCATTTACCTGTGTAGCGATTCGTGCAATCTCTTTAATTCCTTCATCGGAAAAATCAAGTTTTACACCTTCGGTTTCAAGTAAAGCGCAATATTGTTTTAACAATGCGTTTTGCGGAGTTGTTAAAATCTGCACAAAATCATCTTCGGTTAAGCTGTTAAGTTCAACACGTATTGGGAAACGACCTTGCAGTTCTGGAATCAAATCGGACGGTTTGGAAACGTGAAACGCACCTGAAGCAATAAACAAAATGTGATCGGTTTTAACCACACCATATTTTGTATTTACATTTGTTCCTTCAACAATCGGAAGAAGATCTCTTTGAACACCTTCACGCGAAACATCGGGCCCCTGTCCTTTCCCACCCCCACCGACAACTTTATCTATTTCATCAATAAATACTATTCCGGAATTTTCCACTCTCCTTATAGCTTCGCTGTGTACAGCATCCATATCAATTAGTTTTTGTGCTTCTTCCTGGGCAATAATTTTTTTTGCTTCGGCAATGGTAGTTTTTCTTTTCTTTCTTTTCTTAGGCATTAGGTTGCCCATAATTTCCTGTATGTTTATTCCCATATCATCCATCCCAATCGGTCCTAATACCTGCATTCCGATTGATGGTTGTGCCTGAGAATCAAACTCAATAGTTTTATCATCCATTTCACCTTTCATCAGCTTTACTTTCATCCACTCACGGGTTTTTTGGTTTTGATATTCTTCAGACACTGTATCCTGCTCCGACTGTATTTGCGGTTGTTCAACCGTTGGCGGTTGTGTTTGCTGGATGGGACGCTGGGGTCTTCTAACTGGCGGAATCAAAATATCAAGTATTTTTTCATTGGCTAATTCTTCTGCCTTTACCTGAACCTCTTCGGTTTTTTCCGCCTTAACCAAATTAACTGCAAAGTCGGTAAGATCGCGTATCATTGATTCCACATCTCTTCCTACATAACCAACCTCTGTAAATTTTGATGCTTCAACCTTTACAAACGGGGCGCCTGCAAGTTTCGCAAGTCGTCTTGAAATTTCAGTTTTCCCGACACCGGTTGGTCCTATAAGAATAATATTATTTGGAAGAATCTCTTCGCGAAGAATATCTTCAATCTGCTGTCTTCTCCACCGGTTTCTTAAAGCAATTGCAACAGCACGCTTTGCTTCAGTTTGCCCTATGATGTAATTATCAAGTTCTTTTACAATTTTCTGTGGTGTTAATTCTAACATTGTTTTATCAGCCATTTTAAATCTCATTCTCCTTTATCAATAACTTCTACATTTATTTTATCGTTTGTGTAAATGCAAATATCGGAAGCTGTTTGCAGTGCTTCCTCTACAATTTCTTTTGCAGATAGACTACTATGTTTTTTTAGCATCTTTGCCGCAGCAAGAGCATACATTCCGCCCGAACCTATTGCAACTATTTTATCATCCGGCTCAATTACATCTCCGTTTCCGGAAACTACCAAAGCAGTATCATCGGCAATTATTGCAAGCATTGCTTCCAATCGTCTAAGATACTTATCGGTTCTCCAATCCTTTGCAAGTTCAACGGCAGCACGGTTTACATTACCTTTGTATTGTTCAAGTTTATCTTCAAAGCGTTCCATTAATGTAAAAGCATCTGCAGCACCACCCGCAAATCCACACAGAACTTTACCGTCAGCTAATTTTCTTATCTTCGATGCATTATGCTTTACAACAGTATTACCCAGAGTAACTTGTCCGTCGCCGCCCAAAGCAGCAGTACCGTTATGTACGGTTCCTAATATTGTTGTAGCTTTAAATTCCATTTCCATATTAACTCCTTAAATCAAACTCATTTATGATTCTGCAAATCCTTCGGAATTATAAGCCCGAAGCGGGATAGAAGGAAAAATTTGCGAAACCGATTCTTGATATCTCGTGTAAATTTCTCCAAAACTTCTCACCAGTTTTTTTTCTTCGTAATATGCTCCTATATAAAAATAAGCAACTATTAGAAGAAAAAAAGTGAGATAAAACAAATCCATAGTTGGTCGGAATAGTAAAAACATAATGGAGAAAAAATAAATCGGATGCCGTGAATATTTGTAAGGTCCGCCAATTGTTAAAGTCAAATCTTCATCCAGATCAGAGGAATAATTCCTTTGCACATACCGTTTGATCTGATTGATACCCATTAATTCTTTGATACAAATATATTTAAACGACCATAAAATACCGATGAGTGAAATAAATTGAGGAATCAGGATAAGCACATCAATAGGTTTTGGCAGATCGTAAATAATTACATGCGGTTTGGGTGACAATTCGTAAATAAGATATAGTGAAACTATCGAGAACAGATTATATCCCAATCGGTAAAAGGCAATTAGATTACCAAAGTTTTTTTTAAAACTCTCTTTAACTCTGTATGATGCAAGCACGGAATGTACCCATGCGTAGACAGCAAATAGAAGGAAGATAATTAATACATCAACTACGTAGGGCATTATAATTCTTTTCTGAGACGCGCGACAGGAAGACGAAGTTGTTCACGGTATTTTGCAACCGTGCGCCTTGCAATGTGGATGCCTTCTTTGTTTAACAACTCTGCAAGTTTATCATCACTGTAAGGTTTCTTTTTATCTTCGGCATCAATTATTTCTTTTAAACGTTCTTTAATATGTTTGTTGGAAACTTCTTCGCCGGAATCGGTTGCCAGACCTTCACTGAAGAAATATTTTAGTTCGTGAATGCCCATCGGACTTTGGACATATTTACCGTTAACAACCCGGCTTATTGTTGAGATATCCATATTAATTGCTTCAGCAATGTCTTTGTAGATCATCGGTCTTAAATGCTTTGCGCCTTTTTCAAAAAACTCGTACTGTCTTTCAAGTATTGCCTGCATTATCTTAAGAAGAGTTTCCCTTCTTTGCTGAATACAAGCAATGAACCATTTGGCAGATTCAAATTTTTCTCTAAGGAATTTATAGGTTTCCTTTTCCCGTGAATTCTTTTTTCTTCCTTTCTTCTTCCTCGATGTAAACATTTCTAAATATTGTTTACTTATTGTAACCGAAGGCATGCTTCTATCATTCAGTGTGATGATAAAATTTTCCTCAACTTTTTCTAAAACAAAATCAGGTGTTATCTGATTCATCTCAACCGATTCGAGGTTTCCTTCTCCCGGTTTTGGGTTTAAGCTTTGAATAAGTTCAACCGTTTTTTTCAGTGATTCATCGGTCAGGTTCATTTTTTGTTTTAATGCTTCGAAGCGTCTTTTTGTAAAGTCATCGTAATGTTCTTTCAGCATTCTTTGAGCAAGATATTTGTAATACTTATCAGCATCCTTTAAAACCCTAAGCTGGATAAGCAGACACTCCTGAAGATTTCTTGAAGCAATGCCGATTGGATCAAAAAGTTGAATAGTGTGCAGCAGTTCTTCGGCTTTTTCATGATCAATTTTTATATGTTCAAATAATTCCAGCTCTTCCAACAACTCATCAAGATTGCGTTTCAAGTAGCCATCTTTATCAAGGTTGCCGATTATCTCTTCACCAAACGTAGTAAGGTCATCATCAAAAGCGAGTAATCTAAGTTGTTCCAAAAGATATTCATAAAGTGTTTCGCGTACAGGTGCTAACGGCTGAAATGTTTCTTCATCATTGCTTCGATTCACTCTTTCATGATCGAAGTCATCATCATTCATATAATCTTCTAATTCAAATTCTTCTTTATCCGGATCAGTATCTTCAACTTCATCATCTTTTTCTTTATCCTCCTGCTCCTGGCTAAGTTCATAATCCTCTTCCAGAATAGGATTTATTTCGAGTTCTGTTTTTATTCTTTGTTCAAGAGCAAGTGTATTTAACTGCAGCAGTTTTTGATATTGTATTTGCTGCGGCGAAAGTTTTTGCTGTTGTGATAATCTCTGGTGTAGTGCTAACATATTACCTTCCGATTGCTTTCTTTAAATCTGAATACCATTTTTTACCGTAGTTTCGTTCCAACGCTTCTTCGCAGAATTCAGCTACAGTAACATTTTCTTCGGCTCCTTTTTCCAGTGCCGGATTACATTCCTCAAATTTTTCAAACCTAAGAACATCTCCTCCAAAGTTGGATATTCTTATTGGGAAAAGATGACAGGAAATTGGTTTTTTAAAATCTGTTTTTCCTTCGACGAACGCTTTTTCAATTGAACATTTAGCTATCCCGTTATCGCGATAAACAAAGACACATTCTTTATTATCGATGCTGTTTGTCAAAAGTTCACCATCCTCTTCAACATAAAATCCGTTCTCTTCAATTTCATCAATGTTCCGCTGCGAAAGATAATGCATCACAGTATCGAGAATATTGTCAATTTTACCGATTTCATCTTGCCTTAAAGGTGCACCAAATTTGCTTTCAAATGTACAGCAGGCACCTTTGCATTTCTTTAAATCACAAATAAAAGGCATATCTGCAATTTCACTTCGAACTATAATATCCTTAACTGAAATCATTTTAAAATTCTAATATTGGAATAATTTTTGATGTAAAATAATGAATTGTTTTAAAATTGCAAAGTTTAAAACCCCACCTTTAATAATTAAATTCACACCTCAATTATATTTACAATCTTAAACAAAAGCATCTTATTAAATAAGAACCAAACGTTGAGCTATGGCAAGCAGGGTTTTAAAAGTGTTGCACTTTCGGTTTATAATTTAGCAATGCATATATATTTTAATTTTATTTTCCGTTACCAATTTGCAAAATTTAAGATTGTCGTACGCACCAATTTACACAAACGATTCTTTTTGATCGAACGCTCTGTTTGCTACAGGATTTGTTGATTGCGGGATTTTTCCAATAACTTTTCTCTTCGCTTTTTCAAGGTATGTCTTCAATCTTTTCATCAAGTTCTTGTTTTTTAGATTGTGAACAGCTGTTTGCGGACATATGAGGTTCGGCAATGCCGAATTTGGGCGGAGCGAAACGTAGCCGTATCTCCACTGTTATGTTACAGTGTTAAGATTTAATCCAATATATTTTTTACAGTACTAAACCATCCTTCAATCTCCTCATAAGCATTTAGCTCTTTGAAGAGTTCCTTTGTCATCTTCTCTATTCCCTCGGTGCATATTTTTTCTTTTATTTTTATTTTTCTGAGTAATACACCATTTGTCTTAATTGATGGGATAATATCCAATTGATTCCACAGTTCTATCCAGTTATCCTGTGTTATATCTATTAGCGTATTATGATTTAGTTCATGAAAAATTTGTTCAATAATCCTCGGATGAACATAGTTTTCTATTTCTCTCTTTTGTGTAGTAAATCCTCTACTACCATCATCCCTACTACTCACTTGTCGAGCGCTTTGTTTATATTCCTCTTTATCGCCATCATAAATATGAATTTCAGGCAAGCCAAGTTTTCTTAGATAATTATTATCTACCCAATGTTTAAGCGCTGATCCCCCTAAAGGTATCAAGACAACTCTTTGGTCGTTTTCTAAGTCAATAATCATATTTTCATCTACTTTTTTAGAAAGTCTTTTGAAAAACTCAACATCTGTATATCCTTCCACACAAACTATCAGTTTTAATTTATCAATTTCCACTTTATCAATTGAAGGCAAAACACCTAAACTCTCTGCTATTTTTTCAAGAATTTCGTCCGTTCTTTTCTCTATTACAATATGAGCTTCTTTTTTATACAAAAATCTCAAACTTTCCACAGGCAATAAGTTTGCTATGCCTGGGCTATGAGTGCTCAGAATTATTTGAGTATCATCTCTTGATGATAGTTCAAGAAATGCCTCTATTAATTTCCTTTGATACTCTGGATGTTGTGATGTTTCAGGTTCTTCAAAAGCATAAATGATATTTGGAATATTTCTTTCTTCTTTTTTCTTCTCAGCTTCTGCTCTGAAAAAGTTTAATAATATCAGCCTGCGAACTCCACTGCCTCTTTTGTTAAGGGGTATTCCTTCATCACTAGTTATTGTTATGCCCTTAAATACATTTTCCCATTTTGGTTCTGGTATTTCAGGCTTTAGTTCTTGTGCTATTTCGGGGTTCATTTCATTTAACTTTTCAATCGTTTGGTTAGCTATTGCAGTAATTGCTGTTTCCACTTCATTTTGTATCCCTTTTAATTTAATTTGAAGTTCTTCCCCCATCAGAATTTTTTTAATTGCAATTTTCATTGGATCTTGAACTTCACTATCTTGATCAACATTCTGTCTGTCAGATTGAAAAATAGCGTACAGAGGCATATAGTTTTTAAGTTGCTCCCATATCTGTTTAGCACCTTCTTTGTCCACAAGAATGTCAATTTCTTCTAATTCTATTTCCTCATTAATGTTTGCTCTTATCGCTTTTCTAATTTTTGAAGATACTCTTTTATTTTCTTCTGATAAATCTATACTCAGATCCTGAGCCCTTGTCTTTAACTCAGATATTTTAAGCGATAGTAAATCTTTCAAGTTAGAATTACTTGGATGATTGGCTAATATTGAAGTCCCCTTGAGCTTACCATTGGGGAATATTTTATGAATTTCTAAGGTTCCATCTTTATTAAGCAAATATTCTTCTTTTAAATTCGTTTCAAATGTAGCATCTATTATCAATTTTTTAGGTAAATCTTCAAACACAACACCAATTAATATTTCAGAAGAATTTCCACCTTTACTTTGGTCATCTTTGTCAATTTTTACACGGGCATCTTTATCATTGAGAAATATATCAAGGGCTTCTAAAATTGAAGACTTACCAAAGTCATTTTTCCCAATGAATGCTGTTAGATTATCGAAATCTATAGTCGTTCTTTCCTTGAATATGCGAAAGTTTTCTAATATTAGTTTCTTAATTCTCATTTTTATTCCTCCATAGATTGCACTTTGCACCCACCATCTCAATAAATGAAACAAAAAATAACAGAAGATTTGCAGTTACGACACACTGCGCTTATTGGGATTTATAACTTAATTTATTATTAGGTTCTAACTGTAAATTAATTAAATAAAAATACTCAAGCAAGATATCACAGAACATGAATTTAAACAATAAAGTAATTTTAATAACCGGTGCATCAACAGGTATTGGTAAAGCAATGGCAAAACTGCTTGCCAAAGAAAATTGTTCCCTGGCACTGATTGCAAGAAGAGGTGAGCTTCTTGATGAGTTAACCGGACAAATTAAAACTGAAAACCCAAACATTAAATCTTATGTATGTGATGTTGCAAAACCTGGTGAAGTAAAAAAAGTTTTTACAGAAGTTAGAGAACATTTTAAAAAAATTGATATTGCAATTCTGAATGCCGGTGTTGGCAGCAAATCGAGTGCAGAGGATTATAAATATGAAAATGCTAAAAATACTTTTGATGTAAATGTATTGGGAATTGTAAACTGTGTTGAGAATCTCCTGCCTGATTTTATTAAGTGCAAAGATGGAATGATTGTGGGTGTTTCAAGTCTCGCCGATTCACGGGGCTGGCAGGGAAGCGGATTTTATTGTGCAAGCAAAGCCGCAGCTACAATTTTGCTGGAAAATTTAAGAGCAGAATTAAAACCATTTAACATTAAGGTAATAACTGTTAAACCCGGATTTGTTGAAACACCAATGACGGCTAATAATAAATTCCCAATGCCGTTTTTAATGAGTGCGGAAAAAGCAGCAAGAATTATCATCGGCGGAATAAAAAAAGAAAAGCGTATTATCCAATTTCCCTTACCAACAGTACTTGGTTCAAAGCTTATGCGTGTTGTTCCGGATTCTTTATTTGAATACATTTCGATAAAGAATTAAGGGAAAAATAATATAAGCAATAAAGTTTTCAATAATATTTGGGGTATAATATTAATCGTATAACTAAAATAACTTTGCTCGCGGCTCTAATTGCCACTTCATTTACTCTCGCACAAAATGATTCAACACTTATACTAAGTGAAATAATGTTCTTCCCAACTTCCGGTCCAAATGAATTTGTTGAGCTTTATAATTTTAGTGAAACTGAAAGCATCGACCTAAACGGTTATAAAATAAAATACTCGACTTCATCTCCTGATATTATTATTGAAACTGGAGAAGGAACTGTTTTACCGCCAAAAAGTTTTGCCGTAATATTTGAAGGTGATTATCCTTTTGGATTGGGAATTTATGATGAAATGATCCCACCTGAAGCCCTGGTTTTAAAAATTTCAGATAATTCATTCGGTTCAACAGGAATGGCAAACACATCCGACCGACCTGTGTGGCTTCTTTCTCCAGCAGATGATACACTTCAGGCATATACTTATTCAGCAGATAACAGCGCATCTTTTTCTGATGAAAAGATTGAAATGACCGGAAATAATTCTCAATCGAATTGGGAGAATACACTTAACTCAAACGGAACACCAGGATTTCAAAATTCCGTAACACCCTTAAATTTCGATTTAGAAATGAGCTCGTTATCATTTATTCCAGCTTTTCCAACCGAGGGAGACGATGTTACTATTTTTACAAAAGTGAAAAATAAAGGAACCGATACTGCAGCAAGTTACTCTATAGAAATTTATAACGATGCAAATTTTGATTCCACTGCGGATCCGGGAGAGTTAATTTTCTCACAAAACTTTTCTGACCTTGCTTCAGGGGATTCAATAACCGTTAGTACAATTATGTCTTCACTTACCGCAGGTGATTACCAAATAATTTCGAAGGTTATATTTAGTGAAGATGAAAATCTTTTAAATAATGAGTTGATAGATGCATTTACCGTTTCCCCGCCGGGAAATAATTTTAATGATGTTGTTTTAAATGAATTGATTTACGCTCCTTCTTCGGGTGAGCCGGAATGGGTTGAACTGTTCAACAGAACCTCCTCTCAACTAAATCTTAAGGAGTGGACAATTTCCGATTTAACATCTACTGTAACAATAACATCCGAAGATAAATTTATTGATTCCAATATTCAGCAGATAGGCAAATACTCTTACAGATTGAAACAAATAGATTACAACGGCACATTTGAATATTCAAAAATAATTGAAATTGATGTTGATGCACCTTTGGAATTTGAACTAAGCCAGAACTTCCCCAATCCTTTTAATCCTTCAACAAAGATTAACTATCAAATCCCCAAATTAAGTCTTGTCACACTTAAAGTTTATGATGTATTAGGAAATGAAGTTGCAACACTTGTTAACGAAGAAAAATCTGCAGGGAATTATGAGGTTGAGTTTAATGCAACAACATTACCAAGTGGTATTTATTTCTATAAACTACAAGCAGGCTCTTTTGTTGAGACTAAGAAGATGGTGTTGATGAAGTAAAAGGTTTGCTATTAAATATTTTTTTATTATTGTTGTATTGTTAATGTTAATAACAACCCCTGCTTAATAAATTATCAACTGCCCCCCACCGTTGATTTTAAGTGGGGGTTTTTTATTAGATTTTTTCAACCAAATTGACCCCATATCACCCTAAAACGATGGGTGGGGATGTTGGCGGGAAGCAGGCATACAATCCCGAACAAAAAATAAAAATCTCATCTTTTTGCCTTACTAATATTAATCCGTTAGATTTTGATCATAGAATATTAAGAGTAATTAAAATGCTTTACAAAAAAACAAAAAAGCTATTAAATATACTCATCATATATTTATACAAACTGTTATGAGGGCAAAATGAAAAAGTATATATATTTATTTAGTGTTCTCATATCTTTTTCTCAGATCATCTACACTCAATCCTATCCTCTTGTTACTATTGAAGACATACAATACCAAGATCCCGATTCACTTTTACAAAATGGGGATCAGGTATCCCCGCTTTTTGGGGATACTGTGCGCGTGCAAGGTGTTGTTATGGTTCATCCTGTTGTTGATGCGAAAACAGATAGAAGACGAATCTTTGCTGCCGGAGGTAGATGGATGATTTATATGATAGACCCTTTTGGTCAACAATATGAATTTTTTGATGGAATTATACCTATACAACACGATACTACCGGTGTAAATCAGAATACATTTTTTGATCTCGTCGATACAGCAGATGTTGTTGAATTTACCGTTGTTGTTGAAGAATTTTTTACAACAACTCAATTGGCCCTTTTAATAAATCCTCCTACTCCAGTTAGTATAGTAGGCAATTTAGGTGCAAGACCGGCACCGATAGAAGTTGATATTAGCGAATTTGTTGATGCTCAAGGTAATTGGAATCCTTTGTCTGAGAAATACGAGGGACATTATGTGATAGTTAGAAACGCCATTTCGAGTGATCGAGACTTAGATAATGGAACATTCAGACTTAATGACGGACGGGGAAATTCCATTTTAATGTATGATCAATCTGGTTACTTTACTTTAAGAGCACATAGGTTAATCGGAATAACTGATTATCAACCTCCTGCTGATGGCTCGAATATTACTTTCATTCGTGGATTCATTCAAACACATAGTAACCTCAGAATTCGTATTGCACCTGCATATCCGGGTGATATTTTAGTAGGTGGTATTCTTGGTGACTCAATAAAAGTTCTTATCCCTAATGGAGGTGAACAGTGGATGGTAGGTTCAACTCAGCAAATAAATTGGTTCAGTATATCAGTAGACACTGTAAAAATTGAATACTCAACGGACTCTGGAGTAAATTGGCAAACTGTAATTGAACAATTACCCAATAAAAATTTCTATGATTGGATTATACCGAATACAGTATCTATTGATTGTAAGGTGAGAATCAGCGATCAATTTAATCCATCTGTTTCTGATATTAGTGATAACGTATTTATAATACTCCCCCCTCCAGACCCAATATTAAAAATTATCTCACCAAATGGGGGTGAAAACTGGGCGGCAGGCTCAACTCAAACTATTATATGGAATGATAACATAAGCGAGAATGTTAAAATAGAACTCTATAAAGCTGGTGTTTTTTATTCTACTATAATAGCCTCAACCCTAAGTGATGGATTCAAAGATTGGGATATACCATTTACTCAGGAAACAGGGTTTGACTACAAGGTTAAAATAACAAGTGTTAATGATAGCAGCATTTTTGCGTTCTCTGATGCTGACTTTACAATTATCGGATTTGAGATAACAGTTATCTCACCTAATGGTGGCGAGAATTGGCAAGTAGGCTCCAATCAGACGATCAAGTGGACGGACAATTTGCCCGGCAATGTCAGGATATTTCTATACAAAGGTGGCTCCCTCCATTCCGTAATTACAAATTCAACGTCTAATGATAGTGTTTTCAGTTGGGACATACCACTTAATTTCGAGTCTGGGTCAGATTACAGGGTTAACATAGCAAGTGAAATTAATGGAAATATATTTGATTTTTCGGATGAAGATTTTACATTATCCACTGTTTCAATCACACTAACATCTCCCAATGGAGGAGAAGTCTGGCCTTTGGGATCAACACAGGATATAATTTGGTTAAGCGTAAAAGTAATAGATGTGAAGATTGAACTAAGTCTTAATAATGGAGCAAGCTGGTCAATAATAATCGACTCGACTTTAAGCATAGGTATCTATTCTTGGCTGATAAATCCCCCTCAACCATCAAATCAAGCTCTAATAAGGATAAGTGATGTATCTGATGAAAATATTGTCGACCAAAGCGACGATGTATTTACAATTGATATAACCCCAAGCGTAGACGAAGAATTTAGTGGTATTCCTGATTCTTATAAGCTCTTGCAAAATTACCCTAATCCATTTAATCCCTCTACCACAATTTATTATGGTTTACCGGAGGAAAGTTCAGTGCGGATAACTATTTATGATGTTTTAGGGAATGAATTGAAGGTATACAGTGAAGATAAGCAAGAGGCAGGGTATCACAGGGTGGAGTTCGAAGCAACAGTATTACCAAGCGGTATTTACTTTTACAGAATACAAGCAGGCTCTTTTATTAAGTCTAAGAAGATGATTTTACTCAAGTAATAAATATGTAAATCAATATTCAAGTAAGTTACCTAAGAATAGATTTTTGATATGGAAAAATCGAAATTAGTAGAGATATTAAAAAACCATAAAGAGTGGTTAAGAGATAATCATAAAGGAGAAAGAGCTTATCTCAGTTCGGCTGATCTCAGAGGGGCTGATCTCAGAGGGGCTATTCTCAGATGGGCTTATCTTATTAATGTTGATCTCAGTGAGGCTGATCTCTATGATGCTGATCTCTGTTATGCTGCTCTCAGTGGGGCTAATCTCTCTCATGCTAATCTCTCTCAAGCTGATCTCAGAGGAACTAATCTCTATAATGCTGATCTTACTTATGCTGATCTCAGTGAGGCTAATCTCAGTAAGGCAGATCTCGGTGAGGCTAATTTCAATAATACTGATCTCAGTGATACTGATCTAAGCGAGGCTTATTTAGGTTCTACTAAATTTTCACAATCGACTTTCTGTCGAACTAATTTTCATTCTGCAAAATTAACTACTACTGTGTTTACTAACGTTGATTTATTGGAATTATTAGAATTGAAAAGTTGTAAGCATTATGCAAGATCATATGTTGATACACACTCCCTTCTTAAAGCAGGGCATAAATTACCCCAAGTTTTTCTAAGAGGCATTGGCTTAACAGATAATTTTATTGAATATCTTCCATCACTCTCAGAGGCAGCGATCCAATACTATTCCTGTTTTATTAGCTATTCAAACAAAGATGAATTGTTTGCTAAACGACTGAATAATGATTTACAAAATGAAGGCGTCAGATGTTGGTTTGCGCCGGAAGATTTGAAGATTGGAGACAAGATAAGGGATACTATCTATGAGGCAATAGAAATCAAAGATAAACTATTGGTTATTATGTCTGAGGAATCTGTTAACAGCGATTGGGTGGAAGAAGAAGTTGAGAAGGCATTAGCTGAGGAAAAGAACCAAAACAAACTTGTGTTATTTCCTGTAAGATTAGATGATGAAGTGATGGAGACGAATAGAGCTTGGGCAGAAAAAATTAGAAATGACAGACATATAGGCGACTTTAGAAAATGGAAAGAACCGGAAGAATATGAAAAAGCTTTTAATGGATTATTAAGAGATTTGAAAGCAGAGAAAGATTAATATCTTTATTTTGAAACTACTCATTCTCCATATCGTTTTATTTTTTACTGCAATCTGTTACCCTCAACAATTATCTGGCTTTGAAAACATTCTCTGGGAATCATCCAAGGAAACAGTAAGAGATTCTATGAGCTTGATTGAGAATATTGAACTGGGTTATGCAAAAGAGGATGTCCTTGGATTCACAGGCGGTGAATTTATGTCGAATCAAGTTTACTATTGGTCATTTCATTTTTACGATGATAAACTTCACACTGTAGACATTGTGTTTAGAAAAACAAATAACCTTGATTTATTAAGAAGGGAGATATTGAAATTTCTAAGAATTAAGTATGGCTATGAAGATATTGAAAAACCTGATGACAATGGTAAACTTGCTAATAGCTGGTATTTTATAAACGAACGAGGTAATCCAACTGAGTTAATAAATTTACTTTTAATCCAAACTGCAAGAGGAGATAAAACTTATCAACTAACATATGTTAATATAAAATTGTTTGAAGAATCAGAGCAACAAGGAGATTAATATGTCAGAAATTATAAGCAACCAAGAATTAATATTTTCAAATATGCTTGAGATACAGGCTATAATTAGAATACTGAAACGTAAAGGAATCACAGATGAAAATGAGATTTTAGAAGAAGTTAAAAAGCTTAAAGCTGAGATGGAGGAGAAGATAAGAAAATCAAGTAGAGAGAATTGATGAAAAAGATTAATACTTATAAAGAATTATTTGAGTTTAGTCTGTCAGAGTTTCATAATATCCCACATCGAGCTATTACATCTTTTTGGGGGCTGTCTCATAGATCAATGTATCAAATCCTACAGGGTAAGTATCCTGGGCGGCATAATAGGAGACAAATAGCTGGTGTGGCGAGAGATCAATTTAATATAGAAATCGAGGAGCTATCAAATAATAAGATTAAAGTGGATATGACACACTACACTAAACCTACACAAATTTTTGATAACAGTGCTGAAATAATGTTTAGATTAGGTAAGGATAAACAAATAACTTATTTGCTTGGTAAGTTGATGTTAATTGAAAAAGAAAACCGAAAATTAAAGTTGAAGGTGGCTGAATTAGAAAAGTTAGCATTAAAAGGATAAAGAAAATGGGTAGAGAAAATTAGTGCTTTGAATAATAACAAAATTAACATACCATTTTACTAATTAAGCAAAGGTGGGTAAACAATGAAACCGATACCTAAAAGAGTTAATGAACGTTTGGTTAGGGGAATTAAAAAATTCCATAAGATACTTGAGGATGCACGATCAAGAGATATTAATGAATCTGACACAGTCGTAATTATCACGGATATGTTATCAGAAATATTCGGCTTTGATAAATACTCTGAAATAACTTCTGAGTTTGCGATAAGGGGAACATACTGCGATTTAGCAACACGTATTGATGGGGATTTACAGTATTTAATAGAAGTAAAAGCAGTTGGGATAGAGTTAAAAGAAAGCTTTATAAAACAGGCGGTTGACTATGCTGCGAATCAAGGAATAGACTGGGTTATTTTAACTAATGGAATAAGATGGATTATTTACAAAATTGCATTTACGAAACCAATTGATAAAGACCAAGTTATCAGGTTTAATTTTAATGAACTAAATCCAAAAAATAAATCCCATTTAGAAATAATGTTTTGTTTGTCAAAGGAAGGTTGTAATAAATCAGTTCTGGATGAATATCATAGTCAAAGACAGGTGTTGAATAAATATTTTATAGGTAGTGTTATTATTACTGATCCAATGTTGAATACAATTAGGCGTGAACTAAAAAAGTTAGCTCCAGATATTGGGACAGATAATGAACAAATTAAAAAGGTTATCAGCCAGGAAATATTTAAAAGAGAAATACTTGAGAGTGAGAAGGGACAAGAAGCTTCAAAAAAGATAAATTATAAAATAAAGAAATATCAAAAGGCTAAGGACAAGGTTCAAGAGAAAAAACATACAAATAAAATTGAGCCAGAACAACAAACACAACAAAGTGACAAACAAGACATTGATGCTTAATTACATCAAACGCAAATGGCTATTCCTTTTAATAGTTCTGTTTCTCTTATTGTTAAATATTTGGGTGTGGTTTGTTGATGATACTAAAAAGGAAACGGAGTTTATTGAAAGGCCAAATCTATTAATTGAAAACACAGATAAAAATATATTATGGTTAAAATTATCGAATGATGTATTAGCTGTTATTATAATTACGTTAATTGTATTCATAGTTGGAGGAATGGCGAGATCGGCATATGATTATTATCAAAAATGGGATGAAAAAAGAAAGATTAAGGATTTAGTAGGTATCTCTGTAAAATTTATGGATGAGAGAATTAGCAAACAAATTGATTATCTATTAACATTTGTAGATGTATTAAAAAATAAAAACATAAAAGATTTAAATTTTACTATGACATATCCATATCAAATAAAGACGATTCTAACAATATCTAATATTGATTTATATATGGCATATAAAAAAGACAATGAAAAGTATAATCAACTCATCACAAATATTAATCTAATCGATGTTATTTTTGATGAGCTAAAAAAACTTCATATTGAAACCAAAGTTCAATTGAAAGGTTATGAGGAGGATTGGTATAAATCAAATAGACAATTAGTGCAGATGTACAATAATTTTAGGGTAAAAACGCAGAATGGAGATATTTTATTTGATTCAATTAGACCATTATATGTAGACTGGATGAAATATGGAAATACAAAGGATTTAGTTAGAGCTTTGGAATTTATTAAGGATTTTATCAAAAAATGTAAAGAACATATCCCAGATAGTAGAGCTTTATCTTTTCTTCACTTGGCTAATGATATTTCTAATATTATAGAGAACTATCAAAGTACGACTAAATTTTACTCGGGAGCATTTAATGAATATAAGGATACATTAACTCGAGCTAATCAAGAATTAAAAGAGGCAATAGCCTAAACAAATAAAATTGAAAGACGAACAAATGAAATCCTAAACCTTCTTCTTAACATCTTTCATCTTTCGATATTTATAATATATTTGTCGCTTTAAACACACCTAAATCAACCAAAACAAACTTAAATTGTTACTTATTTGTTACTTTATAGCTTATCGATTATTGTAACTTATTATATTATTTGTAGTTACAAAGTAAAGCTACATTTCCTCTTGATAATGATATCATCAGCATCTCGGCGAAAATTCTAAATCACGGACTTAACCTGGCTTCGTTTACTTTACAACTTTTTGAAGATACAAACCTCGATTCAATTCCTGATCTCTTAATTGAAACTAGCAGTATATTTATTCATTCGCCCGGTGATTCAAATTTTTATCAATTCAATCATCAAATAGAAAATATTTTGGACAAACATGGTTTCACTGTTCTCGCACAATTCGGTGATGATGAGGATACTACCAATAATTATTTGTATAAAACTATAGCTCCGGGATTCCCACCTCAATCGATTGTTGTTAATGAAATTATGTACACACCGGCAGGAGGTGAGCCGGAATGGATTGAACTCTTCAACAACACAAACGAAACAATTTTTCTTGAGGGATGGAGCATTTCGGATATTCTAACAACTCCTGCTCAGATATTTTTTGATGCTGGTATTGTGATTCCTCCCGAATCATATATTATCCTCACTAAAGATTTTTCTATATTAGATTTTCATCGTTTCATTCCTTCTTTTGTTTTTGAAATTAATTTGCCGGTATTGAACAACGATGTCGACGGAATTATTCTGCGTGATGATCGTGGTGCGGTGATAGACTCAGTTAAATACCGGAGCGATTGGGGCGGAACAAACGGTTACTCGCTTGAAAGAAAAGATGTAAAAGTTAATTCAAATCAGCCACTGAATTGGGGTACTTCACTCGATATTGAGCAAAGCACTCCCGGCAGGATAAATAGTGTAACGCCTAAACAGTTTGATCTATCTGTAGCAGCATTAAATTTTAATCCGCGTTTTCCTGTTTCAGGTGATGATGTTTTTGTTTCTGCAGTGATAAGGAATAACGGTTCATCCGATGCAAACAATTTTAATGTAGAATTTTTTATAGATACTGATTCAAATAATGTGGTCGATTATTTATTAAGTATTGAAACCGGTTTGGGATTAGCTTCGGGAGATTCTGCAAATATCACATCAACCTTTGCGATTGAAAATATAACCTCCAAAGTGCTTACAGCCGTGAGAATTTTTTACCTTGAAGATGAAGACACGCTTAACAATTATTTTGAAAAATCCGTTCAGCCCGGCTTCCCCGAAAAAGTAATTGTAATTAATGAAGTAATGTATTCTCCGATTGATAATGAACCGGAATGGGTTGAACTGATTAATATTTCCGGTGAAACTTTAAACTTAAAAAATTGGGCTATCAGCGATATACTTTCATCTCCGACAATTAACCTTATTACGTCCGTCGACCTTTTTCTTCCACCGGATGAGTTTATCATTATTGCAAAAGATACATCATTCAACAGTCATCATCCCGAAGTTACATCGGAAATCAGGTTCGCAAATTTCGGTTCGTTAGGTAATACTAAAGACGGAATAATAATTTATGACTTTAGAGAAGGAATAATTGATAGTCTTCTTTACAATTCATCGTGGGGAGGTAAAAACGGTTTTTCATTAGAAAGGATTTCCGTTGATGAAGAAACCAACGATGAAACAAACTGGACATCATCATTAAGCATAAACCGAAGCACACCCGGGGCGCCAAACTCAATTGAAAATGCTCCCTCGTATGAAAGAAACTCCATGGTTATAAATGAAATAATGTTTGAACCCGGTGAAGATAACAGTGAGTTTGTTGAGTTTCTTAATTTAAGTGATGAACCGGTAAACATCGGAGGTTGGCGGATTGAAGATGAAAAGGATAATATCTCCAAGCTTGCACAAACATCATTTCATATTCCTCCAAACTCATATTTTGTTCTTGCGGCTGATTCGCTTGTAATTGAAAAATATTCTTTGGATGAATCAGCACTTATCTCAATTTTAGATGTCTCAAGTCTTGGGTTAGTGAACAGCGGAGAATTAATTTTACTTAAAGATGTAAAGGGAAATGTAATCGATTCTGTTTGGTACTCGGATAAATGGCACAACGATAATTTCGCATCAACAAAAAATATTTCGCTTGAAAGGATCAATCCTAAACTTAACTCGAATGATGAAAGTAATTGGAGCAGTTCCACAAACCCACTTGGCGGTACACCAACGGTGCAGAACAGTATTTTTACAGATAACTTAAATGCCGAATCTAATTTATCCGTATCACCAAATCCGTTTTCTCCTGATAACGACGGGTTTGAGGATTTTACAATTATTAATTATAATTTAACTCAAGCCACTTCCGAAGTAAGAATAAAAATCTTCGACAGCAAAGGAAGATTAGTAAGAACATTGTTAAACAATCAGCCAAGCGGTTCTTCCGGCTCAGTTATTTTTGATGGAAGAGATGATTCGGGCGAAGCACTTCGCATCGGAATTTATATTATCTTTCTCGAAGCAATAAACGAAGGCGCTGGAGTTGTTGAGAACATGAAGACTGTGGTAGTTGTTGCGAGGAAGTTGTAAATGTTTAACCCCTGCTTTTGTTATTAAGCAAGGTTTATGAATTATAACTTAAAATAAGAAAACATTTATTTGTACTAACATACTTAACTGGTTAATTTGCAGTTACCACGCAATGCGTTTATTGAGACGTTAGGTAAAATATTTAGCAAAAAAATAAATAAAAAATGTCTATTCAAAGAACAAAATTTGTTAACGAAAATGAACTTCATTCCTGGGTAGAAGAAAAAATTAGTGACTTCTTTGGAGACGTCATTTATCTACCTGGGAATTTTATAATAAAAACCAAAAGAGAAAAAGGAGCCAAACCAGATGGTTTTGTTTTAGACCTTCATAATTCTTCTTGGACGATTATCGAAACAGAGTTAATTGAACATGGAGTTTGGGATCACATTGCGGAACAAATAATTCGTTTTATTGTTGCCACCAAAAATGATTCAACAAAGAGAAAAATCAGGGATTATTTCTTCGATGCTTTAGAGAATAAAAATCTATTATCAAAGGCAGCTAAGACACTTGAAATTTCTGAGACAAGAATTGTTCAAAAAATTGAGAACATTTTAGAAACAACAACACCTGACATTGCAATTTTTATTGATGAAATAAATGAGGACTTGGAGGATATGGTTGAAGCCCTTAATGCAACAATTAGAGTTTATAAAATTGAAAAATTCTCCATCAACGGTAATATTGAGTTTTACTATCCAGAGGGACAAGATTCAACTATAGAAACTACAATTGAAGATGTAAAAGATTCACAAGGAAAACCAATTGAAGCACTTGAACTTCTCGGTGGGGGCAAGTTTACAACCAACGTCTACAAAATAAAGTTCTACGAACTTGACAATGGAGACAAAATATCAATAAAGTACTCCAAGTATTATGACGCAGAACCCAATTATTGGTATGGCATTACACCAAAGTCCCTTGACAAGTATCAGCAACAAGAGATAACACATCTATGCTTTACGGTTGGGTCTGAAGGCGTAATCAAATTACCCTACGATACATTGACAGAGTACATTGAACATTCAGGAGTGTCAATGAACATAGACGACACTATAAGACACTATCATATCCACATAAGAAATAACCCTACATGGGAATTATATGCCGGTGACTACACGGTAGACCTTAACAAATATATGTTCATAAATGAATAAAAAGAATAACTTACCCCAACAAAAATTAAAACACATTAAAACGCGCCATAACAGATACGTTAATAAACAATCAGCCAAGCGGTTCTACGGGCTCAGTTATTTTTGATGGAAGAGATGATTCAGGCGAAGCACTTCGTATAGGAATTTATATTATTTTTCTCGAAGCAATAAACGAAGGCAGCGGTGTTGTAGAGAATATGAAGACAGTTGTGGTGGTTGCAAGGAAATTATAATTGTTTAACCCTGTTATAATATTAAGCAAGGATTATGAATTATTACTTAAAATGAATAAACATATATTTGTAATAACATACTTTACTGTTTAATTTGCAGTTAAAACGCAATGCGTGTATTGAGACTTTATAGCCAATTAAAAACAAATAAACTATGAAAATATTAGGACAAATTTTATTTGCTATCGGGTTAGCGCTCTTAATTGGCGGGGTTGCTAGTTATTTTTGGCCTGATAATGTTGAACTTGATTATTGGTTTGGAAAAATCAATTCTGAATATGGTCGTCTTTTGTGGATACTAGTAAATTTAAGTATTGCTTTAATAGGATTCTTACTCATTCGGTCTGCAAATAGAAAATCAAAAAAAATGAACAGGGTAGAACTTAAAGATTGTTGGATGTTGGAATTGAGCTAGTATGTTTCCATTGCTTTAGAAATCCAACTGTAAAAGATAAAGAAGTAATTGAACGGAAGACGAACTGGCTACAACAAAACCTAAACTGCATTAAAACGCAGTTTAGCCAGACCGTTAGCGGTAATTACTTACATCAATGGATTTTAATTAATGACTGTTCATCTTATTACACTAATGAAAAAGTATCTCCATTTTTTGTCGCTTGTCTGCCTATTTATTATTGCTACTTTTAGTTGCGGCGATCCTACTGTTACGGATAGACCAAACATTCTGTTTGTCTCCATTGATGACCTTCGCCCAACATTGGGAGCATATGATGATACGGTGGCTATCACCCCAAACCTGGATCGTTTGTCTGAGGAGGGCATGACATTCAGACAAACATTTTGCCAATCTGCGGTATGTGCACCTTCCCGGGCAAGTCTGATGACAGGCTTGAGACCTGATTATACACGAGTTTGGCACCTTGGGGACAAATTCCGTGAGATCAACCCGGAAACGGTCACCATGCCACAATATTTTTCCCGGTACGGCTACTACACGGTTAACATCGGTAAGATATTCCATAACTACATGCCGGATTCCATATCATGGGATGAACCGGACTTGCGTCCATCTCGTTATGTCCGATCCGAATGGCTCGGGAGGGATGGTGAGACTTTTTATATCAGCGAGGAAGTGAATAAGTCGCAGGAAATCAAAAGAGATTCATTGTTGAAGTTACAACCGATTAGATATGCAGACGGATGGAATACAGGTCCGGCATGGGAGGATGCAGACGTCCATGACACGCTTTACTACGATGGTGCCCAGACGGAACTCGCCAAACAAACACTTACCCGTCTTGCTGAAATGGACAAGCCCTTCTACCTCGGGCTCGGATATTTTCGACCCCACCTTCCATTTGCTGTCCCAAAAAAATATTGGGACATGTATGACCCTGATGCGATTCCTTTAGCACCCAATCCCGATATCCCAAAAGGTGCCCCGATATGGACAATGAACTCCATGTATGAACTAAGACATTATGACGGATTTGAACATATCGGCCATCCCACCTCGTCGTACCGCATGAGCGAGGATACCGCACGCATATTGAAACATGGTTATTATGCAAGCGTGAGTTACATAGATGCATTAGTTGGAGATCTGGTGAACCATTTGAAAGAGTTGGGGATTTATGAAAATACAATCATCATTATCTGGGGTGACCATGGCTGGAAATTAGGTGACCATAATAGCTGGGGGAAAATGACAAATTATAACATCGACTTGCAAGTGCCCATGATCATTCGATATCCAGGCCAAAAATTAAGAAACATTGAAACGTATGCCATTACCGAACTGGTAGATATATTTCCGTCGCTGTGTGAACTGGCCGGAATAGAAGTCCCGGATTATTTACAGGGTACCAGTTTCGTTCCACTACTAAGCGATCCGGAACTTCCCTGGAAAAAAGCAGCGTTTAGTCAATTTCACCGAAGGCCAAAGGTTGCAGCAGATGGCGGGCGATACATGGGTTATTCCATCAATACTAAGGAGCATCATTACATTGAGTGGTACACCTGGGATAATACCACTGGAAAGAGGGGTGAATATGTGAAGGCGGAAATGTACGATCGTTTAAACGATCCATACGAGAAGATAAATGTTGCGGAAATGGAGGAATATGGTGCGGTGGTTAGAAAGTTGTCAGAACAACTTGCTGATGGCTGGAGCAAGGCAGTACCGGATTATGACAGATGAGGCTTCATCAAGGTGTTGTAGAGAATATGAAAACCATAGTTTTGTTGCGAGAAAATTATAATCATTAAATCCCTGCCTATTTTATTTTACTGGTGTTTGTAACCTGAATAATAGTTGGTAATTTTGCAGTTAAACCGCATTACGTATATCGGGACGTTAGTGGTCATGCTGAAACTACATCACAAGTTGAAAAATGATACATAAAATTGAACGACTTATATCTATTGGAAAGTTTAAAAACTATCTGGCTACTGGTGATGTAGCTTTCAAGAAATTAACACTTATTTACGGTGACAACGGTAGTGGTAAAACAACCTTGACATCTTTACTTCGCTCTTTAACTCAAAACAAACCCTGCCTTGTTAAAAGAAGAAAATCTATAAATCAAACCACACAACAAGCAGCACAAATTGTTCAGAGAAACATTTCAGGAGACACACATCATACATTTAATCCGACAACAGGTTGGACAGCTCCTTTTCCCGATATTGAAATTTTTGACATTCACTTTGTAGACGAAAATATTTACTCAGGTTTTGACTTTAATGAAGAACATAAAAAACATCTTCATCAATTTGTAATAGGTGCACAAGGGATAGCAATTCAACAACAAATTGAACGAAACAAAACCGATAAAACAACATCAAGACAATTACAGACAAATATTGGACAACAATTAATACAACAAGTCGGGAATAACTTAACTCCTGATTTAATTACATCGTTCCTTGCAATTCCACAAGCAAATAATATTGACCAACTGATTGCAACGGCAGAAGCGGCTTTAGTAAGCGCTAATGCAAATTCTGTAATTCAAACGCTACAACCTCTCTCCCAACTTGTTCGAATAAATTCGGGTATTGACTTTAATTCTCTAATAACCGATTTGCAAACAACTTCACAGGCTATTCAAAATACAGCATTGCAAACTTTATTTTCAAATCATTGTCAAGATTTGGCTGACAATTCGATTGATGGACCTGAAAATTGGCTACAAAAAGGTTTTGCATACATAGAGAGTAAACAAGCGACTGCTAATGACAACAATCCAATTACTCTTTCTTGTCCATTTTGTAAGCAAACAATTGACAACACTATTGAAATTATTAACGCTTATGCATTTCAATTCAATGCAGCTTTCAATTCGTTAATTCAGCGAATACAAGCCCATTTGACTACATTTCAAGCTTTCAACCTAGAAACGGCTATACAGGCATTTAACAATGTCAATCAAATAAACACAGGACGCATTGCTTCATGGACTGCACACCTACCAAACACGGTTCAATCTCCAACTTTCAGTATTATAGCTGATGAAGCAAATTTAAGAGCAGAGTTTCAAGCACTCGTTGCAACAGTTCAACAAAAACTTCAAAATCCTTCTGCGGTAGTGGCTACCGCCACAGCCACGGATTTTCAATCTTCTTTACAAACAATTAATACAAATATTGACAGCTATAACCAAAGCATTAATACCTACAATAATGCCATCACTACTTTTCGTGCCAGTATTCGAACCGTAGTCAATGCACAGCTTGAAGTTGACAGATTGAAAAGAATTAAGAAGCGATTTGAGACACCCATTGTGGTACTCTGCAATCAGTTAACAACAGAAAGACAAAATCTTAGAACATTAGAAACGGCATATCCCCTGTTAGTTCAGCAACAACAAACCGCAGTGACAACCTTTTTTAATAGTTATAAAACTCGTATCAATCATTACTTAGGAACTGTATTTAAGACACCTTTCAGAATTGATGATGTAGTGCATGTTCCTCCTCGTGGAATGGCGACACAAAGTAAAATAGGATACAAACTAACCATTGAGGGACAAGACATTTCCTTTGAACCTAGTCAGCCAAACAGTGTAAAGGATTGTTTAAGCGAAGGAGATAGAAGCACAATAGCTTTGGCATTTTTTCTTTCTAAATTGGACATTGACCCAAATGTAAATAACAAGGTTTTAGTTTTTGATGACCCTCTATCAAGTTTTGACAGTAACAGAAGGATGTATACAGTGCAACTCATTAAAGATTTATTTCCGAATATCAAACAAGTAATTGTTCTTAGCCATAATGAGTTTTTCCTTCACGAACTATCAAAAGGTTTTGCACCTGGTGACAAAAAAACTTTACGAATAACTGAAGACTTTACAGCTAGAGCATCCGTAATTGAACCTTTGGTTTTGGAGACCTTAGTTGAGAATGATTATTTCAGGCATATTAAAGAATTAGAAAATTTCTTACGACATCCTGACCTTAGTAAGAAGGAGATTGTATTGGGTTGGTTGCGTAATGTTCTCGAAGCACATATTCGGTTTAAGTTCTACAGACAAATAAGTGCATTACCTCCAAATGATCAAACGCTGGGAAGATTAATAACTGCTTTGATCAATCAAGGGGTTGTATTTAGAAACAACGCAAATAGAACAACAATCATTTCTATGCTAAATCTAATAAATGGAATTTCTTGCAGACCGCACCACGGAGAACCAATTCCTGACTATACGATATTAGGAGCAAATCCAAATACAATGAATAGAACTGAGCTTTCAAACTTTGTAACAGATACTTTAAACCTAATTGACAATGAATTATAAAAAAGCACAAACCGCTAACAATGGCTAAAAAATCATATCTGCCCTGCAGGACAGCAACGTTATTTAGCCCAACGTTGGCAAACAGTCGGGCAAGCGGTTCTTCCGGTTCTGTTATTTTCGATGGAAGAGATGATTCAGGCGAAGCGCTTCGTATAGGAATTTATATTATCTTTTTAGAATCAATTAACAAGGGAAGCGGCGTTGTAGAAAATATGAAAACTGTTGTTGTTGTTTCGAGGAAATTATAATTGTTTAACCCTTGCCTATGTTATTAAGTAGTGGTTGGTGAAAGGCAATTCTTAACATTTAACTTGTTACGCTTATCAATATAAATGTTTATTTATAAAACTTTTAAGACCAGTATCGTTATATCATCTCGAATACATTTTGTAAATTCTTCAAATAATTTTCTAAAATCACTCAAAAATTCCTTTGCTGATTTATCCTTATTTTCTTTAACAAAGTTTTCCAGTCGTTGTTGTCCAAATTCTTCATTATTCTCATCTCTTGCTTCAACTATCCCATCCGTATATATTACAATTAAATCTCCGGAATTCAATTGGATGTTTTTTGAAGAAAATTCCGCAGTATGAGATAGACCTATCGCTGGTCCCGTAGGTTTTAATAATTGAATGGAATTCATATCAGCATCCCACCAAATTCCTGGGTTATGACCTGCATTACAATAATTCAGTATCTTTACTTTCGTATCTAATCTTATAAGAAATAAACTTATAAAACGTATTAATGTTAAATTATAACGAAACAGTTCATTCAGTCGTGTAGCAAGTGAATGTAGTTCAGTCTGTTCTGGGCCCAATATACGTAAGTAAGCTTGCAGTTTTGACATAAGCATACTAGCAGATAATCCCTTCCCCATTACATCAGCTACTGCTATTCCCTGAGAGTTATCTGGATATTTATAGAAATCAAAATAATCGCCACTAACTATATGAGCTGGTTCAGTGTGAGCAGCAATTTGAATTCCTGGGAGAATGGGAAGCTCCTGCGGTAATAGTTGTTTCTGAACTTTAGCTGCTAATTCAAGATCATCTTCTAATGCCTCAAGCTGTGTATCTGAATAATGACCCAGGCAAACTTGTGTTGTGAAATCAAGTTCCAGACGATCAATCTCTACTTCTCCTTCTTCGTCGCATTCGACACATTTTCCAAATTCCCCTTTGTCTATACGCTCTAAAACGCCATTATGCTCTTGAATTAAATTGGATACCTCATCAACACCACAATTACCTAAACATAAATTTTTTGAGGGTGAATTTATACTAAGTAGTTCTAGTAAAGAATCTCGTTTAGCCTTTACGGAATCACGAAAACGATCAATGATATTTTTATTCATAATGTTTATATAATACAATCATTAATAAATTACTTTCTTGCAGTGATATCTTCAAATAATAAAGTATTTAACATATATTAAAATAAGATTGAAACCGTTTGTGATGATCATCCTAAATAACTCTACGTAAGGCCTTAATACTTGATAATTGGACACTGACTCCAAATTAATTTCTTAGTATATTACAAAAAAATACAGAAACAACCGAATATAAAAACCCCTACCTAAGTTATTAAGCATTGGTTGGGAAGTTGAATAATATTAGGAAATGGTTTTATAGCAGGTGTCCTTGTAGGAAAAGATTAGAAGCTTCCTTCTATTTCACGAGATTATTGTAAGAAGTACAACTTAAAAAGAGAAAACGGCAAAGGTGTTTGACTATATTTGTAATAACATACTTTACTTGTTAATTTGCAGTTACAACGCATCGCCTGCCTGTCAACATACAGGTTTATTAAGAAGTTGTGTGTAAGCAATAAATAATAGAAATGACAGATTATAATTATAAAAATTTTAAGACGAAATTCTATGATTTGGCAAATTTCCCAGGTCCAAAAGCGGGGGAAAAGCTTATCGACTTGCACTTATATGACATAAATGGGAAACAGGTTATGCTTTCAGGTTTTTTGGATAAACCGATCGTACTCGAAACAGGAAGTATTACTTGCCCAATGTATGCAAAGTGTATCCCCAAAATGGAGAACTTAAAGGACAAGTTTCCAAATGTCGGTTTCTTATTGATTTATGTCCGTGAAGCACATCCCGGTGAAAGAACAACAGAGCATCGAACTTTAAAACAAAAAATAAATTTAGCCACCAAGACAAAGAAATTATATGGTGAAAATAGAGTTATCCTAATTGACAACTTAAATGGTGATTTCCATTTACAATATGGCGGTTTGCCCGATATGTTATATATAATCAATACCGAAGGGACAGTAGTCTTTAGAGGGGATTGGAATAATCCAGCAAAAGTTTCAGAAGTGTTATCCACTTTAAATAAGAATCGAATTATCACGGAAGAGCATTTTGAACCGGCAAAACCAAATCCTTTTATTATGTTGAAGGCTCTTTCTCAAGGTGGATTTATAGCCATTTGGGATTTGATTAAAGGAATTCCAGGACTTCTAAAACTACATAAAAAAGCGAATGAAGCGTACAAATAAAAATACCTACACACAATAATGTATATGAAATCATAGCACTCTATGGGATTCTACGCTTGTAATACTTAACGTAGACAAACAGCCGGCAAGCGGCTCGTCCCACTCAGTTATTTTCGATGGAAGAGATGATTCCGGCGAAGCACTGCGTATAGGAATTTATATTATCTTTCTCGAAGCAATAAACGAAGGAAGCGGCGTTGTAGAGAATATAAAAACTGTTGTTGTGGTTGCGAGAAAGTTATAATTGTTTAACCCCTGTCTTTATTATTAAGCAAGGTTTACAAATTATAACTTAAAATGAGAAAACATATATTTGTAATAACATACTTTACTAATTAATTTACGGTTAAAACGCTTTGCATTTATTGAGCAAAAGAATACAATGGCCAGCTTAAAAGAACTTTTAAATAAAGCGCAGTCTTTAAACAAGGATAAAGAGTATAATGAAGTAATTGAATTACTTACTGACACTATACTAAAAACTCTAAATAGTGCAGATCTATATGCAGAAAAGGCGCAGGCATTTTATGAATTAAAGAAAGATGATCTCAGTAATGAGGCCGCAGAGAAAGCTCTATCCATTAATCCTAAACATTCAAAAGGGAATAACTATAAGGGTAATTATTACTTTGATAATAAAGAATACGAGAAAGCCAAAGAGTTTTACAACAAAGCGATAAAAGCCGATCCGAAATATACACTTCCTTATAATAACTTAGGATCAGCCTACTATTATCTTAAAGAATACGACAATGCAATAGAGTTTTATAACAAAGCAAATGAAGCCGATCCGAATCATGCACCCGCTTATTATAACTTAGGATTAACCTACTATGATCTTAAAGAATACAACAAAGCCATAGAGTTTTACAATAAAGCGATAGAAGTCGATCCGAAATATACACTCCCTTATTATAACTTAGGATTAACCTACTATTATCTTAAAGAATACGACAAAGCCATAAAGTTTTATAACAAAGCAATAGAAGCTGATCCTAAATATGCATCCGCCTATTATAACTTAGGATTAACCTACTATGATCTTAAAGAATACGACAAAGCCAAAGAATTTTACCACAAAGCGATAGAAGCCGATCCAAAATATACACTCCCTTATAATAACTTGGGATTAGCCTACTATTATCTTAAAGAATACGACAAAGCCATAGAGTTTTTTAATAAAGCGATAGAAGCCGATCCGAAATATGCACTCCCTTATAATAACTTAGGATTAACCTACCATGATCTTAAAGAATACAAAAAAGCCAAAGAATTTTACAACAAAGCGATAGAAGCCGATCCGAAATATGCATCCGCCTATTATAACTTAGGATTAACCTACTATGATCTTAAAGAATACGACAAAGCCAAAGAATTTTACCACAAAGCGATAGAAACCGATCCGAAATATACACTCCCTTATAATAACTTAGGATTAGCCTACTATTATCTTAAAGAATACGACAAAGCCATAGAGTTTTACAATAAAGCGATAAAAGTCGATCCAAATCATGCACTCCCTTATAGTAACTTAGGATTAACCTACTATGATCTTAAAGAATTCAAAAAATCCATAGAATTATACAACAAAGCGATAGAAGCAGATCCGAAATATAAATCCCCTTATTATAACTTAGGAAATGCCTACTATGATCTTAAAGAATACAAAAAATCACTGGCTGACTATGAGAAGTATGTTGAGCTTACCAAACACAACCCGGATTATTTCACTTCAATTGCTGAATCAAGAATTATTGAATTAAGGAAATTATTAGAAAATAAAGAGTATAGCAGTATTAGTGAGATAGTTAATAAAATAAAAGAGCTCCTCCTTTATAAAGAAGGTCGCATCACCCATTACACCGGTTTATCTGTTGCTAAAGCTTTGGTTATAGATATAGATAGCAGTTTGTTCAGGTTGTCGGAGGGTGCTTATCTCAATGATACTTCGGAAGGCAGGGAGCTTTTCAAATTTTTATCCTTTGATTTTTCCTCTCAAAATTGGAATGATACAGTTGCAACGCCATTTACACAGAAACCATTTATAGGAAGTTTTGTTGCTGAATTTAAACACGATGATTTAACCCTATGGCGTATGTATGGTAAAGAAAAAATGGAGGAAGCCAAAGGCTGCTCAATAACGATTGATACAGAAAAATTACTGGAAAATTTAATAACTAAAATAACACCTGAATTGAAAACGGGAACTACATCAAAAGCCGATGAGGAATTTAGATTCTACAGGGTGGCTTACAGAAAAGAAGGTGAAGAAGATCTGTTTATTATTCCTGGTGCTACTAAGAAGCAAAAAGATTTAAATAAATACATGAAAGATCTGTCTGCAGCAGTTACTACATTTAACTCAAAAGAAAGAATGGATATTTCCGATACTCAAAACGTTGTGGAATTATTAAATGAAATAGCCTATTTATTTAAAAGCGATGCGTACCAGCATGAACATGAGGTAAGACTTGTGGTAAAAGGTATTGGCTTCGAAAAAAATATTGATTCAAGTTTTCATCCTCCAAGAGTTTATATAGAATTAATTTCGATTAAACCTTTAATTCAGCAAATTACTTTGGGACCCAAAGTAGAAAGACCAGATGAATGGGCAGCTGCATTTAATTACAGCCTTGACAAGGAAGATTATCATCCCGATATTCTTATTTCTCATTTACCATTTAAATAGTTTGGTTTCAGTATTTTTCTATTTGTTACAAACAACTACGCACAACAAAAAATAAACGCTATTAAACTGTCTGCCGACAGGTAGAGGCAGGTTTATTGAGACGTTGAGGTGGCTTTTCTAAACAAAAGAAAAAATTAACCATTAATGAAATGGGTTGATTTTATAATTATAGTTATAGGTTGGGAAATCGGGAACATAGTCTTCAATAATTTTGAAAAGCACGTTCCTTGGTAGAAACGGTTAGTGAAACTATTACTGATTGTTGCCGTTTTATACTTCATTGGATTGATTGGTCGGTTATGGATTTACATTGCTTTTAGTGTTATGGCAACAGGAATGGGTATATTACATTTATATTGGTTCCCTAAAAAAGGAATTAACGGATTAACTGCTGAACAGTATGACGAATACCTTAAATTGATAAATAAAGAAAAACGCCACTCAACAAAAAATCAGAAATGAAGCATATAGGTTACATAACAATAATACTAACTTTGGTTTCGTGCGATGGAATTAAAAAATCAAATGATTTTGATAAAGTAGCCGTGGTTGATGATGTTTACCAAATGCTACATGATTACCATAAAGATATTAGTAAGAAGGGATTAACTGCCGAATTTAAATATTTGGATCCGTCGCCTGATTTTTTCTGGGTTCCACCAGGATATAACACAGCTTTATCGTACGATTCCGTTAAAAGTATTTTGGAAACGAATGCTAAAGCTTTTCGATCAATTGAATTTCATTGGGATACTTTGCAAATATTTCCATTATCAAACGAGATTGCAAATTACTCTGGAATAGTGGGTGGCTTCATGATTGATACTGCCGGAGTTAAATCAACAATATCAATAATAGAATCGGGAACAATCATAAAACGGGAAGGTGGATGGAAATTATTAAGTGGCCAATCAGCAACTTTAAACACAGTATCCGAAAAGTAAAAGCCACTAACAAAAGATAAAATGAATCATCACTTATTTTATTAAGACCGTTGGCAAACAATCAACCAAGCAGCTCTTCCGGCTCAGTTATTTTTGATGGAAGAGATGATTACCACGAAGCGCTGCGTATTGGAATTTATATTATTTTTCTCGTAGCAATTAACGAAGGAAGCGGTGTTGTAGAGAATATGAAAACCGTTGTTGTGGTTGCGAAGGAAGTTATTAAAAATAGAGGACTATTGATGAAGCAAATACCGAGTAGATATAGCGCATAAGGATTTTCGCATATCGGTACTAATCTGTGCCGTTTGCTTGCCGGCCCGTTCCGACTCGTCGGAGACGAGGCGAGCAGGCAGGTCTGTGTTCTATACTGAATGATTAAACTACTTCATAAGTATCATCATCTTTGTCTCAACGAAATCTCCGGCTTGTAATCTGTAGAAGTACATACCACTAGTTAAATCACTTCCTCCGCTGTTAACGGAAAAGTTAACTTCATAATTACCTGCTGATATTTCTTCATTAACAATAGTTATTATCTCATTACCTAATACATCAAATACTATAAGTGTAACAAAACTTAATTCTGGAATTGAATATTTTAACGTTGTTGATGGATTAAATGGGTTAGGATAGTTCTGGTATAAAACATATTTATCTAAACAATTCGTTTTATTTTTCTCATCATCTATAGAGACAACGGAAGAATTCAATTGGATATCTAATTCAGTTAAATTTCCTGAGTTAACCTGAAAATTATTTATTGTAACTGTTTCATACTTTTCTTTTGAAATTTCAACGGTATAAGTCCCCGGCAAGAGAAGTCTGAAATATCTGCCATACAGTTTATCACTGGTTCTTGGCGTTAATACGGGATCAAAAATTTCAAGAATTTTAACCGTAGCTGAAAGTGGTTCGCCTGTAGCGGCATCGGTGATATGTCCTGTTAATCCAGGTCCGAAAATTCTATCCAATAAATATAGAGCACCAGCCACATTATCCTGAGCAATTTGAAGTCCATCCTCACCCGGTGGAACAAATTGGGGTGCTGTCTCAAGTGTAAACTCAAGTGTACCAGCTACTACATACATCCAACAGCGACTGTAGCCGTTCAAACAGTTACTAGGAACCGCATTGTACCAACCGTTACCGGAAAATTTAGGTATTCTAATCGCAATGCTATCTGCTATCTCACTAAAAAGTTGCTGGTCAGGAGCCGGTGGCACCTCACTCCAGGAATAAAAAACAACCTCACCAAAAGAATGATAACTTATGGAAACGACAAACTTTTGCGCTAAAGTCAAATCGCGTTTGGCTTGCGCTTCATTTTCAGAAAACGGTGCAGATCCCCGATACACCCAACTGCCGGGGTCTCCACTCCCTCCTATTATCCAGTTATAATCATAGTTTCTATTAATATCAACCCCATCAAAATCCGGATCAAAAAATCCATTTTCATTATTATCGCGCTGATTTTTGCGCCACCACGGACTACTCAAACTATCGTCAACAATATATTTCCAACCATCAGGGTTCAGCATTGGAATGATCCATATCTCACTGCTATCAACCCAATTTGTTACCTGTGCGTCTTTTCCATAGTTACTGAGTAAATGATCCATAATAGCAAGACAGGATTCCATGCCGACTGGTTCTCTGGCATGATGAAGTCCATCAAATAAAATTGCAGGTTCATCTTCTTCCATATCAGGATTGTCAGAAATTTTGATAGCTAGTATCAAATACCCAAATTGTTGACTTACTCCAATTGTATCAAGATGGGTTATATTCGGATATACACTTGCCAATGAATCCATTAGAGCTAATATTTCTTCGTAGGTGTGATATTCAGAATCAACAAGATTAGATCTGTTAGGAGAGCCGATTATTCCAGTAACAAACCCTCTGCGATTAATTTCAGTCAATTCTGATTGAGTAACCACTACCTGAGCATACTTCTCAATGTTTGAAGTGGCAAAATCAAGAGACATATCATCCAGGTTATGAATGTCATCTTTACTTTCTAGATAAATCTTCACAAGCATTCTTTGCTCGGTTTCTGTTTGAGCCCACACTACTATTGTAAAAATGCACATGACAAACATAACTGGTATAATCTTAATTAAAGTTGTCATGATATTTCTCCTTATTCTAAAAAATAACCTGTATTTACGATTTTCACTTTTAGTAATTTCTCATTTTTTAAATCGTAAATAGCCAGATAATTCAAAAAATCGCCCCTTTGTATATTCTCTCTAAGGGTATGTCTCCCACAAGCCACACCAATGATCATTTTATCAAAATCGAAGTATACCAAAGAATGATCTATCTTAAAGTCCGTTTTATTAAAATCGAGATGTTCCAGATCGCTCAGTGCTTTCTTAAATCTATCTGTCTGTTTGTACTGATTTAGATCATAAGATGTTCTGTTTTTACTTACCCAATCATTGCAATAACCCTCAGCTTTTTCAACTTTCTTATCTATTTCAGAAAGTTTTTTAAAGCTGCTTATGTCTACTTCGTTTTTACTATCCGAGTCATAATCCAGGCGAGAATACTTACCGGTTACTTGCACCCATATGGAATTGAATGGGTTTTGATAAACTCTGTTCTTAACGTAATACCTTCTTCGCAGAGTGTTTTCACCATCAAAAGTATAAATATCAATTAAATTCAATTCACCTGTATCGAATAGTTCTCCATAAAGAACAAAGGTTTTACCTGAAAGATCTTCCGGTAATTTGGTATTGTTATTTTCGAACAAACTTCCTTCACTTATCTGGAAAAGACCAATCAGTCGATTATCTTGAAGTCGATGTTGATCAGTACATCCTACAAGAGCCAATGCGGATAATATTAAACTTAGATTTATGTACAGACTTTTGTTTATATCTCTTAACATATTTACTATATTAAATCGATACTATTTTGATTAATCCTGAACCATATAACACCGCAATACACCAGCAGGCAAAACAGAGCGAAGCTACGCTTTTGAATGTTCAAGTGAATTTACCTTGTTAGGTGTTATTTCATAACCAGCCTCTGTCTTTTTTCAAATATTGCACATAATCTTCGGGCATTCAATTATATTATAATATTTAGAAAGATTAAACTATTTATAATTACAACATTTGTCGTTATTTCATCAACAATTATCCGCCGTAGATTATCGTAGGCGGACCATCCCTGTCTACCGCCTGCTTGCCGACATGCAGGGCAAGCAGGTTCTTAGTTTCAGCAAAATGCCGTTCCATAACTATCCTCAAAGTGTGGTTAATAGTTTGATTATTATTAGGGATATATAATCAAAGTTTAAAATTTAATTTAACCTGCTAAAATATTTGCCCAATGTCAAGAATAATAAAGTTTCCTATTAGCAAGTGATAAAAACCCCTGCTCTATGTTTTATGCTGGGATGGGAAGTTGAATAATATTGGGTAATGGTAAAGGTGTTTGACCATATTTGTAATAACATACTTTACTTGTTAACTTACAATTAAAACACACTGCGTGTATTGAGACGTTAGCAAACAGACAGACAAGCGGTTCATCAGACTCTGTAATTTTTGATGGCTTGGGTGATGGCGGCGAAGCACTGCGTATAAGAATTTATATTATTTTTCTGGAAGCAATAAATGAAGGAGGCGATGTTGTAGAGAATATGAAAACCGTAGTTGTAGTTTCGAGGAAGTTATGAATATAAAGTTCAATTGTTGTAACTTGCACAGTGGTATTTAATATAATGGACTGCAAGCTTATCACCCGTTCATAAATCTGTTTGAGCTCTCGTGGGCTCTTGACACAGTTTAATTTAAACCGCAAATTAATCTTATCAAAAATTATTATTAAGGAGATAATTCCCTGATGTTTGTTGCAAAATCTAAAATACACGGACTCGGTCTGTTTGCAAAGAAAGCCATGAAAAAAGGACATGAATATCATATTACTTTAAACCGCGTATCGGAAGCCGAATATGAAAAAACAACAGATGAAGAATCAGAAATGTTTTTGTATGATGAACATCTCTGGGATTTAAGAGATTCGGATTACAGGTATCTCAACCATTCGTTTTACCCAAACCTGGAGTGGTATGAAGATGGGGACAAAATTAGGATTGAAGTACTCAAAGACATTAAAAAAAATAAAGAGCTTACAATAGATTACAGGTGGGATGAAGAAGACTTCGAAGAATAACTGATTGCATATTTGTATGTTATTTCACACCTGCCTATTAGACAAGTAAGTTTGATACGGAACCTATTGCCAACTAATGAGATGCCGGATCAAGTCCGGCATGACAGTCTACATTAATCCATAAGAAAGGATAGATCTTGTTCTCATTCATAAAGCAAATACAAGTACCACACGTATTTACTTTGCTAACAATCGTCGTGTTTATTTGTTCAATCTTTACTTACATCATAACTTCAGGTACTTACCAAAGAGAACCAATACAAGTTGGTACTCTTACACGAAATGTTGTTGTGCCGGGCACGTATAGAGAACTGCCAAAACATATTTCTCCAAAAGGGGTAATAATCGGAGAAGAAGTTCAAGGCAAAGCATCGCCTGTTAGCTTTTTCGGATTCCTCAGCGCTATACCAAGAGGTATGGAAGAAGCTGCCGATATTATCTTCTTCATTTTTATAATTGGCGGTGTGTTCGGAATTTTGCAAAAAACAGGAACAATAATGGCTTTTATTCAAAAGTTGCTGGATATGTTCGGTCACTCCTCAAACCTGCTTGTAATTATTTTAATGATAGCCGTTTCTGTTGGAGCATCAACACTCGGTATGGGAGAGGAGTTTATTCCTTTAATACCATTGTTTCTTGTTGTTTCAAAAAAGCTTGGTTACGATAGAGTGTTTGGGCTTGGTATCGTTTGGCTTGCTGCCGAAGCTGGTTTCGCAGCAGCAACTACAAATCCTTTTACTGTAAACATTGCACAGGGTATTGCTGAAATTCCTCTTAACAGCGGAATGACTTTTAGATTAATATTTTTTGCTTTTGCTCTCTCAATTACGGTAATTTTTCTGCTGCGTTACGGTGCTAAAATAAAAAAGGACCCTTCAAAATCTATTATGCCCGATGATGATTTCTCCCTGGAAGAACATTCCTTTGAAAAAGTGGATTTTAAAAAAGAACATTTGATAACTTTAATTGTCGGGGCAGGATTGTTTGCATTTATAATTTTTGCTGTGCAGGAATTCGGGTGGTGGATAAATGAAATGGCTGGCGGATTTTTATTGATAGGATTTAGTGCAATAGTAATTTCGCATATGTCTTTAAATGATGCCACAAAAGCTTTTGTTAAAGGGATGGAAGATATGGTTGTTGCTGCTTTGGTAGTTGGTTTTGCGCGAGGTGTGCAGGTTGTTTTGCAAGACGGACAGATACTTGATACTATTATATACTCCGCAGCAGGGCAGCTTAAGAATTTTCATCAGTTTGTTGCTGCTGGGGGTATGCTTGTCTTCCAGACAACTTTAAACTTCTTTATTCCCTCCGGATCGGGACAAGCTGCTGTTACCATGCCTTTAATGGCTCCTCTATCCGATCTGATTGGAATAACAAGACAGACAGCAGTTTTTGCATTTACCTGTGGTGATGGTTTTTCAAATATGATCATTCCAACATCCGGCACTTTGATGGCAGTGCTTGCAATTGCAAAAGTTCCTTATGCTAAATGGTTGAAATTTGTTCTGCCATTGTTTGCTGTTTTATTTTTACTTTCAATTGTATTTCTAATCATTGCTGTGATCATTCAATATTAAAATGGAGAAGAATAAAATAAGAATAAGATTCTTACTAACAACAGTTAGCTTAATCATTCTAATAACTTTGTCCGGCTGTAGCCCTGATTTCAATACTGACTTTGACCCACCAAAACCCGAAGCAAAAATTACAGATGTTTTCCCTGACGAAATTGGCGGAATGAAAGGAGTTATCGCCAGGAAAAATCTAAAATCATCGCTGGTCGGTTTTTCTTCAACATACGGCGAAGGTAGAATAGTTATCAGTACTGTTCAAACACCAAACAAAACTGCTGCCGATGAATATTTTGAATTTGCTATCGTGCCTAACTTTGATAAAATGAAAAACCACTTCAGAGGAAACGTTAACGGCAAGTGGAGAGCAAGCGGAACAGATGAAAAAGGACGCAAATGGTACGGCTGGGTAAATGACAATTGGGTGTTTCTTTTAAATGGGAGTGATATTAAATATTTTAAAATGGCGATAGATGCTTTTAATTTTGTTGAGGAATAAGATTGGTTTTTAAATAGCATTTCTATTTCTATCTTCTAGAGCAAAAAAAAGTTTATCTCACCTCATTTTCACTAACTTATTTGCGTAAAAGAAATTGCAGGCAGAAATGTTATTGCAGATAAAAAATATCCAAAAATATTTAGCAATATATTTGTAAGTGTTAATGAATAGCTCTATTTTGGCGTCCCCTGTTTGGCTATGTGTTTTAAACTGTTTCATCTGTTTATAATTGTTTGTTTTTTTCAGATGGAACTCGTCCCGATAAGTCGGGACTCGTATCAACACTCTTTATTAAAATCAGTCATTCGGGATTTGGAGAACTAATTTTATCTATACTGTGAAAATAGCACTAAGATTTTCATTGATTGCGCTGATATCTATGACGGCGTTATCATGCACCAATTTTGATGATCATCAATTTAAAGTTGAGAAAAACGAAGAATCTTTAAATGGAATAAATTTCTCTGTCTTTTTAATTGGTGATGATAATATTCAGTGCAAAGGAATTGTTAAATATAAGGATGTAACACTCCATCAATTTAAAATTAGCAGTAATAATTTTGAAAAACCGTTAGAGTTTTTAATAAACTATTCGGAGTTCCCCAAAATTGCCCAAGAACTTGCAATCGATTTTGTACTCAACCGAAAGCCATATCTCGAAATTTTAATTCAAAATAGAGAAAAAGAATTCTACCGAACTACTCATATAACCCTCGACCCCCAGGTGCCTACCATAATGACCGGTATTGAATTAATTGATAAAGAGATAACAAGAAGATTCCCGATGGGCTTTCGTACTGAAGTTTATGATATTGAATCTTACCTTTTAAAATATAATTTAATCCTGAACTCTTACATAACAGAAAAAATTGCGACTGTTTCTCTTCTTATAAAAAATAATTCGAAAATATTACCAACGACAATTCCGGTGGATGCGAAGATTCCAATTTATAAAGGGAAAAAAGAATTAAACATATCCGTTCTTTGTGATTCGGTTTCACTAAATCCGCATCTCGTGTTATATCCTTCTCCAAACAACAAGTATTATGATGGTCCAAATCTTTATAAGATTGCAGAAGCTTACTATTCGGATAATAACAAAGAGATAACATCCATTAAGTTAACGGGTGATAAATATTTATTGGAACGTAATTTTAATGTTGATAATTTGATTGGAGAATATGATCTATACTTAATTTTATCCGAAAATAGAAAAGATTATTTCTACTACAATCTCGGCTCCGTAATATTTGATAATATTGCACCCGAATTTATCAAATGGGTAATTGGCGGTTATTACTTTTGGGGAAATGAATTGTACGAAGGAAAAGTTTATTTAGACTACTCGATACCTTTCAGCAAAAACCCGTATGAAGTGATATTTTCCGGAATGGTTTACGGTGATGTGAAAGATATTACAATTGACGGCAATCGAATTGATGTACAGAAGAATAGTGATTTACTATTCAGTAAAACGATTTACATTGAGAATGGTTATAAAGACGTTAAGATAAAATTAACTGATGCTGCCGGAAATTTAAAAAATTACACGCTTCCACTGGTTGTTTCACATTAAAATTATTTTCTTATCTTCACTTAGCAATATATCTTACTCTGCGGAAAAGTCATTCAACAAAACCCCTTTTCATTTAACTCAAGTTGACCGTTTAAAAACTGATATGGAAAAACGTTGAAATGGTTAAAAAAATAAAGTGTTGTATATTAACTCACGATTTAAGAGTCTGTTGCAGAACTATATTTTGTTACACTGAATCGCAGTGAAGTGTCTCAATTTTATCAAGGATGAGATTCTTCATTCCGTCACGCTCCATTCAGAATGACAATTCAGACCTGTACAACACAGACTTAAGTCGTGGGCTAATGTCAAAATGATAAGTGTAATAAACGTTTTAGCAGTTTGCTATGGCAACCGGTCAACTTGCTTCATTTAATATAGAACAATGGAAAGAAAATAAATATTACTTAAAATCAGTTAGTATTTATTCATCGCTATCCATTAACAGGGCATCATTAAACATCATACCCATATCACTCTGTGGTAAAATAGGCATAGGGTAACCGTTAAACTTCAATCTGAATTTCAGATCTTCTATCAACGGGTCTTTAACAATCTTCACTTCGGTTTCAATCCCTAACAAAATTGGGATAAAACTTCCGAAATTAAACCATGGGCGTTGAGGGTATTCAACTAAATCATAATCCTTTTTATTCAAACCTGATTTTTCTTCAGCAAGTTCAATTGCTGTTGATAATCCGCCGAACAAATCAACCAACCCATTTTTCTTTGCATCATATCCTGACCAGATCCTTCCTTCCGCTATATCTTCAATTTCATCATAGGTTTTATTCCTTCCGTTAGCAACCTTCTGCACAAACTCCTTATACATTGATTTAATTGCGCTTTCAAACTTTAATAATTCTTCATCGTTTAAATCTCTGTTGGGAATAGGAATATTGAGCAGCGGCAACCGCATACCAAAACCTAAATCTGCATGTTTCCCCCGTTTTACATAATCGGTAGTTACACCCAATTCCTCTTTAAAGGATTTATTGAAATAATAACCGCCAATCACTCCGATAGATCCTGTAATAGTTGTAGGTGCTGCAATAATTGTATCAGCATACATCGAAAGCCAGTAACCTCCCGAAGCAGCAACAAATCCCTGCGATACAAATACAGGTTTTTTACCGTTTGCTTTTTTCAAAACCTCTGCAATCAAATCAGATGCAAGCCCATCGCCACCGGGCGAATCTACTCTTAAGATAATTGCTTTTACATTATCATCATCTACTGCTTTCTGAACATAATTAACTAAAGTTCTTGCTTTTATTCCTCTATCCATTGCACAGGCACCTATGGCATAGATTAATGCTATCTGTGGTTTCTTTCCCCAATGGTAATCGTTTGGCAATTTAAATTCCCTTAACGAGCCGGGTTTAACTAATCTTTTATTGTCACCTTCAATTTTTTCAATTATATTGTCAATTGCGTCCCATCGGGCAATAGTATCAACCAATCCTTCAGCTAAAGCTTCAGCGGATAAAAAGAAGACCTGGTTATTAACTATGTTATCAAATTTTGTGTTGGTGAATCCACGACCTTCCGAAATATCAATTTTTGCAAGTTTGTAAAAATCATCAACAAGCTTTTGCCTCTGTTCTCTGTCAGCTTCACTCATTTTATCGTTGGCAAATGTTTCTGCCGCTGATTTATATTTAAAATATCTTAGTTCACGAAACCCTATTCCAATTTTTTCGAGCGTACCTTTATAGTATTGCCTGCCTAAAATAAATCCCTGAAGTGTAATTGAACCAATCGGGTCTATAACTATTTTATCGGCTACCGATGCTAATTGGTATTCATTAATTCCTACACGATCAATATAGATAACAACTTTCTTTCCTTTTGATTTAAACATTTTAAGCTGCTCTCTTAACTCCCAAATCATTTCCCTGTTAATTCTCATACCTGATGTGTTTATCGCAATTCCTGCGACACTTTCATCATCCGCAGCAGCATCTATCTGTTTGAGCAGTTCAATCAATGTATTAGAATTATCAAAATAACGGTAGCGTTGATATTTGAGTGGACCGAGTAAATTTATTTTAACATAATCTGTATTTTTACTGAGTGCAGTAAAAGGATGTCTGTCGTATGCTCCAATTCTTATCCCATACGAGTTAAAGGAATGATTACCATCTTTATCGTAATTAATTTGGGTTGTTATTCCTGCACTACCAAAGCTTAACTGAACTCCAAGATTAAACACATCCGTACTAAAATATCTTCCTGTTAAACGTAAACCGTCAACCGGTTCAACTACAACGCCCGCGCTCCAATCAATTTCTTCTGATGATTTATTTCTTCCAATTAGATAATCTCCAAATAAAGTCACGACTTCATTAGCAAGCGGTCTTACAGCAAAATCCAACGTGCTTTCGCCAACACTTTCGGAGGAAAAGTTTCCGATTAATCCAAAAGATAAAAAAGGATTCGGTCTGTAATAACTTCCAACAGTAAAATAGGTTGCCCTGTTTACATCATAAGTGTCTCCCGATGACCATCCAACACCAATACCGACAGCAAATGCATCTCCACCTAAAGCTCCTGAGATTTTATAATCGTTAAAATTTCTATTATTTAGATCGTTCCTAACTACACCAAAACCTACATTTGGAAATGCTGCGAATAGACCCCAATTATTAAAATCACTCCAACTGCCTACCTTGTTATTCCAGGTAAAGTAAAGATCGGCGGATGGTTGAAGAGCAAGAAATGCTGGATTATCATATCCATATAATCCAAACTTAAATGCACCCGGAGAGGTTAGATTAAATTTATTTTGTTCATAGTACGATGGAAAATGTGTTTGTGCATACAATGGTAAAATAAATATTACTATAACTACAAGAGTGAAAACTGTTCTATTCATTTTATCCTCAAGTAATAATTATATTATATTACAATTTAGCAAACAATATTATTTGTTTGAATGATTCATCAAATTTTATCTGCCAAATGAAACGAGTCCCGATGAACCTGCCTGTCCGGTAGGAAGGTCGAGACGAGTTCTATCAGACAATAATTTAAAATGATAAAAATACTATCTTTGTATAAAGTGATTTAACACAATGATTGAAATAAATAACTTACATAAAAGTTTCGGAGAAAATAATGTACTGCGCGGTATAAATCTTAACATCGGGACAGGAGAAACTATTGTTATAATTGGCAAAAGTGGCTGTGGTAAGAGTGTTTTACTGAAACATATTGTCGGCTTAATAATGCCTGATTCCGGTTTCATAAAAGTTGAAGATCAAACTGTAAATGAATTGAATATTAAAGATTTATATAAGCTGAGGAAAAAATTCGGTTTTTTGTTTCAAGGTTCTGCACTTTTCGATTCGATGACTGTTGAAGAAAATATATCACTGGCATTGGTTGAATCTGATAATAGTTACACTACACAGGAAATAAAAAAATTAGTGGTTGAAAAACTTGAAATGGTAGAAATGCCCGGAACTCAAAAACTGAAACCTGCGGAACTTTCAGGCGGAATGAAAAAGAGAGTTGGATTAGCACGTGCTTTAATTACTAATCCTGATTACATTCTTTACGATGAACCCACTACGGGTCTCGATCCAATTATGTCTGATTCTATTGATATATTGATTAAAGAATTAACCGAAAGATTGAATGTAACTTCAATAGTAGTAACACATGATATGTACAGCGTTAAAAATGTTGCCAGCAAAGTAGCTATGATGAATGAGGGAGTAATTCATTTTACCGGCAGCCAGGAAAATTTAATTAATTCTGATGACCCAATAATCCAGGAATTTATCAAAAGAACAGAAGAATAAAACTTATCTGCATTTAAAATAAAAAGGGCGAAGAGTTGTTCTTCGCCTATTATTATAAATAACTTAGAGTGGTATCAATTGCCAAGTGCAAACATTATACTGAATAAGATTCCGAAAGCAGTTGTACTGGATCCCTCAGTAAATATCAAATTATATTCTGCAGTGAGTGAAAGTAGTATTGCGGCTGACACAAAAAAGTATACACCAATTCGCGGTGCGATTCCAAATTCTTCATTGTTAAAGCTCTGCTCATCAGAATTGAAACTGAATGATAAACGTATTAAATAATAACCGAGAGCTAGCCCAATAAACGGCCTAAAATTTTGCCCCTGATTAAAAATATAATTTAATCCTAATAATATTGGGATCCATGAATAACTTTGATCAAAATTTTCAATTGATTCCTTTTCACCAAATCTTATATAACCAACAGAAAGATTTAAAAGTATACTTCTGGTAATCATATAAGCAAGCATTGCATGGGCTGAAAATCCTGTGCTCCAAAAATCACCTAAGTCACCGAGTGGAAAAGTAACATCTAAAGCCAAACCGATTAGGAATAAACCCCTTAGCAATTCCATTTGACCAGAAGGTGTTAATTCAACAGGTAGCTTAAGCTACATATTCGATTCAAAATTATGGTTCCCCAAAGTTGCAGTGTTCTCATTCGAAAGATCAGAACGTAGTTTCAGTTTCATTCCGGCATTTGCAGAAAAGGTAAATCCCACAAGTGCGATAAGTGAAATGTAAAGCACTTTTTTCATAAGTTGCCTCCTATAAATGTGAACAGATAAATGATTTATTAGAGTAAATAAAATATCTTTTTCTTATGCAGTTGGTTTGAAATATAAGGATTCGTTTATAAAGTCAAACTTTTTTCCACTTAATTGTCAATAAATTGTAAAGCCAATTTAAGAGCTATTGGTTCGAAAAAAAATCTACGGGACTATTCTTGTTCCGCAGTTTTTGTTTGCAAGTTGAGTGGATTCGGTAATGATAGTCTCCTTACCACCATTTTTTACAAAATCAATTGCTGCAAGAATTTTTGGCCCCATACTTCCTGTAGCAAATTGTCCTTCGGCAAAATATTTTTCCGCTTTTGCTATGGTAACTTTATTTAATTCTTTTTGATCCGGCTTTTTAAAATTCAAATAAACTTTTGGAACATCGGTTAAAATAAAAAATGCTTCCGCACCAATTTCTCTTGCCAATAAAGCCGAAGCAAGATCTTTATCAATTACAGCTTCTACACCCTGTAAATTTTTATCATTGTCTTTATAAACAGGAACTCCCCCACCACCTGCTGCAATTACAATGTTGCCTTTTTTTGAAAGGTTCTTAATGATTTTATGATTAAGGATTTCCTGTGGCTTTGGAGATGGAACTACTCTTCGCCAACCTCTTTTGCCCGGATCTTCCTTGAAAACAAGATTGGGATTTGCTTTGGAAAGAAGTTCTGCCTCTTCCTTTAAATAAAAAGCTCCGATTGGTTTTGTGGGTTCCTTAAATGCAAGATCATTAATATCTACAACCACTTGTGTAACAAGCGTTACAACATTTTTTCTTATTTTGTGTTCCGTAAGGATATTTTTCATCTGCCGCTCAATCATATAACCTATTCCACCCTGAGAATCGGCAACACAGATATCTAAGGGCATCTTCGGTATTTTATAGGCATTATAACCGGCATCGTTTCTGAGCATGATGTTACCAACCTGCGGACCATTACCGTGCGTAATCACGATATTATATCCATCTTCTAATAGTTTTAATAAATGGATGCAAGTATCGTAGGTACGTTTATCCTGCTGTTTGATTGTACCAATTTCATCTCCTCTTAACAGGGCATTCCCTCCAAATGCAACAACAGCAATTTTCTTATTCAATTATATATCCCAAATAATTATTAAAATTATTTATAAAAACATTATATAAACTTATAGAGCCTCACTCTTAAATAAAAACGTTATCGTATGAGTTACAGCAAAAATTCTGCCATCAACAAAAATCGATTGAGAGATAAGCAGATATTTATTAAGTTTAAAAGAAATAATTTCTGGAAAGATTTAAGAATGGATTCAAGAAACCAATTTGATCCGAAAGAGTTATTAAAACCGGATAATATGCTTCGGCTATATGCAAGTGGTGCTTTTCCGATGGCTAACGATAAAACGGGAGCCATAAACTGGTATATGCCTGATGTTAGAACTATTATTCCCCTGGATAGTTTCAATTTCCCACGCTCTGCAAGAAAAGCAATTGAGAAAAAAAACTTTGAAATAAAATTCGATACGGACTTTACAAATGTAATTATGGGTTGTTCCGAAAGAGAGGAAACATGGATCTCACAGGAATTAATAGATGCTTATAAAAGATTAAGAAAACGTGGTCATGTTCATACTGTTGAAACCTGGCTTAACGGCGAACTTGTTGGAGGTCTTTACGGTGTAACTTTTAGAGGTGCGTTTTTTGGCGAATCGATGTTTTCAAAGGTTTCAGAAGCATCAAAAGCTGCATTAATAGGGCTGATAAATCACTTAATTGAAAAAGATTTTCTTCTTCTTGATGTTCAGTATATGACCGAACACTTACAAATGTTTGGTGCGATTGAGATTACTTTTGATGAATATACAAAACTGCTGCA
>JADFLR010000018.1 GCA_022564295.1 Bacteroidota bacterium | reverse complement strand
GGCAGAACTTTCTTAGTTGTTCTATGTTCATAATTCTTGCGATTTTTTATCCTGAAACCAAACAATAATCATATCTCTACTCAAGATGGTTTACCTGTCGTCTGGTAAGGATAAAAATAGAATCTGTACAATCTCCATTAAAGTTGCAAATTCAAGGTATTCAAAAATTAAAGGTTTCATTTAAATTCTCTTATTTATTAGTTAATTAAACTATTTATACAAGAGCCTATTGGTTACACAAAATGTAGAATGAGTTCTAATTTAGTTGAATTCAAAATAATCAATACCGTATGAATGAACAAATAACACATTGTAAAATAGTAGTTATCCATTTATAATAAAATTCTTTTATCAGTAAAAACTATTGCTTATTATTGCCAAAAATTTATTTAATTTTAATGATTAGTTAACAGGAGCGAAGTTTGGAGTTTAAGAATAATATTCTCGAACAGATTGGGAATACACCCTTAATAAAAATTAACAAGATAAATAAGGGGTTAAAACCGCAGATATTTGTAAAGTTGGAATCTGCGAACCCCGGTGGAAGTGTGAAAGATCGTATCGGTTACAGCATGATAATTGATGCCGAAGAAAAAGGGGAGTTAAAACCGGGCGGAACAATAATAGAAGCCACAAGCGGCAACACAGGAATCGGGCTGGCAATTACTGCAGCAGTAAAAGGTTACAAATCAATTTTTGTTGTCACCGATAAAGTCAGCGCAGAAAAAATCAATTACCTTAAAGCATTTGGCGCAGAAGTTATTGTTGTTTCCAATATGGTTGAACCGGACGACCCTGAATACTATATAAACGTTGCAAAACGTATTCACAAAGAAACTCCGAATTCTATTTTTGCTTATCAATATTCTAACCCGGCTAACCCTGAAGTACATTACAAAACAACCGGACCGGAAATATGGCGGCAAACTGAAGGCAAGATAACTCACTTTGTTTCCAGCATTGGCACTGGTGGGACCATAAGCGGTGTTGGTAAATTTCTGAAAGAAAAAAATCCGAATATAAAAGTTATTGGTGCCGATCCTTTTGGTTCTATTTTCAAACACTATAAGGAAACCGAAGAGGTTATAAAAGGCACACCATATTTGGTTGAAGGAATAGGGCAGGATTGCATACCGGAGAATGTTCACTTCCAGTATATTGATAAAATTATAAATGTAAGTGATAAAATCTCTTTTTCTGCTGCAAAACGACTTACAAGGGAAGAAGGAATATTTTGCGGAGGCAGCACGGGTACAATTGTTCACGTTGCACTTGATATAGCAAAAGATTTAACTGAAGATGATGTTATTGTTTTTATTGTTTGCGATACAGGTGAAAGATACTTATCTAAGTTGCATAACATTGAATGGCTGAGGATAAACAGAATGCTTGAAACGAGTATAAGAACATTGCGCGATATTTCCGACTCAAAAAAAGCGAGAGGAATTGAAGAAATCACATCAGTAAATCCTTATGCAACCGTTAAGGAAGTTGTTCAGTTAATTAATGAAAAAGGTTTTTCGCACATTCCTGTTATGAAAGGTAAAACAGCAATCGGTTGTATTATAGAAAATAAACTAATGAAAAGATTATTAGATGAACCCGAATTAATTAATGCTACAGTAAAAGATGTGATGGGAGAATACTGCCCGACTTTAGATTTAAAGACGGAAATATCAGAAGTTAAAAAAGTATTTAAAGATAATGCTGTAATTTTAGTCAGTGATTTTGGATTAATAACCGATATTATCACACGTTATGATTTAATTCAATTTGATGATGAATAGTTTTCAGTCATGCTGAACTTGTTTCAGCATCTGAATAATAAACAGAAGACCCTGAAATAATCCTGAATGCCGTGAGACAAGTTCAGGGAGAGACAAGTATTGTCATTCCCGCAACAACGGGAATCTAAGTGATTGTAAAATGAGATTCCGGATCGTCACTTCGTTCCGTGCGGAATGACAATAGTATATTAACACAAAATAAAAAAGAATTAAGGATTACAAATATGGGCTTTTCAACAGATGCAATACATGCAGGACAAATAAGTGATCCTGTTACCGGGGCAGTTATAACTCCTTTGTACCAAACTTCAACTTATGAACAGGATGAACTCGGTAAGCACAAGGGATATGAATACGGAAGGACTCAAAACAAAACCCGTGAAGCAATGGAAGCAAATATCGCAGCGCTCGAAAAAGGGAAGTATGGAATTGCTTTCGCTTCGGGTTTGGCTGCAACACACGCATTAATGAGTTTGGTAAAATCCGGCGATCACATAATTGTATCGGACAATGTTTACGGTGGAACGTATAGGTTATTTGAACAAAACCTTACTGCTTATGGTCTTGAATATTCCTGGGTTGATACGAGCAATCTTTCCAACATTGAAAATGCAATTAAAGAAAATACAAAAATGGTTTTCGTTGAAACACCAACCAATCCTATGCTTGTTTTAACCGATCTTAAAGGAGTTGCAGTAATCGCAAAGAAAAATGATCTGCTGAGTGTGTGTGATAATACTTTTATGAGTCCGTATTTTCAAAATCCTCTTACGTTTGGAATTGATATTGTTCTTCACAGCACCACAAAATATTTGAACGGACATAGCGATGTTATCGGCGGAATTCTAATTACAAGCAACGAAAAAGTTCACGAAAGAATAAGGTACATTCAAAATGCTGCCGGTGGAGTTCCCGCTCCGTTTGATTGCTGGCTGGTTCTGCGTGCAACAAAAACTCTTGCTGTAAGAATGAAACAGCACGATGAAAACGCAAGAGCTTTTGCAAATTTTCTTGTAAACTTAGGTGCTGCTGAAAAAGTAATTTATCCCGGGTTGCAAAATCATCCGCAGCACGAGCTTGCAAAGGAGCAAATGAGCGGTTTCGGAGGGATGGTATCTGCAGATTTCGGCTCGCTTGAAAAAGCAAAAAAAGTTTTAAATAACGTAAAGATATTTATACTTGCAGAGAGTCTTGGCGGAGTTGAAAGTCTTATCTCTCATCCTGCAAGCATGACACACGCAACGGTTCCAAAAGAGGAAAGAGAAAAGTTTGGATTAACTGATGGACTCGTTCGTTTTTCTGTAGGTATTGAAGATGTGGAAGACTTAATTGAGGATGTTGAAAGGGCTATTGGTTAATGGTTTGACTATGTTTAGTGCAGGATTAAATTGCACTTCACTTTCATGCCGCTTTATTATTATTGTAATATCTAAAACTTTATGAATAGCACTTTCTACCAAATACCATACATAGCATGCTATGACCTTTTTCATCAATTATCTTTTTCTGTAAATTGAAAAAACAAATGATAAATGCGAATATTTCTTTTGTCTTTTTTTAAATGGTGAGAGATAAAAATATATTTCCAATTAATAAAATTACTTTGAATAGGTGAGGCACTAGGATAAAATGTTTTAGTTCTACTTAAAATTTTGTCTCTAATTGTTTCGATATCACCGGACACAACAAACCCTAACATTCCAGCGTATTCGTTTTTTTCTGCATATTTCAAATTAATGAAGCGGATAAGACCATCATTAAAATAGGCTTCATTTTTACTTGGTTGTTGGAAAAGAAGTTTACATTCGATTTCAAAGTAACTGAAACCCGACCAGAAGAAAGATAAATCAACCCTGCTTTTATTTTTGTCTGTATCCATTTTCCATTTTTCAAAACGGATATCAAGCAATTCTAGATCGCACCATTTTTTTGTTAACGGATTACGATGAGTTAAATCATAGTAAAACCTATCTCTGATTTTTTCTTCTTTTCCTTTTCTTTTGTCTATATGATAATAGCTGTCGATTATTGCTTTTAGATATAAATTTTCATATAAATCAACTTGCGATCTATAGGGTAAATGTGAACTCCAAATTCTTACGAATTTACTATTCATGTCTATCAGGCAATTTTGATAATAATAACCCTATTTCTTCCTTGGCATCTTTTATGGCTTGCCTTATAGTCCAATCTTTAAAAAGATTGCTTTTTATGATATATAAATATTCATTGTCATATATTTTTATTTTATCTTCATTTAAAATCTTGGAAACTTCAGCGTGCTGTATTTGTTTTTTCTTTACAAAGTAAAGAATCTCATATTGATTGTTTTGTTCCACTTTAGAAGAGTTTTCTTTGTCAACAATTGTGAAGCAAACTATTGCTCCAAGGTTTTGGGAAATATTATATGAAGCGTTAAGTGCCTTTCCTTCCTTCAACATATCATTAAACACTTCAATGAATTTTTTAGCGTATTTTTCTATGTCATTAGGTCGTACAAATTTTAGTTTTGATCTAGCACGCTCAACTCTTACCTGATAAAATTCGTGGATGATTTCTTTTTGGTATGTCGTAAGATTGTTAAGGTCGAAAACTAACTCGTCAATTTGGTTTTCAAGTTTTAATTGAGTTTCATAATCAGTAACCCTGTATAATTCTTCAACTAATCTTGTAATTAATAAATATAATTTTTTATTATCATTTCTTGGTAGCATTAATTTTTCAATGTCAGAAATTCTAATGTGTGCTCTTTTTTCTGCTCCTTTACCCCATTGAACTGATAAATTATATAACAAGTAACCTAATGTGCTTGAGTTTAAAATTCCTAAATAAAAATCATAATCAATTTTATTTATATCATCGTAAAATCTAATACATGCAATATCCTGTTTATGAATGTAATTCTTTGTTATTTTTGTTGCTCTAATTTTGAATTTATCAGATTTTAGAGGACGGATAGGCATAATTAATCTTTCACCTTCAAAGATTCCTAAATCTCGCTTACGTTCCATTTCTTGATTAATATTAAAAACTTTCTTTATTGGTAATAAATTAAACCGCAATATTTTTTCCGGTTCAATTAGCTTCCTTATAATAGGCTTACCTATCGGCAACATATTTTTACTTGGTTTATAACCAGATCTTGCCACAATTTGAACATTATTGACATCTAATAGTTTATTTTTTATCAACTTATAATCTTCAAAATCACCATTAACCAATACTCGCCATAGCGAATCATCTTCAATAAAACGTCTTTGTTCAACATGATTGATATCTTTTGTCGTGTATGTTATAATCTGAAAACTTTCTGAAAAACTGTTTAATTTTGGTGATATATATTTTATTGAGTTGTTTTCATCTTTGGGTAATTCAAAAACCAAAACAGCACAGGGTTCACTCGCACCAATTTCTATTGGTCTTCCATTTATTTCTCCAATTTTTTGCTTCTTGAAAAGAATTTTATTGAAGTTTGATAATTCGTAGAAATTATTGATTTGATATGTTTTTAGTAATTCTTTTCTGAAATCCTCAGCATTATCATTTAAGAATATTGAATTTTTTACAATAAGTGACAGGATAGTATTCTCGTCGCTCCACTTTTTTACCAGAACTAAAAAGGCTTGAGAGCGCTCATAATCTGACACATGCTTATATTCCGGCATTTTACCGGTCTTGCCTTTCTTTCCTATGGTCTCTCTTTCCTTTTTGTTTTCTTTATCTCCATTGGGCTCTACTGAGCCCCATGGTGGATTCGAGACGATGCAATCGAATATTTTATCAGTAAAAACTTCATTAGTAATTGCGTTAGCACATATCAAAGTTTTGTCGATTAATGAAGGTAAAATCGGGTAATCATTTTTAATTTGTTCACGAATAAATTCCGGTTCTTCAGTTTCTATTAATGCTAAATATAAGCTAAATGCTGTTATTTGTAAGGCTCTTCTATCAACATCAATTCCAAAAAGTTGGTCTATAAGTATCTTCTTCTTTTTTTCAAATCTTTTAAGTCTCGGGAGATCTTTAAGTTTTTGTTGAGCTTCTACAATAGCTCTAAAACTTTCGACCAAGAACGCTCCTGACCCAACTGCCGGATCCAATATGGTTGTCTCTGGATTATTTTTCAATTTTTCTTTTACTGTATGTGAAAGCATGAAATTGACAATGAACGAAGGTGTGTAGTAGATACCTTTTCCTTTCTTTTCCTCACTTTTTAAAAATGCTTCATAAACAAGACTAATAAGCTGTATTGGGATTTGGTCGAAAAGATATGGGAATAGACTTTGTTGCCCTGTTCGATAATCCGATGTGAAAAAATCGAGTATCTCAGGCAAATACTTTGGATCAATTTTATCCTCGTGTAATTGCTTATCGAATATATCTCCGTTTATTTTTCTTACTCTTTTAAATGCTGCAAGCACCTTACGGGGATCGTTGGATTTTAAAACATTAACCCAATATCTTTTTTTATAAATACCTTTATCTTCGAGATACTTGATAAACAAACTACGAAGGATTAAAAGATGTATTGTTTCTTCATCATTACGGATTGCAAGTAATTTATTTCTTAAAGCAATGAGATTAAGCAATAGATCTTTATCAACCTCTTGTCTCTTTTTATTTACTGTTTGCTTTGCTACGAAATCAAAAAAATAAGCTGTATCAATAAAATCTTTTGTTATTTCGGAAACCTTTTGTTTTTCAAATCCTTGTGTATTAACACCATAATTAAAAGTTTTAATGGTAATATTTATTGCTGTTGGATTGTTAGAATTTGGTTTTTGTTTTGAATGGATAATGTAGGTTTTATTTTCACTTACAGCTATGAAAGCATTAACATTATTTTTATTCCAGAAATATTTATGTTTTTCAAAAATATCTTTAGGTTTTGGAGTGTAAGTAAAATATATATTGTGAGTTAGATTTGTTTTGTAAGTGTATGTATTATTATTCTTCTCGAAAAAATCTTTTTCCGAAAAGCCCAAATTTTTTAAAAATATATCAAACTTTTTTAAATACACTTTTTTTAATATCCTTACTTGACAAAATTAAGAATTTCCATACATTTTTAGGTTTTTTTTTGTTCTTTTGTTCATAACTTGAAATTTGACATAACATCTTAATAAACGCAATGCGTTTTAACACAAATCTAACTGATAAAACGAATAATAGCAACCAATTGAAGTTAGTTAACTAAATAAGAATGGATTAACCCAACCTTTAAATTGCCAAACATTTTGTGACTTTGAAAAATAATTCTAAAATTAATTATCGATCGTTTCTCTGTTGGTATTTAAGATGTGGAAGACTTTTCTGCATATCGTCGATATATAAACCGACAGACAGGTTTGATTGAGGATGTGGAGAAAGCTCTTAGTTAACGGCTGGCGTGTATCTGAAGTTCCGAGCCAAAGGCTCAGAATTGGGTGGAGCGTAGTGCAGCCAGATACACGCCTGTTATCTGACGTTTTTATGTTCTAATGTTCTAAATTCAAAATCTCTTTCGATATATAGCGCCCCTCAATTTGTTGAGATGCTAAGCTTGCTGCAAGTTCGCTTGCAATTGATATATTTTTGTCTCTTTGAAAACGATATGTAAGATATGCAGCAAAAAAAACGTCTCCTGCGCCTGTTGGGTCAACTAAGAAATCTATCGATTTTGCATCATAACGTATTTCCTCACCCGTTAATCTTCTAATTAGCCCACCCTGGGGGCCTGCAGTAATCACCATCTCATCAATCTTATAAGCACGCATCAATTCAGATAGGCTCATCTTATAGAAAGCAAGTATTGATGTAAGCTCTATTTCATCTGCTTTAACCATATGCGCACACAATAATGCATCGGTTAAATTTCCTGAAACACGAAGTCTTACTTGGTTGTTTTCTATGCATCTAACGTATCCTTGAACATCTAAACTTATAAATATCTTTGTCTTATCTATTAGTTTTATAGCTTTTGGTTCAATATCATACGGATGTAATACTCCGAGATGTAAATGACCTACAGAGCCTAATACACTTCTAACTTGTTCGTCAGTTATTGGATCTGCATTTACAGGCATTTCTTGCCAGCGATTATTGCCATCAATATGGTTAATGAAATTCGTAGTATTTTCAGTATGTCCTCTAAAAACATGAACGCCTTCTTCACATAACACTTTAAGAATCGATTTGTCTTTGTCAGCAACGTTAGAAACAATGATGGTCTCAATACCATGGCGTTGGAATGTAAGACTTGCATAGGTTACAACTCCACCAAGTTGACGAACACTCTTGCTACCTTGAACCACTCTATCAATGCTAGCAGAACCTATAACAGCAACCGATGTTCCCATCATGGCGATGCCTCCCAAAACGCCTTAAACTTCTCATCTTTTAACAGCCTTTGGAACTCGATACTTGCAGGATATAATTCTGGAATTTGAAGGTCTACCGATATACCATTTATTACTTGAAGTATCTTTACGGCTTGCTGATCAAGTTTTGTATCAATTGTTGCAAGTGCACATGTACTCATACTGTCCACAGTGAATCTAATTTCTCTAGTAGCATCGCACCCAACGATAAAAATTTGGTAATGCCTCAATTAGTGATTCAAGAGTTCCTTTGCCTAGACCAAATACGCCTTGATACCAAATAGTACATATCGCTTCATCTTTAAGTTCAAGTTGGATAGCTTGGGCAATTCCAAGTCCTTCTGTTGAAGAGCCTATAAATACGGTCGACCTTTTTTGCATGCTACACCTCCTCATTTACCAAAAATGTCAGATAACGTCTTAATAAACCTGTCTGGCGACAGGCAGGCGCAATGCGTTTTAATGCAAATCTAACTGATAAAACAAATAATAGCAACCAATTGAAGTTAGTTAACTAAATAAGAATGACTTAATTCAACATTTAAATTTCCACAACCTTTTGTAGTAAACTTCTTAACCATCAAATAGGGGGCATCATTATATCAAGGATGATTAAATCGGGGTTATCGGAAAGATTATTAAGAGTTGAAGACTATAGTGATCAACTATTACATCAAATATATTTTGTTCAAGATTATATTTCAGGAACTAAACGATGCAGGTTCATCATCAACTAATAAGATTTTTGTCATCTTTTAATTAATTTTTATCTCGTGGTTTTTCTTTGCTGATCTGTACATCGCTTCTATAACTTTTAATCTTTCAACAGCTCTTTCACCGGATGAAAAAAGAGGGTTCAATCCCCTAATAGCACCAATAAAACTTTTTAATTCGTTCAGGTAAGAATTTTGAAATAATGTTGCTGAATTTTGGGGCATCGTGGGTTTTAAATCTACAAACTGATCATCAACTCTTTTATAAATATGTAATGGTGATGTAGTAACGCTTCCTTTTGAGCCGAAAACTGAAATGCGGAACAGATCCTGGTTAACAGGTAAAGTCCAGCTTGTTTCTATATTAACAAGTTTTGATTTATTACATCTTATATAGCTTATTGCAGTATCTTCCAGGTTTTTTGTGTTCTGACAGTAAGTTTGTGTTTGAACAGATTTAACGACCGGATAGTCCATTAGCCACAGAGAAAGATCAAGCATTGAAATACCAAGATCGAATATAACACCTCCGCCAGCTTGATCTTTTTTCATAAACCATTTTTCATCGCTGCTCTTTCGTTTTACCCATATAGCTCTTGTATAAAAAGGTTCACCAATTTCACCGGAATTTATAAATGATTTTAATAGCATAGTATCGGAGCGGAAACGTAAATTCATTCCCACCATCAGCTTACGTTTATTTTTTTTTGCAGCTTGTACCATGGCATTCGCTTCAGCAAAGGTGCGTGCAATTGGTTTTTCAACGAGCACATCTTTTTTTGCATTTAAGCTTGCAATTACAACCTCTTTATGAAAACTCGTAGGTGTGGCAACAATTACTGCTTCAATATCACTTTTCTCTAAAAGTTCGCGGTAATCATTATAGTGTTCTTTAATATTGAATTTATCTGCTACAGCAATGAGCCGGCTTTTTTTAATTTCGGCAACAGATTTTAACTCAACAGTCTTAATTTTTGAAAGGTTCGGTAGGTGAACTATCTGGGCGACACCGCCTAACCCAATTACGGCAACTCTTACCCGATCCATTAAAAAACAATTCCCTGATCAACAGTTTTGCTTTCACAAAAAACTTTTATTTGATCTTTAATACCCTCTGGATCGATACCTAAAAGATGATGCAGTTCTGCCTGTGTTCCGTGGTCAGTAAATTTATCAGGAAGACCTATTCTTAAAATATCATTCTTGTAATTTTTATCGTTAAAATATTCAACTATTGCGCTGCCAAAACCACCCGGTAAATTGTTATCTTCAAGAGTTACTATTTTCGTAAACTTATCTGCCACTTCATCCAGTTTTTCTACGTCTATTGGTTTGGCGAAACGCATGTTAATCACCTGGGCATTTATTCCTTCCTGTCTCAAAAGTTCGGAAGCTTTAAGTGAATAATCTACCATTGAACCCAAGGCAAGAAGAGCTACGTCATCACCATTAATTATTGTCTCAGCTTTTCCAATCTCTATTTTATCGAATCCTTCTTTTAATGGAACACCAAGAGCGGACCCTCTTGGATAACGTAAGGCAACAGGACCATCACAATGTTCAACTGCAGTGTAAAGCATGTTTCTCAGCTCCGCTTCATCTTTTGGAGCCATAATTATCATTCCCGGAATAAGTCGTAAATAAGTAAGATCAAAAGCTCCATGATGTGTAGGTCCATCAGCTCCAACCAATCCTGCTCTATCGAGAACGAAAACAACATGCAGTTTTTGAATACTTACATCATGAATTATCTGGTCAAATGCTCTTTGCAAAAATGTTGAATAGATAGCCGCCACGGGAATGATTCCTTGCGTTGCTAATCCTGCGGAAAAAGTTACAGCATGTTGTTCTGCAATACCAACATCAAAATAATTTTTAGGATGTTTTTCTTTAAGAATACTTAATCCTGTTCCATCGGGCATTGCTGCGGTAATACCGACTACATTTTTATTATTTTCAATAATCTCTACAAGAGCATCGCCAAATATTTTTGTATAGGCAGGTTGACCACCTGACTTTTTAATTGCTTTTCCCGTTATTTTATCGAACGGAGTTGAAGCATGAAGTTTTTGTGAATGACCTTCTGCAGGTTCATATCCTTTGCCTTTTTGAGTGGTGGCATGAATAAGTATTGGTCCGTTCAAATCTTTAACATGTTCAAATATTCTTAGCATTTGATGCAAGTTGTGACCGTTGATGGGACCAAAATATCTGAAGCCCAATGCTTCAAATAAAATTCCCGGAGTGATAACTGATTTAATTCCTTTTTCAAGTCGTGCAGCTATTTTTCTGAGCCGGTCACCAAAGTTGTCAAGCTTCCCTGTAAGATTCCAAATTTGTCCCTTAAATTTATTGTAATCGGGATGAGCGATCATTTCGGTAAAGTAGTTTGATATCTGCCAAACATTTGGTGCGATTGACATACGGTTATCATTGAAGACCACAATAAGATTTGATTTGTTGATTCCCGAATTATTCATAGCTTCGTAAGCCATGCCGCCGGTCATTGCACCGTCGCCGATTACAGCAATCACTCTCCTATCTTCTTTTTTCATATCTCTGGCAAGAGCCATTCCCAAAGCTGCAGAGATTGATGTAGAAGCATGCCCTGCACCAAAAGTATCATATTCGCTTTCAGTTCGTTTTAAAAATCCGCTTATGCCGTTTAATTTTCTTATTTTTTTAAGGGCTTCTTTTCTTCCCGTTATAATTTTATGGGGATATGCCTGATGTCCTGTATCCCAAACCAACAAATCGTAAGGAGTGTTAAACACTTTGTGAATTGCAACTGTTAGTTCAACTGCTCCTAACCCGCCGCCAAAATGTCCTCCGATTTCAGAAATAACATCAATCATATATTCTCGTATATCTTTACATAAAACTTTTAGTTCACTTAACTCTAAATGTTTTATATCCGCAGGTGTATCAACCTTCGATAATATGGGATATTTTTTACTATCTATCATTAATAAATGCTCCGTAAAATATTATTCTTCAAAATTTTCTTCCTTTGCTTCCGATGTAACTTTAGATAAGTCACTTTTTAATTCAGTTATTTTAAGTTCTGCTTTTTTAAGCGTGTTCATACAGCTTTTAGATAACTTGATTCCCTCCTCAAAAAGGGAAATTGATTCCTCAAGCCCAAGCTCTTCACTTTCTAACAGAGCGCTTATTTCTTCAAGTCTGGAGAGATTTACTTCAAAAGTATTTTTTAATTTTTTCTTAGTCATCAAATATCGATAAAATTTTTAATTAAAACTATTTATTAACTTTTACAAATCCATCTGCAAATTGTAAATCGGCACTTTCCTGGTTATTAAACTGAGTAGCTCTTGTAACAAATTTAGAATTTTGTTTTACCAGAACAAATCCTCTTTTCATAGTTTTATTCATATCATATAGTTCGATGGCTTTTTTAAACAGCAAAAGCTTATGTTCTTTCTGAAGATATTTACTATCAATTTTCTGAACCAGGTTAGAAAAATTAAAATCAATATCTTGCACCCTTCTTCTAATTAAATCGGAAGGGGTTCGAAATCCGTATGAATTAATTAGCGAAAAAGTTTGTGATTTGATTTCACTTATTCTACTAACCAAATTTTGTGTAGCATAATAATTAAAATCATTAATAAAGGCAAAAATCTCATCAATATTAGGAGTGGCTAATTCCATTGCAACCGAAGGTGTTGAAGCCCGAAGGTCTGCAACATAATCTGCAATTGTAAAATCAACTTCGTGCCCGACTCCGCTGATAACAGGAATTTTTGATTTGAAAATTGCACGGGCAACAATCTCTTCGTTAAATGCCCAAAGGTCTTCAATTGAACCACCGCCTCTGCTTATGATAATAACATCAATATCGTTAAGCGAATTTAGTATCTTTAAACTTTTAACTATTGTTTCAGCCGCACCACTGCCCTGAACTTTAGCGGGAGAGATTATCAACCCCACTACAGGATATCTTCTTTCAGCTACACTTATCATATCCTTCAATGCTGCAGCGCCAATTGCTGTAACTAATCCTATTTTTTTTGGATAAGACGGGATTGGTTTTTTATTATCTTCATTAAACAGTCCTTCTGCTTCAAGCTTTGCTTTTAGTTTTTCAAATGCTTCCTGTAGCTCACCCATACCGGCAGGTTTTATCGAACGTACATCAATCTGATAATTTCCGCGAGGAGGATAAACTGTGATTTTCCCGTTAACAATTACCTTCATTCCATCCTGCGGTGTAAAGAAGACAAGGTTGTTAAATCCTTTCCACATTGTGCAATTAATTACTGCATCTGAATCTTTTAAATTAAAATACCAATGACCGGAATAGTGTGCTTTAAAGTTAGTGATTTCCCCGATTACAGAAACACGTGAGAATTTTTCTTCAAGTGTGAATTTAATTTCTCTTGTTAAATCGGAAACAGTTATTATTTTAGTTTCAAAACCGTTCTGCATATTATTTTTTTAATGCGAAATATACATATTCATCTGTTTATAATTTCTTATTAAGGTCATATGGAACTCGGTTCAATAAATTAAAACCTAACGCTAAATCCGAGTGTTGGAAGTATTGGAAACATTGTAGTTGGCTCTCTTTCTAATACTAAATTTTGCGTAACGAAATAATCGTAATTGAGAATATTTGAGCGGTTATAAACATTTATCACATCGAGATAAAAAACCCAATCGAGTCCCCAATAATCTGCGAAGGCATTTAATCTTATATCGAGCCGGTGATATTCAGGTTTACGCCCGTTAAGTTTCCTGTTTCCGTAATCAATATCATAAATCACCTCTTCCTCTCCGTTTGCATTAGCGGTTCCGATTCTGGTTGCTATTACCGGGGTTTCTAGTATTCCATCAAGATTTCTGTCTTCAAGAACAATCCTCGGTTTTATTCCTAACGGTTCGCTTATAGGAAAGCCTGAACCATATTGCCATCTAACGCCAATCTCCAGCCAGTTGTTAATCCTATATTCTAAAACAACGTTTACAGTATTCCGCTGATCGAATCTGAAAGGAAACTTCACACCATTTTCGTAACGATTGGCAAAAGCAAGTGCGTAGGAAATCCAGCCGGATAATCTACTGTTATTAAGAACATTTCTTTTAGCCAATAAAATTTCAAACCCGTATGCTTCACCATTCGAACCATTAATTGGAATTTGTGTAGTAGAATCTTCCTGCAATACGGCAGGCAAGGTCCAGCCGGAAGGATACTTCGGATTTTTACCGGGAATTTCCTCAGTTACAAATAAATTTCCGACAACAACATTTGGAATATATAAATCCGTAAAATCTTTATAATAACCTTCGAGCCGGATATTCCATTCGCTTGAGAGCCATCGCTCGATACCTGCAACATAATGAACGGCTTTTTCAGCATTGAGTAACGTTGTGAATTCATCAGCAAGATCATAAAGAATGCCCTGATCACGCAGTTTTTCATATCCCGGTGATTGATAATAAATTCCCCAAGTTGCTCTTAAAGTTGTTATGTCATCAAATGCATAAGAAAATGATAATCTCGGTGCAAAGTATGCTTTGTCTAAAATATCGTAATAATCAAATCTTAAACTTGGCTGAAGAAAAAAGTTCTCGGTTACTTTATAGTTATCCTGAAGATAAGCGCGGTATTTGTTGTAAAATTTAACATCTTTCAAATCGGTTAACACGGATCGGAATTGCGGATTGGCAGCAAAGATCGCTTCTAATTGTGGGTCGAGATCAAAATTGAAATTGATGACAGTTTCCATAAAATCTGCACCAACTCCTGCATCAATTATATGATCACCAACGAGATACGATATTTTATCATCAACAGAATATTTGGAATACGAAAATGTTGCATCGAAACTTAAAGCTAAAAGATATGGTGCAAGTGTATCGGGAATACTATCTTCAAAACTGCTTCTATTTAATGAGGGATCGAGTATCTTCGAATCAAAATCAGTTGTGCCGTTATTTTTATAATAAGAAACAACAAACTTATTTAGAAAATTTTTATTAGGGGAGTAATGCCATGAGATACCTGCCAGATCATTTCGTGTAACGTTAAATACACCGATACTGTCGGGAGTGTTTCTTTGCTCACCACTTACAACATCAACTCCGTCACGCGAAATAATTGCACTAAGCAAAATCTTATGCCCCGCATATGGTCCAATCACTAATTTTCCCTGGAAATCATAGAAGTTTGGGAAGGTTGTATTTTCATCTACCAAGCCGGCACTTTTAACAAACGGTTCAATTATCAAATCGTAATAAGTTCTTCGTGAATTAAACAACCAGCTTCCGCGAAGACCAAACGGATTCCTGCCCTCCAATACAAGGTTTGCAGATACGATAGATGCATTAAGACTCCCCCCAAATCCTCTTGATGTAATTCCTTCGCGGTTTGTTACATCCAGCACTGCCGATAATCTGTCACCGTATTTTGCCGGGAAACCGCCGGTTACAAGATTCACATCTGCTACAGCATCAGGATTGAACATACTTACAACACCATATAAACGATATGGGTTGAATACTTCAATATCATCAATAATAATCAGGTTCTGATCGGGACCACTGCCACGGATAATTAGCTGCGATGAAAAATCGTTTGGTGCAAGCACACCGGGAAGCGATTGTAATGTACGGAAAACATCTTCTCCCGCTCCGGGTAATATCTTTGCGCTTCTTGGATTCAGATCAATTAAACTTGTTCTCGTATCTCGTTTATCCTGAATATAAGAACCAGTCACTTCAACTGTTCCTACTTCAATTGCTTTTTCTGTAAGAACAACATTTAGTTCCATAGTCCGGTCAGTTACAATTGGTATATCAAAAGTTTGTGATTCCCATCCGACTGCCGTAAACCTTACGTTGTATTCACCGGTTGGTATTCCTCTAATAGCATAATATCCGTTTGTATCGCTGCCAACTCCATAACCGGTATTAAGAATAATGACATTCACAAATGGAATTGGAGAAATGCCATCGGTAACTCTTCCTTTTAAACTTCCCGTTTGTGCAATAGAAATTCCTGAAATAATAAATGCGAGAAGAAATAATTTTAATTTCATTTAACAAAATTCATAAAAACTTAAACGAAATTCTAATCCAAAATCCTTCCGTATAAATTTGCAGTGCAGCGATAATCTACTTGAGATAGTATGAGAAGAAACCTGAGTATAATCCTAAGGACATTTCGTGAAAATTGTCTGAAGAATCACCTGGTTTTAAATTGTATCTGTATCTTGCATAAAGAGTGAAGGTATCAACAATCGTAAATAGTCCGGCTGAAAGCTCTAAACCAACACCATTGTTCCCTAAAAAATTTGTATATAAAGTAACGCCCGGAGAGAGATATTTAAGATACTGCAGTTCAAATATTTTTTTGTAACCTGCGCGAAGATAATTATTAGTTTCAGCATCGAAGATGTAAGAATATTCTAATGAAAGAAAACCCGCCGGATAATTTAAATTACTCGAACGAAAAGAAATAATTGGGATTTCCTTTGTCAAACTAAAATAGTTTTGCCCATTTTGTATTACGTAGTTCGGATAAGGCAAAAGAAATATAGACCCACCGAATAAACAAAGCTGTACAATATTTGAACCTCCTATAATTTCAGGTTCAAACGGAAGATCAAAATCAAATGATTCGCTTGTAAATGTTTTTCCGTTTTCATTTTCTGTTATGATGACAAACGGGACTATCTTTTCGTTAAATTTCATATCCACCATATCGATTTGTGTTTTATGCATATCGGTAAACTCATTCGAAACAGGATAAGAATACCTGCCGTCTATTAACACTACACTTTTAGCAATATCACTGGTAAAGAATGAGAGTATAAACTTTTGCGGCGGTTCCGGTTGTACATAAGCATCAATCAGGTAAACTTCGATTGAATCTGCTTCGGATTGAGCAAAAACAGAAGTAACTGATAAACCAATAACTAGAATAATTAAAAATTTCATTGGCGCTAAGTTAAATATTATAACTCATTTGTAATAATTTAAGAATTTACATTTACTTTTAACTGTTGCTAGAAGAACAAAATGGTTTAATTTAATATCGAGCATACCTGCCTGCCGAAGGCAGAGATTAACGATTATAAATTTAAGAATTTAAAGTAATTACCTAAAAATAGTTTGCATTATCAGGTTTTAAATTCTTATATTGAGATCAAAAGAAAACCAGAAATCAAGCAAATAACGTTGTTACAATAAGCATTAAAACATTTATTAATCTAACTGTTGTCTATTAAAAAAATAACTTAACATTAAAATTACAGAGTAAATAATATGCAGCTAAAAGTGAAAAGTGTAAAGGAATATTTGGAAAAAGTACCGAAGGAGAGGAATGCATATTTTAATAAGTTAAGGGAAACCATTCTTACCAATTTACCCAGAGGATTTGATGAGCAGATAAATTATGGTATGATTGGTTATGTGGTTCCTCACGACATATACCCGGGTGGTTATCATTGCGACCCAAAATTACCCTTGCCGTTTGCAAATATTGCATCTCAAAAAAACTTTATAAGCTTTTACCATATGGGAATTTATGCAAACCCGGAATTGTTGGAATGGTTTGTTAAAGAATATCCAAAGCAAAGTGATACGAAATTGGACATGGGAAAAAGTTGTATCCGCTTCAAAAAGATGGATAAAATACCGTATGATTTGATAGGAAAACTGATGCGTAAAATGTCTGTAAATGACTGGATAAAATTATATGAAAAAAACATAAAAAAATAATTGAAAACTGTTGCCGCCAGGTTTGAACATGCATTGACATAAATAATTCATTTCATTACATTTGTATGCTAAATTTCAAACAAAGAGGTAAAGATGTTTGCAGTTGTAAATATTGCCGGACAACAATTTAAAGTTTCTGAAAATAGTACGTATTACGTTCCAAAATTATCTAAAGAACCAAACAAGAATATTACTTTTAAGGAAGTGCTGGTTCTAAATGATGATAAGAATATAAAAATTGGCAGTCCCCTAATTAAGGGTGCAAAGGTGACAGCAAAAGTTTTAGAACACCTGAAAGATGATAAAGTAATTGTGTTCAAAAAGAAACGCAGAAAAGGTTACAGAAAATTTAACGGGCACAGGCAGCAGTTAACAAAAATTGAAGTAACAAAGATTGGTTAAAGGAGATTAAGAATGGCTCATAAAAAAGGACAGGGTTCATCCCGAAATGGTCGTGATAGTAATCCAAAATATCTTGGTGTTAAAAAGTTCGGCGGGGAGAGAGTAATTGCGGGAAATATATTAGTAAGGCAAAGAGGCACAAAATTTCATCCCGGTGCTAATGTACAAAAGGGAGGCGATGATACTTTATTTGCTGTTGCCAATGGTTTTGTAAAATTTGAGACTAAAAGAGGGAACAGAAAATACGTTAATGTATATTCTGCATAATTTTATTTGAAATATTTGATATTAAAAAACCCTCCTCTCTGGAGGGTTTTTTAGTTTAAACTAAAATAAGATATGCCGGCTCTTTAAGATCTGGTATATCTATACCTAATAGAATTGAAATTAGAATCCCAATCGTTCCATATCAGCAACGAGAGTTTTAACTGCGTTGATTGAATTATCCAGCGCACTTTGCTCTTCTTCATCTAATGCAAATTCAACAACTTTTTCTACTCCCGTAGCACCAAGTACAGCAGGCACGCCAACATAATACCCATCTACACCAAATTCACCCTGCAGGTATGCGCAAACAGGCAAAAGTCGTTTTTCATCATAAATAATTGCCTCAGCCATCGTAATAGCCGAGGAAGCCGGTGAATAATATGCCGAACCGGTTTTAAGCAGTGCAAGCACTTCACCGCCGGCTTTTTTGGTTCTTGTAACCATTGCATCCATTACTTCTTTTGCTTTTGCAGCATCGCCGTATTTTCTTTCAAGTAATTCCATTACGGGAATGCCATTCACATTTGCATAGCGAACAATCGGAACCATAGTATCGCCGTGACCGCCTAATACCATAGTGTTGATATCTTTTACTGATACACCAAGTTCCCATGCAATGAAAGAAGAAAATCTTGAAGAATCCAATACACCTGCTTGACCTATAACCCTGTTATGAGGGAAACCGGTAACTTTCTTAAACAATGTTACCATTGCGTCAAGAGGATTGGAAATGATGATTACAATTGTATCAGGAGCATTTGCTTTTACACCTTCTGCAACGGATTTCATGATCTTCGAATTAGTTGAAAGAAGATCGTCGCGGCTCATGCCGGGTTTGCGAGGTAAGCCAGCTGTAATAATAACAAGGTCGGAACCTGCAATATCCCTATAATCGTTAGTTCCCTCAACCTTTGTATCAAATCCGCCTATGCGCGATGCTTCTGCAATATCAAGGGTTTTTCCCTGCGGCAAATCTTCAACTATATCGAACATAACAACATCACCGAGCTGTCGTTGTGCGATTAGTTGTGCTAAAACTCCGCCAATTTGTCCACCGCCAATTAATGTTATTTTTTTTCTGCTCATTTATCGACTCCCACTAAAGATTATTAAAATTAATGAATATTAAAATAGGAATAATTCTTAAGATGTGGTAAAAGAAATTTAAAAAAGGGTTTGTAATATTAAAGTTTTACAGTAAGAACGAATTCCATTCCCGAAGGTGTTCTGTTATATTGCAGGTCATCCATATATACCCTCATTAAATAAATACCTCTTCCGGAGTCTTTCAAGAGATTTTCAGGCTCTGTTGGGTCGGGAATGCTGCTCGGATCAAAGCCTTCTCCCTCATCTTTAATTTTTATTATTAATTTCGAATTTTCAACCAAGGCATCAATTGTTACTTTTTTATTTTTATTGCATTTATTAGCATGGATGATTGCGTTAGTTGTAGCTTCGGTTACCGCTAAGAGAACGTTTGTAAGTTTCTCATCGGGGAGATTTACATCTTTACAAAAATAATTAACGAATTCTTCAACTGTAATTAAATTGTTAGGATCGCTCTCTATTTCGAGGTGGTATTTATCTTCAGCCAAATTGTTCCCAAAATTTTATTTATAAGATAATAAAATTTTTTAAGTTTTCAATTTTAAAAATTCCAGTTAAGTTTCATTACAAAGTTCGCTCTTTCCCTACCAGGTATGTTGTTTATAGAAATAAACTCATACCAGCCATCGATTAACAGGTTAAGTGAACCAATAACATTATACATTATTTGTACCAAAGGACCATAGCTTAAATACCTTGTGTCGGGAATTCTTGTTAGTTCATCATATTTAAAAGTATTAAGTGAAAAATATCTTAAACCAATTCCAAACCAGGCACTATTATAAGTTAACATAATCTTTGGAATTGCAAATATTTCTTGTAAAAATCTTGTCGGTCTTTCAGCAAACTCACCCCAGTTTAAATCTGCCTGTTCTGATAATTTTATATAACCGGTTATTACAAACGCAAATCTATTACTTAAAGAAATCCGTGATGAGTCTGTTGCAATGAATTGCCTGAATGAAATACTTCTTAAACTGGAAGTTAGATCTTCAAAATCATAAACGGTGTAATTAGCCGATACTTCAAACGTGTTTAGCGAAGAAACATTTGTACCCTGGTAATAGCCGCCGGCAGCAAGACGAAGAACACGGTTTATGTTGTTATTTGAACTTCTGCTTGCAAAAAGATAAACAATATGCCTCAAAGTCACTTCGGTATTTATAAATGCCTGAAAGAATGGTGAAAGGTTTTTAGAATAACGCAGCCGTGCAATTGAAAGTATTTCATCTCTGTCATCATCATTATCTTCGCTTGGTGTATCGTAACGGAGTTTATTATAGTATAGACTAAAAAGCAGTCTATCCGTTCGTGAAAAATCGTAATCACCGGTATAAGCTATCGTTGCTCTTGTAGAATTATTATTCTTCCTGCTTTCAAGTTCCGAACGTTGTTCATAAAAGATCGGATCTGCTCCTTCAAAGTTTTGTGTTATATGTTTTTCATCTCTCTCACCAAAGTTAAAGCTTAACGAACTGTTAAGTGAGCCCGTTCTGTAAAACAAGGTTGAACCAAGAGACAATCTTAGTTCTTCAATGTTTGTATCGAAAATTGTTGGAGATTGAACTTCGGCGCTTTTGTAACGTTTATCTCTTTCAATCGTTCTCCAGTTAATCGTACCAGAAATTTCAAAATCAACATTACCAAATAATTTACGATATCTTAATTTATCTTCCGCAAAATAATTGGTCTCAGTTCTGCTTTCGATATTGTTAACTATATCGAAGGTGGAGGAAATTATTGAATCGGCGGGGAAATAAAAATCTTTCCTGCTGCTAGTAAATCTTCCCGAAACTAAATTTGTAACCGAAGGGTTAAATGGATTGTTAACTGATAAATCAAAATATCTCAATAAATTTCGTCTTGGAAGAATATCTTCATTCTTGAATTTAAAAAGTGAATTGATGGTAAAATCGGGGAAGGAAAGATTATTTGCAGAGCCTTCAAAACCATAAACAGGTCCGTTATCGTCTTCACCTACTTGCAAATTAGTTGAGTATCCTCCGAATGGTGAAATTAATATGTCGTTGGTTAGCTGCACTTCGCTAAACAAAGTTAGATAATTAATCTTAGTTTTATTCAGTAAAGTGTTCCTGTCATCGGAAAGATTAGTGCTGTTTGCAGAGATACCGAAGTTATAATTTTCTGCTAACTGATATTTACCTGTAATTGTTAAATATTGTTCATCTCGTATGCTTTGTGTGGTAGATTTGAATACAGTTGATCTGAAATTTTCAAATACTCCTAAGCTAATATTAGAGTAATTACCTTTCAGGTTAAAACCTGTACTCAAATAATATGTATCGAGTAGTTTATCGAAATTGGAAAAAAGAAAATTGACTTGTTGTTTTTGCTCAAGATATTCCAGAGAATCGGCAAAACTCTGTGCAATGGATAGAGAAACCGAAATAAATGAAATTAATAATATTAAAAGGGCAATCTTCAATCAAATAATCTCTTTTTATAATAATACTATTATCTTGAACAAGATTTTCAGGATAAAATTAAAAAGAATTGTCATGCAATAAAAGTAATTATTTATGCCACCAAATTAAATATTAAACTCATACTTTAGTTAAATTTAACAATCACAAATCATCTACTTCAAAAAAAATAATTATATTATATGTCATTATTTGATTTTTCAAGAGCAAAGTTCTATGCAAAAGATGAAATCCAAAAGAAAATCTAATAAAAAGTTACAAACAAAAAAAAGTAAGGTGTCGTTAGAAGAATCTCTTAACAAATTTTTTCAATTTCGTCATCTCGGTTTGGTAATTGCTGTTTTATACTTTGTAATATTATTGATTGTAAGTTTGTTATACCACAAGGTTGGAGACTACGGAATAGAAACTGATTTCTTTTGGGGTTATGTGCCTAACGCAAAAAGTTTTATCAACGGCGACCTTCAAATTGATCCATTCAGAGGACCACTATATCCAATGGTTTTGGGTTTGGTTAATCTTATAATTTCAAATTATTTTTATTCCGGTATCATCATTGGTGTGCTCTCTGCATCGATTTTCATATTTCTCACATTTGAGTTAGTTAAAAGAATATTCTCGCCCGCAGTTTCTTTTTTCGTTTCTTTGCTGCTTGCATCCAATCCAATTTTTGTGCAGTACACTTACAGTGCCGGAACTGATATGATGTTCAACGTACTTGCTGCTGCAACTTTATTCTTCTTCTTTAAGGATAAAAAATTGTATTATAAAAATCTTTTAATTGCTGCGGTGCTTGGAGGATTGTCATACCTGACACGGTATAACGGTGTATTTTTACTTGGATTTGTTTTCATAATCCTGTTTGTAAATTACTGGAACAACAACTGGTTACAGCGTTTAAAATCTTCAACTGTTTTTGTTGCAATATTCATCTTAACTTTTACTCCGTGGGGAATTTACTGTTTAAGTAAAAAGGGGAGTTTCTTCTACAATGAAAACTATAAAAATATAGCCTACGAACTTTACGGAAAAGGAAAAATTTCCTGGGATCAGTTTTGGTTTAATGAAAGCAGCAGTTTTACATCATTGTTCGATGTTATTGGCAGAGACCCTTTGTTGTTCTTATCAACCACAATTGGAAACATCGGTGAACATTTCTTATTGGATATGGAACGGCTGATGGGTTGGTATGTGGGAGTATTCATTATATTAGGTTTGATATTACTATTAATTTCAAATCCTTTTAAGAACTGGAAAAGCAGGGAAACCGGTTATTATTTATCGAATCTGTTTTTCTTTGCATTGCTAACTCTGGTTTTCTACAGTGAAAGGTTTTCCATTTTTCTTATTTCGTTTTATAGTGTAATTACTATTCAACCATTTTTCAGAGAGAAGTTTGCTGTTAATAAACGCATTCATTTAAAGGTTGGTTATTTTATTGTGATTTCACTTGTCGCAGTTACTCTTGCTCAATCAATTTCATTTAACAGTTCCAGAATTAATTCGGGACCAAAAGAACTGCTGGTACTTCAGGATTGGTATGATACGAATATCCCGGAATCAGAAAGAGGAAATAAAATTGCCGCAAGAAAAGCACACGTTGCATACTATTTGGGAATGGATTTCGTTTTACTACCAATGGCAAACAGCTACGAAGAGTTAATTGAAAAACTACATCAAAATAATGTTGATTATCTTTATTTCAGTCCTATTGAAGCTGCTATGAGAAGGGAATTTCAAGCCCTGTTAAATCCTAAATCTAGCCATCCCGGACTTAAAGTTGTAGTTTATTTTAATAATCCACCCGCTGTGCTTTATAGGATAATATACAATTGATTAGTAACATTAACATTGAAGTATGTAATTCTAAAAAGTTAAGTACCTGAAGTTCTTACAAGCAAATGATTGTTAATAAATTCCTGATTATTTAATTTAACATTAGAGATTTAATAATCAATTATTGAGTTAAAGATGCATTTCAAACTTTTCTTATTTCGAAAAATTAAAGCAATATTTTCAAGACTGAGGTTGCATATATTATTTTTACCATTCGAGAATTTCTTTTTAAATGTTGTATATCTTTCAAAATTATCACGTTGGATTGATAAAACTCCAAAAGGAAAGTTTAATGATTATTACAATAAAAAAGTTAATTACACAGATAGGTTTAAATTGCATGAGTTTGTAATCAAAGAGGAAATACAAAACCAATCCATAGATTATCTGGAGTTTGGCGTTGCAAGCGGTATAGCTTTCAAATGGTGGGTTGAAAAGAATAATAATCCTGAAAGTAGATTTTTTGGTTTTGATGTTTTCACTGGTTTACCGGAAGATTTTGGGGTAATGAAGAAACAACATTATGATACTGCCGGACAAACACCAAAGATTCAGGATGATCGGGTTACTTTTATAAAAGGTTTATTTCAAGATTCACTTCCAGTATTTCTACATGACTACAAACCCCAAAGGAAAAAAGTTATCCATATGGATGCAGATTTATATTCTTCAACTCTTTTTGTGTTGACAAATCTCTTTCCTTTTCTAGAAAAAGATGACATCATTATTTTTGATGAATTTGGTGTCCCGACTCACGAATTCCGGGCATTCAATGATATCGTTTCATCCTATAATCTCAGGTATGAACTATTAGGAGCTATCAATAATTATTTGCAAATAGCAATTAAAATAATATGAATATGCTCATTAGTAGAAAGGGAATACTATGGCTACAACCTATATTCATCAATCTAGTTGAATATCAATGAAAGAATTTTGTTGAATATTATTTAAATTGACAATCATGCATTTTTTGGATAATTTTCAAATCAATAAATTAAATATTTTTTATGCTTGAATCTTACATTCCTATATTTATAGTAATGTTCTTCGCGACTGTCATTGCATTGGGCATAACGTTTTCATCTATGCTTTTAGGTCCTCAAAGACCTAACAAAGAAAAGCTCTCAACGTATGAAAGCGGTATGAAACCAGTCGGCACCACTAGGGAAAGGATTTCCATTAAATATTATTTAGTGGCAATGTTATTCATAATTTTTGATTTGGAAGTGCTGTTTATTTATCCTTGGGCTGTTCAGTTTAAAAAGCTGTTTGCTGAATTCGGTATATCAATTTTCATTTCAATGTTTATTTTTCTCGTTGTATTTGAGTTAGGTTATCTCTATGCGTATAAGAAAGGTGGTTTTGAATGGGATTAGAATCATTATTAAAAGGCGATGGATTTATTACAACAACGGTTGATGCAATTGCTGCATGGGCAAGAAAAAGTTCGGTTTGGCCAATGCCAATGGGAATTTCATGCTGTGCTATCGAAATGATGGCTGCCGGTGATCCGAAATATGATATAGCCCGTTTTGGTTCCGAAGTGATGAGGTTTACACCAAGACAATGCGATTTAATGATTGTTGCAGGAACAGTTACTTATAAGATGGCGCCTGTTGTTAGAAAAATTTATGATCAAATGCCGGATCCAAAATGGGTAATTGCAATGGGTGCTTGTACAGCTTCCGGAGGAATTTACAGAACTTATTCCGTAGTCCAGGGTATTGATCAGTTCCTTCCGGTGGATCTTTATGTTGCCGGTTGTCCTCCTCGTCCTGATAATCTACTTAATGCTTTAATACAAATTCAGGATAAAATAGGAAGAACTAAAGTCTCCGATTTTAAAAATTCAAAGCTTCCTGATCTTAACGTAATTCAGAATAATTGATTTTATGGATATTAGAGAATTAGTCCCCAAAAAACTTAAAGAACAATTCAACGAAATAGACTTTGAAGTATCAGAGTACCTTGATGAGCTCACGATTAAGCTGCCAAAAGAACATATTGTAAAGGTTTGTGAGTTTTTAAAGAAAGATTCTGATCTTGAATTTTTGCTTTGTCAGGATCTTACGGCAATAGATTGGGCAAAAAGAAAAAACAGGTTTACGGTTGTTTATCATATCTATTCCTTTAAAAATAATTTTAGGTTAAGATTAAAAGCAGACGTCGATGAATCTGACCCGGCTGCTGATAAAGCAGATTGTTCGATTGATTCTGTAACATCGGTATGGAAAGGAGCTAACTGGCAGGAAAGAGAAACTTATGATATGTACGGGATAATATTTAACAATCATCCCGATTTAAGAAGAATGTATATGCCGGAAGATTTTGAGTATTATCCGTTAAGAAAAGATTTTCCCTTAATGGGCATTCCAGGTTCAATACCTTTGCCAAAGAAGTAAAAAATTTATGGACCGTGATTTAAAAGAAGTTCATCCAAAAATTATACAGGCGCTTTTAGATGCTGATACGGATATAACTGTTGAGGATGCATTAGAAAATGAAATGATCCTTAATATGGGTCCGCAGCATCCTGCAACTCATGGGGTTTTGCGTTTAGTATTACGACTTGACGGCGAAACTGTTGTTGCTTGTGTTCCTGAATTGGGTTATTTACACAGAGGTTATGAAAAACTTGCTGAAAACATGACCTATTATGAGTTTATTCCTCACACTGATCGTCTCGATTACATATCTCCGATGGCTAACAATGTTGCGTGGGTACTTGCAGTTGAAAAGCTTGCTGGAATAGAAGCACCGCCAAGAGCGCAGTATATTAGAATGATGGTTGCTGAGCTTGCAAGAATTACATCCCACCTCGTTGCAATTGGTGCGCTCGCTATGGATGTTGGTGCATTAACCATATTTCTCTGGAATCTTCGGGAAAGAGAAAAAGTGATGGATATTTGGGATATGCTTTGCGGTGCAAGATTTACAAACAGTTATACTCGAATAGGTGGTGTTGCTAATGATATTCCACCCGATGCATTAGCAAAAATAAAATGGTTCATAGATCAGTTTGAGGATAACTTAACCGAGTGTGAAAAACTTATTAACACAAACAGAATTTTTGTAGAAAGAATTGATGGTGTTGGCGTTATCAGTAAAGAAGAAGCAATCGATCTTGGCTTTTCCGGACCTAACTTAAGAGCAAGCGGTGTCGAATTTGATATAAGAAGAGCACAACCATATCTGAATTATGATGATATTGATTTTAAGATACCTGTTTATACGGAAGGGGATAGTTTAGCACGTTATTTTGTTAGATTGGATGAAATGAGAGAGAGTACTAAGATAGTACGACAAGTTTTGGAAAAAATGCCCGAAGGTGAAATAATTCTGAATAAACCTAAAAAAGTTCTTCCGCATAAAACTGAAGTTTATACAAAGATGGAAGAGCTTATTCACGATTTTATGATAGTTAATTTCGGAATCAATCCTCCTGCAGGAGAAATCTACCACTCCATTGAAGGATCAAAAGGTGAGTTAGGATTTTATCTTGTAAGTAAAGGTGAAGGTCATCCATGGAAGTGTAAGATACGCTCACCTTCATTTAACAATCTTCAATCTTTGTCAAAACTGGTTGTCGGGCACATGATTTCAGATGTAGTGGCAATCATCGGAAGCATTGATCCAATCATGGGTGAAGCAGATAAGTAAAGGCAGATAATGGAATTTAAATTCACCCAAGAAAATCTGGAAAGAATAAAACAGGAGTTCAAAAAATATCCTGAAAAACAACCTGTGGTAATGAAGGCATTGTACATTGGGCAGGAACAGAACGGTTACATTTCAAATGAAGTGATAAAAGAAGTTGCCAATCTGCTTGAAATGCCCTCCGAGGAAGTTTTGGGAGTGGTTACCTTTTACACAATGTATCATCAAAAACCGATGGGTAAATATCATATCCAGATTTGCACAAATGTATCTTGTATGCTTCGCGGCGGCTATGAAATTTGGGATAATGTAAAGGAAAAATTAGGTATTGAAAATATGGAAGTAACCGAAGACAGCATATTCTCTCTTGAAGAAGTTGAATGTATGGGAAGCTGTGGTACTGCGCCTATGATTGCTGTTAATGAAGATTACTATGAAAACCTGAGTAAAGAAAAGGTAGAAGAAATTTTGGAATCCTTAAAACAAACAAATTAAATGGAAAAGATTGTTCTCCCTGAAATAGAAAACTTTCATCAAATAGATGTTTATGTTGAACAAGGTGGTTATAAAGCTGCAAAAAAGGCTTTTGAGCAATCATCCGATGATATAATTGACCAGGTTAAAAAATCAGGTTTAAGAGGAAGAGGCGGCGCTGCTTTCTCGGCAGGGTTAAAGTGGAGTTTTATGCCGAAGACAACTGATAAACCAAAATATCTTTGTGTTAATGGCGATGAAAGTGAGCCCGGTTCATTTAAAGACAGACAAATATTTGAAGATAATCCTCACCAATTAATTGAAGGTACATTAATAACTTGTTACGCAATTGGTGCGAAGGTTGCCTATGTTTATATCCGCGGTGAATATCACAAATGGATAAAGCTGATGCAAAAAGCCATTAATGATGCATATGAAAAGGGTTTTGTTGGCGAAGGGATGAAAGAAACTTTCGGTACTAATTTTTATTGTGATATTTATATTCATAAGGGTGCCGGCGCGTACATTTGCGGCGAGGAATCATCATTGATGAATTCTCTTGAAGGAAAGCGTGGATATCCAAGAATCAAACCTCCATTTCCTGCACAGAACGGTCTGTGGGGAAATCCAACTACAATAAATAATATTGAAACAATTACTAACATTCCTAAAATAATTGAAAACGGTTGGGAGTGGTTTGCGGCTATCGGTGAACCAAAACATCCCGGTACAATTCTTTTTGGTGTGAGCGGACACGTGAACAAACCAGGTATTTATGAATTACCAAGCGGGACTCTTTTAACCGATATTATTTATAATTATGCTGGAGGAGTGCCCGGAAATAAAAAAATCCTTTGTGTTATTCCTGGCGGCTCTTCTATGCCTCCGTTAAGAGGCGATCAGATTGAAGGAGTAAAGATGGATGCTGAATCACTTAAGGAGGTTGGCTCTGCAATAGGTACTGCAGGCATAATGGTAATGGATGAGGATACGGATCTTGTGAAAGTTTTGGCAAGAATAACTCAATTTTATCATCACGAATCCTGTGGACTATGTACACCCTGCCGTGAAGGAACCGGGTGGATGGAAAAGGTTCTTAATAGGATTCTAAATGATGAAGGTTCATACGGCGATCTTGATTTGCTCATCTCAATTGCAAATAATATCGAAGGAAATACTATCTGTGCTTTAGGAGAAGCTGCTGCCTGGCCTGTCAGATATATGATAACAAGATTCAGAGATTACTTTGAGGAAAGAGTTAAGAAAGAGGTTATGATTACTGTTAAAAACAAAGTTCACTCAATGAGACAAACTGCTTTCCCTCTTGATGATATTACGGATTAAAATCACAAACATTATGTAAATGTGCAAGTCATTTAAAAAGTAATCAGGTATCGGTATTTGTATTTTTCAAAATGTAAAATGATTTGCGCCCCGAAGGAAAAACTATTAGGGTTTATTATTGATTAACCCTGCTGCCTAATTCTCTATCGAGCATAAACAAGCCACTTTTGCTATCACCAATCATTTCCATCTTCTTTACGTTTTGTTGTGAAGTTGCTTCTTCTTCAACCTGCTCGCTTACAAACCATTGCAAGAAGTTTACAGTAGCATGATCTTTTTCAATGATTGCCAGATCAAGAAGCTCATTAATACTTTTTGTTATTTTTTGTTCGTGCTCAAAAGTATCCTGGAATACTTCGAGAAATGATTCCCAATCGGTTTTAGGTCCATCAATCTGCATTAACTTTACCTCGCCGCCAATCTGATAAATGTAATCAAATATTTTCATTGCGTGTTCATATTCCTCATTTGCCTGAACTCTGAACCACCTTGCAAATCCCTGAAGATCTTTTGACTCGAAGTATGTAGACATCGATAAATAAAAATATGATGAGTAAAATTCTGCATTTAATTGTGTATTAAGTGCATCCTGAATTTTTTTCAATATCATTTTAATCCTCGTATTTATTCCTAAATTAATTTAATTGTTAATATTACAAATATATAAAAAATGTATATCAGTTAATCTAAATAGAGCTCTTTCTCGCTAAACAAAACAATAAAATTTATTATTAGCAGTAGGTTTTATTTTCGGATTCCTCATAAAAGCAAACCTACAGATGCTTCAGAATTGAAATTACTTACACCTTTGAGTAATTTTACAAATTACTTATATAAAGAAAATCAATATTTATCAAAGGAGATAATCAATGGCAATTAAAATTGGAATAAACGGTTTTGGTAGAATCGGGAGATTAGTTTTCAGAAGATGTCTTGAATTAGGCGGGTTCGATTTTGTGGGGATTAATGATCTTACCGATGCAAAAACACTTGCTCATTTATTAAAATACGATTCCGTTCATGGTAGATTTAACGGCGATATTGTTGTTGAAGGCGATGATATAATTGTAAACGGTGACAGAATAAAAATTACTGCTGAAAAAGATCCTACAAAATTAAATTGGGGCGGATTAGGTGCCGAAGTGATTATAGAATCAACAGGCGTTTTTAGAACACAGGAAGCTTGTATGAAACATGTTGAAGCCGGAGCGAAAAAAGTTATTCTTACCGTACCTCCTAAAGGCGATGTAGATGGAATGATTGTCCTTGGTGTAAACGATGATGTTTTAACCGGCGAAGAAAAAGTTTTATCAAACGCATCGTGTACAACAAACTGTCTGGCACCTATGGTAAAAGTTTTAAATGATGCTTTTGGTGTTGAAAAAGGATTGATGACCACTGTTCACTCATATACAAATGATCAGAAAGTTTTAGATCTTCCTCATAGCGATCTTAGAAGAGCAAGGGCTGCTGCTGTTTCAATTATTCCTACTTCCACTGGTGCTGCAAAAGCAGTTGGTAAAGTTATCCCTAAATTAAGTGGAAAACTTGACGGATTTGCATTAAGAGTTCCTACACCGGATGGTTCCATTACCGATTTAGTTGCCATATTAAAAAAAGAAGTTACAGTCGAAGAAGTTAATGCGGCATTTAAAGAAGCAGCTAATGGTCCGATGAAAGGAATACTCGAATATACCGAAGATCCTATTGTATCTGCCGATATAATTGGTAATGCGCATTCAAATATATTTGATTCACTTTTGACCATGGCAAATGGTAATTTGGTAAAAGTTGTTGGATGGTATGATAACGAATACGGATATTCCTGCAGGGTCGTTGATCTGATTGAAAAAATTGCTTAATTATTTAATAATGGTAGTGATTTAATTTTGTGAGGTTCTCTTATAAGTAGTTTTTACTGTCTTGTCATTCCCACTAAAGTGGGAATCTAAATTGCAATAAAGATTTTAGATTCCCGTTTCCACGGGAATGACAAAATTACAATACTTTTGAGAAGATCTCTAGATTCAACATAACGACGGTTGAATTTCTTCTTATTGAATAGCAATATTCTTCTTCCCTTTTATTAATATTACTGTTGATATCGGGATTATGGGAAATATAAAACCTGAAATTAAAAAATGAAAAAACTAACAATTGATAATTTTGATCTGAAAGATAAAAGAGTTTTGGTTAGAGTGGATTTCAACGTTCCGCTTGATGAAAACCAAAATATCACAAATGATATAAGGATCAAAGCGTCTCTTCCAACCATTAATAAAATAATTAATGATGGCGGCAAAGTAATATTAATGAGCCATCTTGGAAGACCGAAAGGTGAAAGAAAGCAGGAGTTCAGTCTAAAACCTGCGGCTGTTAGATTAGGAGAATTGCTCGGTAAGGAAGTCTTGTTTGTAGATGATTGTATAGGTGAAGAAGTTGAATCAGCAGTAAACAGAATGAAACTAGGTGATGTGCTTGTTTTAGAAAATGTTCGGTTTCATAATGGTGAAACAAAAAACGATCCTGATTTTGCAAAACAGCTTGCACAACTTGGCGATATTTATATCAACGATGCATTCGGAAGTGCTCATCGTGCGCATGCGTCTACAGAAGGTGTTACAAGATTCATCGAAAGATGTGCTGCAGGTTATTTGATGGAAAAAGAGATAGATTATCTTGGATCAGCTTTGGCAAATCCAGGAAGACCATATTGTGCTATTCTTGGTGGCGCAAAAATTTCGGGAAAGATTGATGTTATCAATAATTTGATGAATAAAGTTGATACTCTTATTGTTGGCGGAGGAATGGCGTTTACATTTTTAAAAGCGCAGGGAAAAGAGATAGGGAAATCCTTATTGGAAGAAGAAAAATTGGAAATGGCAGTGGATATACTTGCAAAGCTTAAAAATTCTAAAGCAAAATTTTTACTTCCTGTTGATGTTGTTGTCGCGGAAGAGTTTACTAACGATTCAGCGTTTGAGACCGTTTCTGTGGAAAATATTCCTGCCAGCAAAATGGGATTGGATATAGGCCTTGAAACAATTAAATTGTTTAAAGATGAATTGTTGAAATCTAATACAATTGTTTGGAACGGACCAATGGGAGTGTTCGAGATGGATAATTTTGCTAAAGGCACAATTGCAATTGCACAAGCACTTGTTAAAGCAACTGAGAAAGGTGCAGTAACCGTTGTTGGCGGTGGCGATTCTGTAGCTGCAATAAGCAAAGCAGGATTGGAAGATAAAGTATCTCACGTTTCAACGGGCGGCGGCGCTTCACTCGAATTTCTTGAAGGAAAAATTCTTCCGGGAGTTGCAGCTTTAAATGATGTTTAAATATTTAATAAGGAACATGCTTTGAACGGATATTATAGACCACGAGGATTCGGCGGATTTAGTGTTTTCCCCCCAATTATAAAAAACCTATTAATAATTAATGGCGCGATTTACTTCCTCCAAATTATATTGGCTGAAGTGGTTATTGGAGGATTACCGGGTTGGTATATTTTAAACAGATGGTTTGCTCTTAATCCACTTTCCGGGGTTGACCCCGCAGGACAACCATTTAATTTCCAGGTTTGGCAGTTATTTACTTATATGTTCATGCATGGAAGTTTTAGTCATATTCTTTTTAATATGTTTGCTTTATGGATGTTCGGTATGGAGATAGAAAATTTATGGGGCACGAAAAAATTTCTTTATTACTATCTTCTTGCTGGTTTTGCTGCCGGATTGTTTCAGCTTTTCTTCACACCTATATTGGGAGGAAGTGCTGCAGTTACAATCGGTGCTTCGGGTGCTGTTTATGGTGTGCTAATCGCTTTCGGAATGCTTTTCCCTGATAGACAAATTTATCTTTACTTTTTAATTCCGGTGCGGGCTAAATACTTAATTGGCTTTTTAATCATATTGGAATTTTTACTCGTAGACAGTGCTGGAAGTAACGTTGCACATTTAGCTCATCTTGGTGGTGCACTTGCCGGCTTTCTTTTTATTATGTTCGATAAGTCAATTGACTCACCCATTAAACGAAAATTAATGGGCTCACATTACTATTCATCCGGAAGCAGTTTTACAAATCTGTTTAAAAATCTTGGTAAAAACTTAAATAAAGGAAGAAATAATATTGAAGATGCAAAATATCACGATATAAAGGATAGGAGTAATGAGCAGATCTCCCAGGAAGAGATTGACAGAATACTTGATAAAATAAGTCAGTCTGGTTACGAGAATTTATCGGAGAGAGAAAAGAAAATTCTTTTTGAAGCAAGTAAAAAGATGAATTGATCTTGTTAACTGAAACTAAAATTATCACAATTATCTTCTTGCTGTCTGTATTTATTTTTAGTTGTTCAAAAGACGATATCATTCCTGAAGATAAGTTTACAAAAATATATATAGATATTTTGGTTGCGCAGGATACACTTACTGATAACTCTATCTCTAATGATTCTTTAAAAACATTAATACTACAAAAGTATAATGTAACCGATTCCATTTATACAAAAACAATAGAGTATTATAATTATAATCCGGATAAGTGGGAAAATTTTTTTGAAGGTGCAATAAAGCAAGTCCAGGAATTGAAAGCTACTAAGGAGCAGTAACCTTGTTCTTTGCAACTGCTATTCTAATTTGGGCGTAAGTAATTTTATTAGGCAGCCGTTCTTTTATTTCTTTTAATGAAGAATATCCTTTCTTTATTTCATCATTAATTTTATTATAAGAATCCGGATCAAATAGAAAATCAATCTTACATTGCGGATAGTATTCAAGTATTGTTTCTATCTGCATTGAAACTACTGGCTCAGTTAATTTGCGTAACTGTGCAATCTCCTTTAAGCTGTAATTTTTTAGCAATAATTTATATGTTTCTTTAATAGATGAAGGCACCTCGCCTTTGCGTTTTACTTCTTTGTTCTTTTCAGCATAACTTTTTACTGCTGCAAGAAAATCATTGCCAATTTTATTGAACATTCGGTTGTTGAATGAAGAAATATTTAATAGTTCTGCTTTAGTTAGAGGTTTACTTTTTACTACACTGCGCAGTACTTCATCCGGGCAAAGCAGGTATTGAGTTTGCATAAATCTTTCCGATGTTATTTTTCTTATCGTTCGCAGAATATGATATAACTCAAGATCTTTCTCATAATTATCGGTTTTTTGAACCGGCGTAAAAATATCATCAACCTTTTTTAAACCTGTATTAGTAATCTCCAGTTGTCGGTTTTTACCTTCCATTCGTGTTACAAGCTTTTTAGAGATAAGATGTTGAAAGATTATTTTGATCTCACCTTTATCGTAATTTACAGCGGTACCAAAACTCTCGAAATCTGCAAAACTTTCCTTTTCTCTTTCACCTTTAAGAATATTTATTATTGATTTTTCCGGGAGCGAGTTATCAGCTTCTGCAAGGGTCTTTAAAATCATTTCCGATAAATAATCGGAAGTTGTATCTGATATTCTGTCACTTGCGGTACAAATATCACACTTTCCGCATTTGTAGCTATCAATATTTTCACCAAAATAACCAAGTATAAACTTAAAACGGCAGTCATTTGTGAAAGTGTAATCAATTATCTTATCTAATTTTTGTTTTGAGTTTAGATAACTCTCGTTTATTTTTTTGTAATTAAGTTTAAGTCGTTCTTTCTCAGTTCGTTGTGCGGTAAGATAAATTGTTTCTTTTCCGATAGAGGGTAGGAATGATATAACACCAAGGTTATCGAGTGTTATCAGCGATTCGAATAATATATCTTCTGAAACACCTAACAACTTCGATATTTTCGCAATTGAAACCTGTTTGCGCTCGGTAAAAAGTTTGCTTCCAAATTCACGCAGAAGAATTAATAAACTGTTTTTGATTTCTGCATTTGATGTTCTTTTTACAAATTCTTCAATTCTATTTCTGCTCATTAAAATTTGGATAGTATCTTTTTTCTCAAGTTCAGAAATAAGCTTTAAATAACCTGCTGCTTCTAAAAACTTAAGTGAAGAATGCATTAAACCCCTGCTGATGTGCATTCCTGTATAGTTTGAGATGTATTCGGGATCAATAATTAATTCATGTTCTGGCTGGCTTCCAATTTCAATCTGATTAAAATCGTTAATTGCATTATAAATATTTTGTATCAGTTCTTTGGTAGGATGTGAATTTGAAATAAAATAATTTTGAATGTTTATATCATTATCTACATACAACATATGTATATGCGAATTTTTATTATCTCTTCCTGCTCTCCCGATTTCCTGGTAATAATTTTCTATCGAGCCGGGCATGTTATAATGAATAATCAATCGGATATCTTTTTTATCAATCCCCATACCGAATGCGTTTGTGGCGCAAATCACTCTTAGTTCATCATTAATAAAATCATCCTGTATTCTTCTTCTTTCAATAGCGTTTAATCCAGCATGATAATAACCGCAGTTAAATCCTTTCATCGTTAAAAATTCTGCTGCCTCTTCAGTTTTTTTTCTGGATGAAGTATAAATTATAGCGGAACCATCAATAACAGATAAAAGTTCCTGGCATTTCCTGTTTTTATTAACATTTAGGTGAACATTTAGATGTAGGTTTTCTCGTTCAAATCCTTTTACAAATATTTTAGGATTTTTGAATTTTAATTGCATGCCTATATCTTTTACTACTTCGGGTGTTGCGGTAGCAGTAAATGCGGAAACATTCTTAATTGAGCAGTAATTTATAAACTCATTTATTTTTGCAAAGCTTGGTCTGAAATTATGACCCCACTCACTGATGCAATGTGCTTCATCAACAAAAAGAAAATTAGGATTTAATGTGACTATTCTATCGGCAAATTTTTTATTGTCCAATCGTTCGGGAGCAACGTAAAGAAGTTTGATTTTTCCGTAAGATATTTTTTGAAGAACTTCTTCAGTTTCAATAAAATCCATAGTGCTGTTAATAAACGCAGCTACTTCATTCTCTTTATTGAGATTATCTACCTGATCCTTCATTAGTGCAATAAGTGGTGAGATTACTATTGAAAAATTTTCCGAGATAAGCGCTGGGAGCTGATAGCATAATGATTTTCCGGCACCTGTTGGAAGTACTGCAATAACCTGCTCGCCGTTAAGTATTGAAGAGATTATTTCATCTTGCCCGTAACGAAATTCAGTATGACCAAAATATTTATTTAATTTGTTTTGTAAGTTTTGCATTAATTACGACCAAAATAAGTTATAACGGATATAATAAAGGATAACAAATTTGAATATTCATTTTCTCAATAGTATTTTAAAATATAATTATAACAAAGTTTAAATTAATAGAATTTTAAGTAATACACCTATATTATTAATACCGATTTATTTAAGAGATAATAAATGATTGCTATAGAAACAAACTCATTATCAAAAGTTTATACATCATCTTTTGGCAAAAATAAAGTTAGAGCGCTGAATGAACTAAACCTTACAATTAACAAAGGAACAATATTTGGGTTGCTTGGTCCGAACGGTGCCGGTAAAACAACGTTGGTAAAACTTTTACTTCAGATAATTTTTCCTACGTTCGGTACAGCTAAACTAATGGGTGAGGATATTGGTAATTACGAGTTAAAAAAACGAATTGGTTATCTGCCCGAAGACCACAAATATCCTCCCTATTTAACAGGTGGAGAGGTTCTAAAATTCTTCGGGAGATTAAGTGGATTAAACGGAACAACCTTGGATAAAAGAATTGATGAACTCCTTGAATTAGTAAACCTTTCCAAATGGAAAAAGACAAAAGTTAAATCGTATTCAAAGGGAATGACGCAACGATTGGGTTTAGCCCAGTCTTTAATCAATGATCCCGAACTGATCTTTCTTGATGAACCGACAGACGGTGTTGATCCAATCGGCAGAAAAGAAATTAGAGATATACTTTTGGAGTTAAAGGGCCGTTCAAAAACTATCTTCCTTAACAGTCATCTTTTATCGGAAGTTGAATTAATTACGGACAGGGTGGGGATACTGAATAAAGGTAAATTACTAAGAGAAGGAACTGTTAAAGAGTTAACAGAACGGAAAGAAGAGTATAAATTAATCCTAAATGATGAGTTACCTGAATTGAATAAGTTTGCCGATGATAATTTGATAATCACAAAAAATCATGATGGATCATATTCTGTAAAAGTTGATGATATTAGAACAATGAATATTCTTGTTGATAAACTGAGAGGTGAAAATATTTTGATAAAAGAAATTGTTCTTCAGAAGAATACACTTGAAGAGATGTTCATCTCTCTCATCAACCGGGAAGAAAAAGGGGGAAAAGAATGAATAACATTTTTCAAATAATACAATTTACAATAAGAGAAGCTTTAGCAAGAAAAGTTTTTATTTTTTTCGGAGCAATTATTTTGTTTGTTTTAGTCGGTACACTACTTGTATTCGGGCTTGTTGATATAAATACACTCACTTCAGCGGCTAACCAATCAGGGCAAAATATTATGACGCGGGAAATTGTAAGTTCATTGGAATTATTAATTGTAACGCCGCTTGCAAACCTCGGTTTGCTGCTTGCAATTTTTTCAAGTGCAAGTTTTATCCCTATTATGCTTGAAAAGGGAAATATCGATCTGTTATTATCCAAACCGATTTCGAGAGCACAGCTACTATTAGGAAAATATTTTGGTGTTGTGCTATTCGTATTCCTGAATATATTTTTCTTTGTATTCGGTGTTTGGTTAATAATCTCGATTAAATTTTCTTATTGGGATGCATCGTTTTTAACACTCGCTTTTGTTATTACTTTTGCATTCGCAGTATTATACGCACTTATTATGCTGTTTGGTGTTATCACAAAAAATTCCATACTCGGAATGATGATTGCGTATCTTATTTTTCTCATTATCAGTCCGTTACTTTTATTGTATAAGGAAAAATTAAATGAATTTGTTACAAGCGAATTAATTGACACAATATTGGTTGGGTTTTACTTTATAGTTCCCCAAACTGCTGAACTAATGGGTAGAATAATGATTGACCTGGCAATGGGAAAGGGTATAATAAATTTTCAACCTATTATAACATCTTTATTGTTCCTAATATTTATATTAGGTTTTTCTGTTTCTTTGTTCAGAAGAAAAGATTTTTAATTTTAGACGGGAGATTTTCCTCCTATAAATTATTTAACATTGTATTTTAACTACGGAATATCATTTTATCCTTGAGGTAGATATGAACTTAGGTCTAAAAAGAAAAACAGCTTTAATAACTGCATCAAGTAAGGGAATCGGGAAAGCAGTGGCAGAAGCCTTTGCATCCGAAGGATGTAACGTTGCTATTTGCTCCCGTACAAAAATTGATTTGATAGAAGTATCCGAAGAAATGAGAGAAAAGTATGATGTCGTTCCGCTTTGGTGTATATGCGATCTTAATAAAAGTTCTGATATTCAGACTACATTCGAAGCGGTTATAAAGGAATATGGTTCAGTGGATATTCTTGTTAATAACTGCGGAGGTCCTGTGCCCGGATATTTTTTAGAACTTGATGAAAATGATTGGAATCATGCCTATGAACAAGTACTCATGAGTGTAGTAAGATTTTCAAAATTAGTAATTCCTCAAATGGTAAAAAATAAATGGGGTAGAATAATTAATATTACTTCCATTTCAGTAAAGCAGCCGGTGGATAATTTAATGCTATCAAATTCACTAAGAGCGGGAGTTACAGGATTTGCAAAATCGTTAAGTAATGAGGTAGCAAAGCATAATATAACAGTCAACAATGTTGCACCAGGATTAACCTTAACTAACCGGCTTTATGAGCTTGCAGTCATCGAAGCAAAAGAAAAAAGCAAATCTCACGAAGAAATTCTTGTGGAAATGGCAAAGCGGGTTCCCATCAATCGTCTCGGCAGACCCGAAGAAATAGCATCTGTAGCTTTGTTCCTCGCATCAAAGCAGGCAAGCTTTGTTACTGGCAATACTATACAGGTTGACGGTGGTTTTACAAAAGGATTATTTTAGCTCTTTATCTAACATTAAATTTCTTTTCCTCATAAACAGAGGACATAATGAAATACAATATAGAAATAAACATCTTGCCCGAATATATTAATGATGAAAAGTACATCATTAGTAAAGCATCAAAAAGACTAAAACTAACTCCAGTTCAAGTCACATCATTTAACATCATTCGCAGATCATTAGATGCACGCAAGAAGCCGGTATACAGACTTGCAATTGAAGTTTATGTTGGCGAAAAATCAAAAAAAAGCATTGATAAGCTCAATTACATTCCTGTTAGCAGCAAGAAAAAAGTTTTAATTATCGGTTTTGGTCCGGCTGGAATGTTTGCTGCTCTTAGATTAATTGAATTAGGAATTAAACCAATAATTGTAGAACGTGGAAAGGATGTACAGAAAAGAAGAAGAGATATTCGTGCTTTACAACAAGAACATATTGTTAACCCCGATTCAAATTATTGTTTTGGAGAAGGTGGTGCGGGAGCGTACAGTGATGGAAAATTATACACACGCTCAAATAAAAGAGGCAATGTTAAAAAAGTTTTAGAAATATTTGTTCAACACGGTGCAAGCAAAGATATTTTAATTGATTCACATCCGCATATCGGTTCAAATATTCTTCCGAAAGTTGTTTCAAGCATCAGGCAGATTATTATTGATAATGGCGGTGAAATTTATTTTGACTCGAAAGTTACGGACTTTATAATTGTTCAAGATGAATTAAAAGGAGTGATTGCAAACGATAAAGAAGAGATTTTTGGTGATGCTGTAATATTAGCAACAGGTCATTCTGCAAGAGATATATATTATTTATTATATAAGCTTAATATAAAAATCGAACCAAAACCGTTTGCGATGGGTGTAAGAATAGAACATCCGCAGCCATTGATAAATGAAATTCAATATCATTCAAAAGGAAAGTTTGAAAATCTTCCTGCAGCAAGTTATAATTTATCTTGTAATGTTGATGGCAGAGGGGTGTACTCATTTTGCATGTGTCCGGGGGGAATTATTGTTCCTGCAGCAACGGCACCGGAAGAGATTGTTGTAAATGGAATGTCGTTATCGCGCAGAAATTCTCCTTATGCAAATTCGGGTATAGTGGTGAGCGTTGGAGAAAATGAATGGGAAAAATATAATGATCACTATCCTTTCAACGGACTTAAATTGCAGCAGGAGATTGAACATCTTGCATTTAAACTTGCAAACGATAGCCAATCAGCACCTGCACAAAGAGTAACTGATTTTGTTGAGGGTAGATTTTCTCAGAAGCTTCCGAATACATCATATATTCCCGGCTTAACTTCAGTAAGATTGGATGAAGAATTACCATCGTACATAACAGGACGAATTAAAAAAGCGTTATATATATTTAATAAAAAGATGAAAGGGTACTACACTGAAGAAGCACAAATTGTAGCAGCAGAAACAAGAACCAGCTCACCGATTAGAATTCCGCGTAATAAAAAAGCCTTAATGCACGAAGATATAAAAGGATTGTTTCCATCGGGTGAGGGTGCTGGTTATGCAGGTGGAATTGTTTCCGCCGCAATTGATGGCGAGAATTGTGCGGATGCAGTATCCCGGTATTTTAATATTAGATAGATATGCTATATCTTAAAGATATAGCATATCTAAAATGCCGATCACTTTAACAAAATCATTTTCTTTGATTGAATAAAATTACCGGATTTCAAAATATAGACATAAACACCACTCGGCAGATTTATGCCATTGAAAGACATTCGATAAGTGCCGGCTTGTTTGAATTCATTAACTAAAGTTGCAATAACTTCTCCCAAAGAATTAAACACTTCTAGACTTACAAATCCATCGTTGCCGACCTGGTATTTTATATTTGTATTTGGATTAAACGGGTTGGGATAATTTTGTTCTAAATCCATGGTAGTAACGGATGCTGAGTTAACTTCTATAACATATGAAAATTCATAAGTTCCATCAAAATCAATTTGTTTTAATCTGTAATAAATTGTTCCGCCAATACCGTTATCGGTAAACGAATAATTTTGTGGTTCTGTTGTAGTACCGTGCCCTTCAACAAAACCAATTGTTAACCAGGTTTCCTGATTCAAAGAGCGTTCAATTTCAAAACCAAGATTGTTTAGTTCAGTTGCTGTACTCCACTCCAGGATGGTATTTCCACCGGATACTCTTGCAGTAAAGTTTGTTAGCTCCACCGGAACAATCGGATTTACAACTGCAGTATAAATATCCATATCAACACCTCCGGCTCTCTCATCAGTCCATACGGTAACTACATTACCGCCGTAAGCATCTATTGTTATGTAGTCACCAAACCTTACATCGCCATTCGGAATATTGGTAGGTGATGGTTCCGAACTCAACAATTCATTTGTAAAATTTAAACCATCTATTGATCTGGCAATATATGCTTCGATAAAGCTATTGCTGGGAGTGTTTCTTGTATCGTAAAAAAGTATTGAAATTTCACCATGTTCACTTATTGCAACAGAGGGCCAATATTGTATTTTGCCATTTCCAACGGGGTCGTTGTTTACCCTGATTGGAGTGGACCAGGTATCTCCGCCATCTGAGCTATAACATACAAAGGCATCATCATCACCGTTTCTTTCATCGTTCCAGGTGACATAAATATACCCGTTTCTCGGTCCTCCACTTAAATCAACTGCCATATGTGGAAACCAGGAACTTGGTGCATTACTGACAATTATATCTGTTCCAAAAGTGACTCCACCGTCGGTAGATTTATCGAACATCATCTGACCACTGTGACGCCATACTACGTACAACTCTCCATTTGGACCAACTGCCGGAAATGAACCCTGAACACTCGATTCATCACTAACAGAAACGGGATTACTCCAGCTAATTCCTTCATCGGTCGATCTAACTAAGAGTATCTCAGTACCGGCAGAAAATCTTGTCCAGCTGCAATAAAGGTTGTTGGCAAAAGGGCTTGCAGGATTTAAATCAGTTGCAGCCCATTCCTTATCTTCAAACCCGGTTGTGTTGGTCATTTGATAAACCTGGTCGAATGTTTCCCCTTGGTCGGTAGATTTAAATACCCATAATTCTCCGTTACCGTTGTTATTATTTAATGAAACTGTGTAAACATAAAAATTACCGGAAAGATCGACTCCAACAACCGGATCGCTGCTTAAATCTGCACCGGGAATAATTTGTGGTAATAGCTCACTAACTGACCAGGTTTCACCTCCGTCAGTTGATAAACTAAATCCAACACGTCGTAACGGAGGATTCACTCCTGTTCGAAAATCTCTCCACGCAGCAACTACCCGGTTTGGGTCACTTCTGCTTATCTTTACAGAAGGTTCATTCTGTGGGAATGGATCGTTGGAAATATTTACATTAAGAAAATCTGTTATGAATTCTGGGTTACTGCCTGGTGGATTAAGGGGCGTAAAGGAATGAGGAAATTTTTGTAACCATCTTTCAAGGTTTAACTCGTGGGGAGAGTCAAAAATGCTTTGCTTTTCTTCCTGAGCAAAAGATGAAAGTGGATACATTAGAAAGAAGAAAATAAAAACAGTAAAGAACTTTTTCATAAAAACCTCGCATTCGATTGGTTAGATTATTAAGAGCACTAATAATTACTAAAATCACCTAATAATATATTATCGCCATTAAAAAGATCCGTCCCTGCAAGATCTTTTACAATCTACAAACTTCCAAGTATTACTGAAGCGGAATCACTTGAGATAAATCATCTTAATAACATTCGAATAAACCTTATCCGAGTTAATTGATTCCGCTGTCATCTTCAAATAATAAATACCCGATGCATAACTCTGTGCATTCCATATCCGCCCATATATTCCTGCCTGCATAACACCACCGGAAATTGTATCAATAGTTTTACCAAGCGAGTTATAAATTCTGATATTAACGTTGCTTGTTTCAGATAGACTGAACTGTATCCCGGTACTCGGGTTAAACGGATTCGGATAGTTCTGTTCAAGTTTATATTCATTGGGGATACGTGAATCTTCAACTCCTGTTGGATTGGGTGTTTTGGCTGAATCTTCATTACTATAATCAGATACAACTTGTTCTATAAATGCAAAAACCCTGTAATAGTATAATGTATTTACTTCAACCGATTGGTCGAGATAACTGATAACATTTTCAACCACAGAATCAATTATAGCATAAATGCCCTGCGCACCCGTTTTCCTTTCTATTTTATATCCCTCTTCCTGGAAATCATTATCTGCCCAGTTTAACTCGATTTCATTTGGACCGATTGCGGTTGCAACGAGATCAGAAGGCGCTTCAACTTCCCTTAGTGGTGTTATAACAGTAAATTCATTGCTGTATCCGGAAGTATTTGTTGCATTAAAAGCTTTTACTCTGTAAGTATAAGTAGTTGTATCTATTACACTCCAATCTGTATATCCGGTTACATTTGATTCTACAGAGTCGATCACTTGAAATTTACCGTTATTTGTTTTTCTTTCAATGATGAATCCATCTTCATTATTTGAATTATCATTCCACCATAGATTGACGATAACCCGTATAGGATTACCCAGTGTAATGCCTGCCATACCATCCAATCCTGAAGGAGCAACAATTGGAACAGTTGGAGTAAAACGATAGATCCTATCCGGACTGAATGTAACTATATACAATTCGTTGCATTCATCCACACCAAAAGAAGTTACATTACCGGGAGCAGTTAATAGTGTTTGGTTATCAGGTGGATTAATACTATCGTATTCGAGTGACCAAACTGTTCCTGTACAAAGGTCAGCATAAATATATTTTCCTGTTAGTTCCGGTACAGTTGGACCGCGGTAAACATAGCCGCCCGTAATCGAACAACCCTGCCCGTGGCTATATTCCCAGATTGGGAAAATATATTCGGGGTAATCACAGCCTGACATGTTAAACGAATGATTGCCTTCGTAACACCGCCAACCATAATTTTTTCCATTTTCGATAATATCAATTTCTTCCCAGGCACTTTGTCCTACATCGGCACACCATAACCATCCGGTAACAGGATCGAAACTATTGCGCCAGGGATTACGCATACCCCATGCATAAATTTCTTTTACAACACTTCCGGTGCTGTCTACAAATGGATTATTGGGGGGAATTGCATATTCCAAACCGGGATCCTGGTTATCAATATCAATTCTTAAGATCTTTCCAAGAAATGTCGTGATGCTTTGACCATTATTCTGAGGATCACCACCAGAACCGCCGTCACCTGTTCCTATGTAAAAATAACCATCATCAGGTCCGAACCCAATCCATCCTCCGTTATGGTTTCCAAACGGCTGATTGAATGTTAATAATATTACCTCAGTGTTTTTATCAGCTGAATCAGGATTTTCAGATGATACCTGGAAACGGGAAATTCTTGTTTTGCGCGGATTTGAAACCGTGTAATTAACGTAAAAGTATCCGTTATTTTTGTAATCAGGATGAAAAGCCAAACCGAGAAGACCCATCTCACCGCCGGCAGACACTCTGTCTGTAATGTCAAGATAAGTTTTTAATGAAGTAACAGAGGAAGAATTTGGGAATACTTTTATTCTGCCTGCACGCTCAACAACAAAAATTCTGTCTGTACCATCACCTGAATTTTGAAGATCAAGCGGATCGTTAAATGATAAGTTAGGAAATGCATTTTCCAAAGAAAATTGGGCACGTATATTTGACGCGATCAATAACGAAATAAAAAATGATAGTATCAACTTATATCTCACTACTTTCTTCCTTCTTGTGTTTATTATTTCTCTTTTTAATATTTATCAGACTGCTGCTAAGTTTTGTTAAATCATAACCTGATTCTTCAGCAAGCCACTTTAAGTTTTTTGCAGATAGAAAACTACCTTTAATTGAATTTATTAATTCTCTTTCTAAATCCTGCTTAGTTAATTTCTTTTTCGTTTTGCCCTTTTTGGTATTCTTATCTTTTAATTCTTTAAGGGTTTTTTTGTATGATGAAAAGGATTGGATAGCTACTAACTGGTACAGCCATTCAATTAGGTTTTCAAATCTTTCTTTATTGAAATAAGTGATATCACCAAACTTATTTAGTTGTAAAAAGTTACTTACGTTTTGATTGATAAGCAATTCAGAAAAAGGTATTTTATTCAATGGTGAACGATATTTCTTAACCTGAGTTATACCTTCATTCTTTTTCTTCTTGATCTTTATTTTAATACTTTTCAATTCATCATTAAAAACGATCAATGATTTAATCAGTTGAGTGTTTGCACGAGCTTCATCTTCATCTGCATGTTGAGTTAAAATTTGAATAATTGGTTTAGCAAGAAGAAATCTATCAAAATTAATTAATCTATTTGCAGTGTGGTTTGTTAGTATATTATCAACTGTTAGGAAGGATGAGTAAATACAAAATTTATTATTACTTTCTTTTTTTGCACTTAGAGGTAAAAACGTCTCAGCTTCCTTCATCCACCGGGGAACTGTTTTTCTTTTATTGTAACGCCACCACAATTCATAAAAATCTTTTACATTTTCTAATATTTCAAAAAACGATTTAGTTTCAACATCATCCTCAGGAATTTTCTTATTATACTTAAGCGTCTCCTTCATTAAGGATGACATTCCATCTTGTATTGATGGTGAAATTTGCGGACTCTTCTTTTTCCTTCGGGTTTTTTCTTTTACTTCTGATTGGAAAACATAATTCCTTATTTCGCGGATGTTCGGCGGAGCTAAAAATTCTTCCAATGCACTGTGAAGCGGTATCATTTCCATTTCAAGCAAAGCTTCATCAATAGATGCAACGCCTTTACCGTTCAGGTATTCAAGCAATTTTTTATATGCACCGTTTTCATCATACACTTCTCTGAAATTAAGGCAAATTCTGTACTGATATCCGAATAATTTAATTTTGAAGCCATCTTGGTTTACTTCTTTTCCCGATAAAAGAAATTGTAGTTGCGTTCTGTGGTCTGTGTAAATGTAGTAATAAAAGGGATCAGCTTTAAAACTAAGTATAGCAGCAATATCTTTGGGAGGTTTAATATTACCATTTGTTGACTTTGGATTCGAATATTTGATCTTTCCTTCGCAAGTTTCGTACGAGTTATTGTAGATTACAAATGCTGTTTCGTTTCCGGATTTATTGCTGTAGGCAAAAACATTTTCATTTAATTGTTCGTTTGTGTTTATATAATCGTAAAGCTCAAAGTTATCAACCTGGCTGAATAGATGACGCATTTTCAACAAAGGAAAAATTTCTCTTTTATGTCTCCACACAAGATGATCATCAATTACTTCGTCATAATAAGCCCGTTTGTATTCCATACCGTATTTTTCAGAAAAACCCTCAATCTGTCCGTGACCAAACATAGGAAGCCCCGGCAAAGTAACCATCATCACAGCAACACCAAAATATTTATCGCCTTTGCCAAATTGGTTAACTGCGGTTTCTTCATCAGGGTTGCTCATAAAATTAACGTAGCGTTTTAATATTTCAGGATTAAATTCGAGTGTATTGGATATGAGTTTTCTGTACTTGTCATTTTCTTCCTTCATAAGCATATGCATAAATGCACTGTTGTAAACACGGTGCATTCCTAACGTTCTTACAAAGTAACCTTCCATCAGCCAGAATGCTTCGGCAAGCAGCAATGTATTCGGCATCTCCTCATTTATTCTGTCAACAACTTCTCTCCAGAATTCAACAGGCATCTGTTCATGAAATTCTTTTTTGGTCAGAGAATAATCGGAGCGTGATGGAATTGCCCCACCTTTTCCTGGTTCGGGAAACCATAAGCGCTGGTAATGCTTTTGTGTTAAAGTCATAGCAGCATCAAACCGGATGATAGGTGTTTTTTGTGCAACGTGTTTAATTGTTTGAATGAGTGCTTCTCTTACTTCCGGATTTAATAGGTTTAATTGCGCAGTGTCATTCCATGGCATATTTGTGCCGTCGTTGCCGTGGTAAATATAAACTTTTTCCCCGGTGTAGTTGTCTTTTCTTTCTAACACAACTGCAGCATCTTCACGTGTATAGTATTTATCTTCAATCCTTATCTCAACGCGTTCATCCTCAGAAAGATTGACACCTGTAAAGGAGTAATTGTGATAAGGCGGAATACTTGTACGAATAAAATAGTCCGGTTTTTCAACTACCCATTTTGAATAAATACCAGTATGATTAGGTACTATATCGCTCGCTAATTTTATTCCTCGTATTCCTGCACGATGTTTAAGATCATTAAACGCATCTTCACCGCCAAGTTCGTTTGCAATAACATAATCATATAAAGAATAAGCTGATGCAGCAGCTTCGGGATTACCGGTTAGCTGTTTTATTTTTTTACTTGCACTGCTTCTTTCCCAAATACCAATTAACCAGAGTGAAGTAAAATTCCACTCCGCAAGAGTATCTAATTCTGCATCCGGAATTTCATTCAGTCTTTTAATCTTGTATCCATATTTTTCTGAAAGCTGATGCATCCACACATAAATATTTTTAGCTATCATCACAACTTCGGGCATCCAATGTGTGTCATCGGTAAATTGTTCGGTTTCTTCCAAACTGATTGCAGCATCTTTTTCTTTACTTAATGATTTTAGCGAATCGGTTTCGTGTCTGTATTCAGGAACAGGAGGAGTTGCCTTTTCACCGCCGCCATGTTTTACAAAAAGTTTGTAATCTTCTCTAATCAAATCTGTACCTTTAAGCAGTCTGCTCAAAAGCATATCATCAAGTATCAATCCCCATTCATTTTTAATGAAGAGAAGTTGTTCTTCCAAATTGTACGGGTTGCTTGTTATCGGTTTGCGAAGCACGGAAAACAGGTGTAATCCACCAAATCCTGTTGGGTTTTCTTTATCGAAAAATTCTTCTGTTCTTTTTATTAATTCATTGTAAAGAGTATTTTCTTTTAAAATTTTATCTGAGAATAACTCATTTAACCTTGTGGCGGCAGGATTAGTATTTTCAAAGTGCAGAATGATCAACTCTTCGAGGATCAATTCTTTGTTTGATTTATTCCCGGTCTTTCCATTAAGATATTCTTCGGTTTTAATTTTTCCTTTATAAACATCAAGCGGTGGAAATTCTTCAACGAATTTGAGAAGAACCTTATTTAGTTTTTCTTCGTTAAGTGCTGATTTAAGAAAATCGATACTTCGCTTAATTACACCGGGATTTTCCTTTTGTACATAATGATTTATTAAATAATGATAAACCTCATGTAAAATGCCTAATGCATTTATCTCACCTGCTGTGGTTAACTGATCAAAAGCTCCTTCATTTTTTCTTACCCCGTTAATCTTATCTGATATATAACGAGCAGCTTGAGAATTGGCAATAATTAAATTACCTTTCAAGGAATAAAACGAATCATCAAACTTGTATTTTATTCTCGTAGATTTGGATATGTGGAAATCGTGATTTGTCATATCAAAATTGTATGCTCTAAATAAGGTTAAGATAGTTTTAAATTATAAAGAAGATAAATATTTAAGTGCAAAATTCAATTGAATATTAATACTAAAATATTAAATTATAAAATCAATTTAAGCCTAATAAAATCTAAATAAAATATATTGGTTTAAAGTATGATTTCAAATAAAGCAGGGCTTATCTCAATTTTCGCAAAAATATATTTAATCCTTATTCTTTCAATTTTTTCCATAATTCAATTTAACATAACTGCAGCATCAAAACCTTTTAAATCAAAAAACGGAATGGTTGTTTCTGCAAATAAAATTGCTTCTAAGGTGGGAGTTGAAATTCTTAAAGCTGGCGGAAATGCTGTAGATGCGGCAGTTGCAGTAGGTTTTGCTTTAGCAGTTACTTACCCTTACGCTGGAAACATTGGCGGCGGCGGTTTTATGGTAATTCATTTGCAAGAAGGGAATAACACCACTATTGATTTCAGGGAAAGAGCTCCATTTACAGCATACAGGGATATGTATCTCGATAAATATGGAAACGTAATTGAAAACATGAGTTTGGAAGGTGCAGCATCAGTTGGTGTCCCCGGAAGTGTGTCGGGTTTAATTTATGCACTCGAAAGATACGGAACCATGAAACTTTCAAAAGTGATTCAACCTGCGATTGATCTGGCAGATAACGGCTGGACTTTGGAGAGTCAAGATGCCGAATCATTTTACAAATTTTTGGAAGTGTTTAGTAAGTATCCCTCTTCATTAAGGATTTTTACAAATAACGGTGTGCCATATAAAGAAGGAGATTTATTTAAACAACCTGAACTTGCATGGACTTTAAAGCAAATAAGAGATAGAGGATTAGATGGTTTTTATAAAGGAAAAGTTTCCGATCTTTTTGTTCAGCAGATGATGGATATGGGAGGGTTTATAACACACGCTGATCTCGAGAAATATGAACCTGTTGAGAGAGAACCAATTATTGGAAGTTACAGAGAATATAAAATCATTTCTATGGCGCCGCCAAGTTCCGGAGGAATTGCACTTATACAGCTATTAAACATTTTAGAGAATTTCAATTTTGAAAAAGATGAATGGGGAAGCAGCCAGTATCTACATCGAATAGTGGAAGCAATGAAATATGTTTTTGTAGATAGAACATACCATTTAGGTGATGCCGATTTTTATCCCGTACCAATTGATGACTTAATTTCAAAAGAATATGCTAAAACAATTTTTGAGAGAATAAAAGATAATGCCGTTCCTTCTGCAGAAATATTTACCGGCGATTCATTAAGATATTACGAGAGTACGGAAACAACACATTATTCTGTTTACGATAATCTGGGTAATGCAGTAAGCGTAACCACAACTTTGAATTCCGCATTTGGTTCTAAAGTAGTTGTGGAGGGAGCAGGTTTTTTGCTTAATAATGAAATGAATGACTTTAGTGAAAAGCCGGGAGTCTCAAACCAGTTTGGTTTGTTAGGCACAGATGCAAATGCAATAGAACCGGGGAAAAGGATGCTTAGCTCTATGACGCCCACAATTGTATTAAAAGACAATAAACCATATTTAATCTTGGGTTCTCCCGGTGGATCAATGATAATTACAACAGTGTTGCAGGTCCTTATGAATTGTATTGATTTTAATATGAACATACAGGAAGCAGTTGATATGCCAAGGATTCATCATCAATGGATGCCTGATAAAATTTATTTTGAGAAGTTTGCAATAAATAAAGATGCGATGGAAAATCTAGTTAAAATGGGCTATGACTTTTCCGATATGAATGATCGTATTACCACTATCGGTTTAGTACAGGGAATAATGATTGATCAAAACAATAAGATTATCTACGGTGCATCCGATTCAAGAGGGAACGGTTCGGCTGAAGGTTTTTGATATACAGGCTATTGTTAAATAATTATTTGTGAGTTCACTCGAAAAACATTATTAAATTATCTGTCATTCCCACGCAAGTGGGAATCCCTTCAAAATCTGAAGTTTATAGATTCCCGTTTTCACGGAAATGACATTTTTTTAGAAGACTCATTTATTTAAGTCCCGATAAGCGGATGAATAACTTCATTCTTCATGAAAAGCAAGAGTTGAACCAACCCATGTTTTATTTTTATTGAAATCCACTCCCATCATTTTACCTTTACTCATTCTTACCAGGTTATTTACAAGCAGCGGTTTTTCATCCCATAAAAACATCATCCTTATTTCTACTTTTGAGTTTTCATCAGGTGTTTTAATGATTGGGGCATACTCAATTTTCTTCTGAAGTATATAATTATCGGGGTCTTCAATAGCATCCAAAATATTTTTGTTCAGATCAACTTCAACACCGTGACCGGCGAATGAAAAGAGAGGTTTTAAAACGTAATTACTTAAATCATCAGAAAAGCCGGATAGTTCATTCAGGAAATAACATTCGGGTACATACTTGCCTTTTAGTAACGGCAAAGAATATTTACTGATCTTAAAAAACCAATTTGGATGTGAAATCCACTTTACATCAAGTTCATCCTTATAATTAAAATTGAAAGCTATATCGTTTCTCTTTAAGTCATCAAAAATTACCCTGTTATACATTCTTTCAATCGGAATTGCTTTTCCGTTATTTTTATAAAAGAGCTTTCTACCTTCCTGAACAACATCTGAAATGCATACGGTTGTTATTCCTAATAATTTTTCTGTAGCTGAAAAATCAATTTTGGTTTTTTGTTTCTCAGGTTGGATTTCAAGCAAGATTACATTTTCAGGATCACTTTCTCCAACAATTAAATTTCGTAGTTCCGAAACGTATCCTTGCTCATCTAATGAACTGAAAAATGGAGTGAAACCATCTTCAATATTAAAGTGTTTTTTAATGAGCCGTGCAAGAAAAAACTGGTAACCGTAAACGGTTGGGAATCCCTGAAGCTCAATCAATTTAGGCAAGAAAGAGCCATCCGGGTTTTCACAAATAGCAAAATCAATTTGTAAAAATTCGGGATGAGCACTTTCATTTGGAACAACAAGGTCTTTCGGGATTGCGTTTTCGGATCTATTTTTGAACTCATCGTTTTGTATTTGTACTAAAATATCATTGCAGGCATTTATCAATTCATCTTTTATTTCAGCCGGTAGAAATATTGGTGTTTCTGCAACCCTGAAATCTGGGGGATATTGAAAAGAAGAGTTCAGTTCATTAAGGAATGTGTCGTATTTATGAACAGTAAATTCAGAGTTGAACTTCTTTCTTAATTCTGGAATCATAAAATTTAATTTAATACCTTATTTAATTCATCAATTGCCTTATTTAAGAAATTAGGGATAACGGTTTTGCGTGTTAGTTTTACTGCATTTGGTTCCTGTAATATTTCTAACATCCGATTGTATTTTTCTTCACCGTAAGAATCAATAATCTGTTTCTTCTCATCAGGTCTGTTAAAATGATAAAGCATACTTTCCGGATCTGCTTCGGGATGAAATTGTGTGCCGACTATCTCGTTACTTATTCTAACTGCTGCTATTGCAGATTCGCCCACTGCGTTATCATCAAGAATTTCGTATGATAAAATATTTGCTCGCATATCATTAATAACTTTTTTATTTGGATTTGTAACCTGGTATTCTCTTATATCTGCAGCATAAAAGGGATTCGGTAATTGTTCTAAGATAATATTTGTTTTACCTGATTCGGTTTTTTCAAAAGGCATTACGCCAATTGATTTTGAATTACGTTTATTTACTTTACCGAACTCAAAAAATCTTGCCATCATCTGAAAAGAATGACAAATAAAGAATATATATTTTTTCTTATCGGTATTTGTTTGATTATGGGAATAAATCTTTTCAATCAAATTAAAATAATCCTTTTCCCATTTTTTCCCTTTGCCATCAAAAGGGCTGCCCGGTCCACCGGAAGAAATAAAAATATCAGAATCAATACCAGGAATATCTTCTTTAAATCTTGTTTCGTAAACATTATAAGATATATCTAAATCGTTGAACTTTTTCTTTGTCTCTTCAACTATTTCACCTATACAGCGCATACCTTCATTGCGTTCGTTATTGTATAAATCTATTGTTGCTATTTTTATTTTTTGTATAAAGATATTTATTGCTTTCTGATCTTAGTGGCGTATTTGCATATTGTGAGTTATTGAGAAAGATTATTTTAAAACAGAAAGACCCTGATGAGTTTCTTCGATGATGTAATCCATAAGTTTTTTAAAATCTTTTGTTTCTTCCCAAACTTTAAGCTGCCTGTCTGCTCCTGTCCCTGTTTCTAATATTTTGTTTATATAACTTACTTCCTCGCGTGAACCCAATTCATCAACAACATCATCAACAAATTCGCATAACTCTTTGGCTAATAATCTAAAATCAACTTCTTCCTGTTTACCAAAATCTATCAGTTTACCTTGTATACCGTATCGTGCTGCTCTCCATTTATTCTCGGCTATCAGTGCTCTTCTGTATAAACGAAAACCAAGATTTTGTTTTATAAGTTTATGTAATTTTGCAACTATTGCCTGTATTAATGCTGCAAGGCAAATAGTTTCATCCACACGCATTGGCAAATCGCAAATTCTAAATTCAAGTGTTTTAAAAACGGGATGTGCTCGTATATCCCACCATATTTTTTTAGCGCTGTCTATGCATTTGGTTTTAATTAATAGTTTGATAAAATTATCGTATTCGGCAATGCTGCTGAAGTAATCGGGAATTCCTGTTCGCGGGAATCTATCGAATACTTTACTACGGTACGATTTAAAACCGGTATTTCTGCCTAACCAAAAAGGTGAGTTTGTAGAAAGTGCAAAAATGTGCGGAAGAAAATATCTTGCGGCATTCATAATATGCAAAGCAATTTCGCGGTCTTCAACACCAACGTGAACGTGCAGACCAAAGATAAGATTTGCTCTTGCAACCTGCTGCATATTTGCAATTATCTCATGATAATGCGGCTGATCGGTTATCTTTTGGTCTTTCCAATGAGAGAACGGATGTGTCCCGGCGGCTGCAATTGCTAGTCCGTTTTTCCTTGCCAGCATAGCTAATTTGGTTCTTAAATCAATTACTTGTTCGCGAGCATCATGAATATCACGGCAAATATCTGTTCCCATTTCTACAACAGATTGGTGCATTTCAGATTTCACCCTTTCGGCAAGTATAACTTTACCATCTTCCAATATTTCCTGAACACGTGAACGAAGCTCTCCCGTTTCAGGATCAACAATCTGAAATTCTTCTTCAATACCTAAAGTAAAAAGTCCTGGGTCAGTCATTATTGCTATCCATTTTGTTTAATATGCTATACCCTTATTCTTTGCAAATTGAGTTATAAAACTTCCCCAGGTAAGGTTATTTTGGTTTAGTTTATGCTGCTTTGCCCTTCTTATTGCCATATTTACAGCAGCTTCAACAATCCATTCAAAATTTTCTTTACCAACGGAATTTATTTCAGCATCGGGAGCGGGATTGCAAAAATCAATTGCGTAAGGAACCCCGTCCCTTATTGCAAGTTCCACGGTGTTAAAATCATAACCGAGTGCAAAGTTTATACTCAGAACAGTTTCGGTTAACTTTACAAGCAGCTCTCTTTCAATCGGTTCCGGATTCTGAACATATCTTTTATGGTGCGGTTCTTTAGGAGCGTATCTCATTATGTGAACATCAGATCTATCCAAACAGTAAATACGAAAGTATTCGGTAAAATCAATTTCTTCCTGCAGCATCATCACAAGCTGTCCGGTTTCATTATATGCTTTAAAAAAGTCATCGGGGTTTTCAAGCCGGTAAACATTTTTCCATCCACCACCGGCAAATGGTTTGAAGAATGCAGGAAATCCTACATAATCGAAAATAGAATCCCAATCCATCGGGAAGGATAAATTTCTGAACGAATTAGAATCAGTATCGTCAGGATTCTGGTTTGACGGAAGCAAAACAGTTTTCGGTACGGCAATATTTAATTTTGTCATTAAAGCATTGTTGAAAAATTTCTCATCGGCACTCCACCAAAAAGGGTTATTAATAACCGCAGTTCCGCTTACAGCAGCGTTTTTAAGGTATGAACGATAGAAGGGGACATCCTGCGAAATACGATCGATTATCACATCATATCCACACAGTTCTCCCTGTATTACTTTATCTATCTTTACAAACTCAGCAGTTATCTCATCTTCATTTTTTGAGTTTACTCTTTCAATAAATGCAGGAGGAAAGGATTTTTCCTGTCCGAATAAAATTCCGATCTTTTTCATTTTGTTCCCGTTAATTTTAAAACCAATTTAAATAAATAATAATTATGAATTAAATCTGCTGATTTATATCAAGCATTACTAAAGAGCTTATTTTGAGCAGGGGTAAAATTGCGAAGTGAAAAAGGTTAAATCAGAAGCAATTTTGTAAGGCAAATATATTAAAAAATGGTATGTTTTCAATATTTTGCTTAGTTAGAAAATTACTGTACAAATTACAAATTAATGTATCTGTAAAATTTAATTATTACGTTTTCTATCGTAATAGTTTTATATGTAAGACAATGATATTAATCAGATAATTAAAAATGGATTATAAGTATGATGGTTCAGGAAAGAAGACTACAACAATCTAAACAAGCATTTACTTTAAAATGCTGTTTGAAAGTAAAAATTTAAACTTGTTGGAAGATTAGCCGTTTGTTTTAATCCTATAGAAACATTCCAGCTTAATTCTTCTTCAATGCGATTGTTGTATGCTGAAACAAGGCGAACCGCATTAATTGCACTTACAACTCTGTTCAAAATCATCGCACCTACAATGAAACGTAAGTCGTTATAAGTTTGCTCACTTGAAGACCACATACTTCTGTATGCACGTCTGTCTTCAGTGCTTTGCCATTTCCAGAAAAATGTTTCCGTATCGTACATTTGATTAAAATTTCTTTCAAGTGCTTTTTGATCGTTGAAATTATCGATGTTTTGATATTGCCCGATGGTTGCAAAGTAATCATCATCTTTACCGATGGTATTTATAGAAGCATTAGTTGTTGCATAAGCTTTATAATTATCTTCCTGATTGCTTGCATAAACACTCATCCCAATATACGTTCCCAATAAGACACCTTCGGCAATTGTAAAATATTTTCCGCTTTCATATCCATCTGCATAAAGTTCACCCATGCCGGGTAATAAAAGCGAATATAAAATTGCCAATCCGCCACTTTTTTTTGCTGTTTCAATGTCATTAGAAAAATTCAAATTTGCTGAGGAATATTCAGAAGCGGATGATTTAATTTCTTGTTCCAATAGTAAAATTGAAAATGATGATTGTTGTTGTGAAAAAACAGATGATGCAATTGCGAGAATAAGAAGTGCAGATAATTTCATATTTTTTAATTTTATATTAACTTTATATTAAAATTAATTCAATTGAATTTTTAGTATCTAAAATATTACCTGTACAAATTCCCTCTGCTGTTATTCTATTGAGATTGACGGAAGTAAGTTCATTAATAAAAGATTGATCATATTCATTTATAACCCTTACATAATTTGATGTAAATCCTTTCATTTTATTATCAATCAATTCATCTTCAAATAATACATCTAAATCTCTTCCCAGCATTTGTTTATAGAACTGATGTTTTTTCTTTTCACTTAAAGTTCTAAGAATCTTGTTGCGTCTTTTTTTCTCCGTTATTTCAACTTTGCCAGTCAGATTTATCGCTTTCGTATCGGGTCTTTCAGAGTAAGTGAAAACATGCAAATATGAAATTGGCAGATCGCGAAGGAAATTATATGTTTCAATAAAATGATTTTCTGTTTCGCCTGGGAAACCAACTATTACATCTACTCCTACGCCGAGATATTCAATTTTCTCATTCGCATTAAATATTATCTTCTCATAATCTTTTACAGAATATCTTCTTTGCATTGCTTTAAGAATATCCTGGCTGCCGCTTTGAAGAGGAATGTGCAAATGATTGCAGAGTTTCTTTTCTCCGGAGATCAAATCAATTATATCTTCAGTGAGCAAGTTCGGTTCTATGGAGCTTATCCTAATTCGGAAATCACCATTAATGTTTATAAGCTTTGTGAGAAGCTGAAAAAAATTATAACCGAATGATTTCCCGTAATCTCCAACATTTACACCCGTTAAAATAATTTCCTTATAACCCTGATCGATTAATCTTTTAAACTCATCTACTGCATATTGTGGGTTCATACTTCTGCTTGAGCCGCGGGCGAGCGGGATTGTACAAAATGTGCATTTATAATCGCACCCATCCTGTATTTTGAAATATGCTCTTGTACGGCTGTCTGCATCTGTAGAATGTGCTTCACCGAAATCCGTTACGTTATTCAAAGAGCCAACGTAAATGCAAGCGAGTTCAGATTTTTTAAAATCATTTAGGATATTAAAAAGATTAAATTTTTCATTGCTGCCAAGCACTGCATCAACACCAGGAATATCACTAATTTCTTGGGGACGTAACTGAGCATAACATCCTGTAACAACAACAAATGCCTCCGGATTTTTTCTTAGCACTCTCCGAACTAATTGTCTGCATTCTCTTTCTGCATTTTGAGTAACGGTGCAGGTGTTAAATACATAAACATCTGCTTTGTCTTTAAAGTCAACAATTTCAAACCCGTTAGATAAAAATTGTTTGCCAATTGTTGAAGTCTCGGAGAAGTTTAGTTTGCAGCCCAATGTATGTAATGCAACTTTACTGTTCATATTATTCTTGTTGATAAAAGAAGAGCGGGAGAGTATCCCGCTCAATAATTAAGGACTAAGAATATCAGGATTTATTATTCTTCTTCACTTTTAGGTTCAGTTTTTGGCTGCTGAGGCGATACATTTTCTGTAACTTCAAATATGGGAAATTCAGAAGAATCAATTGCAGCAGTATCAGCAGCTTTAATACTTTGAACCGAAACTCTATCAAATTTATGTTTATTTAAGTATTCCTGTATTTCCTCTTCAGATTTTTCTTTGAGTGCAGTAATTACACTTAGAACTATTTTCTTGTTTTCTTTATCAAATTCTAAAACCTTTAGAGGTATAACATCATCGATAGGGAAGTGATTTGCAATGTTTTTGATTCTTGAGGTTGATAATTGAGTCCCGGGTACAAAACCATCTACCTGATCAGGTAATTCAGCGATTAATCCTTTTTCAATAATTCTAACAACCTTACCTTCTGTAAGAGATCCTACAGAATATGTCTTTTCGAAAGTATCCCAAGGGTTTTCGAGAATTTGTTTATGACCGAGAGAAATTTTACGTTGTTCCACATCAACACCAAGCACAATTACATCAATTGTCTCACCTTTTTTAACAACTTCTCCGGGATGGCGGATTTTCTTTGTCCACGAAAGATCGGAAATGTGAACAAGCCCGTCAACTCCCGGCTCGAGTTCTACAAACACACCGAAGTTTGTTAAATTACGGGCAACGCCGGAATGTTTTGATCCATCAGGGTATTTTTGCATTAGGGATTCCCATGGATCCGGCTCTAACTGTTTTATACCAAGAGAAATTTTCTTTTCATCTTTATCCAGACTTAAAATAACTGCCTCAATAACTTGACCCATTGCAACAATCTGTGATGGATGTTTAATATGCTGAGTCCAGCTCATTTCAGAATTATGTATAAGTCCTTCAATACCTTTTTCAATTTCAATGAAAGCGCCGTAATCTGTAAGCGAAACAACTCTTCCGGAAACCTTATCTTTAACAGAATATCTGGCTTCGATATTTTCCCACGGATGAGCCATAAGTTTTTTCAAGCTTAAAGAGATCCGTTTCTTCTCTTCATCAAAATCGGTAACAACAACCTTTATAGTTTCGTCAAGTTTAACTATTTCATTTGGATGATTAATTCTTCCCCAGCTAAGGTCAGTAATATGAATTAAACCATCAACACCACCGAGGTCAACAAATACACCAAAGTCAGTAATCGCCTTTACAATACCTTCGAGGATCTGTCCTTTTTCCAATCCTTCGAGAATAGCATTTCTTTGATCGCTGATTTCTTCTTCAACAAGAACTTTATGCGATACAACAACATTCTCGGTAGGAACGTTAACTTTAACAACTTTAAAGTCCATAGTCTGTCCAACAAAAGCATCAAAGTCTCTTATTGGTCTAACATCAATTTGTGAACCAGGAAGGAAGGCTTCCATACCGAAAAGATCGACAACCATTCCACCTTTAATTCTTTTAATAATTTTACCTTCAAGAATTTCACCGGTTTCGTAAGCATCCATAACTCTTTTCCAGTTTTTAAGGAAGTCAGCTCTTTGTTTGCTCAATACAAGATTGCCGTCGTGGTCTTCAACACTTTCGAGCACCACTTCAATTTCATCACCAATTGTTAATTGCGGGTCTTCACCGAATTCGAAAATGTGAATTGAACCTTCGGATTTAAAACCAACATCAACAATAACATAATCATCCTGAATACCTACAATAGTACCTTTAACAGGTTCACCTTCCTTCACATCGTGAAATGAGTCTGCATATAAATTAGCTAATTCAAAAAATTCCTCTTCGGAATACTCCACACGATCAAATTTGGTTTTTGCTTTTTCGTAGTCGTCTATAGTGGCAAATACCTTCTTCTTTTCTTCTTTAGTTTCTTCGGACATTCATCCTCCTAATAGTATACTTTCTGCATTATCGATAAAGCCAATGAAATACAATAACACAGGTCATTATTTAGTTTAACATTTTTGTTTGCTTTGGCTTTTCAAATTCTCAATTTATTTTAACATCAATACCTAAGTTATCGGCGGTTTTTTTAACTTTGTTTAGAATTATATTAACCTGTTCTTCAATTGAAACATAACTTGTATCTACTACAATTGCATCTTCTGCCTTTACTAAAGGACTTACTTCTCTGTTAGAATCGATTTGATCTCTATTTTTCAGATTTTCTTTTATCTCAGTAACAGGAATTTCAATCCCGTTTTCCGCATATTCTTTTGCACGTCTTTTAGCCCGCTTATCTATTGTGGCTGTAAGAAATATTTTTATATCGGCATTAGGAAACACTACAGTAGCAATGTCTCTTCCTTCCATTACAACACCTGTTGTTTTACTACCAATATCGCGCTGTTTTCTTACCAATATTCTTCGCACTTCTTCAATTTTGCTTACATCGCTCACATTTTTATTTACATCTAACGTGCGGATTTTATTAGTCAAATCTTCCTTATTTATGCTTATGCACGTAACACCATTTTCAAATTTCAAATCAATATTGCTGTTTGCTGCAAGTTCAATTATTTTATCTTTGTTACCCAATGCATTATTTCTTATTGCAAGATAAGTTATTGCACGATACATTGCTCCCGTATCAATGTAAACAAAATCTAACTTTTGGGCTACTAATTGAGCAGTTGTACTTTTGCCCGAACCTGCAGGACCATCTATGGCGATGATAAGATTTTTTGACATAGAACACAAAAATAACCATAAATTAATATTAATCAAATGAACGGAATATTAACCGGGATCTTATAATAATGCCTATTTATAAGATTTTCCTAATTAATCTTTATCCCGCCGAGTTCGTTTACAATTATTTGTTCATAAGGGTCATCAAACTTTTTTTGTTCCTCATTGGTTGTGTTTTTGCTTTTTGGAATGGAATGATTAACTGCCTGTTTATTTGCATCAAATTGATTAGAAATTTGAAATATCAACCGTTTTCCAAAAATTGCTTCAGATTTGATTTCCAGGTATTTATTATTTAGCTCGATGGTTTTTTGAATTTCAGAATAATCGGAAAAAACGTTAAGCTTATTACCCGAGAGAGACTGCACCTGCAGCGATTTGATTGCAGGACCGAGAGTCAATCCTTTTTCACCCGAAACTTCATCAATAAAATACCCCCATTTACTTATTATTCTATCAAAATCAATCTCACCATTTCGTTCCTTGGCTGTAATGGTTATTACAACTTCTTTGCTTTTTAGTTTAGATCCGCTTGGTTCTGATTTTTTAATTTTGGTCTTTTGAATGTTATCTGTTGTTAGACTTAATGTTTCTGATTTTGCGGTATAGGAAATATCAGAAGGTTCATTCAGAAGGCTTTTTTTTTCATCGTTTGCAGAATTTAATTGTGAAATTAAATCTGTCATTGTTTGAGATTTCTCAAGCCCAATCAAATGTGTAAGTGCAATTTCTATTTTAAGTTTTTGATTCTGGGAAAACCGCAATTCTTGCTGTACTTTGTTTAAATAGTTCATCGCACGTAATAAATCACCTTTTGAGAATTTGCCCAAGTAATTAAGATACTGTTCTTTATAGATATCAGCCGTTTCTATCAGCGAAGTATTTTCGGTAAGGATAACAGTCATTATGTTTCTAAAATGTTCAACCAGTCCATTATTAAAATCGATAAAATCCCAACCGTTTTCGTAAATAATGTTCGTTACTTCAAAAACTGTTTTGAATGCCTTATTTAATATTGAATCAGAAATCTTAAAGTAAACTTCCTCTCCAATCAGGTTAAGCATTTTAGCAACTATTTCAGCATCAATATCATCCCCGCAGAATGAAACTATCTGATCGAAATAACTTTCAGCATCACGCAAAGCTCCATCTGCTTTTTTTGCAATAATAGTTAATGTTTTATCATCGATTTTAATTTTTTCGGCTTCTGCTATTTTGGCAAGTGTTCCTTTAATTGTATCCATCTGAATTCTGCGAAAGTCAAATCGCTGGCAGCGTGAAATTATTGTGAGCGGAACTTTATGAACATCAGTTGTTGCGAAAATAAATATTGTATGTTCAGGCGGTTCTTCCAAAGTTTTAAGGAATGCATTGAACGATTCCTTTGTTAACATGTGAACTTCATCAATGATATAAATTTTGTATTTTCCACGGGTTGGTGCATATTTCACCGATTCTCTCAGCGTTCTGATTTCATCAATTCCTCTGTTTGAAGCACCGTCTATTTCGATTATATCCATAGATTGAAGGTTTTGTATATCAAGGCACATATTACATTTATTGCATGGTTCAGCATCAGCAGGGTTTTCACAGTTAAGTGCTTTTGAAAAAATTCTTGCGGTTGTTGTTTTACCTACGCCGCGAGGTCCTGTAAACAAATAAGCGTGTGCAATTCTATTATTTTTTATAGCATTTTTTAGAGTTTCAGTTATGTGTTCCTGCCCGACTACATCCTTAAATAACTGCGGTCTCCATTTTCGTGCTGTCACCAAATATGCCATTTTGTAAAAATCTTATAATTAATAATTGTTAAGTAAGAATTTCCTCAACTAAAAATTTACAAATTTCTTCGAGATAGATTTTATCCGTTTCATTAAACGAATTGTATTCACTGCTGTCAAGGTCAAGCACTCCGAAGAGTTCATCATCTTTGCTAATTATCGGCAGTACAATTTCAGATTTCGAATCTGAATCACAAGTTATATGCCCTGGAAATTTAGCAACATCAGGAACAACAATAGTTTCTTTTTTTGATGCGGCTGTTCCACAAACTCCCTTGCCTATTTCGATTGTTGTACATGCTACTTTACCCTGAAACGGACCGAGAAATAATTTCTCTTTATCGTAAAGATAGAAACCTACCCAACTGATTTTACTGAATGTTTGTTTCAGTGCTGAAGTTAAGATGGATAGATTGGATAGTTCATGATCATTCCGATTCAGTAATTCTTTAAGCTGTTTTATTAACAGTTTATATTTTTCTTCCAAAGAAGTAATATCTTCCGGTATATCTATTTCTTTCAAAATCACTATTTCCTTTTTGTAACTTTTTTAGTTGTTGCTGTAGAAGATTTTTTTCGTTTTATTGAAGGCAAAACATATGGTATCGCATCCTCTACTTTTTCAATCGGAATAATTTTCAGACCGTCTTTAACTTTATCTGATATTTCATTCAAATCAATCTCATTTTCTTTTGGTATAAGAACCGTTTCAATTTTATTTCGTTTTGCGGCGAGCAGCTTTTCATTCAATCCGCCGATTGCAAGAATAGAACCGGTTAAAGTAATTTCGCCTGTCATCGCAACATTATTTGAAGCCGGTTTTTTACCGATAGCAGAATACATTGCCATTGCCATTGTAATTCCTGCAGAAGGTCCATCCTTCGGAATAGCTCCTTCAGGGACGTGAATATGAATTTCCTTACCTTTAAAGAAATCATGGCGTAGCCCGAGTTCTTTTGCCGAAGAGCGTAAATAACTTAATGCTGCCTGTGCAGATTCTTTCATTACATTTCCAATTTGTCCGGTAAGACTAAGCTTACCGTTACCACTCATTATTGTAACTTCAACATTCAGTAAAGCTCCGCCTACGCTTGTCCATGCCAAACCTGTAACGCTTCCGATTTTTTCAGTTTTTTCATGCCGCGGAGTTCTGAATTTTGGATTTTTAAGATAATCTTCAACCTTCTTTTCATCAATAGTATATTTAGTTTTCTTTTTCCATTTTCCGTTCGACGATTCCTTCACCACTATATCTTTAGCAACCTTTCTGCAAATGGAAGCTAACTCTCTTTCAAGATTTCTAACACCGGCTTCTCTTGTATAATCTCTAATAATTTTTTTTATAGCATCATCATTTATTATAACATTCTTCTTTATCAAGCCATGAGACTCTAACTGCTTTGGAACCAAATGGCGTTTTGCAATTTCTAACTTATCATATTCGAGGTAACCGGGCAGTTCAATAATTTCCATCCTATCCTGAAGTGGAAGGGGAATGTTATAACGAACATTAGCAGTAGTGATGAACATAACATTCTTCAGGTCATAATCAACTTCAAGATAATGATCGTTAAAAGTATGGTTCTGTTCAGGATCGAGAACTTCGAGCATTGCTGAAGATGGATCCCCTCTGAAATCAACGCTCATTTTATCAATCTCATCTAATAAGATAATTGGATTTATTGTGCCTGCTTTTTTCATAGATTGAATTATTTTGCCGGGCATTGAGCCGATGTATGTTCTTCGGTGACCTCTAATCTCAGCTTCATCACGAACTCCGCCCAAACTTATTCGCACAAATTTTCTGCCTAAAGCCCTTGCAATAGATTTACCTAATGATGTTTTACCAACTCCCGGCGGACCCACAAAGCAGAGTATCTGCCCTCTTATCTGCTTTACAAGATTAAGAACTGCAATGTGCTCTATAATTCTTTCCTTCGGTTTTTCCAATCCGAAGTGGTCTTCATCCAAAATTTTCTGCACATGTTTTATGTTCAGATTATCTTTTGTCTTTTTAGACCATGGTACATCGGTAAGCCAATCAAGATAATTTCTGATGACAGTAGATTCGGGAGACATTGGAGGGGTTTTTTTAAGTTTGGTTAATTCTTCTAATGATTTCTCCTCAGCTTCTTTAGGCATCTTTGCTTTTTTTATTTTTTGCCTAATCTTGGTAAACTCCGGCGAAGCATCATCATCTTCTCCTAATTCATCCTGCAAAATTTTTATTTGTTCCTGTATTATAAACTTGCGTTGCGTTTTGGCAATGTTTTCCTGAACCCTGTTATCAATTTCTTTTTCTATTTTAAGTATGTCAATTTCAGAATTTAAAATTTTGATTACTTCGTAAAACTGGTCTTTTAAAGTGTATTTTTGAAGAATTGCCTGCTTAACATCTATTTGCTGATTTATATTAGCAGCAACGTAAAATAGCTTTCTGTCCGGCTCCACAATGTTTTCAAAAGCACTTAATGTTTCTGCCGGAATATTTCTGCTGATCTTCACATACTCTTTAAATAATTGAGACATCTGCCTTTCCATTGCATTCATCTCATGATCTTTTACAAGTTCAGGCAAAACAATTTCCAACTTACCTTCAAAAAATTCTTTTCTATCAGTAAACCCAACAATCTTTGCTTGAATTAAACCGTCAACCAGAATTTTCATTAAACCGTTTGGAAGTTTTAATATCTGAATTATTTTAGCAATTGTTCCGTCAGTATAAATATCATCCTTCTTCGGATCTTCAATTGTAGATATTTTTTGAGTGGAAAGAAAAATATATTTTGTATTTTCCGTAGCATAATTAGCGGCCCTGATTGACAGTTCTCTTCCAACAAGTACGGGAAATATCATATATGGGAAAATAACTATATCCCGAAGCGGTAAAATCGGAAGTGTATCCGGCATATTATCGATAAATGAACCTTCACTTGCTGTCTGAATTTCAGTTTTGTTAATCTGATTCAAATAAAAAACTCCTTTTTTTTGCGTATAATCCAACTCAAAATATACCAAAATTGCATAGGGCTTTCAAGGAACTTAGAATTGGCAGCATTTTAATTGCATCAAACTAAGCTAATTATACTTACAGCATATATTTTAACGAGGTCAGAAATTTTTCACTTATAACATTTACAAATTATTATGATAGATGACATAATAGAAATTAGTAAAAGAGCCGGATCAATAATTAAAAAAGGATTCGGTACTTCATTTAAAGTTGAATACAAAACAAACGAAAGTAATCTTGTTACTGAGATTGATAAAGCATCGGAAGAACTGATTATTAATTTTATAAAAGAAAAATATCCCTCTCACAGTATACTTGCTGAAGAAGGAGGAGATGTGAGAAAGAATTCCGAATATCTTTGGGTTGTTGACCCGCTTGACGGAACTACAAACTTCGCACACGGTTTGCCAATATTTTCTGTATCGATTGGTGTACAAAAAAACGGCGAAACAATTGCAGGAGTTGTTTATGATGTAATGCGAGATATTGTTTTTTCTGCTGAAAAGGGAAGCGGTGCATTCGCAAACTCAGATAAAATTAACGTAAGTAAAGTAAATAAACTTGAACATAGTTTGCTTGTTACAGGATTTCCGTATAATGTAGCAGAAAATCCTGAAGGAGCTTTTGAGAGATTTATAACTTTAACAAAAAAAGCCCGCGGTGTTAGAAGGCTCGGTTCGGCAGCTATTGATTTTTGCTATCTTGCTTCAGGTGTATTCGATGGTTTCTGGGAGGTCCATCTGTATCCATGGGATATATGCGCCGGGAAACTGATTGCTGAAGAAGCCGGTGGAATAGTTACCGACTTTGACGGCAATTCAATAAGTATCTTCTCGAAGAAAATACTATCTACTAACAATCAAATTCATAAACAGATTATTGAGGTAATGGAAAAGATTAATAACTAATCAAATTTCCATTTCTAATTTGAAAGACGTTCATACATCCTGTTTATAAGTTCGCTGTATTTTTCTTCAACTACTTTGCGCTTAATTTTTAAGCTTGGTGTAATTTCACCGGAATCAATAGTAAACGGATTATCTAGCAATACGAATTTTCTAACACGTTCGTAGTTTGCCAACTTTTTCTGAAACTGTACCATATCCTTTTCAAGTAATTTATAGATCTCATCATTCTGTGCAAGATCTTTTTCATCAGCATACGGTATATTATGAGCATCAGCATATTCTTTTACGGCTTCATAATCTGGTACAATAAGTGCACTGAGGAACATTCTCCTGTCTCCAATCAAAACAAACTGATCGATGTATTTACTTCCGAGGAATGTGTTTTCAATAGGAGTAGGAGCAATATATTTACCAGCCGATGTTTTAAATAAGTGTTTTTTCCTATCTGTAATCAACAAGAAACCGTCTGTATCAAATACACCAATATCACCCGTGTAAAGCCAACCGTCTTTTATTGCAGCGCTTGTTTCCTTTTTATTTTTATAATAACCTTGCATAATATTCGGACCTCTTGCAAGAATTTCACCATCAGGAGCTATTTTAATTTCTACTCCGGGAAACGGTTTACCAACTGACCCAAATTTGTAGTCGTCCGGTCTGTTTGCAGCTAAAACCGGGGATGATTCAGTTAATCCATACCCTTCAATAACTATGACTCCGAATGCCTCAAAAAATTCTCCCAATTCCCGTGGAAGTGCTGCACCTCCAGAGATAAAGAATCTTATTTTACCTCCAAATCGTCCTCTTAGTTTTTTGAATACTAGCTTATCTGCCACTTTATGTTTTATGGAAAGTGCAATTGGTATTTTACCTTCTCTTTTTGCATTAGCATATTGTCTCCCCGTTTCCATTGCCCAGTAAAATATTTTCTGTTTCTTTTCCGGTTGGCTTTCAACGTTCCTTATAATTCTTGAATAAATCCTTTCGAACAAACGTGGAACTGAAGTCATTATAGTTGGATTTATCTCAGCTAAATTGGTTGAAATTTTTTCTATGCTTTCGGCATAACAAACCGTACCGCCGGCAGCAAATGCTGTATAATATCCAGCCATTCTTTCAAAGATGTGACACAAAGGAAGGAATGATAAAAACACATCATCTTCGGTGATGGGGAATGCTGTTAATGCACTTGTAACATTCGACATGATATTCTTGTGAGTTAATACAACACCTTTTGGTACGCCGGTTGTGCCTGAGGTATAAATAATTGTGCAGACGTCGTTTCCCTTAACCGTGCTCATACTATTTTTGAGCAAATCGGGTTTCATGTTTTTATATTCATTACCTATTTCCTGCACTTGATTAAATGAATGAAGATTTTTCACTGACGGATCGAAATCATTTTCATTCATGACAATAATAAATTTCAAATACTTACATTTGTTAAGAATTTTCAGCACCTTGTTCAACTGAAATTTATTTGAGACAACAATGCATTTCGATTCCGAATTATTTAGAATAAACTCAACCGAAGCAGCAGTAAGAGATGGATAAAGCGGTACATCTATTGCACCTAATGCAAGTGCAGCCATATCAGTATAAACCCATTCAGGGCGGTTCTCAGCCATTATCGCAACCTTATCTTCCCGTTTTATACCGAGTGATGCAAGACCAAATGCAAATGCGTCTGTTTCTTCTTTAAATTTTGAATAAGAGACGCCTGTATAATTGTTATTGAATTTATACCTTAGTAAATCTTTATCTACAGTTTTCCCGTATTCCTCTGTTAAAAAACGATAAACTTCAGTAATTGTATCGCATGCTTTTAGTAATGCCATTTCCGTCTCCCGGTAATATAATTATTAAAATTAATTCTTGATACTGTCATCGGTTAAATTCCCTCGAAGAATTACCATTTAGCAAGTTGTAAATATTCATATAAAATAATATAACATCATTAGATTAAAACCAAAAGTTTATCATTTAAAAGATGTTTATGCAAAACCTTATGAATCACTTTCAATTATTGAACTTCTACAAATTGTTTATCAAAATCAAAAACGTTAATTTTTAAAAACTATTTTTTATTATTTTGTCAGGAGATCATTAATGTCAGTTAAACCTTTCCGCATCGAATCTTTTACTGATTTTTCAAAAAAATCAAACTTTGTAAAACAACAAAAGGCTCTTGCTTCCGTAAAGAAACAATTGGGCAAAACATATGAAATGATAATTGGTGGTAAAAAGGTAAGATCGAACGGAAGGATCATATCCTATAACCCTTCAGAAAAAGATGAAGTTGTTGCAAAATTTTATAAAGGCACTAAAGAAATAGTGAACCGCGCTGTTGAAACAGCTTTTAAAAAGTTTGATGAATGGAAATTCGTCCCGGCAGAAAAAAGAGCAAGTTATTTATTTAAGGCAGCTTCAATTGCAAGGAAAAGAAGATTTGAAATTAATGCATGGATGATTTACGAAACAGGAAAGAACTATCTTCAAGCAGATGCGGATACTGCCGAAGCAATAGATTTTCTTGAATTTTACGGCAGAGAGATGTTGAGGTATGCTTCAAAACAACCAATTACAGCGGTTAAAGGTGAAAGGAATGAATTAGTATATATTCCGTTGGGTGTTGGTGTTACTATTCCACCATGGAATTTCCCTTTTGCTATTTTAGTTGGAATGACATCGGCAGCAGTAGTTGCCGGTAATACAGTTGTTCTAAAACCCTCCAGCGATTCTCCGATGATGGGAAAAATATTTTATGATATTATGAAAGAAGCCGGATTACCGGATGGTGTTATAAATTTCCTTCCGGGTTCAGGAGGTGAAGTTGGTGATTCTTTAGTTGCACATCCTAAAGTCAGATTCATTACATTTACCGGTTCGATGGAAGTTGGATTACATATTAATGAATTAGCTTCAATAGTTCAACCGAATCAAATTTGGTTAAAACGAGTTGTTACCGAAATGGGCGGAAAGGATTGTATCATTGTTGATAAGGAAACAAATATTGATGATGCCGTAAAAGGCGTCGTTGTATCATCATTTGGATTTCAGGGTCAAAAGTGTTCTGCCTGTTCAAGAGTAATAGTAGATAAATCAGTTTACTCGAAGTTTGTAAGTAAGTTGAAGACCGAAGTAGAAAAAATTCGGGTTGGTCCAGGTAATGAAGATTATTATATGGGTGCTGTTATTAATGAAAAAGCGCAAAAGAACATTCTTAACTATATAAGAATAGGTAAACGGGAAGGCAAACTTTTAGTTGGCGGTAAAAAAGCTAAAGGCAATGGTTATTATATCGAACCAACTGTTTTTATCGATATCAAACCTCAACATCGAATCGCGCAGGAAGAAATATTCGGACCTGTGTTAGCTGTATTAAAATCCAATAATTTTGAGCAGAGTCTTAAAATTGCAAACGATAGTATTTATGGTTTAACCGGTGCAGTTTATACAAGAAATCGTAAGAAAATTAATGCTGCAAAAGAACAGTTATTAATCGGCAATCTTTATTTCAACCGTAAATGTACCGGTGCATTTGTTGGTGCTCATCCGTTTGGAGGTTTTAATATGTCGGGAACCGATTCAAAAGCGGGTGGAAGAGATTACTTGCTTCTGTTCCTGCAAGGAAAAACAATGAGTGAAAAAATATAATTTAAATGCGGGCTTAACAAAGAACGTTTAGCAAGATAAAAATGAATAAATCAAGGTAGTTAAATGAAAATTCATGAATATCAAGGAAAAGAAATATTAAGAAAATTTAATGTCCCGGTGCCAAGAGGCGGAGTTGTATTTTCAGGTGAAGAAGCGGTGAAAATAGCAAAAGAAGAGCTTGGCGGAGATATTTGGGTCGTTAAAGCACAGATTCATGCTGGAGGGCGTGGTAAAGGAGGGGGTGTAAAAGTTGCGAAAAGTCTGCATGAGGTTTGGGAATTCGCAAGTCAGATTATCGGAATGAATTTGGTTACTCATCAAACAGGACCTGAAGGCAACGTAGTGAAGAGACTTCTTATTGAGGAAGGCATAAACATCGATAATGAATTTTATATTGGAATTACTTTGGATAGGGCGCAATCTAAAAATGTTATGATGGTTTCTACAGAAGGCGGTATTGAAATTGAAAAAGTCGCAGCCGAAACCCCTGAGAAGATAATTAAGGAAATAATAGAACCTGAATTAGGAATGCAGCCGTACCAGGCAAGGAAATTAGCTTTCGTTTTGGGTTTTGAAGGTGATCAGCACAAGAAAGCAGTTAAATTCTTAATGGCTCTTTACAATGTTTATGAAAAAACCGATGCATCACTTGTTGAAATAAATCCTTTAGTGGTTACAAAAGAAGGTGATATTATCGCACTTGATGCAAAAATGAATTTTGATGATAATGCTCTTTACCGTCTTAAAGATATAGCGGAATACCGCGATCTGGATGAAGAAGATGCTTTGGAAGTTGAAGCATCAAAATATAATCTTAATTATATAAAACTTGACGGCAATGTAGGATGCATGGTGAACGGTGCAGGTTTGGCTATGGCAACTATGGATATAATAAAACTCGCCGGCGGTGAACCGGCTAACTTTTTAGATGTAGGCGGAGGTGCTGATAAAGATACGGTTGCAAATGGATTCAAAATAATTCTTTCCGATGCGAATGTTAAAGCTATCTTAATAAATATTTTTGGTGGTATTGTTAGATGTGACAGAGTTGCACAGGGAGTTATCGATGCAACTAAATGGATGCATGTAAATATACCAATTGTAGTTCGTCTTGAAGGAACAAATGCCAAAGAAGCCCGTGTTTTATTAAATGAATCTGAGCTCAACTTTGAAGTTGCATCAAGTTTCAAAGATGCAGCAGAAAAAGTTACGGCTGTTTTAAAGAACTAATTCATCAAATTTGGTAGTGTAATTAAAAATTGCCGTGTTCTTGTGGCACGGCATTTGTATTTTATGATATTATAAAAATTTTTTTAATTATCAAGTTGATTTCAAATTGTTTTTATAATTTATAGTATTAACTAATTTAAAGTAATAATCGGTTTACGGAGAACTTAATGTCTATTTACAATTCTCATTTTAATGATGTAAATCCTGAAGATGATAGTAATCATGTAAATGAAGAAATTAATGCATGCCGAAACTTAATTGAGAGTAATATGCTTTACAACTCAATTGAAAGAGTTGAGGATGTAATAAATCAATGCCTCGATTACGGATATATAACCGATGGGATGTACTTCGTAAACTATTTGCTTGAAATCTCACCTTACAACTCAGAATTATGGAATAAGAAGGGATTGCTTCTAAATTCTGCCGGAAATTTTGAACAAGCAATTGAGTGCATTGACAAATCGTTGTCACTAAACCCGGGGGATTTAGATACCTTAATTGATAAATCCGCCATTGAAGAAAATCTTGGAAATTTTTCTCAAGCTGAAGAAACTTTAAACTCAGTACTTAGCAATGAACCAAACAATGAAGATGCCCTCTTTAGTCTTGGTTTGTTAAATCAGAGAAGAGAAAATTTTGAAAAAGCTATTCATTATTTCGAGAAAGTAATTAAGCAAGATCCAACCTATTATGAAGCGTTTTATGAACTTGGATACTGTTACGAAAATCTTAACGAATACTGTAAAGCTGTTGAAATATATGATAAATTTTTAGAGTTTGATCCGTACAACTCAAACGGCTGGTATAACAGAGGAGTTGCATTATCTAAATTAAATAAACTTGAACAGTCTGTTAATAGCTATGATCTTGCAGTTGCATTAAATGATGATTTTCTAAGTGCTTGGTTTAACAGGGGCAATGTACTTTCAGAACTTGGACGGGCTAACGAAGCATTACAAAGTTTTAAGAAAGCATATCAGATAGATAATTATGATGAATCAACCTGCTTTAATATTGGAAATCTGTATGAGCAGCAGGAAGACCTTATAAATGCGATAAAATATTTTTCGGAAGCAATAAAAATTAACGATGAATATTACGAAGCATATCTTTCCCGCGGTTATTGTTACGATTCTATCGGCAAGTATCATCTTGCTTTAAGAGATTTCAATAAAGCTATAACAATTTCTTCGGATAATATGGAAGCTTGGTTTGCCAAAGCAGATCTGGAATATTCTATTGGAAGATTACAGGAATCGGTTAAAAGTTACATGGCTGCTTTAAAAATCACTCCTAATAATCATCAAATATGGTTTAGTTTGGCAGAGACTTATTTTGAAATTGGCAATTGGCTTGATGCACTTAATGCGTTTAATGAATGCTTGAGAATAAAACCTGATGACGCAAATTCAATGTACGGCATGGCAAAAGTAAATTTTCTTTTAAGAAGAACCCGGGATGCTCTTGAATGTTTGAAAAATGCGTTTGCTATCGATCCTGAAATCAAACAGGAATTTACCAATGAATATCCTGAGATAAAGTCATCAAAACTTTTTAAAAAACTTTTAGGGGAAAATTAACCTCTCACCATAATCTTTGCTATAATGGTTAATTTAGTATTTTTGAAGAAGATCATCCGAAATTAATAACATGCAAAATTCTTTTTATGTTAATACAAAATTGATTGGGTTAATCGGGCATCCGATAAAGCAATCCTATTCACCGTTCATTCACAATGTCGCAGCTCAATTAAAGAACATCGATTTTATCTATTTGCCGTTTGATGTAGTGTCGGATGATCTTGAAAATGCTCTTAAAGGAGTTGTTGCTCTTGGAATTAGAGGATTGAACGTTACAATTCCTCATAAAGAGAAAATCATAAAATATCTTGATGAACTCTCCGAAGATGCTGCAATGATTGGTGCAGTAAATACAATTGTAAATGAACACGGGAAATTAAAAGGATACAATACCGATATAAACGGATTGTTAGAGAGTTTAACGGAATTTAAAGATTTCATTACAGGTTCGAAAGTATGTGTGATCGGTACAGGAGGAGGTGCAAGGGCTGTTATTTACACGTTGATAAGATATTTTAAACCTGAACAAATAACTATCATAAACAGAACAATCCAGCGTGCTGATACATTACATAGTTATTTCAGTGAGAAGATGAGATTCGATAATTTCAAAACAGCAGATCTCTTCCCACCTGATTTGATTGAAACCTTTCACAGCTCAGAATTAATTGTTAACTCAACACCTGTTGGAATGTTTCCTGATGTGGATGATAGTCCTACAGATTTAACGGAATCATTTCACAAAGATCAGTTGGTATTTGATATGATCTATAATCCGACCGAAACGAAGTTATTAAATTTAGCAAAACAGCAAGGTGCAGCCACATTGGGAGGACTAAAAATGCTGGTGTATCAGGCAGCTAAATCTTTTGAATTATGGACGGGAGAAGAACTTCCTGTTGAAAATTTATCTGACTCTTTAGAACTGATGATTACATCATAAGTCACTAAAATTTCTTCAAAGTTTTCTTTAACCTGTAAATAGTTTCCTTTAAATTATCCATCGATGTTGCGTAAGAAATGCGGATATAACCTTCAGCACCAAACGCACTCCCTGGCACAACAGCAATAAGGGCTTCCTTTAAAAGATACATTGCTAAATCTAAAGAGGAATCTATTTTTAATTGTTTGTTATATAAAGAAGTTATTTTGGGGAAAAGATAAAATGCTCCTTCCGACTTATGACATTTTATCCCGCTAATGGAAATTAATTCATTGTATAGATAATTTCGTCTTTCAATCAATTCACTTAACATTTTTTCCAACATAATCTGAGGACCGTTCAGAGCTTCAACAGCGGCTTCCTGTGAAATGGATGAAGCATGAGAAGTTGTATGACTTTGTATTTTATTCATTGCCGCGATAATTTTTTGATCCCCCGCCGCATAACCAAGTCTCCATCCGGTCATCGAATAAGATTTTGATAAACCGTTTACAATTAATACTCTATCTTTAATTTCAGGTATAATTTGTGCGAAGCTGTAAAATTTAAAGTCATCGTAAACTAATTTTTCATATATCTCATCGGAAAGCACATACAGATCATGTTTAATAATCACTTCCGCAAGTTCTTCCAACTCATCTTTATTATATGCTGCTCCGGTTGGATTAGAAGGATTGCATAAAATAAACAATTTTGTTTTATCAGTAATTGCATCTTCGAGCTTCTTGCCTGAAATACGGAATCCATCTTCAGTATTTGTTTCTATAATAACCGATTTACCTTCGGCCAACGAAACCATCTCAGGATATGAAACCCAGTAAGGCGAGCTAAAAATAACTTCATCACCGGGATTAACCAATGCCATTATTGCATTAAATAAAGATTGCTTGGCACCGCTTGCTACAGTTATTTCATTAACACTGTAATCAAGATTGTTATCCCTTTTAAATTTTGATGCAATTGCATTTCTAAGTTCTAAAGTTCCCGGTGTTACCGTATATCGGGTTTTGTTAGCGTCAATTCCTTTCTTACCTGCCTCTTTAATATTATCGGGAGTAGGGAAATCCAGTTCGCCAACACTTAAATTAATTACATCCGCACCTTCAGCTTTTAATTTTTTTGCCTGTTCAGAAACCTGCATAGTTGCTGAGGTTACTATTTTTTTTACTCTATCCGCTAACATAGAAATTCAGTCTGGTTATTAAATTAGTAAAACATTTATTTAATTCTCAATACAATATAATATGAGATTGATGATATTGAAAATATCAACTTAGTTGCAGAAGAAAATCAATGGGTATATTTTTGACAGTTGACAATACTCATAATAATTTTTAATTTATCATCAAAACTAAGATGAGATATGAAAACCATTACTTTACTTTTAACTTTATTCGTTTTGTTTTCTGTATGTGATATTTCCGCACAAAATTTTCGTAAAAAATCAGCTTTTGTTTCAGGATTAATCGGCGGTGCGCAAATAAGTAATTCAAATAACGGAAGTGAAAATCCTGTTGCAATTTCTTTTGGCGGAAGTTTTGGAATCCCCATTACGAAAAATCTTTTTCTATATACAAGAGGGTCGTTCACTTCAAAATCAAATTTTCAATCGTTCTATAACACATCATACCTTTCATCGCAAATTCAGTTTTCTGATCAGTTTGTTGAAGTGAATTCATCTTTTTCTCAACTGCTGTTTAACGGGGGACTTCTTTACAGTTTTAATTTATCTGATGAATTTGCGCTTGGTATAAGCGGGGGAGCTACATTTGCAGTTATAAACCAGGAAGCTAAACTGCTCGGCGGTCACGTAATTTCCAACGTTGATAATGAAACAATATGGGGATACTTTGGAGGAGCGATGGTGGAAAAATATTGGGAAGATAAAAATGTTACAACTTTTATCGAAGCTCAGTATAATTTTTTACAGAGCGATGCACCATATCATCCCACAGCACTGAATAACTTGAATTTTACGTTTGGTGTAAGATATTATTTAAGTAGAAGTAGTTTTTAAAAGTACTATTCTTCCTTATCGCCAACCAGTTTATATAATTCTTCTGCGTGTATTAGTACATCTTCCAATTCAGGGTCATCTAAACTCAACAGTTCGCCATTAACAAATTTTTGATAACTTATTACATCACCATCAGAGTCCAGATTAAGCTTAAGCTTTGTCATCTTTTTTTTTGTCTTCTTTACCTTTTTAGGAAAATACTCAAGCTTCTTTCCTATAAAATGGATGAGATGACCATCTTTATAATAATAGAGATTGAATGCTTCGGCAGCTCTCCTATAAGTTAAATCTTCGTTTAAAAAAATGATATCGGGTTCCGGATAAAATGCGAGTACAGTTGAATATGCTTTTGCTGAAGCCCAATCGTATTTTTGTCCGGCTAAATTAATAAGTAATGAATCTGTTCTCTGAACAATCTCGCTTATCCCTTTTTCAGTATATTCTTGTTTCCCGCAGGAAATAAAAAATAATATTAGTGAAATAAATATGAGTATAAAGATTTTATTCATACACGATTTTTGCGTTGTTAGTTTATATTGTTGGTTAACAAATAGTAAAATTTGAGGTTTTAAAGCTATATTTTTAGTGGTGCAGAATCAAGCAAAGAAAACTAACATTTAGTTTAGTGTGTATTCTTATTTTGATGATTGATCGGCAGTCTTATAGTTTGTATTCTGCTAAAGATTAATCCCATAGTAGCACCGGAAATCATCCCCAGTAGCCCTCCGGCACCTGGGTTCTCTATCAATATTCCAACTATTGTACCGGCAATACTTCCAAGACCAATTCCCCAACCAAGACAATCTCCCAAAGACATTTTTGTTTCCATTTTCTTTTCACTCCTAATTATGTGGATTATTTTCATACTCTTTATCGCTATAAAACCCTTCACCATCTAAAATATTTCTTACTTTTAATTTATTGGCCTTCTAGTTATAACAATAGTAATCAATTTGATAAGAAGATAAAATGAAGTATTGATAGACGGTGTAAATTATTGATGAACTTTATAATGAGGGTGCTGAAAGAAGGTAAACTATTGTTGTTGGAATTTCCAGTTAAGCATCAAGTAGTCTTCTATGATAATTAATTTGTCCCTGGTGATAGTTAAGATGTGTTGTTAGATGTGCAAGGAAAAACCCTATAGTCATTTCATTTCCGAAGACATTGATTGGATATATTTTACTAAGTTTTTCTTCTTCAAAATTCTTAAGTGTTTCTGTTACAATTTCCAGGGTTTTATCAATTTCTTTTATCAGCTCTCCAACAGAAACATTCTTTCTGCTGAATTCTGCATCACGATTTCTTTTATAACCTTAATTACCAAGAACAGCACCAATAAAATGCTGCAGGTTATCGCAATTGTGCAGGCATAAATTTCCAGCAGAGTTTTTTATCTCACCAGTGATATGCCACATCTTTGATGGATCTTTGTAGGAAGTTATCTCGGTTTTTAGTTTTTCGAGATCGCGTTCGAAGAGTTTTGATAATATTTCTTGCATATTCCATCTGTTATTTTCGATATACCGGATTCCTAAAATCCTGTATATTCACATTATGAAATCAGTTATTCAATCTTACAGGAACACCATATATCAAATCCTGCAATTAATCTTTAGCAAATAATTTAAAGTTCTCAACAAAGCGTGAAGCTAATACATCATACTTTTTCCAATTTCCGGCATCCAGCATCCTGTATCAAGAATCTATGTGTAATCTTCCCTAACCGGATAAAACGTATCAATTATTTTGCAATCTGTAATTGCTTTACCGGAATGTGGTATGCCGGAGGGAATTATAAATACATCATTCGTTTTGAGAAGATGCGGAGTACCATCAACAGTCAACTCAAATTCACCTTTTATCATTGAAGAAATTTGTTCGTGCGGATGTGAATGTGCCGGAAGGGAAGAACCAGCTTTAATATTCCAGTAAGCAATTGTCATATTTTCGGAATGAACAAACCTGGCGAAGTATCCGGGTACAATTTCTTTTTCATCGATGCTATTTAATTCTATTTTATTCACTTTTTAATCCTCCACCAATTGAAGCCGGTTTGCTGTTTCCTCAACTTCTTTCCAAACCCGTAACAAATTTCCTGAGCAGATTTTTTCAATATCTTCTTCCGAATAATCTCTCTTTAATAATTCAAATATCAGGTTGGGATACATCGAAACATCACTCAAACCAACAGGAACCGAACGAACTCCGTCAAAATCGGATCCAAAGCCAACATAATCAATTCCGGTTAACTCAACAACCCTATCAATGTGATCTGCAACCTGTGAAACAGTTACTTCTTCTAAATCGACTTTAGCAAAATAATCATCCTTAAATTTTTCAGCTTCCGTGTCACCGGATGAAAGATTATTCTCCTCCAGCCAGTTAGCAATATATTTCCAGTGTTTGCTGTTTTCTACTCTAACTTTTCCGTTTATAAAAGAAGAGCCGAAACTAATCATAATAACTCCCTGGTGATCCGCAAGGGTTTTTATCATTTCGTCATTCATATTTCTTTCCCATTCCGGAGTAAAATACCTGCAGGAAGAATGAGAAGCAATTACAGGTGCGTTGGAAATTTGAATCACATCATAGAACGAACTATCGGAAAGATGACTAACATCCACCATCATTCCTAACCTGTTCATTTCTGCAACTACTTTCCCGCCAAAAGGGCTTAACCCGTTCCACTGGATTTCCTCATCATAGGATGAATCACTAATATGATTACTTTTTGAATGTGTCAAAGTTATGTATCTGATTCCTCTATCATAAAAGTATTTTAGATTTTTAAGATCTCCTTCAATCGGTGTTCCGTTTTCCATTCCCATTGGGAAGGAAATAATTCCGTTCTTAAAATTTTCAATTACTGCATCTACTGATGCTGCAACAGCAAACTTATCCGGATGTTCATTTGCAATTCCCTCAACCATATCAATCAACTTGTTTGCGAATTCTCTTCCGCCCCCGGTTTTTTCATATTTAGCAGGAATGTAGATTGACATAAATGGTGCATCAAGTCCACCATCCTTCGCTCTTGGATAATCGAAGTGTCCTTTCTCAGTTGATTGAGATATATCTTCCCACTTGCTCTCAAGCCGGTATGGAACATCAACATGTGTATCAATAATCAAAAGCTTATGAGCAAGTTCGTTGGCTTTGATTTTTAATTGTTCATCCGTCATTTCATTATTTAAGGATGTTTTATTTTCACAAGCTGATACAAATAAAAATAGGGTTAAGAGGACAAGATATAATAAATTCATAATGAATCCTGAAATGTTGCTGAACAATTTTATAGAGACTTATGAAAATTTCAATCATTAGAGTCATGCTGAATTCATTTCAGCATCTTTTTTGAGATTTTGAAATAAATTCAAAATGACAGGTTTATCTAAATGTCATTTTTCAGAAATCTCTATAAAAATATTTATTGAAAAAAATAAGTATTCATTGAAATTTTTTCTTTAATGCTCTTTGTACAATCGGCGGAACAAATTCACTTACATCGCTGTGAAGACTTGCAAGGTTCCTTACTATTGTGGAATTCAAATAAGTGTACTTTTCGTGAGGCATTAAAAATATTGTGGAAATATTACCTGCAAGTTTTCTGTTCATCAGTGCCATCTGGAACTCATATTCAAAATCACTCACAGCTCTCAAACCTCTGATGATTCCTTTTGCTCCCACAGCTTTAGCATGATCAACCACCAATCCATCAAATGAATCAACAGAAACATTGTTGAAATCTTTTAAGCTTTCTTTTAACATTTCAACGCGTTCATCGGTAGAAAACAGGGGTTCCTTACCCGTGTTAATTGCAACAGTAACAACAACTGATGAAAACAATTCCACCGCTCTTCTTATAACATCAATATGTCCGTTTGTTACAGGATCGAATGTGCCGGGGTACATTACTATATGCATTTTTCTCAACAAATGTTAAAGGTTTTTCTAAATATAAAAATTCTATGAATAGAATGAAATTTTAAAATATTAAAGCCCGCTGTTAATTTAGCGGGCTTTGATGAATATAATTATATCTTCAATTTTACAGAATTAATAAACATTCAATTTCAGATTATTTGAGTAACGTCATTTTAATTATTTTAATGAATGAGCCGGCAGTTATTCTTGCAATGTAAACGCCCGAAGAAAAATTACCAGCATCAAATGTAACAGTATATTCACCAGCCGGTTTGCTTTGGTTTACCAGCTCGGCTACTTTTTCTCCAAGTGAATTGAAAATTGATAGATTAACAAACTCAGAATTTGCAATGCTATACCGAATTTGTGTTGAAGGATTAAATGGATTCGGGTAGTTTTGTTTTAAAGAATAGGATCTCGGATTATTTTCATCTTCAACAGCAGTTGTCGGTTCTACAAATACATTCCAGGTTTTATCCGTAATAATATAGCCATTAGAAATATTAACTTTAATCACATCGGTGTGCGGCGGCGGATCAAATGAAGAATGCCTGTAATGATATGTATTGCTATTAGCCCCAACTAAAACATCATTTTTAAACCATTGATAAGTAAGTTCCAACCCACTTGTGTCTATTGCATTTACCATAAAATCAATCTCCCCATTCTTCTGAATTGTTGTATCGCCCAATGGAAAGAAGGACTGTATTATAAGGGTTCCAGGTATTACAACTTTAAAGGAAAAGAAATCAGGAGGTGGTGTACTGCCAGGAGGATTTATACCGGAACCCCCTGCCGGTAAAGTAGAAACATTATCATTATTATCTACCGCAGCAAGATAGTATTCAATTGTTGTTAAATGCTCCTGCCCCGGTATTTCAAATTCATATAAGTTATTCGTCGGTCCATTGAGATCGTTAATTAGAAACCAGTCGCTTGTATTGCCATCAAAAGTAGTTCGGTAGTGCAAATTGGCATCTATCACTTGTTCGTTATCGGTTATATTTGCGGTGATCGGAATCGGATCATTGTTAAGAATATCACTAATTTCCGTATGAATTATTACTGGGGGTACATCACCCGGAGTAAATTGAAAGACATATAATCCTGTTTCAATATCCGAGATGATTGTTAATCTGGATGGCAGATATGGGTAAGCTCCCCACGCACCTGTAAAAGTAGCTTGATTAACAGGGCTCGTATCATACTCTCCCACCAAGAATGGTGAAAGCGGATCTGAAATATCGAGAACAACATATCCATCTGCGTAATAAGAAATATGTGCATAATTGCCCAGAATGAATAAATTATGTACTGTTGCCTCTGACTGTGTCTCCCAGGATGGAATGACAAGGTCCCATGAAGATCTGTCTATTAAATCCCAGACAGTTATATCAGTGTTACCCGATTCTTCGGTTCCATAAAAGTATCTCTTATCTTCAGTCATCCAGCCGCTATGTGGAAAAATACCCGGAATTGGAGCACTGGCGCTTATGAACTGTGGATTTGTTTTATTAGTTACATCTACAAGATGGTATTCGCCGGAAGTACCGGCACAAACTACCACTGTATCATCCCACACATATACATCGTGAATAATTCCACTTGCGGTATATGTCGCAGTTCTGGTTGGATTGGTTGGATTTGAAAGATCGAGTATGTGCATACCACCTGAAAAATTATTTGTACCTACTACATACGCGTATCCATTTTCAATAAAAATGTTATGCGCTCCATCAAAAAAGGCAAAAGTTTGATTCGCTAATGTTGCAGTGTCTGGTAATTGTGTAAGATCTATTATCTGCAATCCATCGGATGTGGTACTTGATACTACGTATGCATATTCACCGTGAACTTTTATATCTCTACAACATGTCAGAGTGCCAGGTATAAATGCAATTTCAAATGGGTTTGATGGGTCTGCAAGACTTATAATGGATGTTCCATCACGCACACCAAGTAATGCGTATTCGTTGCCGGAAGGGTCAACATATCCCCAGATATCATTATATCCTACATTATGTTCATCCAAATTACTTATCAGTTCAATATTAGTTTGAGCTAATAGAGATGCTCCAAAAAAGAACAGAAAAAGAAGTGTTTTCCTAATCATTATTTCCTCTTAATTAATTATTATTTAAGTTATTTTAATAAATTCATTTTGATTATTTTAACGAATGAGCCGGCAGTTAATCTTGCAATGTAAACGCCCGACGAAAAATTACCAGCATCAAATGTAACAGTATATTCACCTGCCGGTTTGCTTTGGTTTACCTACTCGGCTACCTTTTCTCCAAGTGAATTGAAAATTGATAGATTAACAAACTCAGAATTTGCAA